>NZ_JBFAUW010000011.1:0-225247 GCF_040679495.1 Nocardia sp. NPDC052254 | reverse complement strand
TCGCCGTTCGTGGAGGCTTTGGCTCGGGTGAAGAGCGGCGCCTTTTGGACCTCGCAGTTCGTGGGGGCAAGGCAGAATGTGCGGCTGAGGGGCCCGGACTGCGTCCGATTCCGGTACCGGGCCCGCGGATCGGCGAGGCCAGGTGCGCCCGTCGGTGTTCCCGGCACCGCCGGATGCGATGTGGTACCGATGAGTTGGTGCTGCGCGCCGGCAGCGGGCCGGCCCGAGGTTGAGGAGAACTGTGGCTATCCGGGTCTTTCTGGTCGACGACCATGCCGTATTCCGGTCCGGTGTGCGGGCCGAGTTGAGCCGCGAGAACGATATGGATGTGGTCGGGGAGGCGGGGAGCGTCGCCGAGGCCGTGGCCGGGATCGGCTCCGCGAAGCCGGATGTGGTGCTGCTGGATGTGCACATGCCCGACGGTGGCGGGGTGGCGGTGCTGCAGGGCATCGACGATCGCCGCGACGGTCCGGGATCGTCGGGTAACGGACCGGTCTGCCTGGCGCTGAGTGTCTCCGATGCCGCCGAGGACGTGATCGCGGTGATTCGCGCGGGTGCCCGCGGTTACGTCACCAAGACCATCTCGGGTTCCGAACTGGCCGAAGGAATTCGGCGGGTCGCCGGTGGCGATGCGGTGTTCGGTCCGCGGCTGGCCGGATTCGTCCTGGACTCGTTCACCGGGCGTTCCCCGGCGCCGGAACCGCCGCTGGATCCCGAACTGGATTCACTGACCCCACGCGAACTCGAGGTGCTGCGACTGCTGGCCCGCGGCTACACCTATCGCGAAATCGCGGAATCTCTCTTCATTTCGGTGAAAACCGTCGAAACCCACGCCTCGAACGTGCTCCGCAAAACCCAGCAGTCCAATCGCAACGCACTGACCCGCTGGGCGCATCGGCGCCGCATCGACTGAGCGCATCGCGGCGCATCACATCGCGGCGACGAGGATGACGATCAGGATGAGCAGCCCGATCAGCAGTCCGACCGCGATCGCCAGCGGCGCCGCGTTCGGCCCGAATCTGGTGAAGTCGATATCGACCAGCTTCGACCGGCCCAATTTCTGTTGCGGCGCAGCGGCACTCGGGGCGACCACCCGCGGCGGGCGGGGCAGTGGCGCGGAGTGCGGACTGCGCAGTCCGGCGGCGGAATTGCGTGCCGCCCAGGCCGGGATGGTGCCGTCGTCGGTGCGGATCGGGGCCCCGAGAATATAGGGCGCGGTGCCGGGGCCGAATGCGGCGGCGAGGATTTCCTCACGTGCCTCGGCCATGGTGGGGCGGCGCTGGGGTGCCGGTTCCATCATGTGCAGCAGTACCTGGGTGAGCGGTCCGCTGCGGGTGGGCGGGATGATCTGCGCCATGGCCGCGCGGGTGACGATCACATCGTTGTCGTCGTCGAATCCGTACGGCGGCTGCCCCTCGATCGCGGTGTACAGCGTTGCGCCGAGCGAGAATACGTCGCTGGCGGGTTCCGGTTTCGCCCCGCGCGCGACTTCGGGCGGCAGATAGGACGGCGTGCCGGTGATCACGTCCTCCGGCTCGTCGAAGGCCTCACCCGCGCTCGAGATACCGAAGTCGCTGAGTTTGGCCATACCCACCTCGGCGCCGCGATCGGCGACGAGGATGTTGCCCGGTTTGATATCGCGGTGGACGATCCCGGCGGCATGGGCGGTCGCCAGCGCGTCGGCCACCTGGGCGCCGATCTGCGCGACTTCGACCGGGGGCAGGGTGTCGGCCAGCGCCAGCGCCGTCGCGATGCTGCGAGAGGGCAGGTACTCCATCACCAGCCACGGCTCACCGGCCTCGAGTACCACGTCGTAGACGGCGATGGCGTGTTCGTGCGACAGCTTGGCCGCGACCCGCCCCTCGTGCATGATCCGGTTGCGCACCTCGGTGGCCTCGGCCTCGCTCAGCCCGGCGGTGGTGAGCACCTGTTTGATGGCGACATCGCGATTGAGCAACCGGTCGGTGGCAAGCCATACCGCGCCCATACCTCCGCCGCCGAGTTTGGACTGCAGGCGGTAACGGCCTGCGACGAGGTAGTCGGGGCCGACGATGGGGCGAGCGCGTTCGGTCACGGCGCGAGGATAGCCGAAAACCATGGCGACCGGCCTGGTTCGGTCTCCGGTTGGCCACGGTCACAGCCGGGTGGAGCGGTGTCCTGGGTGGTCACCGGAGCCGTTGTACACACGCCGGCCGAGGCGGTGACGGAACCGTCGCACTGGGGCTGATGTGGCGGATGGGCCGCGTCGCTTGACGGAGACCGGTCGGGAGGTTCTACTTTGGTCCTATCGAACGTATATTCGAGTTGAATCGATAGCTGGATCGGTGCTGAAGGCTCGTAGGCGGAGACAGGTGGTCGGCGAGATGGGTTCGGCGACAGATGCGCGGGCCGTGCAGCTGGCAGAGCTGCGACGGCGGATGGCCGCGGTTCCGGCACGTGGGGCCGAGGTCGCGGCACCTCCGCCGGTTGCCGTCGAACCGGTCCGGGAGCGGCTGCCCATACCTTCTGCCCTGGCCGGACTCCTGCCCGAGAGCGGGATACCCAAGGGGTCGGTGGTGGCGTACTCGGGTGCGGGGTCGTTGCTGACTGGACTGCTGGCCGAGGTGACGGGCGGCGGTGGCTATGCCGCGGTGATCGGATTGCCCCGGTTGGGACTGCTGGCCGCCGCGGAGATGGGTGCCGATCTGGGGCGGCTGGCCGTGGTGGCCGAACCCGGGCCGGATCCGATGGAGATCGCCGCCGTATTGCTGGATGGTCTGGATCTGGTGGTGCTGGGTCTGGCCGGTAGGTCGGTACCGCCCAGCCGGACTCGGGTCCTCGCCGCCCGCGCGCGCAGCAAGGGAGCCACCCTGGTGGTGACGGGCGGAAACTGGAGCGGGCCTACGCTGCGGATCGATTCCAGGATCGCGGGTTATTCGGGCCTGGGGCGCGGGCGTGGCCGCCTGTGCTCGGTACATCTGGATGTGCGCGTCGATGCCCGTTCGTCGCAGCCGCGCACCGGTCGCCTGGATCTGTGCCCGCACAACGGGCGCGTCGAATGGATTGCACCGGAGACGGATTCGCCGCCGGTGCCGGCAATGGAGATCAGCGGCGATGTCGCGTCCTGAGTGCTTCACCATCGGCAGCGTGCGCATCTCACCGCTGCCGCGATCTCAGAGCTGTGCCAGGGTCTGGGCGCTACCTCGGTCCCTGGGCTGTGCTGTTGTCCGTGTGGTGTCCGGGAACCCGGGACCGCGTCGGTATCCGGCGATGCCGACATGAAGCGGCCGGGTTTCCGGGTGCTGGCGGTGTGGTGCCCCGATTGGCCTGCTGTCGCCGCGGCGGCCGCGGCCGATATCGCACCGCTGCGGCCGGTGGTGGTGCTGCACGCGAATCGGGTGGTGGCCTGTTCCGCGGTGGCCCGTGAGGCGGGGGTGCGACGCGGACTGACCAGGCGGGAAGCGCAGGCACGGTGCCCGGATCTGCATGTGGCGCAGTCGGATCCGGATCGGGATGCGCGACTGTTCGAGCCGGTCGTGACGGCAGTGGACGAAACGGTGCCTGGCGTGGAGGTCTTGCGTCCCGGACTGCTGGTACTCGGCGCGCGCGGTGCCGCCCGCTATTTCGGTTCCGAGGAACAGGCCGCCGAACGCCTGGTCGACGCGGTCGCCGCGACCGGTGTGGAATGCCGCATCGGGATCGCCGACGAACTGTCGGCCGCGGTGATCGCCGCGCGTCGCGCGCAGATCGTCGCATCCGGTGCGGCCGCGAATTTCCTGGCGCCGCTTCCGGTGGGAGAGTTGGCCGTCGAGCCGAGCCTGGCCCCGCCGGAACGTGCCGAACTGGTCGACCTGTTGCATCGGCTGGGGCTGCGCCGGGTCGGTGATTTCGCGGCGCTCACTCCCGCCGAGGTCGCGTCCCGGTTCGGTGCCGACGCCATCCGCGCACACCGATGCGCCCGCGCGGAACCCGAGCGCCCGCCCTCGGCGGCCTCGCCCGCTCCGGATCTGGTGGTCGAGTATCGCTGCGATCCGCCGATCGAGCGGGTCGATGCCGCCGCGTTCGCGGGTCGCATGCTCGCCACCCGGCTGCACGAACGACTGTCGGCGGCCGCGGTGGCCTGCACCCGGCTCGCGGTGCACGCCGAAACCGCCGACGGGGAACAACTGTCGAGAATCTGGCGCTGTGCGCAGCCGCTGACCCCGGAGACCACCGCGGACCGGGTGCGCTGGCAGCTGGACGGCTGGCTGACCCACCGCGCCCTGGCCTCCCGGCGTGCGGGTGGCGGAAATCACGGTGATGCAGAAGATTCCGGCTCCCCGATCACTCTGTTGCGGCTCGAACCGGTCGAGGTGGTGGCGGCCGGTGCGCTGCAACTCGGGCTCTGGGGTGGAGTGGGCGAGGAGGAGCAGCGTGCCCGGCGCGCGCTCGTCCGGGTACAGGGTCTGCTCGGCGGTGAGGCGGTGCGGATCGGTGTGCGCAGCGGTGGTCGCGGTCCCGCCGAACGCGTCACCCTCGTGATCTTCGGTGAGGAGGCGGTACCCGCCACCGACCCCGATCAGCCCTGGCCCGGCCGGCTCCCGCAGCCGGCTCCCGCGGTGGTGTTGCAGGGCCATCCCGAGGTCCGGCTGGAATCCGCTACCGGCCTTCCGGTCTGGATCACCGAGCGGGGCATGTTCACCGCCGAACCGGCCGCGCTGCACTGGGGCAGCCGGTCGTGGCGGGTCGCCGGCTGGGCCGGTCCGTGGATATCGGACGAACGGTGGTGGGGCACCGGCGAATCCGATGGAACCGTCCGCGCCCAGATACTCCTCGACGAGGAGGAACGTGCCCTATTGCTGCTGGGGTACGAGCAGACCTGGCATGTGGAGGGCCTCTACGAATAACCGCGCGACCGCTGTTCAGCGCCGCCAGTGCAGCAGCCGATAGAAGTTCAGGTCGTAACCCCAGCCGAACGACCTCGGGGTGAACAGCCGCGGATCATCCGGATTCCACATCCGGGCGCGCATCCGCTCTCGGGTGGGGCGACGCCAGTCGTAGGGCATACCGAGCGCCTTGCCCTGAGGTGCGGGGATGCGATCGTCGGGCTCGGACATGGCGGAAGATCCCTTCGCTCGATCGGTATCCGGTGGTTCTCACACCAACTCTACGACGCTCGCCGGATGCGGCCCCCGCGCTATGGAACACCCCACAGGCAGCGGCGATCGGGCTCACGGCGACGTACCCTGGCTCATCGTGGAATCGAACGTCGTCCGGGTGCCGCTCGCGGGTGTGCAGATCGCCTACCGGGACTCGGGTGCCGCGGCGGTATCGCATCCGCTCTCGGAGGTGCCGGTGCTGCTGGTGCACGGGATGGGCGGCGACGGGCACACCTGGGACAGGTTCGCCACCGCGCTGATCCGATCGGGCCGGCGGGTCATCGTCCCCGATCTGCGTGGGCACGGCCGCAGTGCGCGCACCCCCACCTATCCGTTCGACGAATTCGGCGCGGACCTGCTGCGGCTGTGTGAGCGGCTGGAGCTGACCACCGTCGATCTGGTCGGTCACTCCCTGGGTGGTTACGCCTGTTCGTGGCTGGCGATCGAGCGGCCGGACCTGGTGCGGCGGCTGGTCCTGGAGGAGCAGCCGCTGCCGCTGCGTTCCGGTACCGAACAGCTCACTCTCACCCGGCGGCTGCCGTCGCTGCCGGAACTGTGGCACGCCACCACCAGCCTGCTCCGTCATCCCCGGGTGGTCCTGGCCTACGACCGGTCGATGACCGCACCGGCGCTCGAACAGCTCCGCACCCCGCATCTGCGATGGTGGGAGGGACTGGTGAACATCACCGCACCCACCCTCATGTTGCGCGGTGGTCCCGGCGGCCTGGTCGATCCGGAGAAGCTGGAAATCTTCCGTACCCGGGTGCCGGATTGCCGGGTCCAGACCTTCACCTGCGGGCACAGCATCCACCGCGATCGATACCGGGAGTTCGCGGCGGTGGTGTTGCCGTTCCTGGGACAATGAGCGGTCTCCAGGAGGCAGTGTGAGTGACACTGGCGAAGCTGCTCGCGATGCCGACCGGGTGCGGGTGTCCCGCACAGAGGGTCTGCCGTGTTCGGCGGCCGCCGCCGACATCCCGTTACCGGGCAGTGCGACCCGCGTCGGCGGCTGGTTGTGCGTCGAGCATCCCGGGGCGTGGGGCCGCGATGTGATCGGCGACGAGGTCCTGGGGCCGGAACTGACCGCCGAACTGGCGGTTCGCACCAAGGCGGCGCAGGTCCGGCCCACCCTGATCCGGCGCCCCGGCCGCAGCGAATTCGCCGGTGTGCGAACGGTTCTGCTCGCCTCCAGCCGGCCGCACGGATCGTGGTGTGAGCGCCTGGAGATCACGGACCTGAAGCAACTGCTCGACATCGATCTGCACCTGCTGAACGGTCCCGCACCGGGAATCGGTGCGGCGGTGCACGATCCACCGATCCTGGTCTGCGCGCACGGTAAACGCGATCAGTGCTGTGCCCGGCTCGGCCGCCCGATCGCGGCGCGGCTGGCCACGGAGTTTCCGGGCTTGGTCTGGGAGTGCTCGCACACCGGCGGCCACCGCTTCGCACCCGCGATGGTGATCCTGCCCACCGGGCTGACCTATGGGCGTGTCGACGGTGACGCGGCCGTGCGAGCGGTGACCGCCGCACGCCGGAATGCGGTGTCGCTCGACGGTTTCCGCGGTCGCAGTTGTTATTCGCCGATCGCCCAGGCAGCGGAGATCGCGGTGCGCGAGCGAGTGCCGGCGGCCGCGGATGAGCTCACCGTCTCGACGGCCGCCCCGGGAGATCTCGCCGATACCGTCGAGGTGAGCCACGCCGACGGCCGTCGGTGGCTGGTCACCGCCGAGACGGCCGCCTATCCGCCCCGGCAGGCCAGTTGTGGTGCGAAGCCGAAGGCCGCGACGGCGGTCGTCGTGCGCGATGTTCGTGACGATGCCGGACCGGGCTCGACGCGATCGCGCTGACCGTTCTCACCAATAGGTACCGGGTACCAGGCGCGCGGCGCGGCGCAGTGTCGAGCGCGTGACACGACCGGCGGTCGAGGTCCTGCGTATCGGTTTCGGCTGTGGCGCGGGTACTTCCGGGCCGGAATCGTCCGCCGGCGCCGCTTCGCCCTTGGCGGCGGGGGAGTCGGGCAGTGACCGGTAGTACCGGTGCAGCACGCGATCCTTGATCCCCGGCGCGAACAGTGTCCCGTACTCGGCCAGCGTGCCCAGCGGCACATCGATGCGCCGGGGTCGTTCGCTCAGGGCGCGCACGATGGTGGCCGCCGCCCATTCCGGAGAGGCCGAGGGGCCCTGAGCGCCACTGGGTGCGATCATCGGCGTCCGTACCAGCGGCATGTGGATGGTGGTGAAAGTGATCCTGTCCGACAGCATTTCGGCGGCCGTCACCTCGGCGAACTTGTCCAGTGCGGCCTTGCTGGCGAGATAGGCGGCGAACCGGGGCGCGGCGACCTGCACGCCGGCACTCGAAATGTTCACGATGTGCCCGAATTTACGCTCGCGCATCTGCGGTAACAGGGCCAGTGTCATCCGCACCGCACCGAAGTAGTTGACCGCCATGGTGCGTTCGAAATCGTGCAGCCGATCGGTGGAGCGATGCACCGCGCGGCGGATGGAACGCCCGGCATTGTTGACCAGCATGTCGACATGGCCGTGGGTGTCGAGAATGGCGGCCACGGTGCCCTCGACCGAATCGGAATCGGTGACATCGCACTGATAGGCGTAGGCCCGTCCGCCCGCGGCGGTGATCTCCTCGACCACCGTGTTCAGTTCGTCGGCGCGCCGGGCGAGCAGCAGCACCACCGCGCCCTTGTCGGCCACCGCGCTCGCCGCCGCCCGTCCGATACCGGAGGAGGCGCCGGTGATGACGACGTGTTTCCCGGCCAGATCCCGATCGGCGCGCCGACGGGCGACATATCCGTTTCCGGTGGGGTGTTCATCCGACATCGCTGCTCCCTTGCAGGTCCGATTTCCTCCGAACTTACTCCAAAGTAAGATCGCCTGCCAAGAGACGGGACCACATTCGTACGACCGGTTGCCTACCCCTCGAGAGGTAGGCGGCGGGCCCGGCTTCATCCCGCAGGGCGATCCGGCCGGGAGCTTTTCCGGTCATGCTGAGGGTCTTCGGATATTCGTGAGAGCCGGAAGGGGATGACTGTGGGTCTGTGGAATACGTTGCGTCGGCGGTCGGCGGCCAAGGATGAGAAGGCCGCGGCCGAAGCTCATGCGAAGGCGATCGCCGCCGGTGCCTCCGAACAGGAGGCGAAGGCCGCGGGCGAACAGGCGGCACGCCGCACTCGCCGCCGGCGCCGCATCCTGTTGTCGGGCGCCGGGCACGGCTGATCGTCTCAGGCGGTGAGCCGGTCGTCCTCGCTGATGAACAGGGTCGCGATCACACTGATCACCGCCGTCGCCACCAGGTATCCGCACGCGAGCCAGGGTGTCTTACCGCCGGCCGCGATCAGTGCGGTGACGATCATCGGAGTGATGCCCGAGGCGTAGATGCCCGAGAACTGGTACACGAACGACAATCCGGTGTACCGGACCTCGGGCGGGTACAGCCCGGCATACAACGTGCCCTGGGCGCCGTAGAACAGCGCGTGGGCCACTCCGAACACGGCGATGAGCGCGATCGTGAACACGGCGATATTGCCGATCTCGAACAGCGCGAACACCGGATACACCAGCACGCCGTAGGCGGCGATACCCGCGATGTAGACCCGCCGCGGCCCGAATCGATCGGTCAGCCTCCCCGATACCGGGATGAGGACGGCCATCACCACGGCCGCGGTGGTCACCGCGAGCAGTACCGGTACCTGCCGGAAGCCGAGATGTCCGGTCGCGAAGCTGATCGCGAACACGCCCCAGGTGTTGAAGGCTGCGCCCTCACCCCAGCGCGACAGCAGTCCGAGTACGGTGTTGCGGCGGTTGCGCGCGTTCCGGAACAGTTCCACCACGGGAACTTTCGAGATCTGGTTGAGCCGGTCGATCTCCCGGAACGCCGGCGTCTCGTCGACCTTCAGCCGCACGATCACACCGATCAGAACCAGGAACACGCTGGCGCCGAACGCGATTCGCCAGCCGTAGTTCAGGAACGCCTCTTCGCTGAGAGCCGAGCGCAACAGCGCGAAGACCCCGGTGCCCAGCGCGAGTCCGAGTGCCAGTCCGATCTGCGGATAACTGCCGAACCGGCCGACCTTCTTGCGCGGACTGTGTTCCACGGCCAGCAGTACCGCACCGGCCCATTCCCCGCCGAGAGCGAATCCCTGCAGAATGCGCAGGGCCAGCAACAGGATCGGTGCCGCCACCCCGATCGACGCGCTGGTGGGCAGGATGCCCATCAGCGCCGTGGATCCGCCCATGATCGCCATGGTCAGCGCGAGGGTGCGTTTACGCCCGATGCGATCGCCGATATGGCCGAAGACCAGACCGCCGATCGGGCGCATCAGGAAGCCGACGGCGAAGGTCGCGAACGACAACATGGTCCCGACGAAGGCGCTGGTGTCGGGGAAGAACAGGGTGTTGAACACCAGACCGGCCGCGGTCGCGTAGAGGAAGAAGTCGTACCACTCGACGGTGGTCCCGATCAGGCTCGCCGCGACCGCGGTCCGGGTGTCGGCGGCGCCGAGCTCTCGGTGCTGCGGTTCGTCGTGTCCCGTGGTGTGCTCGTCGAGCGCGGTCGCCGACGCGGACTCCAGAAGCGACATGGGGTCCCTTTCCCTCGCCGTCGATTGGCCGAAGCGACCATAATTCGGCGGCGGTACCTGCGAAAAGGGTTCGAATCAGGCAGATTTCAGGGGGTTTTCCGCAAGCTGCGCCCTTCACCCCGCGAGTGATCACGCCGTCCTCATGTCCCATAGCCTGGAGCGTCCGAATTTCGACCACGCGCAAGCGGCCCCCCGAACCTTCCCGCAGCGGTATGGCTCGGCCCGAAGCGGTCGTACGGCGTGCTGTCCACGTCCGGGTGACAGCGAGAAGGAATGAGGGCGGCGAACTCGGCGATGTCCTGCTCGGTGGGTGAGGAAGGCGGCAGCTCGTGCGGCTGCCATGTGCGCAGGGCAGCGAGGAGGCTGTCCAGCAGCGCGAGACTCGTCGACCAGCTCAGACTGGTATCTTCGGGCGGGTGGCGTTGTGGCAGTGCCGGTTTCATCATATTGATCACCGCGCCGCCAGCGGGTTCGGCCGGTGGCCCTCGTCGGGTGCGTACGCGCCCTCCCGTTCGTAGGTGCGGCCGGTCGCGAGGTCGTGGATATCGGTGAGTTCGGCCAGGTCCGGCGGTATCCGGCCGCGCAAGTGCGCCAAGCCGGGGACGATCAGCAACTCGATCTTGTGTGTCGTGACGTGGTCCAGGAGCGCCGCCGGGACGATCAGGCTGCTACTGCGACACAATCCGATGTACCGGTACCCGAGCCGGGCAGCGATCTGCCGCGCGCGAAAGTCCGTGTCGGTCATGGTTTTCACCAAGTCGACGCACACGTAGCCCATCGCGAGGGCATCGTCGTCAGCGTCCATGCGTGTTACCTCGTGGGTAGTGGGTCCGGCGTTCGGATTCGACGCGACGGCGGATCGCTGCCACGGTGCGATCCTTCGGAATGCGCTGAGGCCAAGCGATAATGGCGACATGGATTCCGGCCGCCGAGATGAGGCTGCCGATCGTCAGCGCGATCACAACATGCTCCCGGCACGGACCGAGGGGTGTTCGTCAGTGGGTAGGCCTGTCAGCGCAGCGATCCTCATGGTCGGTTCACTTTCCGGTGCCTGGTCGAGTTGGTTCGCACCCGCCGCCGGGGTCTGCGGCACCCGGCGGCGGGGCTCGATTAGAGCGTTGTCCGTCGCGAATGCGTTGACCACGAAGTAGTTCCGCAGTATTTCCGCAGCTTCAGTTGCGCGGACAGCGGATCGTTCTCCGGCCTGCTTGGGCCGGTGTACGTTTCGATCTACAAGCGCGGCACGAGCAGGGGAGCTGGGCCGATGATCATCTACGGTTGGACCGGAATCGAGTCGAAAACGCTGCGCACTGCCATGCAACTCTCCATCGAAGAGTTCGCCAGGGTGGTGCAGGTTTCGCCACGCAGTGTCGACGCGTGGGAATCAGCGGGGGCTGCTGCGTCGTTACGCCCATCGAGCAAACGTCAGCTGGACAATGTGCTGGCGGCGGCATCGGAATCGGTTGCGGCGAGGTTTGCGAACCTGCTCGGAACCGAGTCGGCCGCCCACAATGAGGTGGGTTGCGGTTCGCCGGTACCGGTTACGCTGGCCGATAACACCCTCGGTCGGGCGACCGTACTGGGTGCCGATGAAGCTGATCTGGTTTGGGTTCCGGCCCGGACCGCCGCTGGAGAGGTCATTCTCGTGTCACTCCCACGTCGCACTGTTATCGCTGGTATCGGGGTGGGGGCGCTCGCGGTCGCCGCGGGTGTCAAACCTGCCGCTGTCCTAGCGAACAGCCCGGAAATCGACCGCCTCGAACACTTCCGAAGTCTGCGCCTGTCACTGATCGAAAGTGACAACCTGCACGGCGCGCGTGACGTGATCCCTCTGGTGGAGCAGAGCATCGAACGGATAGGACAGCTCAAACGCGCCGGGGTGGGTGACCCCACAGCAATGCAGCGGATGCGAGTGCTCTATGCCGAGTTCGCCGCATGGCTGCACCAGGACTGCCGCAACTGGGGCCGAGCCCAGCATTGGACAGATCGGGGCCTGACCTGGTCGCACCAACTCGGTGATCCCTACTCGATCGCGGCAGTGTTGATCCGGAAAGCGCAGCTTGCCAACGACATGGGCGACGGCATCGAAGCTCGGGAACTGGCCGAGGCAGCTGAACGCGCAGCACCGCCGGCAACTCGCTTCGGAACTGTCGCAAGGACATTCGCCGGTCATGCCCACGCGCTCATCGGCGATAGCGTCGGTAGTGAGTCTGCGTTCGACCGCGCTCGTGAGATGGTCGACGATTCGAACATAGATCCATCCTGGGGATTCTTCCTCGACCACGCCTACATCGATGCTCATCAGGCGCAAGGCCGTGTCGGGCTCGGTGACTATCGGGGTGCCATCGACCAATTTGGTCGGGCCATCACCGGCATGCGCTCAGGGCAGACCCGCGACCAAGCGGTATACATCTCACGCCAGGCCGTCGCATACGCCCAGGCAGGCGAAGTCGAATCGGCTGCACGACTTGGGCAAGCCGTGCTCGACACGGGGGTAAGTACAGGTTCCGAGCGGATTCTGCACAATCTCCGCACCGTGCACGGCATGCTCGACCCTCGCAGTAGGCAATCCGAGATCGTCCAGTTTCGCGCGGCTGCACAACAGTGGGCACTCGCGTGACCCGCCCGTACGTTGTGTTGTCCGTTGCGACCAGTGTGGATGGGTATCTCGATGACACGAGCCCCGAGCGGCTCCTGCTGTCCAACGACACCGATTTCGACCGTGTGGATCAAGTGCGGGCGGAATCGGACGCGATCCTCGTTGGTGCCGAGACGATCCGGCGCGACAACCCGCGCCTGATTGTCAAGAACCAAGCACGCCAAGCTGACCGAATCGCTGCGGGCAAATCCGCGAACCCTCGAAAAATCACGGTCACCGCGAGCGGAGATCTGGACCCGGACGCGAAGTTCTGGCATCACGGGGTTGAACAGAAACCCGTCGTGTACACCACGAACGCCGGAGCCGAGAAGTTGGCCGGCCGGATTGGTGACCTGGCCGAAATCGTGCCGCTCGGTGAAGCTGTCGACTTCGGGGCGCTGGTCGATGATCTCGCCACCCGGGGAGTCGGCTGTCTCATGGTCGAAGGTGGCGGGCACATCCACACCGCATTCCTGTCCGCAGGCTTGGCCGACGAACTGCTGATGGCGATCGGTCCTACTCTCGTCGGTCAGAGCGAGGCGCCGCGGTTTGTTCACCCCGCGAGCTATCCTGGCGGCCCGGCTCGACGGATGCGCCTGGTAGATGTCACACAGATCGGCGATATTGCCCTGCTGCGTTACCACCCCAAGGAGGACTCTTGAGCGAGCACGATCACAGCTACTGGATGAATCGGGCTATCGAACTCGCGAAGCTGTGCCCGGTTGTGGAGGGTGCGTTCTCGGTCGGTGCGGTGATCGTCGTTGACGGGCAGGAGATCTCGAGTGGTTACTCCCGTGAGACCGATGAGAAAGTGCACGCGGAGGAGTCCGCGCTGAACAAGCTCGCTGTCGACGACCCCCGGCTGGCCCGCGCCACCATCTACAGCACCCTCGAGCCGTGCTCCGAGCGCGCGACGAAGACCCGGTTGCCTTGCACCGAGCGCATTTTGGAGGCGGGCATTCCCGAGGTTGTCATTGCCTGGCGTGAGCCGGCCACGTTCGTCGAGGATTGTGTGGGCGTCGAAAAGCTTCAGCAAAAAGGTGTCACAGTCGTCGAGTTGCCGGAGTTGGCCGATGCCGCGATGGCCCCGAACCGCCATCTCAACCTGTCGTAGGGCATCCGGTGCTACTTCGCCGACCGGTCGTTGAACCGGAATCGACGGATCGTTGAGCGGCGACTACGACGACGAGGGATGACAATGGTTGTGAAGGCCGCGAATTGGAAGGATGCTCGGAGCAGGGCCAAGCTGGACCCCGCCGAGCTGGAGCAGGCTCGGCGGCGAGAGCTGGATGCCCAGCGCGCTTTTCGTCTTGCTCAAGTCCGCAAGAGCCGATCCCGCACCTGAACCCGTCCGGGGACGGCTCAGCCCGCGAAGGCCGATGTCCGGGGCGGATCGGCGGCGGCCAGCCGCGCCAGCGCCTCGTATTCGGCCGTGCCGGGCTCGGCGCTGTAGGCCACCAGTCGCTGACCTGCCGCATTCGGAACCGCCAGGACCACGTACTCCAAAGCGAAGGAGCCGACCAGCGGGTGATGCAGGTGTTTGTGGCCGCTGACCTTGTGGCGCAGTTCGTGATCGGCCCACAGTTGGCGGAATGTGGCGCTGCCGGTGGTCATCTCGGCCACCAGTCGGCGCAGTATCGGATCGTCGGGCCGCTGTCCGGTGGCCGCGCGCAGATGGGCTACCGAGTCCGCGGCGATATCGTCCCAGTCCAGGAATCGTTGTCGCGACTCCGGATCGAGGAATACGTAACGAACGTTGTTCGGGCGGAGCGGGCCCTCGACCAGATGGCCGAATATCGCTGCGGCACTGTCGTTCCAGGCGAGAACGTCGCTGTAGCGGTTGATCACATAGGCCGCCGTCGGCTCGGACAGCAGTTCCAGCATGCGACGTGCGCCGGAGGCCAGTTCGTTCGGTTCTGCCGGTAACAGCCGCAGGTCGCCGCCCAGCGCGAACAGATGCTCGCGCTCGTCGCCGGACAGTCGGAGCGCGGTCGCCAGGGCGGCGAGCACACTGGGCGACGGGTGCGGGGCGCGGCCCTGTTCCAACCGGGTGTAGTAGCCGGGACTGACCCCCGCGAGCGTCGCCAATTCGGTACGGCGCAATCCTGGTGTCCGTCGTACTCCCTCGGCCGCGATGCCGACCGTATCGGGATCGAGTGCGGTCCTGCGCGTGCGCAGGAATGCTCCCAGCTCGCTTGCCCGGCTGCCTGCCACATCACCCTCCGAACCGTTTCGTGCCTGTTCAGGGTAGCCCTGTCAGGTACACCCTGATCTATTGTCCTGCGGCAGCACGCGATCGATGCTGGCCAGGTGAGCACAAACGTCATCATCCCGGCGCCCGGCATCCACACCGCCGCGGCGCCGGCACAGGCCCGGTGGACGCTGTTCGCCGCGTCCTTCGGATTCCTCATGGTCAGCCTGGACGCCACCATCGTGAATGTCGCATTGCCGACGCTGAGTCATCAGCTCGGCGCCGGGCTGAGTCAGTTGCAGTGGGTGGTCGACAGCTACACGCTGATCTTCGCCGCGTTCCAATTGCTGGGCGGCACGCTGTCGGATCGGATCGGCGCGCGGCGCGCGTTCACCGTGGGGCTCACGCTGTTCATCGTCGCGTCGCTGGCCTGTGGGCTGGCGGCGTCGCCGGCGATACTCATCGGCGCGCGGTTCGCACAGGGACTCGGTGCGGCGATCCAGTTGCCCGCCTCCCTGGCGATGATCCGGCACGCGTACGACGATCCCAAGCAGCGCACCCACGCGATCGGGCTGTGGGCCGCCGCGGGTGGTGCGGCGGTGGCGGCCGGGCCGGTGATCGGTGGGGTTCTGCTGGTGACGCTGGGCTGGCGATCGCTGTTCCTGGTCAATCTGGTGATCGGTGCGGTGGGACTGCTGGCCACCACCCGGGCGGCCGTGACGCCCGCTCGTACCGGTCGCCGCATCGATCCGGTCGGGCAACTCACCGTCGTCGCGGCGCTGTGCGGTGGGACCTACGCCCTGATCGAAGGCGGCCACCAGGGGTGGACCGCGGCACCGGTACTGGCCGGGCTCGTCGCGGCGGTGGCCGGTGTGGCCTTCTTCGTCTGGTGGGAGCGCCGGGTCGAGGACCCGATGTTGCCGCTGGATCTGTTCACCCACTCCACCTTCTCGGCGGCGTCGGTCGTCGGTTTCGTACAGAACTTCGCCTACTACGGCATCGTGTTCCTGCTGTCGCTGTTCCTGCAGGAACAGCGCGGTGACTCGGCGCTGGTGACCGGTCTGGTGTTCCTGCCGATGAGCCTGGGCGCGTTGACGGCCAACCTGCTCGGTGGCCGGATCACCGCCGCCTTCGGCCCGCGGCTGCCGATGGTCGGCGGGCAGATCGCGTTCGCCGCCGGTCTGCTGGTGCTGGTGCTGGGCGGCGCGGATATTCCGCTGTGGATGATCTGGGTGGCGACCATTCCGGTCGGCTTCGGTGCCGGGACCGTCGTGCCGGCGATGACCAGTGCGGTGATGGAGACCGTTTCGGCCGATCACGCCGGTGTGGCGTCCGCGCAGTTGAATACGGCCCGGCAGGTCGGCGGCGCGGTCGGGGTCGCGGTATTCGGAACGCTGGTGGCCGGGGACTTCCTCAGCGGTCTGCAGACCTCGCTGGTGGTTGCCGCTGTTGCCCTGCTGGGCGCTGCGGCACTGGGCGCGAAGTTCGTACGGGCCCGTTGATCGCGGCCAGTCGCAGCGTGTTCTCGTCCGGGCTGCCGGGGACGGCGGTCATGATCACGATCTCGAGTTCGGCATCGCCGTCGGTCAGGACGTCACAGTCCACCGTGATGGGTCCGACCGCGGGGTGCTCGATGGTCTTGTGGTCCTCGCGATGCGCGGCCGGTCCCGCCGCATTGTCCGGTGCCGACGCAGTTCTCGACGTCAACCTCGCGGGCGTGGTCCGCACGACGACCGCATTCCTGCCGCTGCTGCGCCGATCCTCGGATCCGGTCGTCGTCAACGTCAGCAGCGGGATGGGCTCGCCGGCCCGCACCCACGACCCGGCGCGCCCCGAATCCATGGCGTCGCACCGCTCTACACCGCGTCGAAAGCGGCACTCACGATGCTGACCACCCAGTACGCGAAGGGGCTGCCCGATATTCGGGTCGACGCCGCCGACCCCGGCTACACAGCGACCGATCTCAACGGCCACAGCGGCCCGCAGACCGTCACCGAGGGCACGGACGCCATCGTCGCCCTCGCCACGGAATCGCCCGGCTCCGGGTCCGGGCGCTTCGTCGACCGCACCGGCGAGATCGCCTGGTCCTGATGCGACCGACCCCACCTGTCGGACCCGCGAGTTACCATCGATTTCGAAAGTATGTTCGAGTCGAGAGGGTGGGTGCATGGGCTGGGGCAACGGTCCGCCGACCTGGGCGGAGATGGAGCGGGTGCTCTCCGGTCTGCCCGGTCGCGGATCGGAGCCGCCGGGGGATGGCGGGGACAGCCCGGCGTGGTCGCATACTCGGGGCGAATACCGGGCGGGTGTGCGGCCGCCGCCGGCCGGGCCGGTGGTGCCGTTCGCGGAACTGCACGCGCACTCGGCCTACAGCTTTCTCGACGGCGCCAGCCAGCCCGAGGAACTGGTGGAGGAGGCGGTGCGGCTGGGGCTGGAGGCGCTGGCACTCACCGATCACAACGGTTTCTACGGGGTGGTGCGGTTCGCCGAGGCCGCCGCCGAATGGGGACTGCCGACGGTGTTCGGCGCGGAATTGTCCCTGGGCGAAACGCTCGATCCGGCAACGATGTTCGAGCCGGCCGCCGCATCGCGAACGCTGTCCGACTCGCGGCCGCGCACCGGGGAGCCGGATCCGGCCGGTCCGCATCTGCTGGTGCTGGCCCGCGGACAGGAAGGCTATCGGCGGCTGTCCCGGGAGATGTCGGCCGCGCACATGGTGGCCGGGGAGAAGGGAATTCTGCGCTACGACCCGGATCGGCTGGCCGCCGCCGCGGACGGGCACTGGCATATTCTCACCGG
This sequence comes from Nocardia sp. NPDC052254, assembly GCF_040679495.1. Lineage (NCBI taxonomy): Bacteria > Bacillati > Actinomycetota > Actinomycetes > Mycobacteriales > Nocardiaceae > Nocardia > Nocardia sp. NPDC052254. Next base: position 207,908 of record NZ_JBFAUW010000011.1, on the reverse strand, counting down.
CTGCCGCAAAGGCCATGTACGGCAGGCGCTCGCACGCGGTGACGCCGAAGCCGAGGCAGCGCTGCGCGATCTGATGGATCGCTTCGGCCGCGATCGGGTCACGGTCGAGCTCACCCAGCACGGCATTCCCACCGACGACGAGCGCAACCTCCGGTTGATCGCCCTTGCCGAGCGGTTGAAGCTACCGGTGGTCGCCACGACCGCCGCACATTTCGCCGGACCGGCCCAGCGTCGCCGCGCCATGGCGCTGGCGGCGATCCGCGCCCGGCGCAGTCTGGACGAGATCGCCGGCTGGCTGCCGCCCGCCGGCGGGGCGCATCTGCGGTCGGGTGCGGAGATGGCGCAGCTGTTCGCCGATTTCCCGTGGGCGGTGACCGGCGCCGCGGAGCTGGCCGCCGAATGCGCCTTCGATCTGAAGTTGATCGCCCCGGAACTCCCGCCGTTCGACGTGCCGTCCGATCATGACGAGAATTCCTGGCTGCGCCGGCTCACTCTGGACGGCGCCGCCGAGCGCTATGGTCCGCCGGAACGAAACCCCAAGGCGTACCGGCAGATCGAACATGAGCTCGACATCATCACCCGAATGAATTTCCCCGGTTATTTCCTGGTCGTGCACGATATCGTCGATTTCTGCAAGCAGAATGACATCCTGTGTCAGGGCCGGGGTTCGGCCGCCAATTCCGCGGTCTGCTACGCGATCGGTATCACCAATGTGGATCCGGTCGCCAACGATCTGCTGTTCGAGCGATTCCTGGCGCCCGAACGCGACGGTCCGCCCGATATCGATATCGATATCGAATCCGATCGCCGCGAGGAGGCCATCCAGCACGTCTACGCGAAATACGGCCGGGAGTACGCCGCGCAGGTGGCCAATGTGATCACCTATCGAGGTAGGTCCGCGGTGCGTGATGCCGCTCGGGCACTGGGCTTTTCACAGGGGCAGCAGGACGCCTTCGGTAAGCAGGTGAGCCGGTGGTCCGGGGTGTCGGCGGAAACGCACACCGAGATTCCGGAGCGGGTGCTGGAACTGGCCGGTGAGATCGAGGGACTGCCGCGGCATCTGGGTATCCACTCCGGCGGCATGGTCATCTGTGATCGGCCCATCGCGGATGTGTGCCCGGTGGAATGGGCGCGGATGCCGGGCCGCAGTGTCCTGCAATGGGACAAGGACGACTGCGCCTCGGCGGGCCTGGTGAAATTCGATCTGCTCGGGCTGGGCATGCTGTCGGCGCTGCATTACATGATCGATCTGGTGCGTGAGCACGAGGGCACCGAAATTGCCTTGTACTCGATCGATCTCACCGAATCCGCGGTGTACGAGATGCTGTCGCGCGCGGATTCGGTGGGTGTGTTCCAGGTGGAGTCGCGGGCGCAGATGGCGACGCTGCCGCGGTTGCGGCCGCGTGCCTTCTACGACCTGGTGGTGGAGGTGGCACTGATCCGCCCCGGCCCCATTCAGGGCGGTTCGGTGCATCCTTATATCCGCCGTCGCAACGGCAGTGAGGATCGGACCATCGATCATCCGGCACTGGAGAATTCGCTGGCCCGCACGCTCGGGATTCCGCTGTTCCAGGAGCAGCTCATGCAGATGGCGATCGATGTCGCGGGTTTCACCGCCGCCGAGGCGGATCAGCTGCGTCGGGCCATGGGGTCCAAACGCTCTCCGGAACGGATGGAGCGGTTACGCGAACGCCTGTACGAGGGCATGCGTGAATTACACGGCATCACCGGTGCGCTGGCCGATCGGATCTACGAGAAGATCTACGCCTTCGCCAATTTCGGTTTCCCGGAAAGCCATTCGCAGAGTTTCGCCGCGTTGGTGTTCTATTCGGCATGGTTCAAACTGCATCATCCGGCGGCCTTCTGCGCGGGGCTGCTGAATGCCCAGCCGATGGGCTTCTATTCACCGCAGTCGCTGGTGGCCGATGCCCGGCGGCACGGTGTGGTGGTTCACGGGCCCGACATCAATCGCAGTCTCGCCGCCGCGACCCTGGCCGAACACGGCACCCAGGTGCGGCTGGGGCTGTCCGCGGTCCGGCACATCGGTGACGAGCTGGCCGAAAAGATCGTCGTGGCACGTTCTTCCGGTCCGTACACCTCATTCCTGGACCTGACCGGGCGGGTCGAGTTGACGGTGCCGCAGGCCGAGGCCCTGGCCACCGCGGGTGCGCTCGACGGTATCGGTGCCGAATCCGGTCGTGGACTCGACCGGCGGCAGGCGTTGTGGGCGGCGGGCGCGGCCGCGGGGGAGCGGGCCGGCCGGTTACCCGGCACCGGTGCGGTCACCGACGCGCCGATGCTGCCCGGAATGAGCGACTTGGAGGCGGCGGCCGCGGATGTGTGGGCCACCGGCGTATCGCCCGGCAGCTATCCGACCGAATTCCTGCGCGAGCACTGGGACGGTCTCGGCGTGGTCCCGGCGAATCGGCTGCTCTCGGTGGCCGACGGGTCGAAGGTACTGGTCGGTGGCGCCGTGACGCATCGGCAGCGGCCGGCCACCGCCTCGGGAGTCACCTTCGTCAATCTGGAGGACGAGACGGGCATGGTGAACGTGGTGTGTTCGGTGGGGCTGTGGCGGCGCTATCGCCGGATCGCGCAGGGAGCGCCGGCGTTGCTGATTCGCGGCCGGGTGCAGAACTCGGAGGGGGTGGTCACCGTCGTGGCCGAACATCTGCAGCGGGCGGATCTGCGCATGCCGTCGAAGTCTCGCGATTTCCGTTGAGCGGGTGCGTCTTCCGAGACGGGGTGCGGCTGTGAATTTCGTCGTGGCAACGGGCGCGAACCCTGGTTACGTTCGAAGAGGGGGGCTTGAAACGGGGACTTCCGGTCATCCGTATCAAGCGATCGATTCGGCAAGGATAGCGAGACAGGGGGCGGCGATGAACCGCAGAGAAACCGGAGCGGCAGCGAACAGAGGCTTCACCACACACCGGCCGGGGCCCGGCTCGATCCCGCTTCGTTCGATGTTCGACATCCGGCGCACAGCCGATTGCCCGCAGGCGCCCATCGCCCGGCGGATCGCGGATCTGGCGGCGGCCTCGGCGTGGGCCCGCGACATCTGCGGCCGGCTCGGTGGCCCCGGATCGCGACGTGGCGATGCGGAATCGAGCCGGGACGGGGCCGGGGTGCCGCCCGGCGAGGGCCTGCGCATATCCCTGCGCGCCGCGGCCCTGTGCGATATCGCGGAGCAGTCCCTGCGCGATCTGCACAATACGATTTCGGCGCTGTCGGACTGCGTCGCCGATGCCGAGGCCGGGGGCTGCACGGTCGACACGGACTGGACCGTCACCGGTGAGCGGGACGGCGCCGCCGGGGAATGGACCGAGATCGTCGCCGCGGCGGTCAGCACCGTGCGCACCGCAGACCAGCGCAGCCACGAGACCATCCGGGCCGCGGCCGCCGCACTACTGGATATGGCGAATACGTTCGAACCGAATATCGGCATCGGCGCTGTCGCGTGGACGGAATCGCCACTCACAGAGGCACTGGGCGAACCGGGATGCGGGTCGTGACCGGCTGTTCTTCGCGGCAGAGGTCGTTACACCGCTCCCGGGAAACCCAGCTGGCGCCATGCCTCGTACACCGCGACGGCCGCGGCATTGGACAGGTTCATCGATCGGCGGCCGGGGAGCATGGGGATCCGCAGTTGTTCGGTGACGTGCGGATCGTTCAGCACTTCGTCCGGCAGGCCGGTCGGTTCCGGGCCGAACAGCAGGACGTCTCCGGTGCGGTAGGAGATATCGGTATTGCGAGTGGTGGCATGGGTGGTGAAGGCGAACACTCGCTCGGGTCGCAGCGATTTCCATGCGGCCGTGAGATTTTCGTGCACCGTCACCACGGCCAGATCGTGATAGTCGAGTCCGGCCCGGCGCAGCTTCGGCTCCGAAAGATCGAAGCCGAGCGGTTCGATCAGATGCAGCTCGCATCCGGTACCGGCCGCCAAACGGATCGCATTGCCCGTATTCGGCGGGATACGCGGTTCGAAGAACACCAGCTTGAGCACACCGAGACGGTACCCGCCCGCCCGGCGGCCCACGCCGCGGAGCCCGGCCTTCTGTTACCGTGACCGGCGGCCGTCTTCTGACGGCCGATCCGTTGTATCGGCACCGCGGTGTCGGTGAGTTTCGCAGGAGGTGGGTTGATGACTGTGCACGAGGCCGTTGTGCGCGCATCTGCCGGATATCTCCCCGGGGGCATCGGCTCCTTCCGCGCCGCGGCCTGATTCCGTCCTCGCCGAATCATCACCTACCGATACGAAACGGATTCGTACCATTGACCATTCGTAACTGGATCACACGCGCCGAAACCGCCGCCGACATTCCCGCCGTCCACGCGATCAACACCGCCGCATTCGACCGACCGGACGAAGCCGACCTCGTCGAGGCGTTGCGCGCGGATCCGGCCTGGATCGACGGCCTGTCGATCGTGGCGACCGCACCCGACGGCACCGTCGCCGGCTTCGCGCTGCTGACCCGCTGCCACATCGGCGACATCCCGGCCCTGTGCCTCGGGCCCTGTGCCGTATCGCCCGAGTTCCAGCGCACCGGCGCGGGAGCCGCGGCCATCCGTAACACACTGCGGACGGCGGCAGACCGTGGGGAGCATTTCGTCACAGTGCTCGGTCATCCCGAGTACTACCCACGGTTCGGCTTCCGACGGGCCGGCCAATACGGCATCGATCTGAGTATCGATGTTCCCGACGATGCGCTGATGGTCCTCGCGCTCGACGAGGATCATCCGGTTCCGTCGGGCCGTATCCGCTACGCCGCACCGTTCGGCATCTGATCGCCGCCGGGGCGTAGGCCGGCCCCATCCAGCGGCCGACCTGCGCCCCCTCTCGGCAGGGGTATTCGCTACACGGCCCCGCTCGGGGGCGCATCGCCGCTCGGTCGCGGCGGCCGCATCCGGTGGTCGTCGCGACTCGGGTCGCACATGCGAGAATCGCAGCCGTGACCGACGCGCCCACCACACAACCGCAGCATTCCAGCCCGGCGAACCGCTTCCCCCTTCATCTGCCGATGCTGCTGGTCGTTGTGGTCCTGCTGGTTGCCGTGGTCTTCGTGGCCCAGGACCGCTGGCGCCGTGGCGCGTTCTTCATCGGCGGGGCAACACTGCTCGCGGCGGCGCTGCGCTTGTGCCTGCCCACGGCCCGGGTCGGATTGCTGGCGGTGCGGAGCCGGCCCTTCGATATCGGGGCCTACACCGTTCTCGGCGGTGCCATCATCGTTCTGGCGGCAACGATCAGCAGCCTCGGCGTCGGCTGAGCCACTCGCGATCGAACCGGCCGCACCCGCTCGGCCCACTGCCGGGCCGAGCGTGGCGGCGCTGTGCTCAGGACGCGCGGGCCTCGCGCGCCGCGAGCGCCAGCTCCATGGTCTGTTCCAGCATCTTGCCGATCGCCGCGGTCTCGGTGAGGAATCCGTCGTGCCCGTCGCGGGAGTGCACCACTTCCAGGCCCTTGCAGCCGGGCAGCAGATCGGCCAGCTCCTGCTGGGTCCGCAACGGATACAACCGATCCGAGTCCACGCCGCCGACCAGGCACGGCACCGGGATGGCGGCCAGAGCGGCCTCGATACCCCCGCGGCCGCGTCCCACATCGTGGCGGTTCATCGCCTCGGTGAGCAGGATGTAGGTGGCGGCGTCGAATCGGGCGACGAGCTTGTCGGCCTGATGGTCGAGATAGCTCTGCACCGCGTAACGCCCACCGTCCCACGGGTCTTCCGTGCCCTGAGCGGTGTTGGCGAACCGGTGATCGAGTTCGAATTCGGTGCGGTAGGTCAGGTGTGCGATACGGCGCGCGACCCCCAGTCCGGCCCGCGGGCTGCGGCCCGTGCCGTGATACTCGCCGCCCTGCCAGTCCGGATCGGATGTGATCGCGGCGATCTGCGTGGTCTGGGTGCCGATCTGGTCGGCGGTCGCGCGGGCGCCGACGGCCAGGACCAGGGCGGCGTCGACACGATCGGGGTGACCGGCCATCCACTCCAGCACCCGCATGCCGCCCATGGAACCGCCGACCACCGCGGCCGTGCGGGCGATACCCAGCAGATCCAGCAGCACGACCTCGGCCTCGACCTGATCGCGGATCGAGATCTCGGGAAACCGCGTGCCCCAGGGCTTTCCGTCCGGTGCCGGGGAGGCGGGCCCGGTGCTGCCCTGACAGCCGCCGAGCACATTCGTCGCGATGACACACCAGCGATCGGTATCGAGCGCCGCGCCGGGGCCGACCAGGCCGTCCCACCAGCCCGGCAGCGCGTGCCGATCGTCCGGCCGTCCGCAGACGTGCGAGTCACCGGTCAGGGCGTGCTCGACCAGGACCACGTTGTCGAGTTCGGGCGAGAGCTCACCCCAGCGCTGGACGGCCAGCTCCACGCCGGGCACGACCGCGCCGTTCTCCAGCCGGACCTCGCCGATCGCGATGACTCCCAGACTGCCGTCCGGGGGTGGTAGCAGCGCGGTTGCGCCCGCGCGGGACGCACTCGATTCGATACTCACGGTCACCGCGCCTGCCACACGGGGTGGTCGATTCCGGCCGCCACCATCGGTCTGCGGGCCGGCCGGGGCATGGCACCGGCGGCCGCCAGATCGGCGCGCGACGGGTGCGCGCGCGAGGTCGAAGCAGCACGGACGACGAGGGAACACACATCCCCGATCGTAGCGACACGCCTGGAACGCGCTGCCGCCTCTACACACTTGCCGCGGGGCACGGTGAACTCACTCACTGGTTGCTCCTGATAGTCGCGCTTGCTCTCGGCTTTCGAGAGCCCGGTCAATCACCCGGAGCACCCCACCGCAACTGGAGGGTTGCCGGCCAGCGAGCCGGGGCTTGGCGCTGGCACTCATGACCTGACGTGGATGTTAACAATCGGCCCCGGTGGACGCGAGAGTTGGGCTCGCCCGATTCCGCGCGGACAACCGGGTCGATCGCCCCGGTGCGAGATGGTCGGTGTGACGTGCGACTCCCTCAATGGGGCGGCCCCTGTCATTGAGACCCAGCGCACCAGTACGCTTGTCTTGTTTAGCACCAGGCGTCTCGTGGACAACGCGGGGCGTATACGTTGTCTGTTGAACAGCTGGGGTCCGCTCACAAGCGTGCTCGCCTGGCCGTGCAATGGGAGCACACCTTCCTTAGGAGGACACGAAGATCCATGTCCAAGATCAAGGTTGAAGGGACCGTCGTCGAACTCGACGGCGACGAGATGACCCGGATCATCTGGCAGTTCATCAAGGACAAGCTGATCCATCCGTACCTCGATGTGAACCTCGAGTACTACGACCTGGGCATCGAATACCGCGACAAGACCGACGACCAGGTCACCGTCGATGCGGCCAATGCCATCAAGAAACACGGTGTCGGCGTCAAATGCGCCACCATCACCCCCGACGAGGCTCGGGTCGAGGAGTTCAATCTCAAGAAGATGTGGCGTTCGCCGAACGGCACGATTCGTAACATCCTCGGCGGCACCATCTTCCGCGCCCCGATCATCATCTCCAATGTGCCGCGCCTGGTGCCGGGCTGGACCAAGCCGATCATCATCGGCCGTCACGCCTTCGGTGACCAGTACCGCGCCACGGACTTCAAGGTGCATCAGGCCGGCACCGTCACGATCCAGTTCACCCCGGAGGACGGCTCCGAGCCGATCGTCCACGAAGTGGTGAAGATGCCCGAGGACGGCGGCGTCGTCATGGGTATGTACAACTTCAAGAAGTCCATCGAGGACTTCGCGCGGGCCTCGCTGAACTACGGCCTGCAGCAGAACTACCCGGTCTACATGTCGACCAAGAACACCATCCTGAAGGCCTACGACGGCATGTTCAAGGATACGTTCCAGGAAGTCTTCGAGACCGAGTTCAAGCAGGAGTTCGAGGCCGCCGGTCTCACCTACGAGCACCGTCTGATCGACGACATGGTCGCCTCCGCCCTGAAGTGGGAGGGCGGCTACGTCTGGGCCTGCAAGAACTACGACGGCGACGTGCAGTCCGACACCGTGGCGCAGGGCTTCGGCTCGCTGGGCCTGATGACCTCGGTGCTGCTCACCCCGGACGGCCGCACCTGTGAGGCCGAGGCCGCACACGGCACGGTGACCCGTCACTTCCGCCAGCACCAGCAGGGCAAGCCCACCTCCACGAACCCGATCGCCTCGATCTTCGCGTGGAGCCGTGGTATCGCCCATCGCGGCAAGCTGGACAACACCCCCGAGGTCATCGGTTTCGCGCAGACCCTCGAGGATGTCGTCATCAAGACCGTCGAGAGCGGCCAGATGACCAAGGACCTGGCGCTGCTGGTCGGCGGCAACCAGGGCTATCTGACCACCGAGGAATTCCTCGGCGTTCTCGACGCCAACCTGGCGCGCGAACTGGGCTAGGCACCGATCCGCCGGGCTCACGGCCGGACGGTAGATATCCGGGCACCCGCCCCCACCGATCACGGTGGTGCGGGTGCCCGAATTGTTTCCGTGCACCGACGGGCTGTCGCCGGTGCGCGCGCCGGGCAGCATCTCCTCCGGAAACCGTTCGCCGTGTGATGTTTCCGACACCGTCCTCGTCGGCGGGGCCGCAGGTCGAGAACCCTTGTTCCGCAATGCGTCCGGTGGTTGGACGCGCTCGGGTGCGTCGCGGTGAGTCGGATCACCCCGCGCACGGGTAAGGGCGCGGCACCCACCCGCGTTGGCCACACCCATGGCCGACCCAACTTCCGTGTGCACCGAGCCCGACGACGCCGTCGACCACGCCCTCGGTCCGGTACCGGTATCCGAGGATTCGCGCAGCGCGACGTCGTCCGCTCGCCGGATCGGCGCCGGCATCGGCACGGATCGGGAACCGCCCGCGCGGCGTACGGGCTGGAACATCCCCGCGATGCTGGCCCTGGCGCTCGGCGGTTTCGGAATCGGCACGACCGAGTTCGTCACCATGGGCCTGCTGCCCGACATCGCCACGGATTTCGGTGTCACGGAGCCGGCCGCCGGCCATGCGGTTTCGGCGTATGCGCTCGGTGTCGTGGTCGGCGCACCGCTGATCGCGGCGCTGTGTGCCCGGATTCCGCGCAAGCGCTTGCTGATCGCGCTGATGATCGCGTTCACCGTCGGCAATATCGCCTCGGTGCTGGCGCCGGTCTTTTCCACCCTCGTCGCGGCCCGGTTCGTCGCGGGTCTGCCGCACGGCGCCTTCTTCGGTGTCGCCTCGCTGGCGGCGGCCTCGCTGGCGCCGGTGGGACAGCGAGCCAAGGCCGTGGCGGCGGTGATGCTGGGCCTGAGCGTGGCCAATGTGGTCGGCGTCCCCGCTGCGACCTGGCTGGGTCAGGCGCTCGGCTGGCGCGACGCCTATGTGGTCGTCGCGGTGATCGGACTGGCGACGGTGGCCGCCATCGCCCGGTACGTGCCCGATCTGACCGGTATCCGGATGACCGACCCGCGCACCGAACTGACCGCCTTGCGCCGCCCGCAGGTCCTGCTGACCCTGCTCGTCGGCGCGGTCGGGTTCGGCGGCATGTTCGCGGTGTACACCTACATCACCTCGACCCTCACCGATGTGGCCGGAATGTCGCAGGGGTTCGTACCGCTCGTGCTGGCGCTGTTCGGGCTCGGCATGGTTGCCGGCAACATCGTCGGTGGTGTCCTGGCCGATCGTGGCGTCGATCTCTCGATCTTCGCCGCCCTCGTCGCGATGGTGGTGATCCTCGCCGGATTCGTCGCCGCGGCACACAATCCGGTCACCGCCGCAGCGGGCGCCTTCCTGGTCGGTGCGTCCGGAGCGGCCATCGCGCCGGGACTGCAGACCCGGCTGATGGATGTCGCCCACGATGCGCAGACCCTGGCCGCCGCCCTCAACCACGCCGCCCTGAACATCGCGAACGCGGCGGGCGCCTGGCTGGGCGGGATCGTCATCGCCGCGGGGCTGGGTTACACAGCGCCCGCGGTGGTCGGCGCGGGCCTCGCGGTCGCGGGTGTCGTGCTGTTCACCGTGACCGTGTGGGCGGCGCGCCGGGTGAGCGGCACACCGGCACGGTGGTAATCGACGGGATCCGCTGTGTCGCCACGTGCGATAAGTGGTCCTGACGTCGAACTATCATGACGCCGTGCCGCAAACCATGCTGGCGGGATCATGAGTTCTCGCGAGGATTCCCACTCCGAGTTCGATACCGACTTCGGCGGCCGGTATCGAGCCACGCCCTCGATCGTGCACCGGCTGCCCGCGGCCTTCCCGTCGGCCCTGCTCGGTTCCGGGCGGCCGCTGACATTGCGTGGTTCCGGCCATTCCTGTGCCGGGCAGACCGTCACCGACGGTGAGCTCCTGGTCACCTATTCGCCCGATACCGCGATCGAGCAGATTCGAGACCTCGGCGAGGGATTGTTCGAGGTGCCCGCCGGGGCGAGCTGGCACGGCGTCGAGCAGTATCTGAATCGGCGGGGGCGGGCCCTGCCGGTTCTCCCCAACCATCTGCACATGTCGGTGGGCGGCACCCTGTCGGTGGGCGGCGCGGGGGCGGGGTCGGTGCGTCTCGGCCTGCAGGTCGACCAGGTGGAGCGGATTCAGCTGATCGACGGAATCGGGGCCAGCCGCTGGTGTTCCCGGACCGAACATGCGGAGCTGTTCCGATTCGCGCTGGGCGGACTGGGTACGGTGGGCCTGATCGAGCGAGTGGTGTTACGCACGATGGCCCACGAACGCCGGACCCATCTGCATCGAGCCGAGCACCCCACTCTCGCTGCGCTCGCGGCCGACATCGAACAGGTCGCCCGGACCGGCGATGCCGATTGCTATTGGGCCATGGCCCAATCCGGCCGGATCTGGTCGGTCACCGGATGGTGGGGCGCCCAGGGACCGGGGCGCTGCGATGACACCGACTGCACCGTCGCCATCGATCTCCCGATGCAGGGGAGCCATCCGGGCAAGGCTGATTCGAGGCGGCCGAACGATCCGGTGAACATGTGGGCCGACTATGTCGTGCCCGTCGAACACTGCGCGCCGATGCTCGCCGCAGTTGCCGGGCCACGTGACCGCCCCCTGATCGGCAATTCCGCAACCGTGCTCTACGCCTTGATCATTCGGCGGAGCCCGGATGCGGTCCCGTTCGCCTTCGCCCCCGTCGGCCCGGCTCCCGTATCGGTCGGTATCGGTATATACGCCCGCGTCGAACCGGACCCGAAGACCGTCGCCGAAACCGGTGAGATATTCGAGAACCTACTGCGACGCTGTGTAGAGCTGGGCGGACGGCCGTATCTGTACGGCGTCGGCGAGCTCGATCATTCGGATGCGTTGCGGCTCTACGGTGGCGACCTGGATCGGCTGGCAGAACTGCGTGCCTCGTTACGGCTCGAACATGTCAATACGCATCTGCCGCTCGTGCGGCTGTCGGGACGGATCCGAGGCCGCGCACCGGGAGATGCCTACCAGGAGGGTGCTCCGTAGACATTGAGTTTATCGATCCCATAGTCCGGCGAAAATCCCAGTCCCACTGCCGAATAGCGCCACATCGCACCGCAGGCTTGCGCGGCCTGCGCCATCGCGTCGACCGCATGGGTGGTGCCGTGGTGACGTGACGCGAGTTCACGAATCAATCCGGTGTGATCGTCGCGCCGTCCTGCCATCACCGTGACCGTGTAGGAGGGGCTGCCACCGTCGCGGCGGTTACAGCAGACGAAGTAGTCGTAGTTGTGCAGGTGGGCCGCATTGGTACCGCACCGAACCAGTTCGGCGAGGGGCTCCCACGCGGCCTCGCCGAAATAACGAATCAGCTTCATCGGCACCGCCGCATCCCTGGCACTCGCGCGCAGGTAGATCTTGTGTTTCCACCCTCCCTGCGCGTCCACTTCCAATGCGATTCCGGCGCAGCGTAAAAGCCGCTCGTCCAGAGGGACCGGGCTCAACTCTCGAAAGTCCGGCCATCGTCGGCTCGCGATCTCGATGGCATCGTGTATTGCACCGGAATTGCAGTACACCTTGAGACCGGCGAGATGATCCGGCTGCGCGGGATGATGCACGATTCCGAGCCAGAGTGCCGGGCGGCGTGACGGCTCGATGCTCCCCGGGGCGGGGTAGAGAGTGGCGATGAATGAATGCAGTTGTTCGGTCACCGACTCATTGCCGCCCGGTAGCCACGTGACGAGTTCCGCGACAGCGGCCAGAAATGCCTCGAACCGAACGGTGAAAGTGGGCTCCCAGGTCGTGGTTTCGGTGACGTAGCGAATTACCGGGGCACAGCGTCCCCGGCCGCCTGTCAGGCTGGCTTCGAACGGAGTTCCGGACAGCGTGAGTCCGCTGGATCGACGTCCGTCCGGTCCGGCGGCATCCAGGCGGCCACCGCAGGCCCGCTCCAGTACTGATCGCAGTGATTCCGGCGTGGAGCCGGAACCGACCTGCTCCGCCAAGCCGATCAGGAAGTCTCCCGCCGATCGGGCCGCCGCCGTCGTCACGTCCGCTGCACGTTGGTGTCCGCCGGCCGAGCGCCTGTCGCCGGCGGCGCGGAAATCGCGGCTATCGTTTGAGGCTGGGCCTGCCCGGACCCATTGGTATCGCCCACGGCGTCGGGGCGGAAGAAGCCTTGGAAACCGCCGAATTCCTTCGGGTCGCCGAAGGGCAAATTGTTCATATCGAGCGGATGGTTGTCATCCATCGCTGGCAGCTGGTGCATCTGCCCGTCGACAACCAGGTACTTGTGGTCGGCGCCTTCGTCGACCACGATGGCGCTGTGGTTGTCCCATCTGGCGATGTCGCCGGTGTGCAGATTGGTGAAGTCCCCGATCGGGGTGAGGTTTCCGAGGTTGTTGCCGTAGGAGCGGATGGCATCGCAGCCATTCGGATTGTTCATCTCTTTGTTCACCGCATCGGCCACAGCCGCCGAGACCGGCTGCGTACCACTGCGATCCGGTAGTTGCATGTCGACCATGCTGTGCGCCGTTTGCACGGGCACGCCGGGGGAGGAGGTGTTCGCGACTGCGGGATTGACCGATATGCCCGGCACCTGACTTGCCGCAGAGCCGATCTGCTGTGCGGTGGTGCCCGCCGCGGTCGTCCCGGGATTCGAGCCCGAGAGCCCGGGAATCCCCTGTTGCCCGGCACCGGAGTTGCCGAAGTTCTGACCGAGCTGTGCGTACGGACTGTTCTGACCCGTCAGCATGGAGCCGAGTCCGGAATTGTTCATCATCGAGCCCAATCCGGTGTTCGCGAACGGATTCATCGGCGCGACAGCCGGAGTCGTTTGGGTGCCGCCGCTACCGGCCGCGACCTGCTCGGAGCCGGTCTGCTCGGAGCCGGTCTGTTCGGAACCGGTGCTGTCGCCTGTCTCGTCTCCGGTCCCATCCTCGCCGGTGTCGGAATCCGAGAGGCCCAGATCATCGGTGCCGCCGGTGGTATCGGTCCCATCAGCGGCGGGATCCTGCGGATCGGTGAGATCGTCCGGGAATACATCGCTCCAGTCGTCGTCGCTGGCAGGGGTGTCCGTGGTATTCGCCGGGGTCGCAGGCGTTGTGGGTGTGGCCGCCGGAGTTGCCGGTGCGGGTGTCGACGGTGCGGGAGTGGCTGGTGCGGCGGGGGTGGCGGGCGCTTTCGGTTTCGCCGGCTTGTCGTCGTCATCATCGACCTTGGATCCGTAGCCCTGAAACACGGCAGCTGCTTTATCGAATTCCTTCGTGAACTCGTCGGTGTACTTTTTTACCTCGTGAATATAGAAAAGCTCGGCAGCCCTTGTGAGCGTGAAATTCCCGTCAGGTGAGGAGCGTGAGTAGATGGTGTCCCCGTCGTGGATGCCTCCATCTTTCGCTTCCCCAGGGGCCTTTTTCCCCCAGTCGGCCTTTATGTTGTTGCCATCTTGTTTCGTGGTTCCGTAGTCGAACTCCAGTGCTGATTTCAGGTCGGCGAGGGTTTTTTTCAGGGCATTCAATGTATCGCTGTTCTTTAAGCCGGCCTCCTTCGCGGTGGAATCGACACCATCATTCTTTTCCTTGTATTTCTCGATCCTCTTATCCGAAGCGTCTATGTAGTCCTTCTGTTTGTTGATGACGTTCGACCAGCCATCTGGTGTATCCACCTTGGTGTCGTCCAGAATGGGATTGACAACCGGATCCTCTGGCTTCCCTCTGCCCAATGAATCGAAAGAATTCTGCAACATCGATTCGCAGTCTTTTATCATCTTGAACAAGAGTCCTTTTCGATCGGTACCCTTGGGGATGGGGAGTCTGGCATCCACGAAGTGCTTGACGATATCCGAGCTGGGGTCCATTCCGTATGTGTCGAATTTCGGCTTGGCCTTCTCCTTCTCGGACTTCTGGTCATTCTTGACCTTCATTGCGGCTTTGAAGTCGTCATTGGCCAGAGCGGTTGCCAGATCTTTGTATTTAGGGTCTTTTCGGAGGTCGTAATTCTTGTCCTTGTCCGAGGGGTTGTCGGAGAAGGAATGCTGGGCAAGATCTGTTCTTTCTTCTTTGGAGAGCCCGTGCCACGCCTGCCCGAATTCTTCGGGGGTCAGGCCGTTGAGCTCATCCAGGGCGATCTTGGCCTGATGCTCCTGGTAGTAATCGTCCGCCCAACTCTTGTCGTGGAGCTCGCCGATCCTTTTGACGGCCCCATCGACCTTGTTCTGGTCCGGTTCACCCATCAGAAGCTCCTCTGTTCACTGTGGAGCCTCGGGCTCTCCGGAACGCTCGTATATTCGGCCGGCCGGATGCCGGCAGCAGTCTTGCTCGCGGCTGCCATGTCCAGTGCCTGTGTCATGGCTCGAAGCTGCGGGTGCTCGCTGACCTGGTCAAAGGTGTAGAGAATTTCGCGGAGCAGTTGTCGATCGGCGCGCCCGGTGGTCAGTAGTGAGACCAGCTCGTCGGCTCGCCGCTCGAGTGCTCGAGCGCGTTCGATGTGGGCGCCCGATGAAGCGAGTGTGACGCTGTCCCGGGCCCTTTCGGGGATGCTGGTCCCCGGAGGCGCGCCGACCGGGGCGAAGACGGACGCACCGACCGCATCGGAGGTGTGCCGTTCCTTGCCGAGGACACTGCGCACCCCGATCGCTCCGTTTCCTCCGTTTCGCAGGTATTCCATGGCCTGATGCCGCCGCGCGCGCTGTGCGAGAACCTCCGGATCGGATCCGGGGACAGCCTTCCGGACCAGGTCATCGCCTGTCTGCGTCAGCTGCAGGCATATCGCTCGAATTTCGGAGTCGAGCACTTCGGCCGCGCGCTGCTGGGCGGCGGGCGAACCGGCCATGTCCAGCCGGTCGACCAGCCCGGCCCCTGGCCGGGACAGGTCGACGGAGGATTCCTCGGCCGCGACCCGTTCTGCGACGGCGACTCGGTCTCCCAGCATGGCACGCACGTCATCACCCACGGTTGCCGACGACGCGACAGCGCTGAGCTCGCCCGGGAGGTCCCGGCAGACGTAGCGGCCGAATTCGGCGAGGATACGGGCCGGGTCGGCGTCACCTTCGAGAGTGGCCATGTCCTGCCGGTCATCGGTGCTCAGCAGGGAGTCCCACTGCCATGGAATCAGGACCTCCGTAGGCAGGAACAATCCCGGGGGCAACCAGCCGCGTCCTTCGGTGGAGGTCAGCGCGATGACGACACCGATTTCGGTGCGCAACACCGTGGTCGCCCATTCCACTCCCGGCGCCGAATCACCCACTGCGAAGAGCGCCGCGCTCAGCAATGCCCGCGCCAGTGTCAGATCGTCGTCGATGTCGCCGCCGACAACCAAAGGCGGTAGAGCCGGTCTCGATCGTTCGGCGTTCCCGGCAGAAGCCAGCAACGGGCCGCTCGGAATTGGCGCCGGGGGCCGGGGTGCAGGCCCCGGGCCGGGGAGTATCGGCCCGGTCGGCGGAACTGAACTGTCGATGGAGGGGTCGGGTGGGGCGCCAGTTCGATGATCGGCAGCAGTGTCCGCATCCAGCAGCATGGCCGGTATGGGCTGGTCGTCGGTGGTGTGGGTGGTATGTAGGAGCGGCGTCGGAGGGGCGGTATCCGGCTCAGGTGGCGGCATTGCGGGCAGAGTGCCGGCGGGCGCAGCGATATTCGGTGTGGTGGGTGGTATGGGTCCGACTCCGCCGTCCTGGTGGCCGTCGGCAGGTGGCGGACCTGTCTGTTCGCCGGAAGCCGGGGACGGGGCGGGAGCATCGGGACTCTCTGGCGTGGCCGTCGGCGACCGCCTCGGTGAATCCTCGTGGTCCGCAGGCTTTTTCGGCATATCATCGTGTCGTGTGGGTCCGCCGACCACCGGCTCCGGGGTGCTTGGTTGGAACGACCGCCCGACGCGGGACTGTCCGGAATGATCAGTGTGCTCGAGCCGGTCCGCGAATGACAGCAGCTGATCCCGGGCGTCCTCGGCCTCCTTGGCCTCTCGCTCGGCTTTGTCGTGGCGCCTGTTGTAGTAGTCCGTCAAGGCGCCGTGCAACGGATCGGCGATGGTGCCGTAGCCGGAAGGGAAAGCCTTCAGCCAATCCTCCGGGATCGTTCCCCACTTCCGGAGGGCCTTGGCGTATTCATCGAATTGCCGGGCGGATGCGCGCAGTCTGCCTGCGTCGGCATCTATGTAACTTGTCATCGTCGGCCATTCCTCCCGCCACCCATCCGGCTCTCATTCCTCGGCATTTCCGGAGCCAGGTGGGCCGGAGCGTCCCATCTCCGCCCGCCACGTCCGCGCCAACTCCGCGAGTGGCGTGGCATCGTAATTTTCACCCATGATGGCGTACTGACGTGCGGCGTCCACAGTGCTCTCCCGCACTGCCGCCATGATCTCCGCGACGAGTTCGGCATTGTCGAATCGATCGCAGGTTCCGGGCGCGAGATACAGATCTGTCAGCCGTCCGTAGACATCGACTTCGGGGATCACCAACCCGCTGGGTGAGGGGCGGCGGGCGACCAGACTTTCGGCACGCTCGAGGATGTCAGCGAGTCGGTTGCGCAGTTCCTGCCCCATCGCCAGCGTCACACGCACATCGGGGTGAAGTTCTCTCATCAATCCTCACGCTGTTCGGTGTACGCGACGGCTGCCGGTTCGCGAACCATCCGGGCCCGCGGCGCCGAGCTCGCACGGCTCGTCACCGACTGGTCGATGCCCAGTGTCTCAACACCGGTCGATGTCCCGCTGTGGCGTAATTTCCCAGTGCGGGGAAGTGCTTGCGTGTTGCTGTCGAGGTATCACCGCCTGGCTACCGCTCGCCCCCACGCAGATGGGTGTCGAAGAATGCGAAGACCCGCCGCCAGGCATCTTCCGCCGCACCCTGCTGGTAACCGAAGCCGGTGACCCGCAGGATCGGTGTGAGCGGACCGGCTTTCCAGTGATTGGCGAAGCCGTGGCCGACGCCGGGATAGGTCTTCACGTCATGGGGAATGCCGTTGTGCGACAGCGCCGCGGCGAGTGTGTCGCCGGCGCCGATGAGTGCGGGGTCGCGTCGGCCGAAGCTCCCGACCACGGGGCAGCTCTCGCGGAGCGCCTCCTCCGGATTCTTCGGCAGTTCGCCGTAGAACGGGGCCGAGGCGTCGAATCCGTCCGTCGCGGTCGCGAGGGCGAAACCGCCGCCGATGCAGAAGCCCACGACGCCGACGCGTGCGGTGCAGTCCGGCTGGCTCTTCAGATGTTCGCGGGACGCGGTGATCCGGTCGAACGCGGTGCCCTGCCCGCGGTGGAAGTCGCGGAACAGGCTCACCAGGCATCGGGGCCCGCTGCCGTCGGCCAATCGTGGTGCCGCGGCCAGATATCCGGCCGCGGCGATGTTCCGGGTGATCTCGCGAAGATCGTCACTCATACCGAGGACATCGTGGACGACGACCACTCCGGGCCAGGGGCCCGTGCCTTCGGGTCGGACGATCTCGGCATCGATGACGCCGTGCGGTGTATCGATACGGGTCTGGCTCACCGTGCTCTCCTCGACATCGGCGGGGGTGGAGCGGCCGACCTTCCCGGGCAGGCGCGGCGGTGCGCTCCACTGATCGATTCGATGTCGATTGTGCTGCTTCGTTCGGGGTTTCGCTCGGTTCGCCGAGTAGGTCGTCGCAATCGCGGCGCCTCCCGCCACTGCTGCGATCGGCGTGGTTGAGTGATCCGGGGCGCGGCAGAACTCGACCGGGAGGTCCGATGGATCCGCAGTCACAGAATCACAGCGGCGACAAACGGCGGCGGCGGGCGGCACTGGCCAGCGCGACTCGCATCGTGCTGACAACGATCGTGCTGGTCGCGGCGTATTTTCTGCTGCCCTTCCAACATCTGGACACACTCGGCCCGATCCTCGGTCTGCTCGCCGGTCTGGTGCTGGTGGTCGTGCTCATCGTCTGGCAGACCAAGCGCATCCTCGCGGCCGACTATCCGGCCCTGCGTGGTATCGAGGCGCTGGCGGTGATCTCGGTGGCCTTCATCCTCTTGTTCGCCACGACCTATGTGCTCACCTCGGCGGTCGCGCCGGACAGTTTCACCACACCGCTGACCCGAGTCGATGCCCTCTACTTCACGGTGACCGTGCTGGGTACGGTCGGATTCGGCGATATCGCGGCGGCCTCGCAGGGTGCGCGAATCATCGTGACGGTGCAGATCCTGGCCGATATCGCACTCATCGGGGCCGGTGTGCGGGTGGTGGTGGCGGCGATACAGCGCGGCCGGGCGGCGCGAGCGCCCGAGTGAGTTTCATGCACCTGTGTATGTAAGTGTAGGATTTCCGGAATGGCCAGATCTGTCGTCGGTAAGGCGCCGCGGCGCACACAGGAGCAGCGCAGCACCGAGATGCGAGCGCGCCTGCTCGACGCGACGATCGAATGCCTGGTCGAATACGGTTACGCCGGCACCACCACGCCGCGGGTGGCCGAGCGGGCGGGGGTCACCAGGGGAGCGCAGGTGCACCATTTCGGCTCCAAGACCGATCTGGTCGTGGCCGCCATCTCGCATCTGGCTCAACGGCGTACCGAGGCCGCGATGAGGGAACTGGGCCGCCTGCGGGTGGGGGACGATCCGATCGGCACGACCCTGGACGCGGTGTGGGATCTGCATCAGGGCCCGCTGTTCATCGCCGCGATGGAACTGTGGGTGGCCGGGCGCACCGATCCGGTCCTGGCCGCCGAGGCGGAGAAGGTCGAGCCGTTCGTCAACAACGCCGTCCTGATGGCGGTGTCGCAGCTGGTGCCGGATGAGATGCGGCGCAAGGAAGTTCGCGATTTCGCTTACACCGCGATGGATACCCTGCGCGGGATTCTGGTGTCGAACTTCGTCTCCCCGGACCCCGATCGGGCACACCGGCGCTGGCGGCGGGCATCGGCGCAACTGCGGCTGGCGGCCCAGGCGGCGCTTCCGGGGCTGGGCATCGCCGAGCGCTCCTGAATCCGTCGTCTCTCCGAGATGGGCGCAACGCTCCGCCCGGTTGTGAGCGGAGTGCGCGGTCGCCCTCGCTACACCTCGCCGTGTACGTATCGGTACACGCCGCTGAACTGGGTGTCTGCCGAAGGTCGTGCTCACTTTCCGCCGGACCCTTGCGCATTTACATACAGCTTCGTATGTTTGTTTCCAGTCCGGTCGGACGGATCGGTCACAACCGCTCGGTGCCGTGAGGCGGTGCGGATGGGAGGAGTTCGATGGCGAACAAGGTCTATGTCGTCGGTGTGGGAATGACGAAGTTCGAGAAGCCGGGCCGCCGCCAGGTCACCGAGGCCGACGGCACGACGCGGGCGTGGGACTACCCGGACATGGCCCGCGAGTCCGGTACCAACGCGCTCGCCGACGCGGGTATCGACTATCGCGAGATCCAGCAGGCGTATGTGGGTTATGTCTACGGGGAGTCCACCTCCGGGCAGCGCGCGATCTACGAGCTGGGCATGACCGGTATTCCCGTGGTCAACGTGAACAACAACTGCTCCACCGGTTCGACCGCGTTGTATCTTGCGGCGCAAGCGATTCGGGGCGGGCTCGCGGACTGCACGCTGGCGCTGGGTTTCGAGAAGATGCAACCGGGCTCGCTGGGTTCCACCTGGGACGACCGCGAACAGCCGATGGCCAGGCACATGATGGCGCTCGCCGAGATCTCCGAGGTGCTGTTCCCGCCCGCACCCTGGATGTTCGGCGCAGCGGGCCGCGAGCACATGAAGCAATTCGGCACCACCGCGGAGCATTTCGCGAAGATCGGCTACAAGAACCACAAGCATTCGGTGCACAATCCGTATTCGCAGTTCCAGGACGCGTATTCGCTCGACGACATCCTGTCCGCGCGAATGATCTACGACCCGCTCACCAAACTGCAGTGCTCACCGACCTCGGACGGCTCCGGCGCGGTGATCCTGGCCTCGGAGGACTTCGTGGATCGGCACGGTCTGTCCGCCCGCGCGGTCGAGATCGTCGGCCAGGCGATGACCACCGATTTCGCCTCGACATTCGACGGCACCGCCAAGAACCTCATCGGCTACGACATGAATGTGCAAGCCGCGCAACAGGTGTACGGGCAGTCCGGTCTGGGCCCACAGGATTTCCAGGTCATCGAGTTGCACGACTGCTTCTCCGCCAACGAACTGCTGCTCTACGAGGCGCTGGGCCTGTGCGCAGCGGGTGAGGCGGGCAACCTCATCGACGGCGATCAGACCACCTACGGCGGAAAATGGGTGGTCAACCCGTCGGGCGGCCTGATCTCCAAGGGACATCCACTGGGCGCCACCGGACTGGCGCAGTGCAGTGAGCTGACCTGGCAGTTGCGCGGTGCGGCCGACAAACGCCAGGTCGCGGGTGTCACCGCCGCGTTGCAGCACAACATCGGCCTCGGCGGCGCGGCCGTCGTCACCGCCTATCAGCGCGCCGATCGCTGAATTCCGTTTCATCCCAACAGAGCTCGACGAGGAGTATCAGCATGGGGCACATCGAAGCAACGAAGAATCTGGCCGCCACCCCCGATGCGCTGTGGCAGGTGGTGTCGGATCCGCAGACCTGGGACAAGTGGTTCACCATCCACGAACGCTGGATGGAGGAACCGCCCGCCACGCTGACCGCCGGCTCGAAACTGGTCGCCAAGATCATGATGCTGGGCATGGCGAACAAGATGGAATGGGTGGTCGAGGAGGTGAATTCGCCGAACAGCCTGGTCCTCAGCGGTTCCGGTATGGCGGGGGTGAAGGTGCGGTTCTCCTTCGACATCACCCCGAACGACGCCGGTACCACCTTCTCGGTCTCCGGTGATTTCGAGGGCGCGCTCATCAAGGGAGCACTCGGCAAGGCGGTCGAGAAGGACGGTGCCGACCAGCTCGACAAGACTCTGGGCCGGCTCGACGCGCTCGCGACCGCCTGAACCGGCGAGGAGATGTCATGGCTACCGACACCGCCCCGCGGCCGGTCGAATTCGACGATTCGGGCCTGAACGTCTGGTCGGACGAGGAAAGTTTCGAGGTCACGCGCGAGCGGATCGCCGAGTACGCCGCCGCGACCAACGATCCGATTCCCGCGCATCTGTCCGGCGACATCGCCCCTCCGGTCTTCGCCATCGTCCCGGTCTTCGAGGCGATGATGATGCCGGTCATCGACGTGGTGCCGATGGATGTCTTCGGCCGGGTCGTGCACGGCGAGCAGGACTTCCATTTCCACCGTCCGATCCGGCCGGGGGACCGGCTGGTCTCGCGCGCCCGGGCGATCGGGTACGAGGGCCGGGAGAACGGCACCACCATCACCATTCACATCGAATGCCGTGCCGACGACGGTGAATTGGTGAACGAGCAGTATCTGACCGCGTTCTTCCGCAACATCGATGTGGGCAAGCGGGTCGGCTCATCCGGTCCCGCGCACAAATTCGATGCCGGGCTCGCCGATCGGCCGCCGGTGGCCGCGGTGGCTCAGCATGTGGACGACGACCAGACCTACCGCTACGCACCGGCGTCCGGTGATCCGGTGCCGCTGCATCTGGACGAGCAGGTGGCCAAGGACGCCGGACTGCCCGGCATCATCGCGCACGGTCTGTGCACCATGGCCATGTCCTCGTGGGCGGTGCTCACCGAGGCGGCGGATTCGGATGTGCACAAGCTGAAGCGTTTCGCGGTGCGCTTCTCGAAGATGGTGTTCCCCGGGGACGATCTCGAGACCCGGATCTGGCGGATCGACGGCACCGGCGGCGAGAACGCCTACGCCTTCCGGACCATCCGCGGTGCCGATTCGGTGCTGACCGACGGACTCGCGATCATCGCGGATTGACATCCCACCCTGCGGCCGGCGACGCGGAATCCAGCTCGCCGCAGTGCCTTTCACGTTTCGAAGAAGGAGATACCGATGGGTGCACTGGACGGGCGGGTTGCCGTCGTCACCGGCGCCGGGCGCGGCATCGGCCGCGAACACGCGCTACTGTTCGCCGCCGAGGGAGCGGCCGTGGTCGTCAACGACCTCGGTGGCAGCAATGCGGGCGAGGGCTCGGACGCCGGCCCGGCACACGATGTCGTCGACGAGATCCGTGCGGCGGGCGGTAAGGCTGTCGCCAACGGTGACAATGTCGCCCTGTGGGACGGCGCGAAGAATCTCGTCGACCAAGCGATCTCGGAATTCGGCACCCTCGACGTGGTGATCAACAACGCGGGGATCCTGCGGGACGGATTCGTCGCCGCGCTCGAGGAATCGCAGTGGGACGCGGTGATCGCGGTCCATCTCAAAGGCCACTTCAATGTGCTGCGACATGCCTCGGCCTACTGGAAACAGCAGGCCAAGGCCGGTAAACAGCCCAATGTGGCGGTGGTCAACACGGCCTCGGCCTCCGGTGTCACGCTGCCCAATGCCGGTCAGGCCAACTACGGTGCGGCCAAGGCCGGTATCGCCGCACTGACGCTGGTCGCGGCCGACGAATTGGAACGCTACGGCGTCCGGGTCAACGCCATCGCCCCGATGGCCCGCACCCGGCTGACCCTGGCCACTCCGGGCATGGGCGCCATCTTCGCCGCCGAGGTACCCGAGGGGGAGTTCGACGCGTTCAGCCCCGCCAACATCTCTCCGCTGGTCGCGTATCTGTCGACCGACAAGTGCCCGCTCACCGGCAAGGTGTTCGCGGTGCAGGGCGGCGCCATCTCGGAGCTGGGCGGCTGGCACGACGTGAAGACCATCGAAACCGACGGGCCCTGGCTGATCGACGACATCGCCGCCCGCCTGCCCTGAACGGAGAACCACGATGTTCGAATGGTCCGAGACCGATGAACTGATCCGCGCCGCGGTGCGAGGTTTCATCGACAAGGAGATCCGACCGCATCTGGACGCCCTCGACAGCGGTGCGATGCTGCCGTATCCGATTCTGCGGAAGTTGTTCGCCGACTTCGGAATCGACGCGATGGGCAGCGAGGCGATCGAGAAGATGCTCGCCAAACAGCGCGCCGCGCAGTCCGCTCCCGCCGGGGAGCGGCCGAAGCGGTCGGGCTCCGGCCCCTTCGGTGATCAGCAGTCGATGATGGCGGTGCTGATCAGCGAGTTGTCGGGTGTGAGTATGGGTTTGGTGGCGGCGATGGGGGTGTCCATCGGCCTGGGCGCCGCCACCATCATGTCGCGCGGCACGCTCGCGCAGAAGGAGCGCTGGCTCGCCGATATCGTCACGCTGAAGAAGGTGGCGTCGTGGGCGATCACCGAACCGGACTCGGGATCGGATGCCTTCGGCGGCATGAAGACCCGGGTCGAGCGCGACGGTGACGATTACATCCTCAACGGGCAGAAGACCTTCATCACCAACGGCCCGTACGCGGATGTGGTGATCGTCTACGCCAAACTCGACGAGGGTGACGGCGGCCGCTCCGCAGGCTCCGCTGCTGTCGACAAGCGGGATCGCAAGGTGCTGACCTTCGTGCTCGACAAGGGAATGGAGGGTTTCACCCAGGGCAAGCCGTTCAAGAAGATGGGCCTGCACTCCTCGCCCACCGGCGAATTGTTCTTCGACAATGTGCGACTGGGGCGCGACCGGCTGCTCGGGGAGACCGAGGAACACTCCGGCGGCGACGGACGCGAAAGCGCCCGAGCGAGTTTCGTCGCCGAGCGCGTCGGGGTCGGATTCATGGCGCTGGGCGTGATCAACGAATGTCACCGGCTCTGTGTGGAATACGCCAACAACCGCACCCTGTGGGGTCAGGAGATCGGCCGGTTCCAGCTGGTGCAGCTCAAGCTCGCCAAGATGGAGGTCGCCCGGATCAACGTGCAGAACATGGTGTTCAACACCCTGGAGCGCGGCCGGGCCGGGAAGCCGCCCACTCTCGCCGAGGCATCGGCGATCAAGCTGTACTGCTCGGAGGCGGCCACCGAGGTCGCGATGGAGGCGGTGCAGTTGTTCGGCGGCAACGGCTACATGCAGGAATACCGGGTGGAACAGCTTGCCCGCGACGCGAAGTCACTGATGATTTACGCGGGCAGCAACGAAATCCAGGTCACCCACATCGCCAAGGGGCTACTCGGCCGATCGTGAACCGGTACGGCCGGCGGATCGGCGCCGAGGGGTTCGAACCGATCCGCCGGCCTTTCACACCGCCCGCAGACGCGTGCGGCTGGCATAGACGTGCTCGGCGATGAGCGTCGCGATGCGGTCGGGAGCCTCGAGCATCGGGACGTGCCCCACGCCGTGCACCAGGATCCGGTCGGCGGATTCGGGCAGTTCGCGCAGGAAGCGTTTGGCATAGGTGCGATGCGGGATGATCCGGTCGTTCTCGCACATCAACAGCCGCACCGGGACCGGCAGCGAGTCCAGATTCGCCAGTGTCGACATCCGCACCCCGCCCACGATCAGCGGAAGCAGGGCCGTGCAGTGCAGGGCCGACGTGATCGCCGCTTCCACCCCGCGCCGCGAAGCGACGGTCGCGTTCTTGCTCAGCAGCATCGAGACACAGCGCCGCACCGGAGCGCTGAATCGGACCGACGCCGGTAGCCGCTTGCCGGCCTCCACGATCGGGAGCAGCGACAGGAACTCCAACCCCACCCGCAGCTGTGCCAGCGAGGGGTTGTGCCAGCCGCCGGCCGGGGCGATGGCGGTGAGGGTGCGGGCCCGCCCGCGGCGCGCCAGCTCGAATCCGACCCAGCCGCCGAGAGAGTTCCCGACGATATGGCAGGTGCGCCAACCTAATTCATCGAGCTGCTGCTCCACGCGGTCGGCGAGCTGATCAACATCGGTGTACCAGCCGGTGAGATCCGATCCGCCCCAGTGCCCGGCGAAGGCGGGTGCGAATACTTCGCAGGTGGCAGACAATCGCATCGCCACCCCTTCCCAGCAGTGCGGCGACAACATGAATCCGTGCAACAGCAGAACCGGATCACCCGATCCGGTGTGCAGCGCTGTCATCGGCGCGAGGGAAGGACGGTCGTGGGTGGTGGTCGACGTCATCGTCGTCACCCCTTCCGGATCGGTCCGGGCCGACGCGATCCGGCCCGCATGTCCGTGAGGACGGGTAGATGATCAGCATTGTACGGTCGTCCGGTGGGAATTATTGTCAGTTCCGTCAATGTGAATGGCATACGCGCGGCTACCGGTAAGACCGGAAAGGGAATGCTCGAATGGATGGCGGTGACCGAGGCCGACGTCATCTGCCTGCAGGAGACCCGGGCAACCGATGAGCAGACCCGAAAAGCGCTCGCTTCGGTCCTGGACGACGGCTGGTATCTGACCCATGCCGAACCGGCCACCAAGGGCCGTGCGGGTGTGGGCATTCTGTCGCGGCGCGAGCCCCGCGGCGTCCGGATCGGATTCGGCAGCGACGAGTTCGACGGCCTCGGCCGGTTCGTCGAGGCCGAGTTCGACGAACTCACCGTCGCGAGCGTCTACGTGCACACCGGTGAGGCCGACACCCCGGCCCAGGACGAGAAGTATCGCTTCCTCGCCGGCCTCGGCGCCCATCTGAAGGCACGGACCGGCGACTACGTGATCTGTGGCGATTGGAACATCGCCCACACCGAGCGGGACATCAAGAATTGGAAGGGCAATATCGGCAAGTCCGGTTTCCTGCCCCAGGAGCGGGCTTGGCTCGACGAGATTCTCGCCGCCGGCTACGTCGACGTGGTGCGCGGACTGCATCCGGACGTGCCCGGTCCGTACAGCTGGTGGTCCTATCGGGGCCGCGCGTTCGATACCGATGCTGGATGGAGGATCGATTACCACCTGGCCTGCGGCGATATCGCCGGGCGGGCGAAGCAGGCCGTGGTGGAGCGCGCCCCGGAGTACGCGCTGCGCTGGTCCGACCATGCGCCGGTGACCGTCCAGTACCGCTGAACGCCCGGAATCGGGAAGAATCGAGCGCGTCCGACACACCACGATCTCTGTCCTCCCACGAGCTGTGCACCACCGTCCCGCCGGTCGTATGCGGGCGGCTCTCTCATACCGCGTCGATGAACAGGCAGTAGCAATGTCAGACAAGAGAATTCGTATTCTGATGGTCCTGGGCGGCCTGGTGGTCGCGGTGATCGTCGCGGGCGTACTCGGCCTGCGCGGCGGCACCACCGACGATGCCGGCACCGCGGTGGCGTCGAGTTCGGCGGCCGCCTCCGCCACCCATGCCAAGCCCGGACCGGGAAAGTCGAGCACCGGTAATTCGGCGGCGGTCCCGGTCGCCGCTCCCGATCGCGTCGCGGGCGTTCCCGGCCACGCCTACGACACGCTCACCGAAATCGACGCCGGGCGCTGGCCCGGTTCCGCGAACGCGCCCGGGACCAAGGGCGGTGACCAGTGGATGAACCGCTCGGGCACCCTGCCGAAGACCGATTCCAGTGGTAAGACCCTCAGTTACCGGGAATGGGACGTCAACCCGAAGCAGCCCGGCCACACGCGCGATGCCGAACGCATCGTCACCGGCAGCGACGGTTCGGCCTATTACACCGGCGACCACTACAAGACCTTCACGAGGATGCGTTGATGGCACCGTCGCTCACCTTGGCGCGGTTCCTCGCGGCACCGGACCCGGCTGTGGCCGGGCCCGGTGCCGCGGGCCCCGTGCTGGGCACCCTCGATCTGGACGCCGGACCCTTCAGTGGCGTGCGGTACCAGGTCCCGTCCGGATATGTCGCGCGCGAGCTGCGGGGCGCGAAGATGCGCACCGCCACCGGACTGCTCGACGAATTCGCCGCGACCTTCCAATTCCCCTACTACTTCGGCGACAATCGCGACGCCTTCGACGAATGCCTGCGCGATCTGGACGAATTCGTGGGTGAGGCGCCGGGATACGTTGCGGTGATCCGTGATTCGGCCGAGCTGCTGGCCGATCAGCGCGAGGATCTGGACTGGTTCGACGCCGCGATGAACGATGCGGCCGCCTACTGGGCCCGGCGCGCGGTGGCGTTCCGGGTGGTGCTGCAGCACCGGCCCGCCGTGCTGGCACCGGTCGACCTCACGCTGTCCGCGCCGGCCTGAGATACGTCAGCGCAAACGGCCGGCCAGATCCTCGCCCAGCAGCACGAACACCTCGGTGGTTTCGTCGATGAGCTGCTCGCGGGTCATCGCGATCTCGCCCTGCGACCAGCTCGACAGCGTCTGCACCAGACCGCCCACGAGATAGGTGGCGCGGAATCCGATCGCCGGATCCGCGACCGGCTCGCCCAGGTGATAGAAGTCGATGCCCTGGGCCGCGACGAGATCGGCGAAGGTGCGGATGTTGTCCATGGTGCGGGCGCGCAGCTCGGGGGTCGAGGCGCTGACCGCGAGCGCCACCTGGGCCTTGCGGGGATCATCGGTGAGCACGTGGATTCCCGCCGAGACCGCGGCATGGGCCATGGTGCGGGTGTCCGGCCGGCCGGCCGTATCGGTCATCAGCGGATGCAGCGCACCGATGATCGCGGCCGCCAATTCCTCGGCGATGTCGTCGAACAGGGCGGTGAGCACGGCCTCGCGGCCGGTGAACTGCTCGTAGTAATAGCGCTCGTTCAATCCCGCCTGCGCGCACAGCCCCGCGACCGTCAGTTTGTCGGCTCCCTGCGTGCCGACGATCTCCAGTGCCGCGTCCAGTAGCGCCGCCCGCCTTCCCGCACGGCGCTCGGCAGCCGAGATCCCGCCATAGGTTCGCTGTGCCGTCACGGTCCGATTGTGGCACGGACGCAATTCTGGCGGTAACTCTTGCCAGAACTCCAATTCTGGTAGATCCTATTGCCAGAATGGGATGAAGGAGGCAACGATGCCTGGTCCGGGTTACTTCTCCGACAATTCGATGATTCGCCGCGTGATGCGCAAGCGGGCGGTCGGACTCACGTACGGACTGCGCGCACTGGTCATCGGGGCCGTGCATCCGCTGTTGTTCGTCGGCACCGCCGAGAACACCGCGCACCGCGCCACCCCGTACACCCGGCTGGCCCTCACCGGACGGCTGTTCGAAGCGGTCTTTCTCGGCGACAAGGCCGAAGCCGATCGTGCCCTCGCCTTCACCCGCAAACGGCACGTCCCGGTCTCCGGAGTCCTGCCCGAGGATGCCGGGCCGCACCACCCGGCCGGCACGCACTACTCGGCGCTGGATCCGCATCTGATGTTCATGACCATGGCCTTCACCGCCGATTCGGCCGAGGTCATGTACGACACGCTGGTCCGGAAACTGACACCGGGCGAACGCGAAGACCTCTACCAGGACTATGTGCGCTGGGGCGAACTGTTCGGAATGCCGCGCACGGCCGCCCCCGCCGACCATCCGGCGTTCCGTCGCTACTTCGACGACTATCTCGCCTCCGACGAGCTGTATCTCACCGACGAGGCGCGTCTGGTCGGTTCGTATCTGGCCGGCAAGACCGTCCCGCATCCACTGCCGAGCCCGTTGCAGCAGGTCAGCAGCGGCGCTCATCTGCTGGTTCAGGGCAGTCTGCCGCCGCGGATCCGGCAGCTCTACGGCATCCGCTGGGGCCGGGCCGAACGGCTCGCCCATCGCGGTCTGGCGCAGGCCGTGCGCGCCGCCCACCTGCGGCCGCCGCTCACGCCGCCGGTGCTGCGCACAACCTTGTCTGGTCCGAGCGCACCGGTCTACCGGCTCATCACCCGGCGCGAACGTGACCTGGTCGGTAGTGGCCGGTCGAGCATGCCCGGAGTCGATCCGCGCAGCCACGCCGAACGGCACGCCGGCTGAATCCCTGATCGCGATCCACGCAAAATCCCGTTGGACGTGCATGCGAAGATCGGTTCATGTCCAGTCCTGCGCCCAGTGAACGCAAGCAGCGGGTCCTGTCCGGAATTCAGCCGACCAGCGACTCCTTCCACCTCGGCAACTACCTTGGTGCGCTGCAGTATTGGGTGCCGCTGCAGGACGACTACGAGGCGCTGTATTTCATTCCGGACCTGCACGCCATCACGGTCCCGCAGGACCCCAAGCAGCTGCGCGCGCGGACCAAGCGTTCGGTGGCCCAGCTGCTTGCCCTGGGCATCGATCCCGAGCGGGCGATCCTGTTCGTCCAGAGCCAGGTGCCCGAGCACGCCGAGCTGACCTGGGTGCTCAGTTGCATCACCGGCTTCGGTGAGGCCAGCCGGATGACCCAGTTCAAGGACAAATCGGCCAAGCAGGGTGCGGAGAACGCGACCGTCGGCCTGTTCACCTATCCGGTGCTCATGGCAGCCGACATCCTGCTCTACCGCCCGCAGCTGGTGCCGGTCGGCGAGGATCAGCGCCAGCATCTGGAGCTCACCCGAAATCTGGCGCAGCGCTTCAACACTCGATTCAAGAAGACCTTCGTGGTGCCCGAGGCGCACATCGTCACCAACACCGCCAAGATCTACGATCTGCAGGATCCGACCTCGAAGATGAGCAAGTCCGCCGCCAGCGATGCGGGGCTGATCAATCTGCTCGACGATCCGAAGGTCTCGGCCAAGAAGATCCGCTCCGCGGTCACCGACACCGGACGCGAGATTCGCTACGATCCGGAGACGAAACCCGGCGTCAGCAACCTGTTGGTCATCTTGTCCTCGCTCACCGACACGCCCATCGTGACACTCGAAAAAGACTACGAGGGCAAGGGATATGGGGAGCTCAAGGGCGGTGTGGCCGATGCGCTCATCGAATTCGTGACTCCGCTGCAGGCGAAAGTGCAAGAGTATCTGGACGATCAGAGCGAACTCGACCGCATTCTGGCCTCGGGGGCGGAACGGGCGCGTGAGATCGCCGGCAAGACCCTCGCGCAGGTGTACGACCGGGTGGGCTTCCTGCACCGCTGACGTCGGCCTCGCGAGACCGTACTGCTCGATGTTGCGGGAGGACAGGTGCTCGACAAGGCCAAGGCGCGGATGCGGCGCGAGGTCCAGGCCCGGCCGTGGCTGGACCACGCCATACGCGCGGGCGGCAGCTATCAACGCCAGCGCGGCGACTACTTCGCCGCCGGCATCACGTATTTCACCGTGCTGGCGATATTTCCGCTGCTGATGGTGGCGTTCGCGGTCGCGGGCTTCGTCCTGGCCAGCGATCCCGGTCTGCTGGACGAACTGCGCGACAAGATCGTGGAGAACATCCCCGGATCCTTCGGCACCCAGATCAACGACCTCATCGATCAGGCCATCCATTCCCGCAGCACCGTGGGTGTGCTCGGTCTGCTCGGTGCGGCCTACGCGGGCCTGGGCTGGATGGCCAATCTGCGCGCCGCCCTGACCGAACAATGGGAACAGCCTGCGCAGCAGGGCAACTGGTTCAGGACCAAGCTGTCGGATCTGCTGGCCCTCGGCGGCCTGGGGCTTGCCATGGTGGTGTCGATGGGGTTGTCGGCGCTGTCCTCCGGCGGTCTGGCCCGGCATCTGCTCGAACAGTTCGGTCTCGACGACATCCCCGGTGTCTCCCTGCTGTTGCGCCTGCTGTCGCTCGTGCTCGCGGTGTGCGCGTCCTGGGCGGTGTTCGTGTGGATCATCGCGCGCCTGCCCCGCCGGCCCGTGACCCTGGGCAGTGCCGTGCGCGCGGCGTTCATCGCGGCGGTGGCCTTCGAGATCTGGAAGCAGGTGGCGTCGATCTACCTGCAGAAGGTCCTGCACAGTCCCGCGGGCGTGGCCTTCGGCTCGATCATCGGTCTCATGGTGTTCGCCTACATCACCGCCCGGATCATCCTGTTCGCCACGGCCTGGGCGGCGACCGCGCGCGAGAACGAAATCGAGGCCGAACTGCCCGCACCCGGCCCCGCGGTCATCGAGCCGCGGATGTACGCGGGGATGACCGCGACCACGGGTGCGGCATTGTTCGGGGTGGGTGCGGTGCTGGGCGGGTTGTTCGCGACCCGCCGCAAGCGTTGATCGGGACCGATCGTCCGTACTCGGCGCCGTAATCGCCGTTCCCGCACCGTCGACGGTCAGCCCGGGTCGGGTTCACGTATCTCGTACAGCGAACCGATCAGCTCTGTCGAGCGGTCCGACGCCGCGTCGAATTCCGGTACCGGCAGGTCGCCCACGGCCACCTGGATACCCAGCACGATGAACACCGCCGCGGTCGCCGCATCCATCAACCGCCGGTTCCGCGGCCGCACGAAAACCGGCTGCAGACGGGAGAAGCCGACAGCGACCACCAGCATCCACACCAGAACCGGAGCCACCATGAGGACGCCCAGTTCCACCTTGCGCAACAGCGGCGACCCGGCGGGTAGGAAATGGGCCATCAGTGCCACCAGGAACAGGATGGCTTTCGGATTTGTCGCATTGACCAGGAAACCGCGCCGGAATGGCGCCGGCTGGGACATTGCGGGCTGATCGCCGAGTGTGGCCTCGCGGACCGACTTCGACAGTGACAGAAGTAGTTTGGCGCCGAGAAACAACAGATAACCAGCTCCGGCCACGCGCACAACGGTGAATGCGCCGGGTGCGGAGGCGACCGTCGCACCGATACCGATCACGGCAATGGTGGTGTTCACCGCCATACCGCAGGTAATTCCCAGTGCGGCAATGACGCCCGCGCGCAGGCCGTCGATCGTGGAATAGCGGGTGACCACGGCGAAATCGGGACCCGGCAATATCGCGCCGAGAATTGCCGCCAGCACGAAGGGGATCAGATCCACCTGTTCACCCCGGCCGCAATCTTGGATCGGTGCGGACGTCCGGGGCTGTCCGCGACGTCGGGTGGACCGTTCGACGCCGTCGTTTTCCCAGATATGGTCGGTCGGTCGTACGGCATCGGGATCGGTGGCAGGTCGGGCGACTCATCTGGTCGCCGAGTTCCCTGCCTCGGAGAAACATGAGAATGCATCGAGATTGTTCATCCATGGCTTCGGGAGTGCGTACAACGCGCCTACGTCACTGCCGACCGCACTCGTGGAGGCGCTCAGTCTTACAGACGGCACACATGGGATTCTTCCCACGATCGAGAATTTCTCGGCCCGACAAAAAAGTGGCGCAACACTTTTGGCGGATTCGCCAGGAAAGGCGACGCGGACCCGCGCGGCAGTACCCACGTTCATCACCTGAAGTTGATTGAACTGTAAACCTGTGTTCGTGTGGATGCTTTCCGGGAGTGGAGTCATGTAGCCCTGCTATTGCCAGCGCGGACATTGCGGGGCAATGTGAACAACATCGGCGGCGCCGCCGGGCGCTGCCCCGAGCAGAGAGGGGGTCGATCGTGTTCGCACGGTCAACCACGATTCAGGCGCAACCCTCCGCTATCGACGCCGGAATTGCGCATATGCGAGACCAGGCCATGCCCACGCTCGAAGGAATTCCCGGCTGTATCGGGCTGTCGATGCTGGTCGATCGGACCTTCGGACGCTGCATTCTGACCACCTCCTGGGCCACCGAATTCGCCATGATCGACAGCGCCGACGAGGTGCGCCCGATCCGGGACCAGGTGGCGACGGTTCTCGGTGGAGGTGCCCAGGTCGCCGAATGGGAGATCGCGCTCCTGCATCGCGAACACCGTTCACTCCCCGGTGCCTGCGCGAGCGTGACCTGGGTCAAGACCGATCCCGGCCGCCTCGACATGTCGACCGACGTATACCGGACCTACGTCCTGCCCGGCCTGGAACAACTCGACGGTTTCTGCAGTGCGAGCCTGCTGATCAACCGGTCGTCGGGCCGCGCGGTCTCCTGCGGCACCT
The DNA here is from genome assembly GCF_040679495.1 of Nocardia sp. NPDC052254. NCBI lineage: Bacteria > Bacillati > Actinomycetota > Actinomycetes > Mycobacteriales > Nocardiaceae > Nocardia > Nocardia sp. NPDC052254. The sequence continues at coordinate 175,022 of NZ_JBFAUW010000011.1, read as the reverse complement.
TCGACAGCGCCATGATGATGCAGAGCAACCGCGAACAGGTCGCGGCCCTGCGCGTCGACGCCGCGCGGAAGGCGGGAGTGGAGGCCGTCGATGTGCGGGAATTCCAGCTGGCGTTGGCGCATCTGCGGGTGCCGGAACTGGTGTGAGGTGAGCCGGGCGGCGGCGCTGGTCGCCGCCGCCCACTACTTCTGTGGTGCGAGCTGATCCATCTTCGCGGCCAGCCACCGGCCGTCGACGTACTCCATCGTGAGCAGGAGCGACAGCTGCGTGTTCTTCTCGGTGGGCACCGCCTGGGTGGTGGAGACCTGGTTGACGATGGTCGCCACTTCGACTCGGTCGGAATCGGCGTTCTTCATGAAACACTGGGCATCGGTCGCATGCGCGTGTGCTTGCTGCGTGGTGATTGCCGATTGGAGTGTCGGCAAGCTGTTCTGGAAATCGGCCTTCAGATCACCGGTGGAACCGTCGTCCATCGCCTTGCGGTAGGTATCCCACTTGTCGTAGTCGTAGGTGGCGGCCGCGCGGCCGAAAGCGCACGCGGCATCCTTGGCGGCATCGGCCGAATGTGCGGAGTCGTCCGCAGAATTCTTCTGGTACAGCAGGAATCCCACCGTTCCGCCCGCACCCAACAGGATCAGCAGGGCCACGATCGCGCCCGCGATCCAACCCCACTTCCGTCCCGAGCCGGCCGGGCGCTGCCGGGAATCACCCGCAATTCCATTGCCGGACAGTGCATATCGCGCTGCTGCGGCGAGGTCGCCGCAGCTGTTGTACCGCTGCTGCGGATGCTTCGCGAGAGCCCCGGCGATCACAGCATCGAAACCCGGCGGCAGCTGTGGGTTGTACTGACTGGGTCGCGGCACGGGCAGATTGAGATGGCCGTGGATGAGCTGGGACGGAGCGGTGCCGGGATACGGTGGCGCCCCGGTGAGCATATGGAACAGCGTGCATCCGAGGGCGTACACGTCCGCGCGCTGGTCCACGGTGGCCGTGCTGTCCAGTTGTTCGGGCGCGGCATAGCGGAAACTGGCGTGCACCTCGCCGACTCGGGTGAGGTTGCTGGTGTGGTCCATCAGCTTGGCGATGCCGAAGTCCGCCAGGAACGCCTGCTGTGAAGCATCCTGTGCGAGAAGGATGTTCGCGGGCTTCACATCACGATGCAGCACTCCGGACCGGTGCGCGAAGTCGAGTGCTCCGGCCGCCGCGCCGACGATGGCGACCGCATGCTCGGGGTAGATGGGCCCGTTCTGCAGGACAGCGGCGACATCGGTGCCCTCGATGTACTGCATCGCCATCCACAGCCGATCACCTTCCTGCCCACGGGCATAGACGGTGACGATGTTCGGATGCGACAGGCGCGCGACGGTGTCTGCTTCGAGCAGAAACCTTCGGCGTGCGTCAGCGCTGTCGCCGAATGCCGGGCTCAGTACCTTCAGCGCGGTGAATCGGGGCAGATCCCGATCGCGTGCGAGGTAGACCTCGCCCATGCCCCCGGCCCCGAGTAACCGTTCGATTCGGTAACCGGCGAAGACCTGCCCCTGCGCCAGTGTTCGTGTCACCCGGTATACCTCCCGCCCCGACATTCGTCGCGACCTTACCGCATGCCGGTAGCGGTGTGCTCCGGGCTTCCGCCGCGGTCGACCGGGAACAGGCCGGTAGCATGCACCCCGCGACGTCGACATCGAGCGGTCCGGCTCGGAATTCGTCGCGAAGGTACCGGTGTGATTGGGGGAAGGTGTGCTCCGCGAGGGCGATGTATTCGCAGGGTACGCGATCGAGCGGGTCCTGGGACACGGCGGAATGGGCTCGGTGTACTTGGCGCGCCACCCACGTCTTCCGCGCCGGGTGGCTTTGAAGCTGCTGAAGCGAGAGCTGTTCCACGACAGCGAAATCGCGGCTCGGTTCGAGCGTGAGGCAAATGTGGTGGCCGGTCTCGACCATCCGGGCATCGTCACGGTCTTCGACCGTGGAGTGGAGGGCGATCAGCGCTGGATCGAGATGCGCTACATCGACGGCGTCGACGCGAGTTCGCTCGGTCCGGCCGGACTGGCACCCGAGCAGGCGATCTGGGTGATCGGTCAGGTCGCGGAAGCGTTGGACTTCGCGCACGGCGTGGGTGTGCTGCACCGAGATGTGAAGCCGGCCAATATTCTTCTCGCGCGGTCGAATGGGCAGATCGAGCGAGTCCTGCTCGCCGATTTCGGTATCGCCCGACTTCGCGACGACACCATGAACCTCACCCATACCGGCGGCATCAACGCGACCCTGGCCTTTGCCTCGCCGGAACAGATCACCGCTGTGCCCGTCGATGGCCGGACCGATCAGTATTCGCTCACCTGCACGCTGTACTGGCTGCTGACCGGCCGGGCGCCATTCGGCTCGGAAAATCCCGCGGCCGTGATCAAGGGCCATCTGCAGGACCCGCCGCCTCCGGTGCGGGGTTTCCGGCCGGATCTGCCGCCTGCGCTCGACCAGGTATTGGCGCGGGGGCTGGCGAAACGGCCTCAGGAACGATTCGGCTCGTGCTCCGAACTGGCCGCTGCCGCATGGCAATCGCTGACGGCGGCAGGTGCGGCGCAGCCGAACCATCCCGACATCGCTTCGCGACCGATGGTTGCCGCGGTCGCGCCCGCGGTGCCACCGGCCCCGGCTCCACTCCGGCCGAGCCCCGCGCGTCCCACCAGGACTCCGGGGCCGGACCGCGGGTCGAGGCGGAAGGGAGTCATCATCGGCATCGGGGTCTTGCTCACCGCCGTGATCGGTGTCGGTGCCGGAGTGGCCGCCGGAGTGCTGAGTGAGGACTCGCACCCGACGGTGCCGTCGTCGACCTCCACGTCGGCGCCGACGACAGATCCGGAGCAGCAGAAGAAGGTCGACGAGTGGCAGGCGTCGATCGACTCCATCAGCAAAGCGTTTCCGAGTATGGTTCCGGCGGCAGCGGGCAGCGGGACCACGCGAGGATACTTGAACGCGGACTGCCTTTTCGGTGCCGGATTCAATTCTTCCGGGAGATCGGCTGCCGACGAAAATGACATGAAGGACTGGGTGGCGAAATGGAACTGTCCCGGTGGTGACGGTGATGCCGCATTCAGCATCTATTCGTACCGGTCACCCGCTGACGTCCAGGCGGTCATCGACGCTCTCCCTCCGAATGAGCGGTCGGTGGACCTCAAGGACGGGAACGCATACACCAACTACAAATTTTTCGAGGCCGGCAGTCAAAATTTCGAATTCGCCCACCTGCTGACCACATTTCCGGATGATCCGCAGCGGAGCAACTTCATCTTGGTCGTGGGCCCGAAGATGTCGGGTCGGGACAAGATGGACAAGATCATGAACTGGTGGCAGTCCGCGCCGCTCGGCTGAGAGGGGCCGGCCGACAGTCGGACGACGGTGGAGCGGCGGCCCGTCGACCGATGTGCTCAATCGATTCGTGAAAACTCTTGCTGCACTTCCATCATGCGAGTGACCTCGCGGCAGATCACATCGGTCGACGAGGGATCGACGCGAAACTCGTTGTACTGCTCCCGATAGGTGTACCGGCCGTCGTCCGCCACATCGAACCAGCTCAGATATTGCGGGGGATAAGGGCGCGAATCCCATAGCCCGCAACGGACTTCGATGTGACCGGTGCCCGCTCGCGGAGCGTTCAACAGCTTCTTCATCCGTTGGGTGGTGGTTTCCTCGGTGCCGGTCCAGGATTCGAGGTCGGTGCGGATGCGATCCAGGCTCTCGACCATGGCCGGGCGGCGACCGGCCGGAAGATTGCCGAGGACGGCGGCGAAGACCTTCGGGACGATGGCCGGTGAACCCAGCTCGACCACGACGTTTCCACCGTACTCATCGACCGGCCCGGGTCTCTGGACCAGGGTGACGCCGGTCGTCTCGTCGATCCCGGCGTAGAACCGCACCGGGCGCTTGCGATTTCCCATGAGCAGCAACGACATCGGCGGGCTCGCCACCATCCGCAGTGCCGCCGACAGCTTCCGATCGAAGCCCCTAGGCATCCGCAACCGGAACTCCGAATGCATCCGGTCGTAATCGCTCTGCCACTGCGCCGACGAGGTCAGCTGCATCGGAAACGGATACCGGTCCCGGTCGGTCTCCCGCCAGACATGCATGAACTCATCGGGCGTGAACTCCCACTTCACCGTCGGTGCTCCCGATCCTCCGGCCGGAATTGCGCCGAGGGAGCATCACCACCGATGGCCTCGGGAAGAGTCCGGTCGCGAATCCCCAGCAGTTCCTCTTCGCGATCCATGATCAAGTAGTCGGGGGTCTTGTGCTCACGCTCGGACTCCTCGTTCTTGCGAGCACCGCCGAGGCCACCCATCCCCGGCATCCCACCGACTCCGGCCTGCCCCGGCTTGCCACCGAAAGCCGCTGCGGCAGCGGGATTCACGCCGCCCGGCGTGCCCGGAATGCTTTGCCCCGGGCCACCGAGCTGCCCGCCGCTCGCACCGCCGGGCCCACCGGAGGAGCCGAACCGTGAGCCGGGACCGCCGTACCCGGCGGCGGTGGTGGAGTCGGCTCCCGGCCGGGTATCGCCACTGGAAAGTGAGCCGGGTGTGCTCGACGGCTTCTGACTCGCCTGATCGCCCTGTCCAGCGGGGGAAGCACTGGCGGGATCGGTCTGCTCGGACTGCTCGGAATCGGGCTTGTCACCCTGGTCGCCAGGCTCCTGCTGATCGCCAGAAGTGTTGTTCCCCGGTGCGTTCGGACCGCTGCTGCTGTTCGGACCACCACTGTCGGGATTGTTCGCGCCGCCGTCACCGGGGCTGTCGACCGGAACGAAGGTGGGAACATTCTCGCCCGCAGGGCGATACGTGGGGTTGTAGTTGTTCTTCATCGCCTCGCGCGCGAGGAACTTCTGTTCCTCGGCGGCCGTTCCGTTGTCTATCGCGGTGCCCGCGTACATGGCGCCGAGATTTGTGAGTGGATCGTTCGAACCGGTGGGCGCCACTGTGGCGGCCTGCCCCGGCGGCGGAACGGCGAGCTGGGCGGCCTCGGCACCGTATGCCGCAGCATGGATTCGTGCACCGACGGCGGTGATGACCTCTTGGATATCGGTGGCTTGCTGGATGAACTTGTTGGCAGCGTCTTCGGCGGCTCCGGCGAATTGGCCGTGAAATCCATCGGACAGCTCTTTGTGAATCGAGAGATTCAGCCCGAAGAGGCCGCCACCCACGGCGGCTGCAATGCTATTCCAAGCCGTCGCGTGGTCATGCATAATGCCCGGGGTAATGCTGTGAACCATGGTATAGATTTCTTGGTGCTGAAGGGTATCCCAGGGCTCCGTATCCTTGATATAGGCAGGGTCGGTACTGCCATGGTGAATGCCGTCCTGGACCTGCTGTGCGCCATGCTGCGCCTGGTTGGCATCACTTCGGTTAGTGGCAATACCAGGATTGGTCACCCCGGCTACAAAATATGGATCGAAAGGTGCGGGCTGATTCTGGTCGCCCATTATCAGTTGTCCTTACCTATGGAGGATTCCACAGCTGCGGCGATACTATTTATGTTTTCACAGGGGTCGGCAGACTCTCCGCGTCCATTCAAAGTCAACAGTGTATTTATGAAGACGGTCCCCGATTTTGTGCGCAGGTGTACTTCGCAGGAGCCTGGAATGGCCGGATCCTGGCCATACGCCGCCTCCCGTCCATTGACGGTCGCTGTTTTGTGCAGCCAGGACGAGTTCTTTGCTTGATCCTCCTCGAACGACACATTCAGTGAGTCCACATCCAACGATCGGAGATCGGATTGGAACCTACATGTGAACGAGGTGAACTCTGTCACTTGGTCATGCGCTCGTTTACGCGATGCTGGATCGAAGCCAGCGGCGGTCACTGTGTCATCGCTGATCCATGTGCATGGATCGAATACAACTTTCGGTCTGTCGCTGCCGGATTCGCCTTCTTGGCTGGGAGGCTGTAGGCCGGGGTTTGTGAGCGTGGGATGCGAAGAGTGATTCTGTACCTCGGTTGACGTGGAGCTCGAATCATTGTCAGAGGTGCAGGCCGATGCGGCCATTAGGGCAGTTGCGAACGCTGCAGTAATCCAGATGCGCTGATTCATTTGTTGACGCTCGCCGCCGTGTTGATTGATCGTCGATTCATGTCGTCTGCTCCCTGAAGATCATTTCCTGCGCGGAGGTACGCGGCGGCCATCTTCAGTGCCGCCTCCTGCATACCGACTAGGGCAGTGGTGAGGTTCTCGGCTTTCCCTTCGAACCCCCGTTGTAGGTCTTCTGCGGATTTGAAATTGCCGAATCCGGCGAGGCGGTGCAGTAGATAGGAATTCTGAACCTGCTCGTCCAACGACTGTGCGAACCGTTCGAAGGTCTTTGCACATTGATGCGCCGCCCCCGGCTCCATCTTGAATGTCCCGTCGACCGCCTGCTGCCACAGCGCGTTGGCCGTTGACTGCCCCACGTCCATCGGCGTCCCTCCCGTCGTGCGTCCGCCTACCTTACTGGACGCTCGGTGTGCCGCCGTGGTTCCCCTGTCCGCGCAATCTGCTCGGCCGAGGCTGTCCACGATGCAACACTTGCAGGGGTTATGCGGAGATTGAATGAGATTCCGCAGTGGTGGGGTCGTGGGGGATCTTGCGGTGATGTGCTGGCCGCATCAATGACCTGGAGGGAGGCGGGATGTCGGAGTGCGGGTCGACGTTGCCGAGGCGGCAGCTCGGGAGGTATCTGCGCAACGGGCGCGAGGAGTGCGGGCTGACGCTACAGGAGGCGGCGGCGTTGCTGGAGCGCAGTGGGAGCACATTGCAGCGGATCGAGCGGGGCATGGTGGCGCATGTGCGGGCAGTGGACATCGCGGCGTTGTGCAAGATGTACGGCTTCAGTGATGAGCACACCAAGGCAATGAAAGCTCTTGCGGCGCAGGGGAATGAGCTGAGTTGGTGGTGTGAGTTCGGGGACCTCCTGCCGCCGAGTTTCGACTTCTACGTCGGACTGGAGGCGTCGGCCCTCCGGCTCACTACCTATGAGCCGGAGCTTGTTCCGGGCCTGCTGCAGACCCCGACGTACGCCAGCGTGCTGTTCCACTCTGGCCATCCAGATGATTCGGCGGACGAACACGCTCGACGGGTGCAACTGCGAATGCGCCGCCAGACGCGTATCACCCGGAAGTATCGGCCGGCGGTGCTGGAAGTGATTCTGCGGGAGTCGGTGCTGCGGGGCACGGTCGGTAGTCCCAAGATCATGGCCGCTCAACTGAAGCACCTAGCGGATATGAGTACTCGGCCGAACATCACCGTCCGAATACTGCCGTTTGCCGCAGGTCTGCCATTGGGCGAGCCAATTGGGCCCTTCGTCATTCTGGACTTCGGCTCGGACAGGTCCGGACGGGTCACCGAGCCACCCGTCGTCTATACCGAATGCTTCACAGGGGGTTTGTATCTTGCAAAACCAGAGTCTATTCAGCGCTACGATGGTGCCTACGAAGATCTCCAACGGAGCGCGCTGGACCCCGTGGCAAGTCGGTCCTTCCTCCGGCAGACGGCGAAGGAGTACATGTCGTGATGGGCGATGTATCGGCGGCACGGTGGTTCAAGAGCACTCATAGTGGCGCTTCCGAAAATTGTGTCGAAGTGGCCTTCCTTCCAGATGCCGTTGTGGGAGTGCGTGATTCGAAGGACCCATCGGGTCCGGCCCTGGTCTTCACCGCAGGCGAGTGGTCGGCATTCACTGCCGCCGCGGTGCGCGGCAACCTCGATCGTTGACCTCTGCGACGCGTTCGTTCCTCATCTGATCTACAACATGATCGCTATCGGCGCCTCGTACCGGCGGCCTCGCTGCGCCGTGCACTCCGCACCAACCCATGTCATCTCGAGGCGCCGAAATCGACGATGCCCACCAACACTGCGGCAGCGGGAGGCAACCGGGTTACTCGCTGCCACTCGAGTCATCACGGACCTGCCCACCTGGGCGGGACCCGCGAGTCAAGCGTTCGGCGTATGTCCCTCGTCCAATCTTGTTCGCGCGTCCTCGATCTCGGACGACAGCGGCGAACGCCAGCGGAAGATCGTCACGCTCGAGCCCTCGACGTAGGAGTCCGTTCCCATCCAATTCGGAAGTCGTCACCACCCGTCACATTGACCGTCGGGACGAGCCCGAGCCGCGACAGCACCTCGACCTCGGCCACCGCCAGGTCACCCGGCGCGGGGTCGATGACGAAGATGCGAGGATGGTCTGGAGGAGGGGGATATGCCATGCAAGAATTTTGGCGCGTGGCGATCCAGCGTGCGATGGCTTGCGTCGGTGCACGTGACCTGAGATTCTGAGCCCGCGTACGAGGTGGCTCACTTTCTGGTCCGCTGACAAGTCGATGGCCATCGCGTGCCGTGGACGACCGTGAAGGGGGAACGATGCCGGTGAGGCGGGGGCGACGGAGCGTCGGACCCATCACAGTGCTCAGCTCAGGGGCGATGGCCTTGGAGGTGGCGTGATTTGAGCTGGCACAATCGGATCGACAACATCACGGCTGAACATATCTCTGCCACCCGGCGTATCGAGGATGAAGTTGCGGAGATCGACGAGCAGGCGCGTGCCGAGACCACTCGTAGGGTCCAGGCATTGAGTTCCATGTACAGCGAGGTCGAGACCTCGGAGGAGCAAGCAGCGCGCGAAGCCCGAGACGAACGCGACAGGGTGTCGAGGGAAGCCGTTTCGAGGGGAGTCGCAGCCAGAACCACGCGGTCGGGTCGCGGCGACACCAGTAAGGACGACTACGTGCTCCCGTCGGATTGGACGGATGAAGACGAGGCAAGAGCCGAGGGATACGGCCCACCTCGCTCCTGGTTGACATAGCAGAAGTCCGGAGCGATCTGACCGAATACGCGTCGGCCCGGACGCAAAGGGGAAGGGTAATCGGTGAGCGACTATCTGAATATGAACCCGGATGGAGTTCGTCGGCAGGCGGAATCCTTTCACAGTGCATCGCAGGCATTGACGGAGGCGGCCGGATCATGGGAGGAGATGTTCGGCGTCGGCGACCTCGGTGACGAGTACAAGACTTTCGCTCGAGAGATCGTCACCGGTTTCGAGCATGTGACTCACGCCGTCGAGAACTGGTCTAGTGCCTGCGAAGCCTTCAATCACGCATTGACGCAGAGTGCGAACATCGTTCAGTACACCGACTCGCAGTTCAGTGGCGATATCAGCAAGGTATCGTTCGATCCCAATGGTGACCTTTCGCTGGGCGGAAAATAAACCATGGTCGATCAAGCTGATCTCAACCTCGGTCCCGGCACCGATGGCTCTTGGGTAACGATCAACAGCGCCGACTCTTCCGCTCAGTGGGCCGGTTACGGTAAGCACGGTAACACCGACGTAGCCGCCAACCGGGTCCTCACCAACGACGTCGGCGACTACGACCACGCTGATCCTGGACTCGATGCGGGAAAGATCCTCGGCGGGGATGCCTGGGTGGCGAACGCCGCGTTCGGGGACTACGACTGCCTGAGATGGTTCCATCTTGTGCAGGCGAGATACGCCTTTTCGGGACGTTCCGCCGGTAACGCTGTGCCTGAGTTGCAGTCGAAGGAAGCAATCGGCAAGCTGTACCTTCTGCAGAAGGACATGCGGCTCAACCATCTTGTCGGTGCCGGGCAGCGAATTGCCCGTGCTCTCACCAAGATTGAACAGGCACGTGGTGACCAGGCGCAGGCCACACAGCAACTGGCCGATTACTGGCAGGGCCCGACGGGGGCCGACGTGCAGGGCAAGCTGGCGAAACTGAGCACCTGGTCGGATGACACACTTGGTGAGTTGAAGCCCTTACCCGATCTCCTCAATACGGTTGTCGACGAGATCAAAACATGCCTGAAACGCAAGGCCAATGCGTTTGCGAAATTCAAGGACATTCACCGAATCAACGGTGCTGACATGACGAACGGTGACAGCGCCGGCCAAGCGGTCAATCTCCGTGACGACGATGATGCGGCGAACGGCAATGATGATGTCTCGATGATCATCAATGTCGCCGCTCGACGAGGTATCGGCAACGGTGTACGCGCCCGGATCCAAGATCTCGCCGACAGAGGAATATTCGGAGGGCCGCGGGACTATCACGTACTGCCGCATTATGTTGTGAATCAGGTCGGGTACGACGACGACGGTACGACCGCAGGCCAATACGAGTTCGATGACAAGGCGTCTGCACTGTGCGCGATCTGGCGTGATCAATTTTGTGAGAGTGCCGAGGGATACTTCAGGGCCTACGCCAACCTGTGCCATCAAACCGACGTGGCGGTCCAGGGGTACTTGCAGGTGGCAGTCGACGCGTTGAACGGCGTCGGGCACATACCGAAACCACCTCAGCCGACCGATCCGGGACCGCAGCCCTCGACGCCCAACCCGTCGATCCCGGGGCCGGCTGTCCCCGGTAACCCGGCTTCGACGATCCCGGCGTCGACAACCCCCTCTCCGACCAATCCTGCTGGTAGCCAAACGAATCCGGCGCAACAGCTCCTGTCCAGTCTTGCCGGCCAGGCGAGCCAGACCGTGCAGCAGGGCCTCGGCCAGACCCTCCAGCAGGGCATGAGTCAGATCCAGAATGTCGCCCAGCAAGGCTTGGGTTCGCTGGGCGGGAACCTGTCCTCGCTCGGATCTCAGATACCCGGTGTCGGTTCGGTATTGACCGACGCCAAGGGCGCCACCGGCCCCAAGGAGCTTGCGAACCTCAGCGCGTTCGGCGGGAATCTCACGGTGTCGCAAGCTGCCAACGGCGCGATCACCGCGAAGGTGACCGGACCGGATGGGAAACCGCAGGAATATTCGATGGGGATCAAGGACGGTGTGCCGTATTTGAAGCCGGGGCCGGCCGACTCGGACCCGGCGGCCGCTGATCCTGCACAGGGAACTGGTTCCGGCAAGGGAACTCCCGGGGCGAGGAGCGGCATCCCCGGCGGTGGTGGATCGCCTCAGTCAGCGAATACTCCTCCGGAGGGGAGGAGTCCGGGTTCGGTACCTGGACATTCGGTGGATCCACGTGCGGGTGAACCGGATTCGGGTGGGAGCTCGCCGACGGCCGGCCCCACGGATCCCGGTACGTCGCAGAACGGGATGCCGGGTATGCCAGGAATGCCGGGCGGTGGAAAACCCGCGCCGGGTGCCGAGCGCCCGCCGGCTGGGATCGTTCCGCCGAAGCCGATGTGGACGACCGTTCCCGGCGATGACGCGCAGATTCCCGGCGGACCGGTAGGACCGCCCAGCACCGGGCCGGAACTGGCCACCGTCGGTCCGCTGGACGGGGCTGCGGTGGCTCCGACTTCGGGTCCGGAGTTGGCGACTTCGGGGCCGTTGAATGCGCCGCCGCCGGAACAGGCGAGTGCTCCGGTGGCCACGCCGACTGCGCGCCCCTCCGATGGGGTGAAAATCGAGATCGATATGGGCGAGACCAAATAATCTATCGCGCAGTGAGTTTCGGCGGCCGGGCGCCGTGGGGCCGCGAGTGCTCCGGAGGGCTCCGGACCGTCGAACTCCCGGCTGCGGTAGCGTGACCGACGCGCTGCCATCGGGGACGAGACGCGCAGGGTGGAAATCTCGGTTGGTGAAGGGGGCATGGGGTGGCTCGGGACGAGATGTGGCGCATCGCGCTCAGAGATCGAATGGCGACCGACCCGTGGCGCTATGTTCCGGCGCCGACCAGCGACGACCATGATTGGGCCCGCGCCAACCCGGGCACCTGGCGATACTTCGTCGATCCCCATGTCGATCCGGAGACATCACGGTGGCCCCAGGACTGCATGTCCGGTTGGGGATCGGACGACTACGGCCAACTCACCAGGGTCTGGCTGAATCCGGACTTCGAACCATCGCCCGGGACCGCGCACATGCCGCTGACCACCGAGTTCGAACTCGTGTTGTGGCGTACTGCGCGTGGGTTCGTCGACTTCGAAACGTTCATCGGCACATTCGCCGACAGCTGGTTCCTCGTGGCCGCCGCCCCCGATGGGGTGCCGACCGAGACCCGGGACGGCGTCGTATTCCTGATCATCTACTCCTCGTCCGCGCAGCTCGGTGAGGATATGGATCCGTCACGGTTCCGACGGGTGTCCGGCCGCGAACTGCTCGTAGATGTGTTGCCCGGCAAGGACTTCGTAGTAAACATCAACGTCCGCAACGGGGTCCTGTTCCCGGCGGGCGGCCTGGTCGATCTGTGGCGGCAATGGGTCGCGCGGCATGTGGTATCCGTGGCTCCGTCGTGGCTGGTGGACACGTCGGCGGAAGTCCCGTCCTCGGCCCCGCAGTCGGCGCAGATGGAAGATATTCGGTCCTGGGCACTGGGGTCGGACGCGGATGTTCCATACGCGGCACCGTCACCGGGCGAAGAGATACCGCCCTGGGAACCGCCGCCGGCGAATGCCGCACCGACTCGGGCGCCGGAGCCCGTGGCAGACGTACCGCCCCGGAGATCGGCACCGGTGTCCGACTCGCCACCCTGGGGACAGACGCCGTCGGAAGCGACCGAGGCGACCGCATCGGGCACCGATCTGGGCAACCCGCGATTCGCCAACTGCGGCATCTCGGACTTCATCGAGACACGAAGCAAGGTTCTTCCGGAGCCGCGGGAATCGGATTTCGCTTGGGCGCGTGAGCATCCGGGTGAGTGGCACCATCTCGTGGGCGCGCGGGTGGACAAGGCGTCGGCTACCGACGCCGACATCATCGGCGGGTGGCTGGCCGACCGGGACGGTGGCCTCCTTCCCTGGTTGAATCCGGCGTTCGTACCGGTACCGGGAACGACGGACGCGCCCATCACCAACCACATCGAATTGACCATCTTCCGGGCGGAGATCGGGGCCGTTGATCTCGGGGAGTTCATCCACGCGTTCAGTACGGCCGAATTCATCATGCTCAACCTCGAGGACGATCCGGACGGGGCGCGCGGCTGGCCGCTCGAGCCGATCCCCGGTGGTGGCAGGGCGCTGAAGCTGTACACGTCGGAGGAACAGCTGCCGCAGGGCATCAATCCGCGGCTCCGGCAGCGGGTTTCGGGACTCTCGGTGCTGGTGGATGCGTGCTCTCTGGACGGGACCGTGGTGGTCCTGAACAGCCGGAACATCCCTCATGAACTCGGCGATCTGGACGGTTGGCTGCTGGCCGAGTGGTGGAAGCAATGGCAAGAGGCCGAGCGAATCCGCGCGGCTCCCGAGTCCGGAAAGTAGTAGCCCCGTGGACAAGTGGGAAAGAGATCAGATCCGGTCTGCCAATGACGGGCTGCGCGCGACACTCGATTCCATCGAAGGCGACTTCGAGCGTGAGCTGGGCGAACTGGGTGAGGTGCAGCGCAAGCTGGCCGCGCTGCAGGTCCGCGCGACGACGCCGAACAACTTGGGAAAGGTGACCGTCAACGGATCCGGGGTGGTCACCGACATCACGATCGCCGATGACGCCTTCCGGCGGACCACGCCACGGCAGCTCAGCGAGGACCTCAACGCGGCCATCCGTGGCGGTGTGAACGCGGCGATGGAGGCTAGGGCGAAGATTCTCGAACCGCTGGAATCCGTGGTCGACCGGATGCCCGACCTGGGGGAGGTCATGCCCGGGATGCCCAGTATGCGCGAACTGCGCGAACGGTTTTCGGAGAATCAATCGCCACCGGAGCAGTGATCGAGCCTGTCGCTGAGAGATCTGCGGAACCAGCGACGGTGCGGTTGCGTCCAAGACAGTGACGAAAAGACCGGCAGATGAGGAGTGTGGGGCGTGGTTGACTTCTTCGCGGATCCCGAGCGGCTGCGGGCGATATCGCCGCAGTTCGAAGCGCTGGGTGAGGAAGTCGAAACCGCGCTGGAGAAGTTGCAGCAGGGGCTCCAGGGTGAGGGAAAGTGCTGGGGTGGTGATCAGCCCGGCAAGGAGTTCGAGAAGCACTATCCGCAGACGGGGGAGGGCAGTGTCGCGGAGACGCTGACCGAGTTGGGGAAGCTGGCCGAAAAGTTGAAAGGAACCGGAAACAAGATCACCGGAGCGGCCGACGTCGTCCAGAATCAGGATCAGACCAATGCCGACCGAGTTCGCAAGGTGTAGTGGGGGACTGTTCGCGTGACTTTGTGGCGCCCGCCCCAGATTCCCTACCTGTCGGATTTCCTCTTCGGCCACTGGCCCGACGGCGACGAAGACGCCATGCGGCGCGCTGCCGGGCACTGGTCGGAGATGGCGAAGGCACTCAAAGACCTGCAGAAGCCGGCCGATCAAGCCATGGTCGACGCCCTCGACGCTGTCGAAGGCAAAGCCCACCAGGCGATGGCGAGCTATTGGCAGGATATCTCGGGCGGCGACGGCAGCGACCTGCAACGCCTCATCACCGTCTGCGAGAGTTACGCCGAGCAGCTCGAGCACGGTGCGACCGATATCGAGCACACCAAACTCACCATCTACATATCGGCGATGGTGATGTTGGCGATGACTGCGTGGTCATGGGTGCCCGGCGCCGGGCAGGCCGCCGAGGTCGCCACGGCCGCGGCGGTCAAGGTGACCATTCGCGCGGCAGTGCAGAAGCTGCTCTCCGAAATCGCGACCAAGGGTGCGTTGTTCGTCGCCAAACGTCTCGGCACGCGCTTGGCGATCAACGTCGGGACACAGGCGGCGGTCGGCGCCGGTCTCGGTGCGGCCACCGATGCTGCTGCCCAGGGGATTCAGCTTGCCGCCGATCATCGGCAAGGCGGCTTCGATTGGGGAAGCTTGTGGGGATCGGTGGGGTCGGGTGCCCTTGCCGGTGGGATCTCCGGACCGGCGAGCGACGGGGCGGGTCATCACATCGCCGACAAGCTCGCCAGCGGAGTCGAGCCGGGTATCGTCGCCAAGCTGGTCGGTAAGAACGTCGCGGAGATACCGGCGAACCTCGCCGGGAACGCGGCGAGTCAGGTCGCGTTCAGCGAGAACCACTCCGTCAGTGCGGACACCTTGTTCGACGGTGCCGGTGGAGGGCTGACCAGCGGTGCTCCCAAGCATGGACCGCAAACGCATGGTGATCCCACCCCGGGCACGCATCCCGATGCGGCGGCGGAACGCCCCTCCTCCGCGGATGCGGGTACCTCGCCGGCCTCCGACAGCGCCCAGCCCGCAGACCAGTCACACCCCGGATCGGGCACGACTCCGGCCGCGGCGGACGCGCCTGCGGCACCGCCGGGAACCGGCAGCGAGCACGCGTCCACCACCGCCGCCGGGCACGAGGAATCCGATACCTCGCAACCGGATTCGAAAGTCGGCCAGAACGGTGACACCCGCGCGCCGGCATCCGATTCACGGCCGAACACCGCGTCACCATCCGGTTCGGACGCCGGATCCGGACAGCAGACGCCCGCGCAGACACCGCCCTCCGACCGTTCCGCCGCGGGGCCGGCGCCGATGTCGGATCGTGCTGCCGCGCCTGCGTCTTCACAGGCGGCTGCGTCCGACCGTTCGGCGGCTCCCGTCCAGGCGCCCGCGTCCGACCGGTCCGCCGCGCCGGCGCAATCGCCGGTGCCGGATCGTGCTGCGGCGTCGGCGCAGCCGAGCTCTCCGGGCGCGGCAACGGGTGATCGGCAAATGCCCACGGGACGAGCGGCTCCCGACAGCGCTCCTCGAGTCGACGCACCCCCGTCCGGTGATCGCGGCGCTCAACCACACCGACCGGCGGAGGTGCGTTCACCGGGTGCCGATGTGCCGGAACGGCGGAACCCGGAATCACCCGCCGCGGCATCCGCACCGCGTGCGGACGCCGCGCCTGTGCGCCCGCCTGACCCGGTGATTCGCCCGGATGCCGGAACACGGCCGGACCCTGCTCATCGTCCGCAACCTGCCGCCGCTCGCCCCGAGCAACCGCGAACCGACAACGGACCCGCTCGTGATCGCGCGCCCGGTGCGGATGCGCATCCCGATTCCGCTCCGTCCCAACCGGATAGCGAATCCGGTACGTCCACCGATCGCCGGGATTCCACCCCGAACCCGGAAACCCACCGGCACGGTGGACCGGAACATCCGGCGGGAGACCGAACACCTGCGGTCACACCCGGGCCGCAGGTCTCGGACCGTGACCGAACCGGCTCACCCGGCACCGATCGATTCCCCGATGCCGCCGCCGAGCCGGACCCCGCCGCGCAACCGGTGCCGGTCGTGGTGGCACCGGTCAATGATGTTGCGGCGCCGACTCGCGACAGTGCGGGGCCCGGCCGCGAGACCGCGTCCGCTACGGAGCGGGCGCACGGTACCGATCAGCGACAGCGCGTCATCGACAGCGCCGATCAGGCCACGGCGGTCCCATCGCAGAGCGGTGGCGCCACCCGCCCAGGCAATCCGCTCGATATCGCTGCCCAGGACACCTGGGCGGGCGAGGCATACGACACCATTCGCGCATCCGACACCGATGTCCGTGACATGATCGAAAACCTCTCCACCGCAACACGTCCCGATGGTTCGACCGGATTCGGTGAGCATGAGATCGAACAGGCCAAACAACACCTGTTCGAGGACGAGCACAAACTCAGTGTGTTCGACGACGAGGGCACTGTCGTCGGTTACGAGAATCGCCGTTTCGACGCCGATCCCGATATCGCCGAGGCATGGATGCGGCTCTCGCGCGGCGAGCCGCTGCCCGCGGACATCACACTGCTGGAACATGAGCTGACCCAAGCCGCTTATCTGCGGGAACATCCGGATGCCAGCTACCGCGAGGCCCATGCGCACGCCAATACCAAGGCCGACTGGGAAAGCGACATCCCCGAGCGCACCGGCGAGAACTACCAGAAATGGGGCGAAGACGATGGCGCTGTACGTGATCTACCGGAAGACGGCGGAAACCGAGACCGAGGTGACCTACCGGTTCGGGAGCAGCGAGACGGAACTGAACCGGGAACTGGTGATCGAGAAGGCGGGCCCGGCCGTCGAAGCGGAGGGCGAAACGAGCGACCCGCTGACGTTGAAAGTGGCCGGACGCATCCTGGCTCGGAAGGGCAACGACCCGAACTGGCCGGGCGGGGGCGGGATTCAAGCCTGAGCGAGGGGGCTGAGGAGCCCCCGAAGAGTGCTCGCTCCGGCGATCGGCCACCGGATATCGCGGGACTTCGGTTCTGGTCGAGGGACAGCAACGACGACGCTGGTGGCTCGCGCGAGTCCGCCGCACGACCCGGCAGCTCGTGGGATCCGAGCAACTTCGTCGACGAGAGCGGCCCCGGGCCGCACCTGACTCCGGACGGCAGATTACCTGTCGAGAAGAAGCCGTTCCACGCGAACCCGAAATTCCGGGACGACGACGCGGCGCGGCGACATGCGGCCGACAACCCGCGAATCCAAGAGGGGGTCGGGGCGATCCGTGCCGGGGCGGAAAGGTATCCGGATCTCTATCGCCTCGACGCGGCCGACGTCGCTGTCATCAGGTCTTACCAGGATGGAAGCGTCTGCGAGCGCGTCAACAACGCGACTCGCGAGGGCCTGGCGCCGGTCCTGCGTGAAGCCGATACCGAGATACGGGCGCTGGTGAGCGCTCTGAACAAACTGCCCGACCATCGCGGCACCGTGCGGCGGGGAATCATGATCAGTGATCCCGCCAAGCTGTCGATGTTCCTGGAGGCGTACGAGGTTGGTGAGACGCCGACCGATCACGGGTTCGGTTCCTCCGACAAAGATGTCTCGGCCGGCGGAAATATCGAGCTGATCATCGAATCCCATCATGGAAAGGACATCTCCTGGGCCACCGCACAGCAGAACGAGGTCCTCTTCCCGCCCGGACACACTTTCTATGTCCAGGAGCGATCCGTCGTCCGGGGAAGGGAACCGTGGGAAGACAAGCACGTCATTGTTTTGACCGATCTGGGAAGGAATCCCGATGAGCGAGAACTCGGACGACATCGACTGGGAAGAGCTGAGGAGAGTGGGGGAGCGGATACTCGGCCCGACCCTGCGGGACGAGAACGTGTCC
Source organism: Nocardia sp. NPDC052254 (assembly GCF_040679495.1). Lineage (NCBI taxonomy): Bacteria > Bacillati > Actinomycetota > Actinomycetes > Mycobacteriales > Nocardiaceae > Nocardia > Nocardia sp. NPDC052254. The sequence continues at coordinate 157,116 of NZ_JBFAUW010000011.1, read as the reverse complement.
CCCGAGGTCCGGGCCCGGACGGACGCACTCCTGAAATGGTCGGCCGAGCTGGACGCGAAGAACGCCCGGCAGGCTACCGAACAGCAGAAGAAGAACTGGCAGGACTGGGGCGATTCGGAACTACGACGGATCGAACGGGAGCAGGACGGCCGTCCGAGGTAGGACCCTATTCGACTGGGGCACCGTCGAATTCGTCCGGCGGCCACGAGACGTATCGGAATGCCCACGACGGAATGCCGTGGCGGGCGCCGGAGTCCCGCGGTACCGACACCGGCTACCCGGACAACCGATTCCGCGCACCGGAATCCAGGCCGGCACCACCGGTTTCACCGGTGCCTCCCGGCAATTTTCCGAGGCCCGATCAGTTCGGTGGGCAGCGACAGTGGCAGCAGCCGATGAACGGGACCGGCCCGGCTCCCGCTCATGGGCCGGGTCACCCAGCAGAGCCCGCGCATTCGAGCGCGACCTCTTCGCCGCGTCCAGCCGGCCTTGCGCCGACCCACGGTGCGGCGCCCGGTCGGCCGGTGGAACCTCCGCCCGCGACGACGCGTGGAGCCGCGCCGAGCCGCCCCGCGGACCCTCCGCATCCGAACGAGGCTCCGCCATCGCGCCGGCCGGTTCCTGCCGGTGCCGCGGAGCAGCGGGGTCCCGATCCAGTTCCACCGCATTCGGATCGACCCGAAGCTCCGAGCGAACCGCCCGGACCGCACCCGGACACGCCACCTCGGGCTCCGGCCGATGCACCCCCGCCGACGCATCCGGACCGGCCGACCACCACCGTTGAGCAGCAACCACTTTCGGAGTCCGCGCCCGATGCGGGAGACTCGCGGCCCGTTCGCCCGACCGAACCGCCCACCGACGGCGGTCCGCCGTTGCGAGTGACTCGTACCGAGGATTCCGGCGGCGGGCAGGTCTCGGATATGTCGGTCAAGGTCTATCTCGACCAACGCCCCGGGGTCGAGAACGAGCACATGCGGCAGGTCGCGACCGCGGCACGGGCGGCTGCGGATGAGATCGCCGGCCCGAATCACCGTCTGCCGTGGGGGGATCAGCCGAAGCTGAGTATCGAGTTCGTGAGCGACCCGGCGGTCGCCGACATTTCTGCGATTGTCGAGCACGGCACCAGCTCGGAACGCGGGGTGTGGTCCACCGAGGCGTCGCCCGAGGACCTGGCCGGGCGGATTCGCGAGCAGCTCGGACTGCCCGCGGATCACGACGGGCGAATCGGCTTGAGCGCCGACGATATTCAGGCCCTGAGTGATCGCATCGCCGAGGCGAACACACATTCCCCGCTGCGTGGCCTGCCGGACACCCGAGAGGTCGGCACCGGCAAACTGGCACCGCTCGAAGACCCTGCCTACCAGGAGGATCTGCGAAACGCGCTGCGCGAGGGTGATCACTTCACCACCTTCTTCGACCCTCGTACCCATGAGGCAGGAGGCATGGTCAACGATGGTGGACCGGAGGTGCCCGGGCGCCGGAACTCGTGTGGCGACAACATCATGGCCGGGTTGTCATGCCTCTACGGCGACCCGCAGGTTTCGCACCCGCGTCATGCCGATCGTCTGCCGGACGGCAGTATCGACGACTTCGGTCCCGAGATCGGTGTCATCGACCGCATCAGCGATTGGCTCGGTGCCGATTGGCAGACCTTCACCCACGAAGAGTCCCCGCCGGCGGGCTTCACCGAGCTGCACGATCTGATCGACGGGCTCGGCCCGGGCTCATCGGCCGCGGTGGCGGTCGGCTTCCACGCTCGTGACCCGGAGACCACACTTCCGCTGTACCACGCGGACGGCAGTCCGGTCATCGAGGAAGGCCACGGTGTCATCGTGGTCTACCCGCGCGATGCGGAAGGCCCGGTGTGGTGGGACCCGCTGACCGGGGAAGCGTCCGACCGGCCGTTCCCGCACCTGGTCGAGGACGCCGCGAGCCTGCACGCGATACCACTGGGAAAGGATGCGAAACCCTATGCACCCCACACCGATTCGGAACCAGGAGGAGGCCGAGCGCTATCTGGCGAAGGCGCTGGGGCGACGTCGGAAGTACCGGATGTACCCGTTCGAACTGGGGTGGGTGGCCTATCCGATCCTGTCGCAGGAGGAGATCGACCAGGGGCGCCACATCGGCCTGACGAAGATGGTGCTGGACTCCCGCACGGGGGTGATCACCGAGTTCCCGAGTCTGCCGGTCCAGACGGTCGCCGAGAGGTACACGTCGGCGATCACGGAGGGCACCCGGATGCTCGGCGGCCAGATCTACCCGCCGCGCAATCGACTGCGCCTCACCCTGAGCCGGTACACCCGGGACAAAGTGGAGTACCAGATCCGGCCCGAGTGCCTGACCGGGGACCGTCCGACCGCGAACTACCTGCTCGTGATGGACAAGCGAACCCGGACCGCCCAGCCACCGGGAACCATGAACATGATGGCCGCGTCGTGGATCGAGGCACGGCAGCGAGCGATCGGGATCTGGCCGCTGCGGGGGATCGTGGAGTACTAGGTGATCGGGGGAATCCTCCCCTCGATGTCGGGCATCTGCCGGATGATTCGACTGCCGGTGCGGGGCGCGAACACCGACCGCAGGCTCAGGCGCCTTCCCCGGACCACCGTGCGCCGCTGTCGAATCCACCGGTACCGCCGTATTCCCGGCCGCAATACGGCGAGGGGCCGCACCCCCAGAGTCCGCAACATCAGCCCGCGCCGGTTCCGCCGCACCGGTCACAGGTTCCGGCCCCACCGCGAGAGAACGCGAACATCCCGCGTAGTCCGGACGAACGCCTGCGGTCGCACAACAGTCCCCAGCTCCCGTACGACTCTCGGCAGCCGGTATCGGCGCATCCGCACGACTCTGTGCCTGCGCCGGGCGGACACGATCCACGGCAGGGCCGTCGGGATCCGGTACAGCAATCACCCGTACCACCGCACCCTGTCGCCGAGCCGCAGCGAGCTCGTGAGTACTACCGCGGCCAGCACCCCGAGAACAATCAGGTCATCCCGGTGCGTGCCCACCGCGAGAACCCGACCCCTTCCTACGACGTCCGGCGTTATCCGAATGCACCCGGTGGGCCGATCACCGTGGTCAGGGTACGGGCGTACGTCACGGGCGACGCGCACATTCCGCCCGAACATCTCCATCACCTTTGGGACAACGCGCAATTCGCGACGGACCGTGCTTTCAATCAGGGGCACCATCTCGCGTCGGGGGATCGTGTTCTGGTCGACCTGGTCCAGACGCCCGACCCAACGGTCGCGAATGTTCACATGCACGTGAGTGACAGGCCTGGATATTGGCATCCGGGAACGTCACCCGAGGTGATCGCGAAGCAGCTGCACCGACACCTCGGATTGCCGCCGGAACACTATCTGGGTTTCGGAGAGAACAGTCTGCGCGAGTTGAGTAGTGCCATCGCCGGTTCATACCCGGGAGGACATGAAGCGGTACCTGGCCGCGGCATCGGGCACGAGCCGCGAGTGCCGGATCCTGTCGTTCGAACCGGGCACGGTGGCCCACCCGATCCTGTCCGCGCAGGACATCGGCCGGAGCCGCCTGTCGGCCACGGCGCTCCGCGCCGGGAAGGAAGCGACCACCGGCCTCACGAACCCGCCAGTGGAGACGGTCGTCCGGCTGTTCGCGACGGTGATCATGGGACCCACCCGGATGTCGGTCGCCTCGAGCAGGATCGTGGCGGCATGGATCACCCGTCTGAAACGTCCGAACCGCGGCCGGCGCAGCGCGGCGATCGCGGAGAAATTGGGGAAAGAGACGACGTTCCGCATACGGACGGGGCGGAGGGGAGTCGGCCCGAACATGGCCACGATGGTGAGCACACCGGATCGGAGCCGGAGGCTGACCGTAGCGACCCGCTCGGCCGTCCCGCCGAGCCCGAGCCGCGGCTGCGGGATCTGTTTCCCCCGTCCGGTCTGCCGGTGGATGAAGCACGGGTACTGCCGCTGGCGCGGCAGGCTCTCGACGGCGAGTACGGCGGACTACGCGCCTCCGTCGATACCGTATCCGGCAATTCGGGTAAATTGAACATGACCTTCAAGGTGTACGACGAGGATGGAAATCAGGTCGGATACGCGAGTAGATCGTTTTCCAACACCGACGGTCACATCATCGCCGAGCATGTCAAATTCACTCTCGATGAGAATGTTCAAGGTTCGGGGTTTGCTGGAGAATTCCACGAGGTTCTTTTCGGGTGGTATGGGCGGTCGGGGGTGGAAGAAGTGATGTTGCGGGCAAATATTGATGTCGGAAGCTATGCCTGGGCCAGGCAGGGTTTCGAATTCCGAATCCAGCAGCAGGCATGCGCCGATGTTCGGCCCAATCTGAATCGAGAGATCAGCAGAATGCGGCTCGAGCTGCAGCAGCTGCAGCAGGAGCAAGCGCACCTTCCGGAACATGAGAGAACTCCGAGAATCGGCGAGCTCGAAGGCGTTCTGGAGAAGGCGGACGAAATTATGTCGCGATTTGTGGTGGGGGACTCGAACTTCCCTACGCCGCTGGAAATTTCCGTGCTCGGTCGGCCGGATGACTTGTCGCCGGGGGAGTCTCGCGATCTGATGTGGCCGGGAAAGAGAGTCTTTCTGGAGCCCGAGGGCAAAGTTGCCTGGCACGGTGTCAAAAAGATCCATAAGGAATTGCGATGAGAGATCCGAAAATCGACCTCAACAGCTGGCCTTCGGCAGAAAAAGATAGGCGAAACGTCAAAATTGGGTTTTGGCATCACGACTGGTCGAGGCGGTGGCGAGACCAGGCGGAATTTCGGCCGGAGAGCCGCGCTGTCGAAGGCAGTGATTACAATCAGCATCACGTCGATATCGAGGCGCCCGCGAAGGCCGAGGTGGACTTCGGTACCCGTTCGGATGAAATTTCCGCGAGTCGTCCGGGTGGCATCGGGAGGCTGCGGCCGGCGACCGGGGGCGAACGGATACGCGGTGCGCTGGTGTCCGCCGCGGTCGGTGATGCGTTTGCGTGGTCGTGCAACGGCGGTGGGTTGCGGACGTATCCCTGGTATACGGGGATCGGGATCGGGGATGAAAGTCCGCTGATCGACTACCTCCCGTATAAACGGCCGGTGCTCACCGAAGTCACGCAGCTGATGGCCTACACTGCCGAAGGGCTCGTTCGTGCCAGTGGCGCGCGACGCGTAGGTAATCCAGTGGACCCAATTTCAGCTGTTCAGCATGGGTTTCAACGGTGGTTGTATTTCACTCGCCGTGACCGCGAACAGATTGGAGTGGTTGCTGAGTGGAGCCATTACGGCGGAATTTATGCCCCGGACGCAGCTGTAAATGATTACCCCGACGGAATTGTCGCGGAAGATTTTCGGTTGCGCGGTATCAGCGAAACAGGGCACGCGGATGTCGAAATTGCCGATACATTGCTCGGTTTTGCCGCCACCGGAATCCGGTCGACCCCCACTGATCCACGAGGCACGGCCCGCGGTGGCGATGTTCTGGTCCGCGCAGCTCTCGCCGCGGTGTGGTCGGAAGATCTGACGGAAACCTTCGACCTCGCGATTGCCATTGCCGCGCTGACCCATCCGCACCCTGACGACTATCTCGCTGCCGGTGTGCTGGCGGTGATCCTGCACCAACAGATTCGCGACCGCCCGTTCATGGAGTGCCTGTCCGCCGCGTTCGACGAACTGGTGCGCAGACCCGATCACAAGAAGACCCGGGTGATGGTCAACCGTGGCCTGATCCTGGTCCAGGACGAGCGGTCGCCGACGGGGGTGAACAAGCTGCGCAGATACTTCCCGGACGGCGGTGCGGACGGTGCCGAGACCCTGGGGATCGCCCTCTATTGCGCTATGGCCAGCGACTATCTGCGCGAGGGGTTGCTGATGGCCTTGAACTACGCCACCCATCGAAACGGTGCCGCTGCCGCCACCGGAATGCTGCTCGGCGCGGAGTACGGAATCCAGTCCGTCCCCCGAGTCTTCCTCGACCCGATGGATTCGGCACCCACCCTCGATACCCTCGCCCAGCACCTCGCCACCGAACTTCGTGACGTGCTCGTCGACGAGGAATGGCTGCGCCGCTTCCCGCCTACGTGACCACCTGCCCGGTTGGCGTGAGATTGCCTTCCAGCCACGTGTGCGGTACGCGGTTCCGCGCCGGACGAGCCCTACCGCGACCGTCCCATACGTGACCACCCGAACAATCCCAGCCCGATCACCAGCACGAATCCGCCGATGATTCCCACCGTGCGCAGATTGCTGCTGTTGTGCGGCGGGGACGGGTTCGCGGCCGTGGGGTTGTCCTGGGACGGTGGGGAGGCCAGGGCCACGTTGGTGTTGTCTTCTTTGACGTTCGCGTCGGGCAGGGAGCCGATGTTCGCGCCCGCGGGCAGGGCGAAGGCGTAGTCGAGGAGGCGGGCGGCCTGTTCCGGGGGGCGAATGGGCAGGACGTCGGCCTTGAGCAGGGTGACCACCAGGCGGTGGCCGTTGCGCTCGGCGCCGGTGACGAAGGTCTGGCGGGCGTCGTCGGTGAAGCCGGTCTTACCGCCCAGGTCGCCGGGGTAGTCGTAGAGCAGGCGGTTGTCGTTGGCGATGGGGAAGCCGGGGTGGTCCTTGTCGTCGGGGATCTTCGGATCGGCGGGGAACCCGGGGAAGTCGTACTGCTCGGTGTGGATGATGTCGGCGAAGGTCGGGTTCTGCATGTCGTGCCGGAAGATCGCCGCCAGATCGAAGGCCGAGGTGCTCATTCCGGGGCCGTCCAGGCCGGAGGGGGTGGCGGCGCGAGTGTCCATGGCCTGCAACTGTTTTGCCATCGCGTTCATCTTCGCGACGGTGGCCGCGTCGCCGCCGAGCTGGGCGGCGATGGCGTGTGCCGCGTCATTGCCCGAGCACATCAGCAGTGCGTGGAAGAGCTGTTCGTTGGTGTAGCGCCCGCCGGGGCCGATACCCACGCGGGTGCCGTCGGCGTTCGCGTCGTCCTGGGTGCCGGTCACCACCTGATGTGGGTCCAGGGCCGGTAGCGCGACCGCGGCCAGCAGGGTCTTGATGGTGGAGGCCGGCCGGTAGCGGCCGTGCGGATCCTTCGCGGCCAGCACCTTGCCGGTGTCGAGGTCGGCGACGATCCAGGCCGTCGCGGAGATGTCGGCGGGGACCGGGGGAGCGCCCTGCGGCAGCACGACCCCGCACGAGCCGAGCTTGTCGCCGCCGATCGGATTCTCCGGGATCGGCAGCGGACCAGGGGCCGTTTCGCCTGGTTGAGGGACCTCCGAGGTGTCGATCGGTGGCGGCGGCACCGTCTTGTTCGGGCACGAATCGGTGTTCGGCGTGGTGAAAGGCGTGGAGGTGGTGACCGGGGCCGCGCCGGCGACCCCCAATCCGGTGACCGTCGTGGCGCCGAGCAGCCCGGCCGCGACTACGGCGGCCGCCAGGGAGCGGAGTTGGAAAGGACGGTCGCTGCGGGACGTGCGGGTGTTCATCGACATGCAGCTTATGCGGATTTCGTAGATCGTGCCGCGACGCCTCTCCGAGCCGATCATTGACAGAGACATGCAAATGAGGGTTACTATCAAAAAGTAGAAACATCCAACTGAACGGACATGTCATGAACTTGCGGGGATCGCGAATGACGTCTGCACCGCCCGGCGGCACGGCGGAGCGAGCGACGACACGAGGTGAGGCCGACGCGTCGGCCGGTGCCGCGCGCTGGCTCGCCCTCGGCGCGCTGGGGCTCGCGATGCTCACGATCGGTCTGGACACCACCGTGCTCGTGGTGGCCCTGCCCACCATGGCCATCGATCTGCACGCGAATACCGGTGCGCTGCAATGGTTCACCACCGCCTACACGCTGGCGCTGGCAGCGCTGATGCTGCCCGCCGGTGCGCTGGGTGATCGGTACGGCCGCAAGAAGTTCCTGCTCGGCGCACTGGTGATCTTCGGTGGTGCCTCACTGTGGTGCGCGCTGGCGACCTCGGCGGGAATGCTGATCGCGGCGCGTGCCGTTCTGGGTGTCGCGGCCGCCGCGATGATGCCACTGTCCATGGCGGTGCTGCCCAGCCTCTTCCCGGATCAGGCCGAACGTCAACGCGCACTGACGATCTGGGTGAGCTCGACCGCCCTCGGGCTGCCGCTGGGGCCGATCGTGGGCGGCTGGCTGCTGCAGCACTTCTGGTGGGGCTCGGTGTTCCTGATCAATGTGCCGCTGGTGATCGTGGGGGTGATCGCGGTCTTGATGCTGGTGCCGGAGACGCGCGGAGACAGCACATCTCGGATCGATCTGCTGGGTGTGGTGCTGTCGGCCGCGGGCATGCTGGGCTTCACCTACGGATTCATCCGGTTCGGCGAACAGGGCTGGGGTGACGGTACGGCCTGGTCGGCGGTGGCCGCCGGGGCCGTGCTGCTGGCCGGGTTCGCCGGATGGCAGCGCCGGGCCGCGCATCCGCTGGTCGATGTGGGATTGTTCGCCAAGCGCGGATTCGCCTGGGGCACCGCGTATTCGGTGTTCGTCAACTTCGCTATGTTCGGGATGTTCTTCACGGTTCCGCAGTACTTCCAGGCGGTGCTCGGGGTCGACACCCTCGGCAGCGGCCTGCGGTTGCTGCCCCTGATCGGCGGGATCGTGGTGGGAACGCGCGCGGTCGACAAGCTGCTGCCGAAACTGGGCGCGCGGGTGGTGCTCACCGCCGGTTTCCTGATCCTCGGCGCCGGACTGGCGATGGGGGCGATGATCCAGGTCGGCAGCGGCTACGGCTACACCGCCGCCTGGACGACCATCCTCGGCTTCGCCATGGGCATCGTCATGCCGGCCGGTATGGGGATGGCGATGGGTGAGCTCAGCGCCGAGCGGGCCGGATCGGGCTCGGCGCTGCTGCAGGCGCTGCGCCAGGCCGGCGGCACCATCGGCGTCGCGGTGCTCGGGACCGTACTGGCCACGCAATACCGCGCCGATCTGGGCTCCTACAACCACGAGCCGATCTCCGACGGTGTGAACGCGGGAGTCGCGACGGCCCGGGCGACCGGTGATTCGGGCATGCTCGAGCAGGTGCAGTCGGCCTTCGTCTCCGGTATGGGCGCGATGCTGTGGTTGTGCGCCGCGGTGTGTGTGCTGGCCGCCCTGCTCGCCGCTATCTTCACCCGGCGCGGGGAGGCGGCACCGGCTCCGGACGTGGATGCGGGACAATCGGTACATGTCGGCTGATTCGAAGACACAGGCCCATCCGGGAGCGGCCTCGCCCCGGATGGGCCTGCGTGAACGCAAGAAGCTTCGCACTCGCCGCACCATTCGCACCGAAGCGTTGAAACTCTTCGGGCAGCAGGGGTATTCGTCGACCACGATCGATCAGATCGCCGAGGCCGCCGATATCTCACCGAGCACCTTCTTCCGCTACTTCCCGTCCAAGGAACAGCTGGTGCTGGCCGATGATCTGGATCCGATCATGATCCACGCCATCGAATCCCAGCCCGCGGAGCTGGCCCCGCTGGCCGCGTTCCGTAAGGCCATGCACGACACCTTCGCGGCGCTGGACCCACAGGACTGGCAGTTCGAACAGGATCGGATGCGGCTGATCTACAACGAGCCGGAACTGCGCAGCGTGATCATGCAGGAGACCGAGCGCAATGTGGATCTGATCGCCGGGCTGCTCGCGCGGCGAATCGGCCGCCCCCCGGACGATTTCGAGGTGCGCGCTTTCTCCGGGGCGATGATCGGCGCCATGATGACCGCGTTCGGACGCGAGGGCCTGGATCTGGCGAAGGTGGATCGCATCGTCGAATTCATGGAAGCCGGAATGCCGCTGGGGCCGGTCGAGCCGTCCTGAGCCGGTCAGCGGGCGGTCAGATGCGCGGTGACGGTGTCGTCGGTCATGGTCGAGAAGAACTCCCCGATCACATCCTCGATGTGCGAGATCGACTCCGCGCAGTACAGCGTCGGCTGATAGTGGGTGATGTCGTAGGTCGCGGTGCCCATCTCGTGAATGTCCAACGGCCGCAGATTCGCGTCACGGAACTCCGCGATCTCACCGAAGGACGACAGCAGACCCGCACCGTAACAACGGATTTCGCCTGCTTCGCGCAGCACGCCGAATTCCATCGAGAACCAGAACACGTCGGCGAGGAACTTCAGCGCCGCCTCGGTCTCCAATCGCGCCACCGCCGCGCCCACCTCGGCGTAGACCGCCGCGAATCGTGGTGAGGCCAATTGATTGGCGTGCCCGATGATTTCGTGGATCGCATCCGGCTCCGGTGTGTAGAGCGGGGCGGAATGATGGCGGATGTACTGGGTGGAGTGGAAGGTCCGATCGGCGAAGGAGCCGAAAAACCGCCGCAGCGGCACCAGCCCGGCCGCCGGCGCGTAACGAAAACCGCTGAGCGGTACCAGTTTCGCCGTCACCTCGGCCAACTGCGGAATGTGATCGACGGGTAACCCCAGGCGCTGTTCGGCGGCCAGTACCTCCGCGCAGGCGTACTCCCGATGCCTGCGCAGCAGTTCGGCGGACACGATCCGCCACACCTGCTGTTCGGACTCGGTGTAGTCGATCCGCGGCAGCGGCTCACCCGCCCGGTAGTCGAGCGCCAGTGCCGCGATCGCGTTGCGCCGTTGCCGGTACTCCGGATCGTGCACGCCCGGATGCTCGTCACTCAGATGCACCGTCACATCGCCGTCGTCACCCGTGGTGACCGGCGAGTACAACTGACCTTCGCTGAACATGCCTCCAGGCAAGCACCACCGACCCGAACCGACAACAAACCCCGAGCAAACTGGACAAATTGCCTAGTTGTGGCCGTGGGATGGGTTGCCACAAGGCTGTGCCACAGCCTTTACCTGCACATATGCGAGAGCCGCCCGCACCGGATCGGTGCGGGCGGCTCTCGGGATTCGAACTGCGGGCCGGAATCAGCGGGCGAACAGCAGCGCTCGCTTGACTTCCTGGATGGCCTTGGTGACCTCGATGCCACGAGGGCACGCGTCGGTGCAGTTGAAGGTGGTGCGGCAGCGCCACACGCCCTCGACGTCGTTGAGGATGTCGAGGCGCTCGCGGGCGCCCTCGTCACGGCTGTCGAAGATGAAGCGGTGCGCGTTCACGATCGCGGCCGGGCCGAAGTAGCTGCCGTCGTTCCAGTAGACCGGGCACGAGGTGGTGCAGCAGGCACACAGGATGCACTTGGTGGTGTCATCGAAGCGGTGCCGGTCGGTCTGGGACTGGATACGCTCGCGGGTCGGCGCGTTGCCCGAGGTGATCAGGTACGGCTTCACCGCGCGGAACGCGTCGAAGAACGGCTCCATGTTCACCACGAGGTCCTTCTCCACGGGCAGGCCGCGGATCGGCTCGACGGTGACGGTGAGCTCCTTGCCGTTCTTGGGCAGCATGTCGCGCATGAGCACCTTGCACGCCAGCCGGTTGACGCCGTTGATCCGCATGGCATCGGAACCGCAGACGCCGTGCGCGCACGAGCGCCGGAAGGTGAGCGTGCCGTCCAGATAGGACTTGATGTACATGAGCACGTTCAGGAACCGGTCGGTAGGCAGCACCGGCACCTGGAACGAATCCCAATGCGCGCCCTTGTCGTCCTCGGGGTTGAACCGGGCGATCTTGACGGTCACCATGGTCGACCCGTCCGGCACCGGGGCGGGCTTCTGCCCGGCGGGGGCTTCGGCTACAGCAGTCATCAGTACTTACGCTCCATCGGCTCGTAACGGGTCTGCACGACCGGCTTGAAGTCGAGCTGGATATCGGCGATCAGCTCCGCCGGCTTACCTTCTTCGACCTGCTTGTACGCCATGGTGTGGCGCATGAAGTTGACGTCGTCGCGGTCGGGGTAGTCCTCGCGGGCGTGGCCGCCGCGCGATTCCTTGCGGTTGAGCGCACCCACGACGGTGACCTCGGCCAGCTCCAGCAGGAAGCCGAGTTCGACGGCCTCGAGCAGATCGCTGTTGTAGCGCTTGCCCTTGTCCTGCACGGTGATGTGCTGGTAGCGCTCCTTGAGTGCGTGGATATCGGTCAGCGCCGTCTTGAGGGTCTCCTCGGTGCGGAACACCGCCGCGTTGGCATCCATGGTGACCTGCAGGTCGGTGCGGATGTCGGCGACGCGCTCGCTGCCGTGGTCGCTCAGCAGCAGCGTCAGCCAGTCCTGCACCATCTGCGCCGGGTTGTCCGGCAGCTCGACGAATTCGGTGCGGTCGGCGTATTCCGCGGCGGCGATACCCGAGCGGCGGCCGAACACGTTGATGTCCAGCAGCGAGTTGGTGCCCAGGCGGTTCGAGCCGTGCACCGACACGCAGGCGCACTCACCGGCGGCGTACAGGCCGGGGACCACGTCGGTGTTGTTGCGCAGTACCTCGCCGCGGATGCGGGTCGGGATACCACCCATCACGTAGTGACAGGTCGGCATGACCGGCACCGGCTCCTGCACCGGGTCCACGCCCAGGTAGGTGCGGGAGAACTCGGTGATGTCGGGCAGCTTCTCCTCGAGCACGTCCTCGCCGAGGTGGGTCACGTCGATGAAGACGTAGTCCTTGTTCGGGCCGCCACCGCGACCCTCGAGGACCTCCTTGACCATCGACCGCGCCACGATGTCGCGAGGCGCGAGGTCCTTGATGGTGGGGGCGTAGCGCTCCATGAAGCGTTCACCGGAGGCGTTGCGCAGGATGCCGCCCTCACCGCGGACGGCCTCGGAGATCAGAATGCCCAGACCGGCCAGGCCTGTCGGATGGAACTGGTGGAACTCCATGTCCTCCAGCGGCAGGCCCTTGCGGAACACGATCGCCATACCGTCACCGGTCAGCGTGTGCGCGTTGGAGGTGGTCTTGTACATGCGGCCGGAACCGCCGGTGGCGAAGATGATCGACTTCGCGTGGAAGACGTGGATCTCACCGGTGGCCAGCTCGTAGGCGACCACGCCGGTGGCGACCGGACCGCGATCGGTCTCGCTCATCACCAGGTCCAGCACGTAGAACTCGTTGTAGAACTCGACGTCGTGCTTGACGCAGTTCTGGTAGAGCGTCTGCAGGATCATGTGGCCGGTGCGGTCGGCGGCGTAGCACGCGCGGCGTACGGGGGCCTTGCCATGGTCGCGGGTGTGGCCACCGAAACGGCGCTGGTCGATCTTGCCCTCGGGCGTCCGGTTGAACGGCAAGCCCATCTTCTCCAGATCGAGCACGGCGTCGATGGCCTCTTTGGCCATGATCTCCGCGGCGTCCTGGTCGACCAGGTAGTCACCACCCTTGACGGTGTCGAAGGTGTGCCATTCCCAGTTGTCTTCTTCGACGTTGGCCAGCGCGGCGCACATACCGCCCTGGGCGGCGCCGGTGTGGCTGCGCGTCGGGTACAGCTTGGTCAGCACAGCAGTGCGCGCCCGGGGGCCGGCCTCGATCGCCGCACGCATCCCCGCGCCGCCGGCACCGACGATGACCACGTCGTAGCGGTGCTCCTGAACCGGTCGAGATTCACTCATCGCGGAGGCGTTCCTAACTGATGTTGGGGTCGAAGGTGAAGATGACGTAGCTGCCCACGCCCATGATCAGGATCATCGCGACGACCAGCAGGGTCTTCAGCCAGAAGCGGGTGGAGTCCTTGCGGGAGTAGTCGTCGATGACGGTGCGCAGGCCATTGCCGCCGTGCAGCTGGGCCAGCCAGAGCATGGTCAGATCCCAGAACTGCCAGAACGGGCTCGCCCAGCGGCCGGCCACGAAGCCGAAGTTCAGTCGCTTCACGCCGCCGTCGAGCATCAGCATGATCGTCATGTGGCCCAGCACCAGCACGACCAGCAGCAGGCCGGAGAAGCGCATGAACAACCAGGCGTACTTCTCGAAGTTGTTGCCGGAGGTCCGCCGCGGCGAGCGCGGTGCGTCGAGGCTGGCGGGGCGATCGTAGGACTTGCCGATAACAGGTGCGGTCATATCAGTGCTCCGTCAGCAGGTAGAAGAACTGGCGGCCGACGCCGACGGCGGACACCACGATCCAGATCGCGAGCACGATCCACAGCATCAGGCGCTGGTACTTGGGGCCCTTGGACCAGAAGTCGACCAGGATCACGCGGATGCCGTTGAGCGCGTGGAACAGCACGCAGACGACCAGGCCCATCTCCATGAGGGCCACGATCGGGTTCTTGTAGGTCTCGATCGCCCGGTCGTAGGTGTCCGGGCTGACTCGCACCAGAGCGGTGTCGAGTACGTGGACGAACAGGAAGAAGAAGATCGTGACACCGGTGATCCGGTGCATCGCCCAGGACCACATTCCAGGGTCGCCGCGGTACAGAGTCTTCCGCTTCGGCTGAGCCGGAGCTTCCAGTGTGGTCGTCATAGAGTGCGGTGCCTCCAACGTCGTTGATGGACACGCCGGCGAGCCGGCAGTCGGATCCGGTCGCAGACCCGGCGTACGCCGCTGAGCCACTGAATCTGGAGAAACACCAGCTCAAATCGTGCGCTGACATCCGGAGGCGATGGCCGGCGGTGCGCTGCCAAACCTGGACCGATCTGTGGAGAACTCTAATCCCCGGCGATTCGCGGAACTAATTCGGCGTGCCGCGCGTTGACCTTCTGATCAGTGAGTTAGGTTTGCCTTGCCTGAATCTTTGACTACCTCGCGACGCCATTTCTACGCTGTCATATCGGCTGTTCGAGTGGAGGTCCGTTATGCCAGAAATTGATTGGAATTCCCTGCGCAGCAACGCATTTCATGTTATGCGCAATGCGTATGCGCCCTACTCGGAGTTTCCGGTGGGTGCCGCTGCTCTCACTCTCGACGGGCGAATTGTGAGCGGCTGCAATGTGGAAAATGTCTCATACGGCCTCGGTCTCTGTGCTGAAACTGTACTCGTCGGTAACTTTTGTTCTTCGGGTGGTGGCCGGTTGCTGGCGATTTCCGTATGCGACTCGCGCGGCGCTGTTCTGATGCCGTGCGGGCGCTGCCGGCAGGTGCTCTACGAGCACGGCGGCCCGGATCTGCGTATCGACCACCGCGCCGGCCCGGTCGCGCTGGCGAGTTTGCTGCCCGATGCCTTCGGCCCCGACGACCTGGCTGTCGGCCGGCAATGATGTGAATTTCCGCACCCATTCGTCGAATTCCCGGTAGTTGCGGCCCGATTCGGTTCGCGCATCCATGACCATCCCTCCCGTGACCCCCGGTGATAGCGCGACCGTATCGCGGACCACCGACATACTCGGCCGGGCCGCCTCGGCCGCGGTGATCTGGAAGGATTTCCGAAATGACGCAGGCGCATTCGGCGGTGTCGGTGATCGCGGCCAAACGCGATGGTGCGGCCCTCGGCGACGATCAGATCGACTGGGTGATCGACGCTTTCACCCGCGGCGCGGTCGCGGATGAACAGATGGCGGCGCTGGCGATGGCGATCGTCTGGCGGGGCATGGATCGGCGCGAGCTGTCGCGGTGGACCGCGGCGATGATCGCGTCGGGGCAGCGGATGGATTTCACCGATCTGCCGCGGCCCACCGTGGACAAGCACTCCACCGGCGGGGTCGGCGACAAGATCACGCTGCCGCTCGCACCGCTGGTGGCCGCGTGTGGTGCGGCCGTACCGCAGCTGTCCGGGCGTGGGCTGGGGCACACCGGCGGCACCCTGGACAAACTCGAGTCCATTCCGGGCTGGAAGGCCGACCTCGCGCCCGGGCCGATGCGCGAGATCCTCGCCGATCCGGAAATCGGGGCCGTGATCTGCGCGGCCGGTGCCGATCTCGCACCCGCCGACAAACGCCTGTATGCCCTGCGCGATGTCACCGGGACGGTGGAATCGGTCCCGCTGATCGCGAGTTCGATCATGAGCAAGAAGATCGCGGAGGGTACCGGTGCGCTGGTACTCGACGTCAAGGTCGGCAGTGGCGCATTCATGAAGAAACTCGGCGACGCCACCGAACTGGCCACGGCGATGGTCGAATTGGGGGCCGACGCCGGGGTGCGGACGGTCGCCCTGCTGACCGCGATGGACACCCCGCTCGGCCGGACGGCCGGTAATGCCCTCGAGGTCGCCGAGGCGGTGGAGGTGCTGGCCGGGGGAGGGCCGGCGGATGTCGTCGATCTCACCGTCGCATTGGCGCGGGAAATGGTGACGCAAGCGGGAATTCGTGATGTCGATCCGGCCGATGTGCTGTCCGGCGGCCGCGCCATGGACCACTGGCGCGCGATGATCGGTGCGCAGGGTGGTGATCCCGCCGCGCCGCTGCCGCGCGCCCGGCACGCCGAAACCGTTGTGGCACAGGAAACCGGTGTACTCACCCGGCTCGACGCACTCGCGGTCGGCCTCGCGGCCTGGCGGCTCGGCGCCGGTCGCGCTCGCCAGGGTGACCCGGTGCAATACGGAGCCGGAATCGAAATGCATCGCAAGCCGGGGGAATCGGTGACGCGGGGCGACGCTCTGTTCACCGTGCACTCCGATGACGAATCGCTCGTTCCGGCAGCCGTGGCGGTGCTGCGCGACGGGTACGACATCGGGTCCGAACCGCCGCCCGTGATGCCCGTGATCCTCGATCGCATCGGCGATTGAGGCCGCCTGTCCGCTGAGGCTCGCCTGCTGCCTCGCTCGCGGCGTTCCGCACCCCGGATATGGTCGCCCCGCACGTCGTCCGGCCGCCCATGCGCCGTCCGGTACCGGACGGCGGTGTCGCGCCCGGCGGATCGCTCTCCGGCCGGCCGATGTGCCCGCGTCTTTCCGGCGAGCGCGATGTGACCGAGCAACATGCGGGCCACACCGGGGCAACGACTTTCCGGCGATTGCATGCACACCGGGAAAGTCGCCTGCGCGAAGCCGCGAATGCCGATAGCGTCGTTACATGACTGGACCGATGCCTTTGACTCTCGCCTCGATCCGCCAGGCCCCCAAGGCCGTGTTGCACGACCACCTCGACGGTGGCCTGCGCCCCGCGACCGTGCTGGAGCTGGCCGCGGAATGCGGATACGACGAGCTACCGGCCGACGACGCCGAATCGCTGGGCCGCTGGTTCCGCGAGGCGGCCGACAGCGGATCGCTGGAACGATATCTGGAAACCTTCGCTCATACCGTGGCGGTCATGCAGACGCCCGAGGGGCTGCGCCGGGTAGCCCGCGAATGTGCCCTCGACCTCGCCGCCGACGGTGTGGTGTACGCGGAGGTCCGGTTCGCGCCCGAACAGCATCTCGACCGTGACCTGACCCTCGACGAGGTCGTCGAGTACACGCTGGCCGGTTTCCGGGAAGGTGAACGGCTCGCCGCCGAGGCCGGCACCCCGATTCGGGTGACGTGCTTGCTCACCGCCATGCGCCACGCCGCCCGCTCCCGCGAGATCGCCGAACTGACGGTGCGTTTCCGGGATCGCGGGGTGGGGGGATTCGATATCGCCGGCGCCGAGGCGGGCTATCCGCCCTCGCGCCATCTGGACGCCTTCGAGTACATGCGGGCCAACTGCGCGCAGTTCACCATCCATGCCGGCGAAGCCTTCGGCCTGCCCTCGATCCACGAGGCACTGGCCTTCTGCGGATGTGACCGGCTCGGGCACGGGGTGCGCATCACCGACGACATCTTCGACAACGGCGGTGCCGAGCCCACTCTCGGGCTGGTGGCGAATTATGTTCGCGACAAACGGATTCCGCTGGAGCTGTGTCCCTCGTCCAATGTGCAGACCGGTGCGGTGCCCGCACTGGACAAGCACCCGTTCGATCTGCTGGCCCGGCTGCGGTTCCGGGTCACGGTCAACACCGACAACCGGCTCATGAGCGATACCGACATGAGCCGGGAGATGCTGAAGCTGGCCGACACCTTCGGCTACGGCTGGAGCGATCTGGAACGGTTCACCATCAACGCCATGAAATCGGCGTTCATCCCGTTCCCGGACCGGCTGCGCATCATCGACGAGGTGATCAAACCGGGCTACGCGGTTCTGATCGGATAGGCCGCGCGCCCGGTCCGGGTACGGCGCCTATTCGCGCTGCAGCCGGCTCTCGAATGCCTGCTCGAGGCCCCGCCAGCCCTCCGCTTCCGCGGTGAACGGCGGGCTCGGGGCCATCCGGCTCGGGTCCGGCTCCAGCAGATAGGACACGTACCAGCCCAGCGGCGTCGACTTCGCCAATGCCTGCTCGACGCCGTCGTCGCCCACGTAATCGGCTGCGTCGGTGAACAATTCGACCGCCAGGTCGAGCTGGTCGAGATCGACGGATTTGGGTCCCTGGCCGAGGTCGTCGGCCAGGCCCGGCAGTACGTAGATGTTCTCCTCGGTGACCTCGACCTCGAGCGAGCCGTCCACGGCCGCTGTCCGCACCTCGCCATAGGTGCTGACGCGGGCCAGATCGTGATCGTGATCGTCGGCCAGATAGCGGGCCAGAGCGCGCTCGGATCCGAAGACGGTGATGTTGCCCTCCTTGCCCAGGAAGACCGGCTCGTCGTCGAGATAGCAACGCAGCGTGAAGAATTCGCCCTCGGAGGTGACGATCTTGACGGGGTCGATACCGACCTCGTTCCAGAACGTCTCGTCCTCGTCGTCTTCGTCTTCGCTGTCTTCGTCCTCGGTGTCGTCCTCGTCGAGATCGACCTGCTCGATATCGTCGTCGTCGGTGTCGACCGCGTCCTCGGCGTCGACGACGTTCTCCTCGGCCGCCAGCATCTCGGCCTCGGCGACGGCGAGCGCCTCGGCGTCCACGTCCGGCGAGGCGACCACCGAATCGATGGCGTCGATGACCTGGTCCCAGTCCTTGGCGATCGCGTTGCCGACCTGGTCCCAGAGCTGCTCACCCTCGCGGCCCACGAAGGCCGTCACACCGGCCGGCAGGGCGCCGAGGATCGGATGCGAGCCGAAGAACTTCGTCACGACCTCGAGTTCGCACACCTCACCGATGGTGCGGACCATCTCGAGGGTTTCCTCGAGCTCGGCGAGGTTGTCCGGGTCGGGCTCGCCGGCCGCGAGTTCGGGCACCCCGACGAGGTCGAAGACATGCTCCTCGTGCGGCTCCAGCTGGGCTGCCGACAATCCGACGATGACCTTCCAGGACGGATGGTCGACGAGGTCGTTGTCGTCGTCGGTACGAATGAACGCGGCCAGCTCCGCGGGCGTATCGAACCCGTACAGCTTGTCCTCGTGCCCGAGGAATGCCTCCCACTCGTCGTCACCGTCGCGCCAGCGTGGTGCCCACAGGGTGACCAGATCGCCGTCGGTGAGACCGAGCTCGATCGGGACGATGTCTCCAGAAGCCATGACCGAAAGCCTATCGAGCCGTAGCGTGTGGCACTATTCGGCCCGCCCCGCAACGTTTCCCGATTCGGGCGCGGTGAAGGCCGAATTCAGCGTGGAGACCACTTCCGAGCGCTGTTCGCCCGCATTCTGGGCCGCCTGCTGGCAGGCCCAGATGATCAGCTGGCCCACTTCGGCGGGCGATTGGGAGGTCACGTTCTCCGAGAGGGTGAGCCCGACCATGGCGCCGTCGCTGTCGACCTCGACGCCGACCGAGCCGTCCTCGGAGGTGAAACGCCCCCGGACGTTCTTGAGGTTGTAGAGCGCGGCCTCGAGGGCCTCCAGCTTGTCCGTCGCCGCGGCGACGAGCGCATCCATTTCCGCGCTCACAGTGCCTGCCTTCCGGTAGATGCAACGCTCATACGGGCCTCATCCAGCTGGTGGGGCCGGTGTCCTCGTCGTCCATGCGGTCGAGTTCGTCGACGGCTTCCTGCCGGGTGGGCAGGCCGAGCTTCGCCAGGATCTCGGGAGGCATTCCGGATTCGGCGAGCAGTTCGCGCCGACGAGCCTTCGCGACGATGGCCGACCGCTTGGTCAGGCGCAGGATTTCGGTGGCCAGAGCCTGTGCGCCGTAACGATATTCGCTGCGTTCGAACTTGATCTCCACCGGGATGCCCTGATCGGTGGCTCGCACACTGATGGTGCCTGCGCGATTGGCGCTGGCGGCGACCGTGACGCTCGGGATCTGCTGTTGCTGCGGCCGGCTCATGAAGTCGGCCTGTAGAACCCGTGGAACGCCATTCCCATGTTCTCCGTTCGAATCGAGTCGATCTGTACCGGATCGCCGGCCTCGACCATCTGTCCGTTGCCGACGACCATCGCGACGTGACCGTCCCAGATGGCCAGGTCGCCCGGCTCCACATCGCCGGGGCTGACCGGTGTCGCGCCCTGGCTCTGATCACAGGCCAGCCGCGGTAGGTCCACACCGGCTTCGCCGTAGGCCCATTTGGTCAGGCCGCTGCAGTCGAGGCCCGAGCCCGGGGTGTTGCCGCCCCAGACATACGGCGTGCCGCACGCGCTGATCGCCGATTTGACCGCGGTGGCGGCCTTCTGGTTGGGAGCCTCGACCTGACTGCCGTCGGGCAGGGTGATCATGACGCCGCCGTGCTTGCCGGGTTTGTCGGCACCGGGCTGGTTCGCGCCGGGAGTCTTCCCGCCGGAGTGCGACTTCGACGAGGTGGCCATGCTGGCCGGGCTGGTCATACTGCCCATCATCGAGCCGCCGGTGGACATCAGCCCGCTCATCATGGAGGAGGCCTGCTGCACACCGGTACTCACCATCGGCGCCGCGGCCGCGGCGGCGGGCGCCACCGGAGTACCGGCCACCGACGGGGTGGACGGCGGCGGGGTGAGCTCCGACATGGACGCGGTGTGGGTGTCGAGTTCGGTACGCACCCGCCCGACCACACCCAGTGCCTGGCCGAAATGGTCGATCGCGGAGTTCACCACGGTGACCAGCCCGGGCGGCGTGGTCACCGCGGGACCGAGCGCCTGGACCGAGCCGACGAACGACTGCACGATCCCGTCGAGTTCCTTCTGGCCGGTCTGCACCGACGTCGCGGCCTGGCTGACCACATCGGCCATGTCGTTGCCGCGGTCGGAGATCGAGGCGGCCGAGGTCTGTACCTTCATCGCCTTGTCCATCGCGGCGTCCCCGCCGCGGCCGTTCCAGGCGTTGGTCATCTGATTGATGCTCGAGCTGCCGGCCTGGTGGACACCGTCGAGGTGGGTGGACACCTGCCGCAGCGCATCGGCGGGACCGTCGGCGGGCAGTACTCCCGAGCCGAAACTGGTGAGCAGGTCGATGAGCGGCTTGGCGAGTACGTCCAGGTCGATCACGCCGGTCATGCGAGTTCGCCCTCGATGGCCCCCAGTCCGGCAGCACCTTCGGCATCGGTGCCGGAATAGGTGGTCGCGGCGCCCGCGGCGGCGGCACCCATACTGCCCATCACGGCGCCCAATTGACTGATCCCCGCGACGTGTCCGGCGTGGGCTGCGGCGTAGGTGGCGACGAAATCACCCCCGATCAGCCCCATGATCGGTCCGAGTAGGAGTGGGTCCGCACCGGCGGCGTGCGCGGCGGCGAAGCCCATGTCACCGGCCAGGCCCGTTGCTGTGGCACCGTAGGCGGCGACGCCCTCGGTGTCGACCGAGATCTTGTGCATCAACATCCCCCATCGTGCTGGTCTGGTGGCAGATTACGTCATCCGAGTAGTTCGACGCATGCCTCCGCGCAACGGTTCCCTCTCCGATTGCGGAAATCTGCCTTCGGTTCCGATCCCGAACCCCGACAGACCTTATCGTTCCTTCATGCGTACGCATATCGTGGATCACCCGCTGACGGCGACCCTGCTGACGACCATGCGCGATGCCCGCACTCCGAACGCAGGTTTCCGGGCCGCACTGGCCGACCTGACCGGATTCCTCGTCTACGAGGCATTACGTGAAGTCCCGCTCCGAACCTTCGATATCGATACTCCGGTGGCGAGGACCCAGGGGGCCAGGCTGGCGCAGCCGCCGCTGCTGGTGCCGGTGCTGCGGGCCGGACTCGGCATGGTCGACGCCGCCAGCGCGCTGATACCGGAATCCCGGGTGGGTTTCGTCGGCATGGCGCGCGACGAGCGCACCCATCGGCCGGTGCCGTACATGGAATCGCTTCCGGCCGATCTGTCCGGGTTGCCGGTATTCGTCCTCGACCCCATGCTGGCGACCGGCGGCTCCATGTGCCACACGCTGAGTCTGCTGGTCGACCGTGGCGCCACCGATATCACCTCGGTCTGCGTGGTGGCCGCGCCGGAGGGCATAGCCGCACTGGAGAATTCGGGATTCCCGGTGCGGCTGGTGACCGCGGCCGTCGATGACCGGCTCAACGACGATGCCTTCATCGTGCCCGGACTGGGCGATGCGGGCGACCGTCAGTTCGGCCCGAGACAGGGCTGACGGTCACCCGGTCACAATCGCTCGCAGAATTCGCGTAGCTCCGAAAGCCGTTGCGCGGCAAGCTGTTTCGCTTCGGCGAGCCGCTCGGGTCCCGGGACCGGTACCACGACCTCCAGATAGCATTTGAGCTTGGGTTCGGTACCGGAGGGCCGGATCACGATCCGCTGCCCGCCGCCGTCGAAGATCAGCGCGTCGGTGCGCATCCGGCCGCGAGCTGTCGACAGATCGGTACTCGTCACCGGCACGCCGGCGATCCGATCCGGTGGTGTGTCGCGCAGGCGGGCAACGACTTGCGCCGCGGCGGCGGAATCCGCCAGCCGCAGCGACACCTGATCACCGGCGTGCAGGCCGAATTCGACCGCGTATCCGTCGAGGGTCTCGGTCAGGTCGCTGCCCGCCTCCGCCAGGCGCGCGGTGAGATCCGCGGCGGCCACCGCGGCGGTGATGCCGTCCTTGTCGCGCACCGCCGCCGGGTCCACGCAGTGGCCGATGGCCTCCTCGTAGGCGTAGACCAGGCCGTCTCCGGCACGCGCGAGCCATTTGAAACCGGTGAGCGTTTCGGCGTACCGGGCGCCCCGGGCGGCAGCCAGTGCGCCGAGCAGCCGCGAGGACACCACGGTCGTGGCGACCAGGGCGTCGGGTTCCGCGTGCCGCAGTACGTAATCGGCCAGCAGGACGCCGGTTTCGTCGCCGCGCAGCATCCGCCATCCCCGCGGCCCGCGTACCGCCAGGGCGCAGCGATCGGCGTCCGGGTCGAGGGCGACGGCGAGATCGGCGTCGGCCTCCTCCGCGAGTTTCAGCAGCAGATCCGCCGCACCGGGTTCCTCGGGATTGGGAAACGAGACCGTCGGGAAGTCCGGATCCGGATCGAATTGTTCGGCCACCACGTGCACATCGGGGAAGCCCGCCGCGGCCAGGGCCGCCACCGCGGTCTCGCCGCCCACACCGTGCATCGGGGTGAGCGCGATTCGTATCCGCCTGCGCCGGGCGATGATTCGATCGTCGGCGGGGCCGCCGACGATCGAAGGAATCGCGGCCGCGCGAGTCAGATAGCGATGCAGCAGTTCCTCGCCGAGTTCGGCGGGACCGGCGTCACCGGGCAACGACAGCAGCGAGGGTGACGGGGCGGCGGGCGCGGTGCGGGCGATCGGTTCGGTGACCGCGTCGATGCAGCGCTCGATCTCCTGGTCCGCGGGCGGAATCAGCTGGGAGCCGCCGTCGAGATAGAGCTTGTAACCGTTGTCGGTGGCCGGATTGTGCGAGGCGGTGATCTGCACCCCGGCCACCGCGCCCAGTTCCCGCACCGCGAAGGCGAGTACCGGTGTGGGTAACGGCCGCGGCAGGGCCAGGACCGAGAATCCGGCGGCCGCGAAGACTTCCGCGGTGACGGCGGCGAATTCCGCCGAGCCGTGCCGCGCGTCGCGCCCCACCAGCACCAGCCCGCCACCTAGGCAGCGACCCCGAAGCCATTCGGCCACACCGGCACTCGCGCGTGCCACCGTGCCGGTGTTCATCCCGTCGGGGCCGTCCGTCATCGGGCCGCGCAGACCCGCTGTCCCGAATCGCAACATGTCGCCTGCCTACATCCGCTCCAGCACGCCGCGCAGCAGTTTGCCCAATCTCGGTGCCGCGGCCTGTCCTTCGGCCAGCACCTCCTGATGCGACAGCGGTGCACCGGTCACGCCGGCGGCGAGGTTGGTGACCAGCGAGATGCCCAGCAGACGCAATCCCAGCGACCGTGCCGCGATCGCCTCCAGCACGGTCGACATGCCCACCAGGTCCGCGCCCATACCGCGCAGCATGCGGATCTCCGCGGGGGTCTCGTACTGTGGCCCGTGCAGCCCGGCGTACACCCCCTCGGTCAGCGAAGGGTCGACTTCGGTTGCCAGCGTGCGCAATCCGGGATCCCAGGCATCGACCAGATTGACGAAGGTGGCGCCGGTCAGCGGCGTGTGCCCGGTCAGATTGAGGTGGTCGGCGATCAGTACCGGATCGCCCACCCGCATACCGTCGCGGATCCCGCCCGCGGCATTGGTGAGGACCACCGTCTCCGCGCCCGCCGCGGCCGCGGTGTGGACCGCGTGGACGACCCGCTGTGGTTCGTAGCCCTCGTAGAGATGCTGGCGTCCCATCATCAGCAGGACCGGCGTCTCGCCGACCGTCACCGAATGCACGATGCCCTGATGCCCCTGGGCCGTCGGTGGCTCGAATCCCGGGATCTCGCCCATCGGGATCGATGTCCGCGGGGTCGCGATCTCGGCGGCGGCGGATTGCCAGCCGGATCCGAGGATCACCGCGACCCGGTGGTGAGGTACTTCCGTACGTGTGGCGATCGCCTCGGCGGCCTGTTCGGCAAGCATGCGCCCACGATAGTGCGCGCGGGGGCGTGCCGGGTGCCGCGCGCCGGACGCATTCGTCGGCCGCCGCGCGCGCGGGCCGGGGTCGGGGGCAGGATGGTGCCTGTGCGCGAACTCGTGGTCCTCGGTACTGCCAGCCAGGTCCCGACCCGCCGGCGCAATCACAACGGATATCTGCTGCGCTGGGATGGTGACGGACTGCTCTTCGATCCGGGCGAGGGTACCCAGCGCCAGATGTTGTACGCGGGGGTCTCGGCCGGTGGCATCACCCGTATCTGCCTGACCCACTTCCACGGTGACCACTGCCTGGGCCTGCCCGGTGTGCTGGCGCGACTGAATCTGGATCAGGTCACGCATCCGGTCGACATCTGCTTTCCGGGGTCGGGTGCGGAGCTGCTCGCGCATCTGCGCGGTGTCGTACCCGATTTCGCCGGTCTGCGTGAGCATCCCGTCACGGCCGACGGTCCGGTGGCCCTGGCGGAGGCGCCCTTCGCGTTCGAGGCGGTACGGCTGGCCCACCGTGTCGACACCTTCGGCTACCGCCTCATCGAACCCGACGGGCATCGGTTCCTGCCGGACCGGCTGGCCGAATTCGGTGTGGCCGGACCCGCGATCGGGCGGTTGCAGCGTGCGGGTTCGGTGCGAACCGACGACGGCCGGACGATCACCGTGGACCAGGTGTCGGCCGCCCGGCCCGGACAACGTTTCGCGTTCGTCATGGACACCCGGATGTGTTCGGGCGTGGAGGAATTGGCCGAGGGCGCCGATATGCTCGTGATCGAGTCGACCTTCCTGGAGGCGGAAACGCAGCTGGCGCACGACTTCGGTCATCTCACCGCCGGGCAGGCCGCGAAGGTCGCCGCGGCGGCCGGGGTGCGGACGCTGGTCCTGACGCACTTCTCCCAGCGATACGGCGATCTGGCGGGACATCACGACGAGGCGCGGCGCTATTTCGACGGGGATCTGGTCATCGCCGAGGATCTGATGCGGGTACCGGTTCCCGCTCGCCGGTGAGCCGGCCGTCGCTGCGCAACCCGACTCGTCGGTAACTTCGGTGGGGGTGCGGTGTCGCACTCCATTTCTCCCTGCATATTCTCTGCCTATGCCGTACTTGGACCGTGACGGGGACGTATTCGTGCTCTACCTCGGCAACGAGGGACAGACCGACAGCGAGAACCGCTTCCATCCCGACTGGATCGACGAATTCCACGACCGGCTGGATCAGGTCGAGGCCGCCGAGGGACAGGCCGCGCTGGTGACGGTGGCGACCGGGAAGTTCTTCAGCAACGGCCTCGACACCGACTGGCTGTTCGCGAACATGGACCGGATGCACTGGTATCTGGACCGGGTGCATTCGATGTTCAGCCGGTTGCTGACCTTCGGTATGCCGACGGTCGCCGCGCTGAACGGACATGCCTTCGGTGCCGGTGCCATGCTCGCCACCTCGCAGGATTTCCGGGTGATGCGCGCCGATCGCGGTTACTGGTGCCTGCCGGAGGTGCATCTGGGCATGCCGTTCACGGTGGCGATGAACGCGCTGGTCACCGAGCGGCTGACCAATCAGGTCGCACTCGATGCCATGACCACCGGCCGCCGCTACGGCGCCGCCGACGCCCTCGCCGCCGGAATCGTCGATCAGCAGGCCGACGCCGACCGGGTACTGGCCGACGCGGTCGCGCGCGCCGCCGCGCTGGCGGGTAACCGCAAGCCGAATCTGCCGGTCATCAAGCGCGCCCTGCACGCGCGGGCGCTGGCCGGGTTGACCACCCCGACCACTCCGGAGAACCTCGCCTTCGGCAGCTGACAACCCGATGATCATCGCGGGGCGTTCAGTGCGAGACTGGATGCCATGCCACGCAGCGGGGACGATCGCAGCTGGAGCCGCCAGTCCGGGAATCGGCCCACGGGCGGCGGTTGTGTGCGTGCGGACGGCCTCGGTGCCGATACGTCCGGAACCGAGGACGCGGACCGGGCCACCGCGCCCGATCCCGCGCTGATCGCGGCGGCCGACGATGCGTTGTCGGCCGCCGAACCGGAGCTGATCGAGCTCTCCCATGCCATCCACGCCGAACCGGAGCTCGCGTTCAACGAGTTCCGCAGCGTGCACAAGACGCTGATCCCGCTGCGGGCTCGCGGGTTCCACATCGAGACCCCGGTCGCCGACCTCGACACCGCCTTCGTCGCCACCTACGGCAGCGGTGAACTGGTGGTGGGCATCTGTGCCGAATACGACGCGCTGCCCGAGATCGGACATGCCTGCGGGCACAACATCATCGCCGCGTCCGCCGTGG
Organism: Nocardia sp. NPDC052254; assembly: GCF_040679495.1. Classification (NCBI taxonomy): domain Bacteria; kingdom Bacillati; phylum Actinomycetota; class Actinomycetes; order Mycobacteriales; family Nocardiaceae; genus Nocardia; species Nocardia sp. NPDC052254. Next base: position 130,356 of record NZ_JBFAUW010000011.1, on the reverse strand, counting down.
GGGCGGCGCTGGCGCTGGCCGCGGTGGCCGATCGATGCGCGATCACGGTGAAGGTGTTCGGTACCCCGGCCGAGGAGAGCGGCGGCGGCAAGGTCCTGATGCTCGAGCGCGGCGTGTTCGACGGCGTCGCGATGGCGATGATGGTGCATCCGGGACCCTTCGACATCGTGGCCGCGCGATCGCTGGCGCTGGCGGATCTGTCGGTCACCTTCCACGGCCGTGAGGCCCATGCCAGCGCCGCGCCCGAATACGGACGCAACGCCGGTGACGCCGTCACGGTCGCGCAGGTCGCGCTGGGTCTGCTGCGTCAGCATCTGCGGCCCGGCCAGCAACTGCACGGTATAGTCGAATCGGGTGGTGTTGCCCCGAATATCGTGCCCGGCTTTGCGGAACTGCTGTACTACCTGCGGGCAGACGACGCCGCATCCCTCGACGATCTGCGACAGCGCGCCTCGGCCTGTTTCGAGGCGGGAGCGCTGGCAACCGGATGTACTCATGAGATCCGGGCGCTGGCGCCCACATATACCGAGCTCACACCGGACCCCGCACTACTGTGTGCCTACCGCGAGCAGATCATCGGTATGGGTCGCATACCGCTCGCGCCGGAGCTGGAGGCAGCGCGGCCGCTCGGCAGTACGGATATGGGCAATGTCACCAACGCCATTCCCGGGATTCATCCGGTGATCGGTATCGACGCCAACGGCGCGGTGACACACCAGCGGGAATTCGCTGCGGCGGCCGTGACGCCGTCGGCCGATCTCGCCGTGATCGACGGGGCACGTGCCCTGGCACGGACCGCGATCCGGATCGCGGGCGATCAACTACACAGGGACAGGTTGTTGGGGCGCAGTATTCGGCGACAGGAGGATATTCGGTGAGCACGATCGGCCGGTCACCGGCGGGCCGCGAGGACGATGCCGCGGAGGGTGACTCCGCGAGTACCGGCGTTCCCGCCGCGGCGAGCCACCAGGCGACGACCACGGGCCTGCCCGGGCGCCCGTCCGGTTCGGCGGCGGGCCCGGACGCGGGCACCTGTCGCCACACCGGACTCGCGACCGGACGGCAGAGCGAGGTCGCGGCCGGGCAGGCCGTCGTCGAGTCCTGGCTGCGCGAACACGGTGACGACCTCATCGGCTGGCGGCGCCACATCCACGCCAACCCGGAACTGTCCCGGGCCGAGCACGCGACCACCGAATTCGTCGAGTCGTGGCTGGTCAAGGCCGGCCTGGAACCGCGCAAACTGCCCACCGGAAACGGCTTGATCTGCGATATCGGCCCATCCGGTCCACGGCTGGCGCTGCGCGCGGACATGGATGCGCTGCCGCTGCAGGAGTACACCGGCCGTCCCTTCGCCTCGACCGTGCCCGGTGTGTCGCATGCCTGCGGTCACGACGCGCACACCGCGATCCTGCTCGGCACCTGCCTCGCGCTGGCCGAACTCGACCAGCTCCCGGTGGGCGTGCGGCTGGTCTTCCAGCACGCGGAGGAGGTCATGCCGGGCGGCGCCATCGACATGGTCGCCGCGGGCGCGATGGACGATGTTTCGCGAGTCTTCGCACTGCACTGTGATCCGCGGCTCGAGGCCGGCCGGATCGGCGTACGGGTCGGTGCCATCACCTCCGCCGCCGACACCGTCGAACTGGTACTGGACTCACCGGGCGGGCACACCTCACGACCGCATCTCACCAGCGATCTGGTCTACGCCATCGGCACCGTCATCACCGGATTGCCCGGTCTGCTGAGTCGTCGTATCGATCCGCGGACCAGCACGGTCATGGTGTGGGGTGCGGTATCGGCGGGCAAGGCGCCCAATGCCATTCCACAGACGGGCATGCTCACCGGAACCGTCCGTACCGGTGATCACGCCACCTGGTCGCTGCTCGAGCCGATGGTCCGTGAGATCGTCGAAGGCCTGCTCGCGCCGACCGGCGTGCGGTATCAGCTGAACTACAAGCGCGGGGTGCCCCCGGTGGTCAACGACGAATTCTGCACCCGGATGTTCGAGGACGCGATTCTCGGCCTGGGCCCGGACGCGCTGTCGGACACCCCGCAGTCCGGTGGTGGCGAGGATTTCTCCTGGTACCTCGAGGAGGTGCCCGGCGCGATGGCTCGTCTCGGCGTGTGGTCGGGAGAGGGCCCGCAGCTCGACATCCACCAGCCGACCTTCGATATCGACGAGCGCGCACTCGCCGCCGGGGTCCGGGTCATGACCAATCTGGTACTACAGGCACGCTGACCGGCAGGTCTTCCGGCCGTGGTCGGCCCGCCGTACGCGGCGGGCCGACCGGCTACATCGAGCCGAAGGTGCCCGGCCCCACGTTGCGGCTGTTGCGGGTACGCAGTGCGTGCACGTATTCGGATGGGGCACCGGCCTTTTCGGCCGCATCGGCGATCACGCCGATATAGCGCGCCGAGGGCAGTCCGCCCTCGTAGGCATCCAGTACGTACAACCACGCCAGGACCGGCTGGGTTCCGGTGCCCGAATTCGGCGAGACCCGCAGGCGGATCTTCTTGTGGATCCCGAAATCCGAACCCTCCCACCGATCGAGACTCTCCTCGTCCTCGGCGGAGACGTCGTAGAGCACGACGAACACCCGGGAACCGGGATCCTCGACCACTGTCGCCAGCGGCCCCTCCCAGCCGATGTCATCGCCGGCGAAGGTCAGGCGCCACCCCTCCAACCAGCCCGTTCCGTAGACGGGGGAGTGCGGACAGCGCTTGAGCATCTGCTCCGGGTCCATATTGGATCCGTAGGCGGCGTATATCGGCACCTGGCAAGAGTATCGAATGTACGGACTGCTTGTTTCGAACCGGCTCTGTTCGGGGCCCGGCGAGGGCCGCACATGTCCGGCGATCGACGAGAAGGTGACACGCGCAACCTCACCCGTGGTGCGGTCAAAACTGTGGGGATCAGGACCGATAACGTTGACGGCAGTGCCGGAGATCCCGGCCGCACAGCTCGGTAGCGGAGGTACACATGGCCCGCATAGCAATCATCGGGGGTGGCCCCGCCGGCTACGAGGCGGCGCTGGTGGCGGCTCAGCACGGAGCCACCGTCACGGTGATCGACTCCGACGGTATCGGTGGTGCGTGCGTGCTGTGGGATTGTGTTCCGTCCAAGACCTTCATCGCCTCGACCGGTGTGCGCACCGATCTGCGCCGGGCCCGTGACCTGGGTATCACCGTGCACATGGCGCAGGCCCAGGTGCGGCTGTCGGAGGTCAACTCGCGAGTCAAGGCGCTCGCACAGGCCCAGTCCTCCGATATCCGCTCGAAACTGCAGGCCGCCGGGGTCACCATCCTCAACGGCAGTGGCCGGCTGATCGACCAGATCCCCGGCCTGGCCACCCATTTGGTGCGCGCGACCCTCGCCGACGGCACCGAGCGGGTGATGGAGGCCGAGGTGGTGCTGATCGCCACCGGAGCCAGCCCGCGGGTGCTGCCCGGCGCCGAACCCGACGGTGAGCGCATTCTCACCTGGCGCCAGCTGTACGACATCGCGGAACTGCCGGAAACGCTGGTGGTGGTCGGATCGGGTGTCACCGGCGCCGAATTCGTCTCCGCCTACACCGAAATGGGCGTCAAGGTGAAGCTGGTGTCCAGCCGCGACCGGATGATGCCCGGCGAGGATGCCGACGCCGCGCTGGTCCTGGAGGACGCTCTCGCCGAACGCGGCGTGGAACTGGTGAAACAGGCCCGCGCCGATGCCGTCGAGCGCACCGCCGACGGCATCGTGGTGAAACTGTCCGACGGGCGCACCGTCACCGGCACCCACGCGCTGATGACCGTCGGGTCCACGCCCAATACCCACGATCTGGGGCTGGAACGAATCGGCATCGAACTCGATCGCAGTGGCTACCTGCGGGTGGACCGTGTCTCCCGCACCGCGGTGCCCGGGATCTACGCCGCCGGTGACTGCACCGGGCTGCTACCACTCGCCTCGGTCGCGGCCATGCAGGGCCGGATCGCGATGTACCACGCACTCGGCGAGGGAGTGCAGCCGATCCGCTTGAAGACGGTCGCCTCGGCGGTCTTCACCCGTCCCGAGATCGCGACCGTCGGTGTCAGCCAGACCTCGATCGACAACGGCGAGGTCCCCGCCCGCACGGTGATGCTGCCGCTCAACACCAACCCGCGCGCCAAGATGTCGGGACTGCGCCGCGGTTTCGTGAAGATCTTCTGCCGCCCCGCCACCGGCGTGGTGATCGGCGGCGTGGTGGTCGCCCCCATCGCATCGGAACTGATCCTGCCGATCGCGCTCGCGGTCCAGAACAATCTCACCGTCAACGACCTGGCGCAGACCTTCTCGGTGTACCCGTCGTTGTCCGGATCGGTGACCGAAGCGGCCCGGCAGCTGATGCGCCACGACGACTTGGACTGAATCCGCTGAATCCTCTGCGTCGGCTTCGCCGCCGCGGGTTTCGGCCCCTTGTGCCTCGATTTTTCACCCCTCCGGTCAGTCGCTGCGCTCCCTCCCTCCGTCGCTCCACAATCGAGGCGGGCCGAAACCATCGGGGTGCACGGTCTCGGGAAGGTGAGCCGGGGCGGATGTGTCGGGACAGGTGTGCGGAGGTACGCCTGTTGGGGTGGGCGAACCGGGGCACAGGTCCGGCGATGGCCAGCCGGGGCGGATGTTCTCGGGACAGGTGCGCGGAGGTAGCCCTGTCGACGTGGGCGAGCCCGGGCGAACGTCCGCCGATGGGCCAGTCGGGGCGGATGTCTCGAGATGGGCGAATCGGGAGTGGGCATCTCGGGATGGGGAACGGGGACGGTCGGCTCTGTCGTGGAAGTGTTTGTGTCAGTGGGCCACTCGCGCTCGATCGCGGTGATCGGGGTGCGCAATTGTGCCGCCGAAGCGGGGGCGAACTCGGCGTTGTCCGGGGGTTCTCCGAGTGTTCGTGTGGCCTTCCCAGGGATGCGAAACATCCCTGTTGCCTGGATTCTGTTCGTATGGTTCACTTCCCGCAGAGATGTCACTGTCGGGTAGTCGGCGGCGTCCAAGTGCGGGGGGAATTCACCTTTCCGGGCCGGGAATCCGCAGGCGGCCCGCGGCTCGCAGCAGGGTGCGGACCGGGCATCGATGAGGGATAGATGAGCCGGTCTCATCGGGCGGCGGCAGCCGGGTCGATGGCAGGCCGGGCTCTGGAAAGGGACTGCGAGACAGTGAAACATCGTAAGCCGGGTCGGCCGCAGCAGCGCGGGCTGGCCGCGACGTCGTTGCCACTGGCCACCGCCGCGGTCGTGGCGACCATCCTCGCATCGGGGACGGCCGCCGCCGCACCGGCGGATCAGCCGAATGTGCCGACCACCCCCGCCTCACCGGGTGCCACCGACGAGAATCCGGCCCAGGACGGCGATACCGGTTCGCCGAACGGTCAGAATTCGCCGGGTGCCGAGCAGAACGGCCCGCAGCAGGACGGCAACACCCAGCCGGGTGTGACCACTCCGGGCCAGCAGCCGGGCACCACCGGTCCACGGCAGGGGACCACTCCGCAGCCGGGTGTCACGACGCCCAACCAGAACACGCCGAAGCCGGGCTCGCCGACGCAGCCGGGTGTCACCGCTCCGCGTGTGGCGCCGCTGCCGGTGCCGGGGCAGGGCAACCAGGTGGGACCCGCCGGGACCCCGGATCAGCACAACCCGAACGACCAGGCCGACCAGCTGAAGCCGGGACAGCAGCCGGATCAGTCGGTGGTCACCCCGAACGGGCCGCAGCCGCAGCAGCACAACAACCAGATGGACACGCTGCGCGGTCAGCAGGGTGAGGGCCCCTCCGCCGAACAGTCGCAGTGGACCTCGCCGAGCCTGCAGTCCGCACCGGCCGCACCGGTGATCCGGATGAACGGCCCGCACACCGAGGTCGGCGCCAATGCCGACGGTGGCGCCCTCCTGCCGGGCTACGTCGCCAACACCCACCACTTCAGCAACCTCGACGGTTACGTCGGCACCGTCGGGTACAACACCCCGAACGGTGTGGGTGACGCGGGTGTCTCGGTGGAGTTCGTCGAGGCCAACAAGATCAAGGTCACCTCGTACACCCACGCGACCGGGTTCGACGATCTGAAGTCGGAGAACTACGTCGACACCACCCAGCCCAACGCCGCGAAAGCCGCCGTCGAAGGCTGGATCAAGCAGCAGCCCGGTGGTGCGGCCGCGCTGGATGCCGCGGCCCAGATTGGTAGACTCCCGCAGGGTGATATCGCTCCGCAAACGGTGAATGTCGCTGGGGCGACCACTCAGTGGGGTGGCACAGTCCAGTACTGATAACAGACTGAATCGACGCGTGGGGCGGTCGTTCGCGACCGCCCCACGCGTGTGTCTCGGGGAAGGGACGGGTTGATGGCTTCCGGCGATGACCAGAACCGGGACGAGGGCGATTCGGAATTCGGCCCTCCGGTCTCCGGGTTCGGACCACCGCTGAACGATTTCGGGCCGCCTACGGGTGACTTCGGGCCGCCCATGGGTGATTTCGGGCCGCCGACGGGCGATTCCGCCGGGGTCGGCTGGTCGCCGGTCGGGGAGCTCGATCGTCCCACGGTCGGCTGGCAGCCGGCCGACGCTCCCGTGGCACCGCCGGTCCCGCCACCGCCGCCGCAGTATCGAGCGCCCGATTCGACCACGGCACCGGAGCCGCCGCGGGCACCCGCACCGGAGACTCGGCGCGTACCCGGGCCGGACCAGCATCGCGGTCCCGAGGCCGCTCGAGGTTCCGAGGAGACGGTTCGCTTCTCCGATTCCGGATCCAGACGGCCCTCGGCGCCGGCCGATACCGAGGGCGGTTCCTGGTGGAATTCCGACGACTCCGGATTTCCGCCGACTCCGCCCCGGGACAAACCCACCTCACTGTGGGACGACGACGAGCTCGCCAAGAAACTGACCGCGCCGCGCCCGGGCAACGAGCCCAAGGCCGGTTCCGGTTCGCTGTGGGACGACGACGACCTGGCCAAGAAACTGGCCCCCGCCCGCCCGGCCGCCGGTCCGGAGCCCGAGGAGCACCACCGCAACCGGGGTGTGCTGTTCGGCGGTATCGGTGCCGCCGTCGTACTGGTCGTCGCGCTGATCCTGGTGGTCGTCTTCGCCACCCGCGGCGGTGGTGGCGACGACGACCCGACCGCGGCAGCGGGAACGACCGCCGCCGACGGTAGCTGCGTCACCCGCACCGAGGGCCCCATCGTCTATGGCAACGGGCCCGGTGACACGTCCAGCGGAGCCAATGCCATCTTCGGCTACGAACACGCGTACTACACCGAGCGCAGTGCCGAGAAGGCGCACACCTTCGTCGCGCCCGACGCGAACGTCCAGCCGGTGCCGGAGTTGCAGAAGACCATCGCCGAGCACGTCCCCGCGGGAACGACCTACTGTCTGCGGATCGCGTCGGCGGGGGCGAATCAGTACAGCGTCGAGGTCACCGAGCATCATCCGGACAACTCGCGCGCGGTGTACCTGGAGTTGATCGCGACGGTGAATCAGGGAGGCAAGTACCTCATCCAGCTGATCCAATAGTTCTACTTCTCACACTATGAGAATCTAAGTTCATATTCTGGATTGCTCTGTGCGAAAGTGGAGGTACCACCCCTTTCGTCCGGAGGTATATCCATGTCGCCGCACACTCCACCCCTGTCCCGTCGGCTGGACGGTCTGCAGAGTTCGGCGATTCGCGATCTGCTCGAGCTGACCGCCCGGCCGGACATCATCGGCCTGGCCGGCGGCCTGCCCGACGAGCAGTTGATGCCGCGCGATGCCATCGCTCGCGCGGCGGAGTCGGCGCTCACCGATCCGGCGCGGCTGCAGTACACCGAGTCCGCGGGCTGGGGTCCGCTGCGCGAGGTGCTGGCGGCGCGGGAGTCCGCGCGACTGGGCCGCACGGTGCCGCTGTCGGAGGTCTTCGTCACGCACGGTTCACAACAGGCGCTGTCCCTGCTGGGTGAGGTGCTGCTGGATCCGGGCGCCCTGGTGATCGTCGAGGATCCGGCCTACGTCGGGGCCCTGCAGGTGTTCCGTGCCGCGGGCGCGCGCGTCGAGGCGATCGCACTGGATGCCGAGGGGATGCGTGTGGACGCGCTCGCGGAGCTGCTGGCCCGCGGTGAGCGTCCCGCACTGGTGCACACCGTCAGCAACTTCCACAATCCGCGCGGGGTCACGATGAGTGCCGCTCGCCGGCGTGAGCTGGCGGCGCTCGCCGAGCGGTACGGCTTCTGGGTCGTGGAGGACGATCCCTACGGTGAACTGTGGTTCGACCTGCCCGCCCCCGAGGCGGTGGCGTCCTACTCGCCCAATGTGATCCGGCTGTCGAGTGCCTCCAAGATCCTGGCTCCCACGCTGCGTGTGGGCTGGATGGTCGCACCGGACGCGGTGTGCCGTGGTGTGGAGTTGCTGAAGCAGGGTGCGGACCTGTGCGGTTCGGCGCTGACCCAGCAGATCGCCGCGGATCTGCTGGCCGACGAGGGCTGGCTGAACGCTCATCTGGACAAGGTTCGCGGCATCTACGGCGAACGCGCCACCGCGCTGGTGGGTGCGGTGCGCGACCGCTTCGGCGACCGGGTGGTGAGTACCGATGCCGCCGGCGGCATGTTCGTGTGGGTCGATTTCACCGACGGCACCGATACGGTCGAGCTGCTACCACGCGCGGTCGAGCACGGCGTGGCCTACGTGCCCGGTTCGGCCTTCGCGGTCTCGCAGAGCTACCGCGGCTCGATGCGCCTGTGCTTCACCACCTCCGATGCGGGCACCCTGACCGAGGCGGTGGATCGGCTCTTCGCCGCCGTCGGCTGAGCGGCTACTCGGCCCAGCCGTAGGTGCGTTCGACCGCCTTGTTCCACTCGTCGTAGCGGTGGACGCGCTCGTCGTCGGGCATGGCCGGCCGCCATACCTTGTCCTCGGCCCAGTTGGCGCGGATCTCGTCGGTTCCCGACCAGAAACCCACGGCCAGCCCGGCCGCGTAGGCGGCACCCAGGGCGGTGGTCTCGGTGATCACCGGCCGTACCACCGGGACGTCGAGGATATCGGCCTGGAACTGCATGAGCAGCTCATTGGCCACCATGCCACCGTCGACCTTCAGGGTGGTCAGCTCGACATCGAGATCCTCGGCATCGGCGCGCATCGCATCGAGTACCTCGCGGGTCTGAAATGCCGTGGCCTCCAACACCGCTCGTGCCAGATGCGCCTTGGTGACGAAACGGGTCAGGCCCGTGATCACACCGCGGGCGTCCGGCCGCCAGCGCGGGGCGAACAGCCCGGAGAACGCCGGGACGATGTAGGTGCCGCCGTTGTCCTCGACGCTTCGGGCCAGCGGTTCGATCTCGGCGGCCGATTCGATGATGCCCAGATTGTCGCGCAGCCACTGCACCAGCGAGCCGGTGACCGCGATCGAACCCTCCAGCGCGTACACCGCGGGCTGGTCGCCGAGCCGGTAACACACCGTGGTGAGCAGTCCGTGTGTGCTGAACACGGGTGTGGTGCCGATGTTGAGCAACATGAAATTGCCGGTGCCGTAGGTGTTCTTGGCCTCGCCGGGGATCAGGCAGGCCTGGCCGAAGGTGGCGGCCTGCTGATCGCCGAGGATGCCGGCGACCGGAACACCGGCCAGTGGTCCGGTGGTGATCTCGGCGTAGACCTCCGAGGAACTGCGGATCTGTGGCAGCAGTGAGACGGGGATGTCGAACTCCGCGCAGATATCCGAATCCCATTGCAGCGTATGCAGATTCATCAACATGGTGCGCGAGGCATTGGTGACGTCGGTGAGATGGCGGCCGGTCAGCTTCCAGAGGATCCAGCTGTCCATCGTGCCGAAGCACAGTTCGCCGGCCTCGGCCCGCACCCGTGCGCCCTCCACCTCGTCGAGCAGCCAGCGCAGCTTCGGTCCGGAGAAATAGGTGCTCAGCGGCAGTCCGGTCCGGTCGGCATAGCGGGCGGCGCCGATGTCCCCGCCCAGCCGCTCACAGAGATTCGCGGTGCGGGTGTCCTGCCAGACGATCGCGTGGGCGACCGGCGCACCGGTGGCGCGATCCCAGACCACCGTGGTCTCGCGTTGATTGGTGACGCCGACCGCGGCGATGTCGGCCGCGCTCGCCCCCGCCGCCTCCAGGGCCGCACCGATGACGTATTCGGTATTGCGCCAGATGGTTTCGGCGTCGTGCTCGACCCAGCCCGGATGGGGGAACAACTGCTCGTGCTCGCGCTGGGCGAGTCCGGCGATGCGGCCGGAGCGGTCGAAGACGATGCATCGGCTCGAGGTTGTCCCCTGATCGATGGCGGCCACGAAGCGTCGCATCCGTGCAGGCTACTAAACCTGCCGCGCGCCGCGCATCACATCGCCGCCGCACCGCTGGTGGACTAGGGTGGAAGCCGATTACCGACGAGTAGCGCAGGACGATCCCACCGAAACGAGTGCGGAGGAAGTCGAGGCGATGAACGAGAAATCACACGGTCAGCACACCGGCGAACTGGGCCCCGAACAACGCGTGGCAACCTGGGAGAGCCTGGGCGCCAACCATTTCGATGTCATCGTGATCGGTGGCGGCGTGGTCGGCTCGGGTATCGCCCTCGATGCCGCCACCCGCGGACTGGAAGTGGCCCTGGTGGAGGCGCGTGATCTGGCCTCGGGCACCTCGAGTCGGTCGTCGAAGATGTTCCACGGTGGCCTGCGCTACCTGGAACAACTGGAGTTCGGGCTGGTCCGGGAGGCGTTGCGGGAGCGGGAGCTGAGCCTGAAGACCCTGGCGCCGCATCTGGTGAAACCGCTGCGCTTCCTCTATCCGCTCACCCATCGGGTGTGGGAACGCCCGTATGTGGCCTCGGGCCTGGTGCTCTACGACTCCATGGGCGGTGCGAAATCCGTTCCGGGACAACATCATGTGACTCGATCCGGCGCGCTTCGACTGGCCCCCGGTGTGCGCCGCGATGCGCTCATCGGCGGTGTGACCTACTACGACACCGTGGTCGACGATGCTCGTCACACCATGACGGTGGCCCGGACCGCCGCCCACTACGGCGCGGTCATCCGGACTTCGACCCAGGTCGTGGACTTCCTGCGGGAGGCCGACCGGGTGGTCGGGGTCAAGGTGCGCGACAGCGAGGACGGCCGCACCACCGAGGTCCGCGGCCATGTGGTGATCAACGCGACCGGCGTGTGGACCGACGAACTGCAGGCGCTGTCGCATGTGCGCGGCCGATTCCACGTACGCGCCTCCAAGGGTGTGCACATCGTCGTGCCGCGCGACCGGATCACCAGTGACGCGGCGCTGATCCTGCGCACCCAGACCTCGGTGTTGTTCGTGATCCCGTGGGGGAGCAATCACTGGATCGTCGGGACCACCGACACCGACTGGAATCTGGACCTGGCACATCCGGCCGCGACGAAGGCCGATATCGACTATCTGCTGGACCGGATCAACGAGGTCCTGGTCACCCCGCTCACCCAGGACGACATCCAGGGGGTGTACGCGGGCCTGCGGCCGCTGCTGGCCGGTGAGAGCGACGAGACCTCGAAACTGTCGCGGGAACACGCGGTGGCGCGGATCGCCCCGGGCCTGGTCGCCATCGCGGGTGGTAAGTACACGACCTACCGCGTGATGGCCTACGACGCGGTCGACGCGGCGGCCCGCGACATTCCGCAGCGGGTCTCACCCACGATCACCGACAAGGTCCCGCTGCTGGGCGCCGACGGCTACTTCGCCCTGCTCAATCAGACTCCACAGCTGGCGCAGACCTACGGTGTGCACCCGTATCGCATCGAACATCTGCTCAATCGTTACGGCGCGCTGGTCACCGATGTCCTCGATCTGGCCGAGGGCAAACCCGAACTCCTGCAACCGATCACCGAGGCGCCCAGCTATCTGCGGGTGGAGGTGGTCTACGCGGCCGCGGCCGAGGGAGCACTGCATCTCGACGACATCCTCGCCCGCCGCACCCGCGTCTCCATCGAGTACTCCCATCGTGGCACCGAATGTGCCGAGGAGGTGGCGCGGCTGGTGGCGCCGGTGCTGGGCTGGGATGGCGAGCAGATCAGGCGCGAGGTCGACACCTTCGTGGCCCGCGTCGAGGCCGAAGTGCGATCGCAGACCCAGCCCGACGATGTGTCGGCCGATGCGCTGCGTGCCGCGGCGCCGGAGCCGCGGCCGGAAATCCTCGAGCCGGTACCGCTGCCGCAGACCTAGCCGATCCGCCGGACGCTAACGCCGCACCGCGGCGGGATCGGCGGGGTGCGGCGGCGCCGAGGTGGCCGGGGACGACTCGTGTCCGGTCCGGCTGGTCCTCGAGGTCGAATGCTGCAGTGCGTTGCTGAACAGCACGGTCGCCGCGATGGCGAGGGCCGCGATCACGAGTTGGGTGACAAGGCGCGTGCCACGACGCACCGTGGTGCTCGCATATGTCATCTGGCCTGCTCCCGGACCCGTCGTGAAAGTTGTCGCCCGTATGTCGGCTCGGCGGGCCGAAATGTTAGCCGACGGAAGAAATGCGGGCTATCTACGGGCAAATGTCGTGGTCCGGCGGATCCGGGTGGTGCTGACTACCATCACGGTGGGGGCTGCGGTGGGGTCCGGTGGTCATGACCGAGTACTCGACAATCGAAGGAGCATCGTCTTGAAGGCACTGATCGTGTGCACCTCCGTCTCGCACGGCAACACCGAACAGGTGGCCGATGTGATGGCCGAGGTGCTGGGGGCACGCGTCGTCGAACCCGGCGAGGTCACCCCCGCCGACCTCGCGGCCTACGACCTGGTGGGGTTCGGCTCGGGAATCTTCAACATGAACTTCCATCCGCGGCTGCGCGAATTCGCCGGATCGCTGCCGTCGGGGCAGCAGGGCTCGGCCTTCGTCTTCGCCACCAGCGGACTACCCGAGCCGCCGTTCCGGCGCTACACCCGCGCGTTCGCACACCAGCTCGAGAGCAAGGGGTTCGAGGTGGTCGGCACCTTCGCCTGCCGGGCGTACGACACCTGGTTCCCGTTCAAACTCGTGGGCGGTATCCGCAAGGGGCAGCCCGACGCCGCCGGTCTCGCAGCTGCCCGTGCCTTCGCCGAAGGACTGCGGGTGCCCGACCAGCCGGCGGCTGATTGATCTCGGATTCGGAAGTTCCGCTGCGGCAGGGAATTACGGACATCGAATCCGCATCCCGGAATCGCTGTGGGTTCGAACCAGTGGGCCGGGTGGCAATCCGCCGTGCTTTCGGTGCAAATGAGACATAATTCCTGGGGTTAGCAAGCCCGGCGAACATGAAGGCAAATCATGACGTCTTATGAACCTCCCGAGCACCAGCAGCCCCAACCCTCCGGCGGTCACCAGGGCGGGCAACCGCCGGTGGGCGGCTTCGACAAGAAGACCAGTGCGATTCTGTCCTATGCCCTGGGATGGCTCACCGGGATCATCTTCCTGTTCATCGGGAAGCATGACCCCGATGTGAAATTCCATGCGTCGCAGTCGATCATCTTCTTCGGTGCCGCCACCGTCGTCGATGTCGTGCTGAGCTTGCTCGCCGCCGTGCTGGGCACGGTGGGGATCGTGTTCAGCCTCGTGAGCTTCGTGGTCGGGATCTTCGCGTTGGTCGTCTGGATCATGGCCATGATCGCGGCCAACAACTCCGGTGGCGCCCGTGTGGAGCTTCCGCTGGTGGGCAAGTTCGTCGCCCCCTATGCCGACCAGCTGGCCAATTCGGTGCACTAGCAGAGGATTTCGGCAGCGTTCGGGTGCTACCGGCGGGCATGCCACCGGTAGCACCTCCGAACACCGGGCGGCCCGGCCGCTAGGCGAGCGGCGGCTGGCAGCGCGGGCAGAAGTAGATGCCGCGCTCGCGATTCGGGGTGGCCGGGTCACCGAGCAGGTGTACGACCACCGCGGTACCGCAGCGATGGCACGGGCGGCGTTGGCGGCCGTAGACCAGGGGCCTGCGGGGCGGATGGTGAGCGGCCTCGGTCAGCACCGCGTGAGCCTCGTCCACCAGCGGTGGCAGGTCGACCGCGGCGACCGGTGTCGCCGGATGGACGCGGCGCAGAAAGCAGATCTCGCTGCGGTGGATATTGCCGATTCCGGCCAGATTGGTCTGGTCCAGCAGCGCCAGTCCGATGGGTTGTTCCGGATGGGCGCTCAGCCGCCGGATCGCTTCTGCCGCATCCCAATTCGGCCCGAGCAGGTCGGGGCCGAGATGGTCGGTGGTGGTGTGTTCGTCGGCCCGGGGCAGCACCTCGACCAGCCCGAGGGAGAAACCGACCGCCTCGGCGTCGGCGGTGGCCAGAACCAGCCGGGCGGTGAATCCCGGTTCCGTCCACCGCGCACCCGGACGGTAGATCCGCCAGCTGCCCTCCATCTTCAGATGGGTGTGGATGCTGAGTGTCTCGGTGCGCACGAACAGGTGTTTGCCGTAGCTGCCGACACTGTCGATGGCACGATCACGCAGATCCAGCGTGGCATATCTCGGAACCCGGAAATCACTGCGGGTCAGAGTGTTTCCCGCCAGTGCGGTGCGCAGGCGCGCCGCTGTGCGATAGACGGTGTCGCCCTCCGGCATCGGCGCTCACCGCCCCGGATGCCGAAGCCGGTGGATGCCGGGAACATCGTGTTCCCCGGGCGCCACGGAGGTCACGGCCGGCTCCGCAGCCGCAAGCCCCGGGGCGTGGTGTTGAACCCGGCCTCGCTGAGGAAGGTGGCAAAAGTGTTGCCGTGGACGGATTCTCCGTCGATCCGCTCGACGACCAGTGAGTCGATGCGCCGGTCGTGGACGAGTGTGGCCAGGGCGGCCGCGGCCCGGGTGCGGACCTCGGGATCCTCGGTGAAGGTGAGTAGTGTCTTGCCGCCACGCTCCAGATACAGGGCCAATTCACCATCGGCCAGCACCACCAGCGCGCCCGCCTTGCGGCCGGGCCGATGCCCGGCACCCTCGCTCGACGATTTCGGCCACGGCAGCGCGGCGCCGTACGGGTTGGCGGGATCACACGCCGCGAGTGCGAGTGTGTGGGGTGCACCGCCGGACTCGGTATCGAACGAGCGCAGGCGATCGACCACATCGGTGGTGGAGAACTGCGCACCGCCGAGGGTGTCGATGAAATAGCCGCGCCGGCAGCGTCCCCGATCCTCGAATTCGGTCAGTACCCGATACATCAGCGCGAATCCGCCCGCGACATCCTCACTCTGGACCGAACCGCGGGTCAGTACCCCGTAGCGTTCCAGCAGCAGATCGGCGGTGGCATGTGCGCGGATCGTATTGTCGGCCGACCGCGGGGGCAGCAACGACCAGCGTCCGGCAACCGCCGGTGGGCCGGATCGGGTCGGTACGGCCGGCCGCGGCAGGTACATGCGCCCGCGCGGGGTGCGCCGAGGCGAGCGATGCGCGGTGGTGCTGCGGGAGGTACCCGACAACCGGGCCCGGACGGGTGCGAAGGTGTCGCCACTGACATGACCCGCCCACACCAGTTCCCACAGGGCGGCTGCCACCGCGGCATCGTCCAGAAGTCCGGTGGCATCGGACAATTGGCGGAAGAAGTACGCGCCGCCCGCCGGCTGCGCACCGGCCTCGCCCGGCGCCGCTGGGTCCGCGCCCCAGGCGCCGAACAACCGGAGCTGGGTATCGGTGAAGTCGATCTCCGCGACGGGTGCCAGTGTCACCGGTGCCTGATCCGCCGGGTGCAGCGCGATCCAGCCGTCCTTGGCGGTCAGGGCGCCGTGGCCGGACCAGATCACCTCGCCGGTCGCGGTCAGCTCGTCGAGCATCGCCGGTGTGTAGTCGCGCACCCGGGACGGCAGGATCAGCGATTCCCAGGCCGAGGCCGGAATCGGCACGCCCGCGAGCTGTTCCACGACCGCGGCGACACCGTCCACGCCGTGCAGGGGCGAGGTGCCGATGTGCTGCCAGGCGGGGAGAAACCGTCCGAACGCGCCGGTCGACACCGGTTCCACCTCTTTGCGCGCGGCCGCCAGCGAACGCCGCCGCAACCGCCGCAGCACCTCGGTGTCACACCACTCCGTACCGGCCGATCCCGGCGTGAATTCGCCTTCCACGACACGCTTCTCGGTTCCGAGGCGGTGCAGTGCGGTGGCTGCCACGGCCGTGCCGATACCGAAGCGGAGCGCGAGTGCGTCGAGGGTGAAGGGCGCGTGCGTGCGGGCGAAGCGGCCGACGAGGTCGCCGAGCGGATCGGGCACCGGTTCGATGAACGCCGCCGGGGTGCCGATCGGCAGCGGAACCCCGAGGGCGTCACGCAATCTGGCGGCATCCTCCACCGCCACCCACCAGTGCGATCCGGCGAAGGACACCGCGAGCGCGCGTTTGGCTCGAGCCAATTCCGCGAACCACGGACCGGGGTCGTCGGTACAGCGCGCCGCCGCCTCGTCCGGGGTGAGCGGGCCGAGCAGCCGCAGCAGATCGGCCAGGCCCTCCGCGTCGCGGGCCTGGCGCTCCGGGGTGAGCCGTTGCAGTTCCCGCATCAGCTGTTCGAGGACCGCGGTGTCGAGCAGTTCGCGCAGTTCGACCCGGCCCAGCAGTTCCGCCAGCAGACTCGAATCCAGTGACAGTGCGGCCGCTCGGCGTTCGGCGAGCGGGCTGTCGCCCTCGTACATGAACTGGCCGATGTAGTCGAACAGCAACGCATTGGCAAAGGGGGACGGGGCCGCGGTCTCCACCTCGACCAGGCGCAGTTTGCGGCGCGCGACGTTCGTCAGCAGATCGCGGAGCGCCGGCAGATCGTAGACATCGCGCAGGCATTCACGCACCGTCTCCAGCAGAATCGGGAAATCCGGGAATTTCCTTGCCACATCGAGCAATTGGGCGGCACGCTGGCGCTGCTGCCACAGCGGTGCGCGCCGGCCCGGATCGCGGCGCGGCAGCAGCAGTGCGCGTGCCGCACATTCGCGGAAGCGGGAGGCGAACAGTGCCGAACCGCCGACCTGCTCGGTGACCACCTCGTCGATCTCGTCGGGTTCGAAGACGAAGAGCTCGGCACCGGGCGGATCGTCGGTGGTGTCGGGCAGCCGGACCACGATGCCGTCGTCGGAGGCGGTGGGCGCGGCATCGACCCCGAACCGCTCCCGCAGCCGCGCCCCGACGGCCAGCGCCCACGGGGCGTGCACGGGAAGGCCGAAGGGGGAGTGCAGGATCAGCCGCCAGTCACCGAGCTCGTCGCGGAATCGCTCGACCAGCAGTGTGCGGTCGGTGGGCAGGTGCCCGGTGGCCTGGCGCTGTTCGGCCAGCAGTGACACCAGATTCGCGGTGGCGAAATCGTCGAGCCCCGCCGCATGCACGATCTGTTCGAGTTCCAGCAGTTCCGCACCGGGCTTTCCGGAACCGTTCGCGCTCTCGGCGGCCGGCGCGGTCCGTCGTGATTTCGATTGTCGCGCTGGTTGTTTCGCGCCATCGAGGGCCGGTTCGTGGGCGGTCCCCGGACAGGCCCCCGCCGCCTCCTGGACCAGCGTATCGATGCGCCCCGCCGGTGCGCGTTCGACCGCCCGGCCCGCGGTGCGCACGAATTCGCCCAGGGCCGCGCCCAATTCCGCCGGACGCCCCAGGGAATCGCCGTGCCAGAACGGTAAGCGGCCGGGTAGCCCGAACGCCGGGGAGACCAGCACCCGATCGTGGGTGATGTCCTCGATCCGCCAACTGGTGGCGCCCAGGGCGAACACATCGCCGACGCGGGATTCGTAGACCATCTCCTCGTCGAGTTCGCCCACCCGCGAGGCCTTCTCGCCGACCATGAACACCGGGAAGAGGCCGCGATCCGGAATCGCTCCGCCCGAGGTGACCGCGAGCCGCTGCGCGCCGGGCCGCCCGGCGAGCGTGCCCGCATCGCGATCCCACACCACCCGCGGGCGCAGTTCGGCGAATTCGTCGGAGGGGTATCGGCCCGACAGCAGATCCAGGACCGAGTCGTAGGCGGAGCGGGGCAGGGATGTGAAACTTCCGGTGCCCCGGACCGTTTCGAACCATTCGTCCACATCGATCGGTTCCAGTGCGCAGGCGGCGACCGTCTGCTGCGCGAGGATGTCGAGGGGGTGGGCCGGAATCCGCAATTCCTCGATCTGCCCCGCGGTCATCCGCATCGAGGCCACCGCGCAGTGCACGACATCGGTGCGGTGCTTGGGGAAGATGACCCCGCGCGAGATCTCACCCACCTGGTGTCCGGCCCGGCCGACGCGTTGCAGCCCGCCGGCCACCGACGGCGGCGCCTCGACCTGGACCACCAGATCCACCGCGCCCATATCGATGCCGAGTTCGAGGCTGCTGGTGGCGACCACACAGCGCAGGCGCCCACTCTTGAGATCGTCCTCGATGATCGCGCGCTGTTCCTTGCTCACCGATCCGTGGTGCGCCCGCGCGAGCAGGGGCGCCGCACCGTGATTGACCTCTGTGGGTGAGCCGAGCTGAGCGGGCGGGCCGTGCTCCGTCCGCACGGGCTGTGCCGCGACCGCGGCGTCCGCGGCGGAATCGGTTGCGGCGGAATCCGGTTCGCTGATCCGCTCGGCGTATTCCTCGTTCAGGCGGGCAGTGAGTCGCTCGGCCAGCCGGCGGGAATTCGCGAACACGATCGAGGAACGATGTGCGAGTACCAGATCGACGATCGCGGCGTCCACATGCGGCCAGATGGAGCCGGGCTGATCGGATTCGCCCGGCTCGGTCATATCCGCGACCGGAACCCGCACCGACAGATCGAAGGTCTTCGGTGCGGGCGGTGCCACGATAGTGATCGGTGCGGGCCCGACCAGGAAACGTCCCACCGCCTCGGGCGGGCGCACCGTGGCCGACAGTCCGATGCGCTGGGCCGGGCGTTCGGTGAGCTGATCCAGCCGGGCCAGCGACAGCGCCAGATGCGCACCCCGTTTGGACCCCGCGATCGCGTGAACCTCGTCGACGATCACGGTGCTCACCTGCGACAGCGTCTCGCGTGCCGCCGAGGTGAGCATCAGGTACAGCGACTCCGGAGTGGTGATCAGGATGTCCGGTGGTTTGCGCGCCATCGTGCGGCGGTCGGCGGCGGTGGTGTCGCCGGAACGCACCCCCACGGTGATCTCCGGCGCGGCCGTGCCCAGCCGCGCGGCGGTCCGGGTGATGCCGACCAGTGGTGCGCGCAGATTGCGCTCCACATCGACCGCCAGCGCCTTGAGCGGGGAGATGTAGAGCACCGAGGTCCGCGGCGGCCCGTCCACCGGCGCACGGGTGGCGAGCCGGTCGATCGCCCACAGGAAGGCCGACAGCGTCTTGCCCGACCCGGTGGGAGCGATGACCAGCGTGTGTTCACCCGCGGAAATCGCCTGCCACGCACCCAGCTGAGCGGCCGTGGGAGCCGGGAACGCGCCGTCGAACCACTCCTGGGTCGCGCGGGCGAACTGCTGCATGGAATCAGTCTGCACCTCGGTACCGACACGAACCCGTCTCGATACGTCGTCGCCGCGCCGGCGATGGTTAGGCTGGTCCGCGGCCGAGATCCCGCTCCCGGAGTTCGGACGACAGGAGCAACGATGACAGACAATCGCGCAGCCGGGTCGTCGGTGCGATCGGGCGTCCCGCAAGGCACAGGAAGCGACAGCTCCGCACCGGTCACCGAGATTCCCGCGGATCCCCTGCAGGCTCGGGACCCGGGAAATCCGCCCGTCCCGTCCGGTGCCCTGCTGCTGGAACTGGTGCCGCTACCGGTGACCGATCTGGATCGATCGATCGAGTTCTATCGCGATCGGGCCGGATTCCACCTCGATGTGGATGTCACCCCCGCACCCGATGTCCGGATCGTGCAGCTGACCCCGCCCGGTTCGGCGTGCTCGATCCTGCTGTCCGCGGGCCTGCCCACGACCGGGGCGCCGGCGGGCACCGTGCGTGGGCTGCATCTGGTGGTCGCCGATATCGCGGCGGCCAGGAACGTGCTGCTGGATCGGGGCATCGAGGTCGGCGATATCGAGGATGTCGGCGGTGGCGTGCTGTACGCGTACTTCGCCGATCCGGATGGCAATACCTGGTGCCTGCAGTACATGCCGTGGCGATGAGGCTTCCCGGACCGGCAACCGGCCGATCGGGCCTCCGCTAATGTTTGCAACTATGGGTAACAGTAACGTGTTGCGACGGCGCGGTCTGGCGATCGGCTGTGGCGGTACGGTCGGCGCGGCCTGGATCGTCGCGGCACTGGCCGCGGTGCGCGACGTCCTGCACTGGGATCCGCGCGATGCCGACGCGCTGATCGGCACCTCCGCCGGTGCGGAAATGGTGACGATGCTGGCCGCGGGGGTCTCGGTCGACGACCTGATCGCCATGCAACGCGGAACCGCCGCCGACCCGATCCTGATCCGGCACATGGCCGCCGCTCCCGGCCGCTTCCCGCCGTTGCCCCGCCTGCGCCTCGGTGCCCCGCGAATGACTCTGTGCGGCAACAGCTCTCGCCAGGCCGCGTTGTCCGCCGGTAGCCGCCTGCTCCCCGTCGGTGGCGGCGACGCCGGCTGGCTGCAGCGGCTCGCCGACGATCTGCACGGTGAGCGGGACTGGCCCGCGCATCCGGCGGCCTGGCTGGTGGCCATGGACTACGACTCCGGCCGCCGGGTCGCATTCGGCGCGCCGGATGCGCCGGATGCGACGATCGGTGCGGCGTTGCGGGCGTCGTGGGCGGTGCCGGGCTGGTTCCCGCCGGTATCGATCGGCGGGCGCCGCTACGTGGACGGCGGCGCCGCTTCCACCGCCTCGGTGGATCTACTCCAACCGCTGGCCCTCGACGAGCTGGTCGTGCTGACGCCGATGGCCTCCACACGGCCGGTTCCGGCCCGCGATCCCGGCCACTGGCTCGAACGCCGGCTGCGGCGGCCGATGAGTGCGCAGCTCGACGCCGAGATCGCCACGATCCGAGCGTCCGGCACCCGGGTCCTGCAACTGGCAGTGACCGCCGCGGATCTGGCGGTCATGGGCCCGAATTTCATGGACGGCCGACGCCGTGCGCAGACCCTCGAACACAGTCTGCGCAGCACCCGCCGCGAGCTGGAACGGAGTGAGTTCTCATGAGGTTTCTCGGACCCGACTACCCCAGGATCGATCTCACCGGAGCCCGGGTGCTGATCACCGGCGCCGGGCGCGGGATCGGCCGTGCCACCGCCGAACTGTTCGCGAACAAAGGATCTCGGGTCGTCATCGCCGATGTGGACGGTGTCGCCGCACGGTCGGCCGCCGCGGCGCTCGGTGCCCGCGCGGTCGAACTCGACGTCCGGGTGCGGGAACAGTGGGACGAGGCCGTCGCCGAGATGGGCCGGGTCGACATCCTGGTCAACAATGCGGGTGTCATGCCCGCGGGGTCCTTCCTCACCGAGCCGGATGCGGTGGGGCACACCACGATCGACGTCAACGTCTGGGGTCTCATCCACGGTATGCGCGCGGTCGCGCCCGCCATGGTCGAGCGCGGGCGCGGCCATATCGTCAACATCGCCTCGCTGGCGGGCAAGATTCCGCTGCCGGGTCTCGCCGTCTACAACGCCAGTAAGTTCGCCGCCGTCGGCTTGTCGGCCGCGACCCGGCTGGAATTCGCCGAATCCGGGGTCAGTGTGAGTTGTGTGCTGCCCTCCGCTGTGCGCACCCGGCTGTCGTCGGGGCTCACCCTGGGCCATGGCCTGCCCACGGTCGATCCGGTCGATGTGGCCGCGGCCGTCGTGCGGACCTGCCGCACCCGTCGTGCCGAGGTGGCGGTGCCGCAGTACCTGGACCCCGTGGACATCGCGCTGGCCGCCGCTCCGGAATCGATCGTGCGGATGGTGCGCGGCCTGTTCGACGGCGATCGCGCGTTGCATCCGGGTGACTCCGCGATGCGCGCGGCCTATGAGGAACAGGTCCGCTCCATCACCCACGGACCCGGTCGCTGAGCGCGCTCAGCCGAACCGGATGCCCTGGGCCAGTGGCAGTTCGGCGGAGTAGTTGACGGTGTTGGTGGCCCGGCGCATGTACGCCTTCCAGGAATCGGAGCCCGATTCGCGCCCGCCTCCGGTCTGTTTCTCACCGCCGAAGGCGCCGCCGATCTCCGCACCCGAGGTCCCGATGTTCACATTGGCGATACCGCAGTCGGAGCCGTCGGCGGCCAGGAAACGCTCGGCCTCGCGCTGGTCACCGGTGAAGATCGCCGACGAAAGGCCCTGCGGTACCGCATTGTGCAACTCGATCGCGGTATCGAGATCGCGGTAGGTCAGGACGTAGAGGATCGGTGCGAAGGTCTCCTCGCGCACGACGGCGGTCTGGGCGGGCATCCGGACGATCGCCGGGCGCACATAATAGGAATCGGGATCACCGACCTCGACGCGCTCACCGCCACAGATCAATTCGCCGCCGTCGTCGATCGCCCGCTCGATCGCCGAGCGCATCGCCGCGTGCGCCCGCCCGTCGATCAACGGTCCCACCAGCATCCGCTCGTCGAGCGGATTACCCACGGGCAGTTGGCTGTAGGCGGTGCGCATCCGATCCAGCAGGGGCCCCACGACATCCACGTGCGCGATCACCCGCCGCAGTGTCGTGCAGCGCTGCCCGGCGGTGCCCGCGGCCGCGAAAACTACAGCGCGCGTGGTCAATTCGAGATCGGCAGACGGGGTGACCACGGCCCCGTTGTTACCGCCCAGCTCGAGCAGGCAGCGGCCGAAGCGCGCGGCGACCCGCGGTGCCACCGTCCGCCCCATCCGTACCGAGCCGGTGGCGCTGAGCAGAGCGATCCGTTCGTCGTCGACGAGCAGTCCGCCGACCTCGCCATCGCCCTGGACGAGCTGGTGGATCTCCGGATCCACCCCGGCGTCCGCGGCGGCCCGGCGCAGCAGCGTATGGCAGGCCAGCGCGGTGGAAGGTGTTGCCTGCGAGGGCTTCCACACCACGGTGTCCCCGCAGACCAGGGCGATGGCGGTATTCCACGACCACACCGCGACCGGGAAGTTGAAGGCCGAGATCACCCCGACCACGCCGAGCGGATGCCAGGTCTCCATCAGCCGGTGCCCGGGTCGCTCGCAGGCCATGGTGCGGCCGTAGAGCTGCCGGGACAGGCCGACGGCGAATTCGCAGACGTCGATCATCTCCTGCACCTCGCCGCGCGCCTCGGCGCCGATCTTGCCCGCCTCCAGCGTCACCAGTTCGGCCAGCGCGTCGATGTTGTCGGTCAGCAGCTCCCCGAGCCGGCGCACCACCGCCGCGCGCCGGGGCGCCGGTACCGTGCGCCACGATCGAAAGGCGCTGTGTGCCTTGTCGATCGCGTACATCACCTCCAGTTCGGTGCTGGCCCGCAGATGTGTCAGCACCGAACCGGTGATCGGGCTGCGCACGGGGAGGTCACCGGATTCCACGGTGCCGGCGCCGAGTTCGAGCAGGCGCTGCGCGAGCCGGTCGCGCAATTCGCCGGTGCTGGGCAGGACGGGGGCGGATGTCATGTGCGTCTCCGTTTCCGGGATCGGGATCGGGATTGCTGCGGGGCCTTCGCACCGGGGGGGAATCGGTTTCGGCCACGGCCGCCGCGCACTGGGTTAGCCTTCGCTGATGGCGGATGCACCTGCGAAACCTGTTCTGGACGATATCGATCGGCTCCTGATCCGCGAATTGATGGCCGACGGACGTGCCACCCTGTCCAATCTCGCGGAGAAAGCCAGCCTCTCGGTGTCCGCGGTGCAATCGCGAGTGCGACGGCTCGAGGCGCGTGGTGTGATCCGGGGCTACACCGCGAAGGTCGACCCGGAGGCGTTGGGGCAGATGCTGTCGGCATATGTCGCGATCACTCCTCTCGACCCGTCGCAACCCGATGACGCTCCGGCGCTGTTACAGCACATCCCCGGGATCGAGGAGTGCCATTCGGTGGCGGGGGAGGAGAGCTACATGCTGCTCGTCCGGGTGGCCTCCCCGCGACATCTCGAACAGTTGCTGGCCGAGATTCGCGCCACCGCCAACGTCAGAACTCGAAGCACCATCATTCTGCAGACATTCTATGACCAGTGAGACTTGATCGTAATTTATACGATCGTTCGTAGTGATTACGTAAATATTTACGTATCCTGCGAGAGTGACCCTCGAACTGGAACGTCCCGGAACGACCGACGCGGTGGTGACGAATCCGGCGTCGATCGCAGCCTCGCGCGTACTCGAGATCCTGTCCGGCCACATCCTTGCCGACGGCTTCGACATGGTGCTCGACCTGCGGAAATCGCAAGGGCGAAGACTGGTCGACGCACGGGACGGCACGGCCTTCCTCGACATGTTCGGTTTCTTCGCTTCCTCGGCGCTGGGGATGAACCATCCGGCCTTGGCCCAGGACGAGGGATTCCGCACCGAACTGGCCGCGGCCGCGGTGAACAAGCCCAGCAATTCCGATATCTATACGGTCGAGATGGCTCGCTTCGTCGAGACCTTCGCGCGTGTCCTCGGTGACCCCGCGCTGCCACATCTGTTCTTCATCGACGGTGGTGCCCTCGCGGTGGAGAACGCGCTCAAGGTGGCCTTCGACTGGAAGAGCCGGCACAACGCGATGCACGGCCGCGGAGCCGAACTCGGCACTAAGGTGTTGCATCTCACCGGTGCGTTCCACGGTCGCACCGGCTACACGATGTCGCTGACCAATACCGATCCGATCAAAACCGATCGCTTCCCGAAGTTCGACTGGCCACGCATCGATACGCCGTATCTGTGTCCCGGCATCGATATCGAGGCTGCCGAATCCCGGGCGCTGGCGCAGGCTCGCGCGGCCTTCGCCGAAAACCCGCACGACATAGCCTGTTTCATCGCCGAGCCGATTCAAGGTGAGGGTGGCGATCGGCATCTGCGTCCGGAATTCCTGCGGCGGATGCAGCGGTTGTGCCACGACAACGACGCCCTGTTCATCCTGGACGAGGTGCAGACCGGGGTCGCGATGACGGGTTCGCTCTGGGCCTATCGGCAGCTCGGGCTGCAGCCGGATGTGGTCGCCTTCGGGAAGAAGACCCAGGTGTGCGGGATCATGGCGGGCGGGCGCGTCGACGAGGTGCCCGGCAATGTGTTCGAGGTGAGCTCCCGGCTCAACTCCACCTGGGGCGGCAATCTCACCGATATGGTCCGCGCCCGGCGCATCCTTGAGGTGATCGAATCCGATCGGCTCGCCGACCGTGCCGCGGAACTCGGTGAGCTGCTGCTGGCGCGGCTGCGGGAGCTGGCCGGCCGGTACGGCGAGCTCACCGATCCGCGTGGTCGCGGGCTGATGTGCGCGGTCACAGTGGAATCCGCGGAACTGCGCGATGCCGTGCTGACCGAAGCCCGGGAACGCGAACACGTCCTGCTGATCGGCAGCGGTGAGCGGGGCATCCGGTTCCGGCCGCCGCTCACGGTCACCGCGGCCGAACTCGAGGAGGCGGTGGCGGCTCTGGACCGGGTACTGGCCCGGCTGCGGAATCGCTGAGGATTCGGGCCGATTCCAGCAATAGCGGCCTCGCTATTATGGCACTTCACCAGGGATTTTCTGCTGGCGAACAGTCAATAAGGGTACTGATCGGTAGTACCCTCTGGAATTCCGCGAAGGCTTGTCACTGGTTACACTCCGGGACATGACGAGTGTCCAGCAGCAGCCTTCGCCGGATTCGGCGGAGGCCCCCGATATCCACACGACCGCCGGGAAGCTGGCTGATCTGCGTAATCGGCTGGAAGAGGCCAAGCACCCGATGGGCGAGGGTGCGGTCGACAAGGTGCACGCCAAGGGCAAGATGACCGCCCGCGAGCGCATCCTGGCCTTGTTGGACGAGGGCTCGTTCGTCGAGATGGACGCCCTGGCCCGGCATCGCAGCGTCAATTTCGGGCAGGAGAACAACCGCCCGCTCGGCGACGGTGTGGTGACCGGCTACGGCACCATCGACGGTCGCGACGTCTGCATCTTCTCCCAGGACGCCACGGTCTTCGGTGGCTCGCTGGGTGAGGTCTACGGCGAGAAGATCGTCAAGGTCATGGATCTGGCCGTCAAGACCGGCCGGCCGCTGATCGGTATCAACGACGGCGCCGGTGCCCGTATCCAGGAGGGCGTCGTCTCGCTGGGCCTGTACGGGGAGATCTTCCACCGCAATGTGCAGGCCTCGGGTGTGATCCCGCAGATCTCGCTCATCATGGGTGCCGCCGCCGGTGGCCACGTCTACTCCCCGGCGCTGACCGACTTCGTCGTGATGGTCGACGAGACCAGCCAGATGTTCATCACCGGCCCGGACGTGATCAAGACCGTCACCGGTGAAGAGGTCACCATGGAGGAGCTGGGCGGCGCCCACACCCACATGGTGAAGTCCGGTACCGCGCACTACGTCGCCTCCGGTGAGCAGGACGCGCTGGACTGGGTGAAGGATCTGCTGAGCTACCTGCCCAGTAACAACCGCGCCGAGGCCCCCCGCTTCCCGGCCACCGATCCGATCGAGGGCGCGATCGAGGAGTCACTGACCGACGAGGACATCGAACTCGACACCCTGATCCCGGATTCGCCGAACCAGCCCTACGACATGCACGAGGTCATCCGGCGGCTGGTCGACGACGACGAGTTCTTCGAGGTGCAGGCCGAGCGCGCGATGAACGTCATCGTCGGTTTCGCCCGCATCGACGGCCGCAGTGTGGGTTTCGTGGCCAACCAGCCCACCCAGTTCGCCGGGTGCCTGGACATCGACGCCTCGGAGAAGGCCGCGCGCTTCGTGCGCACCTGCGATGCCTTCAACATTCCGATCATCACCCTGGTCGATGTTCCGGGCTTCCTGCCGGGCACCGGCCAGGAGTACAACGGCATCATTCGCCGCGGTGCCAAGCTGCTCTACGCCTATGGTGAGGCCACTGTGGGCAAAATCACGGTCATCACCCGCAAGGCCTACGGTGGCGCCTACGACGTCATGGGTTCCAAGCACATGGGTGCCGATGTGAACCTGGCGTGGCCCACCGCGCAGATCGCCGTGATGGGTGCTTCGGGTGCCGTCGGCTTCGTCTACCGCAAGAAGTTGCAGCAGGCCGCGGCCGAGGGGGCGGATGTCGACGCTCTGCGCCTCGAGCTGCAGAACGAGTACGAGGACACCTTGGTCAACCCGTACGTGGCCGCCGAGCGCGGCTACGTCGACGCGGTGATTCCGCCCTCGCACACCCGCGGGCAGATCGTGTCGGCACTGCGCCTGCTCGAGCGCAAACTGGTCACACTGCCGCCGAAGAAGCACGGCAACATTCCGCTCTGATCCGACGATATGTGCGGTAGCGGAGGCACACTTTCTTCGATGAGTGGTGCAACCGCGACGCGCATGATCGCCGCATTCGGGTGAAGATGGTAGGAACAGGCACTCATTGCATGGGAGCCGCAACGAGTACCGTTCACGACGCGCGGTTCACCCCGCGTCGTGAACGCCGGGCCCTCGCGGCCCGGCGCATGGACAGGAGGAGTTGGCGCTGTGACCGCTGTGGCTGACGAAGAGATATTGCGCGCTGCCGAACTGGAGTTGGCGGCCGATGGATTCGGTGACGACGCGAAGCTCGTATCCGAGCCGGCCGCGACCGAGCCGGAGCCGGATCGGGGCCCGGTCGTCCGGGTTCTGAAGGGTTCGCCCACCGATGCGGAGCTGGCCGCTCTGATCGCCGTGTTCGCCGCTGGCGCGAATACCGGTGGGGCAGCTCAGGAGCAGGGCCCGGTGGACAACTGGGGCCGGCCCACGATGATGCACCGCGGTGCCTCTCCGTTCTCCCCGTACGCCTACCCCTACGTGTCGCACCTCCGCGGCTGACGTGACGGGATTCGTTCTCGGGTCCGCGTCGCCGGCGCGTCTGCAGGTTCTGCGTTCGGCCGGGCTGGACCCGGTGGTGCGGATCTCCGATGTCGACGAGGACGCGGTCGCGGCGGCGCTGCCGCCGGACACCTCGCCCGCGGGTGTGGTGACCGCGCTGGCGCGGGCCAAGGCCCGGTCGGTGGCTGCCGCGGTGCTCGCCGAGGCTCCGGACGGGCCCGGCGCCCCCTCGCCCCGGCTGGTCGACGACTGCGTGATCGTCGGCTGCGATTCCATGCTGCTGGTCGACGATGTGCTGCAGGGCAAGCCACACACCCCCGATGTCGCCCGCGCTCGCTGGGCCGCGATGGCCGGGCGCAGCGCCGACCTGCTGACCGGTCACTGCGTCCTGCGTGTGCGCGACGGCGCGATCGTCGCCGAGGCGCACGACTGCAGCACGACCACGGTGCATTTCGCCGAGCCGGGTCCGGCCGAACTGGATGCCTACATCGCCACCGGTGAACCGCTGAAGGTCGCCGGTGCGTTCACGCTCGACGGTATGGGCGGCTGGTTCGTCGATCGCATCGACGGCGACCCGTCCAGCGTCATCGGAATCGGACTACCGCTGTTGCGTCGCCTCCTGGGCGATGTCGGCGTCGGCGTTGCGCAGCTGTGGGTCGGAGCGCAATTGCGGGCCGACGCGATTTCCTGACGGCGTCGCGATCCGCGACGTGGGGCCCACCTGATCGGGTATGTGCGCCGGATCCGGCACCAGTGCCGCGGCCGATGTCTCCAGTCGTAGGACGCACAGATCCGGTCCGACGAACGGGTGCAGGCGAACGTTGACCACGTCCCGGCCGCCGTTGCGGTCGAGTACCTCGCGCATCAGGCCCTGATGGACACCGCAGACCACCTCGGAATGGGTACGGGCCAGTTCGCGCAGGGGGCAGGCGGTGAGCCGGACGTTCGATTGCTGCGCCGACTCGGATGCGGTGTCGCGCTCCGGGGCGAAACCGAGTTCCGAACTCACGGTGATCGCGACGTCCCGGGCATCCTCGAGGGACGCGATGGGCTGCTCACACTGTTCGACCTTGGCGCCCCAGGCCCGGCCCGCGGTCACGGCCAGATCCGCGCGGCGTCGCGGATCGCTGCCGAGCTGATCGGCGAGTACCTGTGCGAGATCCTGATAACCGACCGATCGCTGCACCGCGGTGTATCCGATGCGCGGGCGGCCCCGTCCGCGCGGGGGTTGCTGAAACTGCCGCACCAGGGATTCTCGTGTGAGAACATCCAAATGGAAGCGAACGGTGGTTACGTGTTGTCCGGTGATGCGCGCCAGTTCCTGCGCATCGAGAGGCTCGCTGGCGCCGCGTAGGATCGCAAGCAGGCGTCGTCGTGGCCAAGAATCGGACATAGCTCACCCCTCCTCCCTGGTGACTTTATCGGACGAAGCTGCGACTTAATCGCTTCTTCCTCCGATTCATGATGTGAAACCGTCAGTGCACATTCTTCGCACCTACGATCGGTACCGCACAGCCGACAATCGTCCACCACGCATGAAGGATCTTCCACCGTGCCCGTCACCCCGGACCCTCATCCATCCTTCGGCTCCTATGCATTCCCACAACGACTAGTAACCACTGAGTGGCTGTCGGCAAACATCGGTGCGCGCGGCCTGGCCATCGTGGAGTCCAACGAAGACATCCTTCTCTACGACATCGGACATGTGCCAGGTGCGGTCAAGATCGACTGGCGCACCGAGCTTACCGACCCACTGACCAGGGATGTGATCAACGGTGCGCGATTCGCGGAGCTGATGCGCGCCAAGGGGATCGCCCGCGACGACACCGTGGTGGTGTACGGCGACAAGATCAACGGAACGGCCGCCGCCACCGCGTGGGTGTTCGGGCTGTTCGGTCATCTCGATGTGCGCCTGCTCGACGGTGGGCGCGACGCGTGGATCTCGGAGGCGCGCGACACCACCTTCGAGGTGCCCGCGGTGGGGCTGGGCGACTACCCGGTGGTCGAACGCGACGATCGCGACGCCCGGGCCTTCCTGGAGGACGTGCGGGAGCGCCTGGAGCGGGCCGCCGAGACGACCCGGCTGATCGATGTCCGCGAGACCGAGGAGTACACCGGGGAGGCCGGCCGGATTCGGGACCGCCCGGAGGAACAGTCGCTGCGCGCCGGGCACATCCCGACGGCGATCAGCATTCCGTGGCGGGCGGCACTGCACGCCGACGGCCGCTTTCGCAGCCGAGCCGAACTGGAGCAGATCTACGCGCCGGTACTGGACGCACGTGACGCCGTCGCCTACTGCCGCATCGGCGAGCACTCCGCGCACACCTGGTTCGTGCTGACCTCGTTGCTCGGGATGGCGAACGTGCGCAATTACGACGGCTCCTGGACCGAGTGGAGCAATGCCGTGCGCAGCCCTATCGTCAAGGGACATGAACCTGGATCGGCGTCTGCCGCGGTGTCGGCGGCTACACGGTCCGTCTAGGGTGTTGTTCACCTCACCGGCCGGATCTACCGTCCAGTAGCCCGGTCGGTGTTCGGCGACTGTTGGCACACTGCCTACACTCACCGAGACGTTAGTTTGTCGAAAGCACAGGAGGCTCAGTGGCCAGCCATGCCAGCGCGCAGATCACAAAGGTCCTGATCGCGAATCGGGGCGAGATCGCGGTGCGTGTGATCCGGGCCGCGAAGGATGCCGGTATCGCCAGTGTTGCCGTGTACGCGGAACCCGATGCGGAGGCGCCGTTCGTCAAGTTGGCGGACGAGGCATTCGCCCTCGGCGGTCAGACGTCGGCGGAGTCGTACCTGGTGTTCGACAAGATTCTCGACGCGGCCCGCAAGTCGGGTGCCGACGCCATCCACCCGGGCTACGGATTCCTCTCGGAGAACGCGGATTTCGCGCAGGCTGTGCTGGACGCGGGCCTGATCTGGATCGGGCCGTCGCCGCAGTCGATCCGGGACCTGGGTGACAAGGTCACCGCCCGCCACATCGCCGAGCGCGCGTCCGCGCCGATGGCCGCGGGCACCAAGGACCCGGTCAAGAACGCGAACGAGGTCGTCGAGTTCGCCAAGGAATATGGCGTTCCGGTGGCGATCAAGGCCGCGTTCGGTGGTGGTGGCCGCGGTATGAAGGTCGCCCACACCATCGAGGAGATCCCCGAGCTGTTCGAGTCCGCGACCCGTGAGGCCACCGCGGCGTTCGGCCGTGGTGAGTGCTTCGTGGAGCAGTACCTGGACAAGGCCCGCCACGTCGAGGCGCAGGTTCTGGCCGACAAGCACGGCAATGTGATCGTGGCCGGTACGCGCGACTGCTCGTTGCAGCGCCGCTTCCAGAAGCTGGTCGAGGAGGCCCCCGCGCCGTTCCTGTCCGACGAGGTGCGCTCCAAGATTCACGAGTCCGCCAAGCGGATCTGCAAGGAGGCCGGTTACTACGGTGCCGGCACCGTGGAGTATCTGGTGCAGGGCGAGACCGTGTCCTTCCTCGAGGTCAACACCCGCCTGCAGGTCGAGCACCCCGTCACCGAGGAGACCTCGGGCCTGGATCTGGTGCGCTGGCAGTTCCGCATCGCCAACGGCGAAGAGCTCACCATCACCGAGGACCCGACCCCGCGCGGCCACTCGATCGAGTTCCGTATCAACGGTGAGGACGCGGGCCGCAACTTCCTGCCGGCCCCCGGCCCGGTCACGGTGTACAAGGAGCCGAGCGGCCCCGGTGTGCGCGTGGATTCCGGTGTGGTCGAGGGCAGTGTCATCGGCGGTCAGTTCGACTCGATGCTGGCCAAGCTGATCGTGACCGGCGAGAACCGCACCCAGGCACTGGAGCGGGCGGCACGCGCGCTGGCGGAGTATCACATCGAGGGCCTGGCCACGGTGATCCCGTTCGACCGCCACATCGTCACCGACCCCGCGTTCATCGGTGACGGAACCAAGTTCGACGTCTACACCAAGTGGATCGAGAACGAGTGGGACAACACCATCGAGCCCTACACCGGTGCGCAGCCGATCGAGGACGAGGACGAGGCGCCGCGCCAGACCGTGGTCGTGGAGGTCGGCGGTCGTCGGGTCGAGGTGTCGCTGCCCGGTCAGTTCACCGTCGGCGCGGGTGCTGCCGGCGCCGCCGGTAACGGTGCCGGAGTCATCCGCAAGAAGCCGAAGCCGCGCAAGCGTGGCGGTGCGGGCGGTTCGGCCGCCTCCGGTGACGCGGTGACCGCGCCCATGCAGGGCACCGTGGTCAAGGTCGCCGTCGAGGAAGGTCAGAGCGTCGAGGCCGGTGACCTGATCGCCGTCCTGGAGGCCATGAAGATGGAGAATCCGGTCAACGCCCACAAGGCCGGTGTCGTCACCGGACTCGCGGTCGAGGCCGGCGCCGCCATCACCCAGGGCACCGTGCTCGCTGAGATCAAGTAGACCCCAACGGATTTCGAGAGCCCCGCGCCGTGATCGGCGCGGGGCTCTCGCATGTTCGGCACTACCCGGCCGCACACCGCCGCGTGGGTGGCGGCATTCGGCAGCTCGCTGGGCGACCGGGCATCGGAGAGGAACCGCCCCGCTCGTCGACCGTGTGACTCGAGCGAATGCCACTGCCTGGCACGATGATCCGGCGTGGCGCGGAAGGCGCGAATGGTCGCTGCGGTGGATGTCCACGGTGCCGGTGTGAGCTTTCTCCGGGCAGAACGATCGCCGTGCCGCGGAGGTTCGGGCGAAGTGTCAGGCCGGCGTTCGGTTCAGCGTCGCCGCTGAGCCGTCCCTCTTGCGACCGGCGCCGGGGTGGCGGCGACCGGCGGCTCCGCTTGTGGGGCGCGGGAATTGGAGTGGCGGGATGATGTTCGTCGGTATCGGGATGGTCCACGGCGGCGGCACGACGGCGGTGGAGTACCGCGGTTGCGGAGTGGTCGGCGCGTCGGTGGCCCGGGGGTGCGTGGTCGCCGCCGGATCGTTCGTGACCGGGCCCGACGGGGTGTAGAAGTGGATCCCGTTGCCGATCAACGCGGTGCATCCGGCAACGACCGCGAAGACGACGAGGGCGGTACCGATCAGCGCCGCCACGACCAGGCCGGGGGAGCGGCGGCGCGCCTCGGCCGCGCTCCGGCCGGATACCGCTCGGGGTCGGGAGGCGCTGGGCGGGAAGGGAATCGGATGCTGCGGGGCCCGGTAGGCGCCGGATACCGCTGCGGGCCGTGGTGGATATGTCTCGGCCGGTTCGGGCATGACCAGTGTCGGTCTCGGGGTGCGCGCCGGTGGCGGGCCGGAGCGGACGGTCGGATCGGCGGGGGCCGGGACCGGATGCGCGCGGACCGGACGGACGGTCATCGTCATCGCCGCGCGGGCCGCCTCCGCCAGCTCACCCGCCGTGCGGAATCGATCCTCCGGCTGCTTGGCCATACCGCGGGCGATGACGCCGTCGAGTGCGGGTGGGATCGACGGATCGTCGATGGAGGGCCGCGGTGGTGGCTGGTGCAGGTGCGCGTGCAGCTGCTGGACCGCATCGGTATCGCCGAAAGGTCTTTGCGCGGTCAGGCATTCGTACAGAACGCACGCGAGCGAGTACACATCCGAGCGGGTGTCCCCGCGGCCGGTGAATCGTTCGGGCGCCATATAGGCGAGGGTTCCGACCGTGAAACCCGTTGCCGTGATGGTGGTCTGGCCTTCCACACGGGCGATGCCGAAGTCGATGAGATAGACGAAGCCGCTGGTGTGCACGATGATGTTCGCGGGTTTCACGTCCCGATGCACGAGCCCGGCGGCGTGGGCGGCATCGAGGGCCTCGGCGACCTGGGACACCAGATCGACCGCCTGGGTGGCCGACATCGATGACGACCGGACCAGCTTCGCGAGATCGACCCCCGCGATGTAGGCCATGTCCAGATACAGTCGCCCGTCGATTTCCCCGAAATGATGGATCGCCGCGATGTGCGGATTGTCCAGCTGGGCGCCGATCCGGGCCTCTCGCTCGAACCGTCTGCGGTAGTCGGCGTCCTCGGCCGCGCTACCCGACAGGATCTTCAGCGCCACCGTACGCGCGTCGATCGAGTCGTGGGCGAGCCACACGTCGCCCGCCGACCCACGGCCGAGCAGGCGGTCCAGACGGTACCGTCCGAATTGCCGTGGCCTCATCGAATCCGCCCGTACCCGGCCGGTGCGCCGGAATCTCGTGACGAGGAGCGGAGCAGGGCCGACGCGGCGGCGAATGGGGCGACGGCCGGGCCGATGCCGCGCTGGCAGAACATATCCCGACCATAGTGCCGATCCGGACGCAGCGGTACCCGGCCGGTGGCCAACCTTGGCGGCTCGCCGCGCGGCCGAGCGACGGGCTGCCGGAGGTGGCCGGGTGTCACCGGGCCGGCGGCCGCTGTCGAACGGTGCCGGTGCCACGGCTGCCCGCGGCACCGGCGGGCCACCCCCGGTACGGCTCCGGCGGTACCCCCGCTCCCCGCGAGGGTGCGCGGTAATCTCGTGCCATGGCTGATTCTCCCGACGTCCGCATCGGTACCGCGGAGCGTGAGCAGGCGATGCAGCGATTGTCTGAGCATTTCGCCGCCGGGCGGTTGTCGGTCGCCGAATTCGACGAACGCAGTGGCCACATCGCGGCGGCGGTCACCCGGGGTGATCTGGCTCCGGTTTTCGCCGATCTGCCCGCATCGGTGCCCACCGCACCGGAACCACCCGAGCCGTCGGAGCAGCGCAGCGGTGGCCGCCGCGAATTGGCCGCGCCGATCATGGGCCTGATCGTCCTTCTCGCGCTGGTGCTGTTCTTCACCACCCACACCTGGGTGTGGTTCCTGATGATTCCCGCCGCGGGCATCGTCACCGGCGGGCTTCGGCAGCGTCATCACGAACACCGGATACTCGGCGACGGGGAACGCGGGGATCGGATACTCGAACGCCGGCAGCGGCGTGACCGGCGCAGGAGGCACTGATGGAACCTATCGAGATCAATGCCGGCAGCTGGTACCTGCGTGCCATGCGCGCCGACGAGCGCATCGACGATCGCCCGGCACTGGCCGAGGGCGGCATCACGGATCCGGATTACATCGAGCGCCGGTCCCGGGAATGGGCCGAACAGATCACCTATTCGTGGGCGGTCTGCGAACCGACCACCGCGGAGTTGGTCGCCGAAATCGTCGTCACGCCGAAAGCCGATGGCACCGCTGAGCTTTCGGGCTGGTCGCGCGCGGGCTACGACGAGGCCCTGGCGTCCGGCCTGACCGCGGTGAGTCGTTTCGTGGCCGGTGCCCTGGGCCTGCAACCACTGTGATCCGCATCGGACACCCTGCGTAACAGCAGTTTTCGAGACCTCCCCGGGGCTCGCGGAAACAATTCGGTGGCTGGGCGCCGGTGTCCGCCGTTACCCTGAGTACTCCGATCCCGGCACTGGGAGGAGGTGCACGATGTGGGAGTGGGGTACAAGGGTGGCGCAGCACGCCACCGCCACGGCGTGGACTCGGCCGGCGGGTGAGCCGGCTCCGACGATCGTGGATCCGGAGGTCTGGGACGAATCGGCTCCGGTCCTCGCGCGCGAGGTGCGAGGTGCTGCGGAGGGCGCCGCGCGGAGCGCGCTCCGAGACTACGGCCTCGCCGGGTGATCACGTCCGTCGCGGAGCGGCGGAGCGGGAGCGATCACCCGGCAGGAGTAGCGTGCTGTGCGTGCAGAGGTCACCGTTGGATGCCGAGATCCTGCGACGCGCGGTCGCAGAACAGCCCGACCTGTCGTTCTTCTCCCGCATCGATGTGGTGGAGACGACCGGTTCGACCAATGCGGATCTGATCGCGCAGGCGGCCGATCCGCACGCCGATCACCGGGTGCTGATCGCCGAATATCAGGACAGTGGCCGTGGTCGCCACGACCGGACCTGGGTGGCGCCGCCGCGGGCCCAGATCGCGATGTCGATTCTGGTCCGGCTCGCCGGTATCGATCCGGCGCGGCTGGGCTGGCTGCCCTTGCTCACCGGAGTGGCCGCCGTGGACGCGATTCGCACCGTCGGCGTCGACGCGAGCCTCAAGTGGCCCAACGATGTTCTCATCGGCGGCCGCAAGGTGGCCGGCATCCTGGCCGAGGTGGCCGTCGCGGCCGAGAATCCGGCCGTGGTGGTCGGCATGGGGCTCAATGTGAGCCTGACCGAGTCCGAACTGCCGGTGCCCCATGCCATTTCACTGGAGCTGGCGGGCGCGCAGAACATCGATCGCACCGAACTCGTGCAGATGCTGCTGCGTTCGTTCGCCGGATACTTCACCCGGTGGCGCGACGCGAGCTGGGATGTCACCGAATTGGCCGCCGCGTACCGCGACCGGTGCGTCACGCTGGGTGCCGAGGTGCGTGCCGAACTGCCCGGGGGTGACGTCCTCACCGGCGTCGCCACCGATGTCGACGAGCACGGTCGGCTGATCATCGGAAACCGCACCGTCTCGGCGGGAGACGTCACCCACCTACGCCCGGTCCAGGACCGGGCGTAGCCGCGGCATTCGCAGCTCAGACCTTGGCGGTCTCTCGTGCCGCGGCGCGGGCCGCTTCCCGGGCCAGCATCCGATCCCGCTGCTCCTCGAAACGCACCACATCGGTCTCGAGTTTGCCCATGAACGCGGCCAGCTCATCGCGTGCCTGTTCACCGGTGGCGCCGAAGTCGTTGCGCTCGAAGACGTTCCACTTCTTGAGCACCGGCGCGACGACCTCCTCGAGGTGCTGTCGCAGGTCGTAGATACCGTGCTTGGCGATCACCACACTGTTGCGGCGGAAGTTCGGCATACCGGCGCCGGGCATCACGAAGTTGGTGAGCACCTTGGTGATCGCGGACATCGCCTGATCCGGCACCAGATCCAGTGCCGCACCGCACAGGTTGCGGTAGAAGATCATGTGCAGGTTCTCGTCGGTGGCCACCCGCTGCAGCATGCGGTCGGCGATCGGATCGTCGCAGACCCGGCCCGTGTTGCGGTGACTCACACGGGTCGCGAGCTCCTGGAAGGTCACGTACGCAACGTTTTCCAGGAATCCGCCCCAGCTGTCCGGTGCTTGCGCGCCGTGGGTCATGTGGATCATGCGGGCCTGTTCGAGGGCGACCGGGTCCACACCGCGGGTGACCACCAGGTAGTCACGCATCACGATGCCGTGCCGGTTCTCCTCGGCGGTCCACCGGCCGACCCAGGTGCCCCAGGCGCCGTCCATGGAGAAGTTCTCGGCGATCTCGCGGTGGTAGGAGGGCAGATTGTCCTCGGTGAGCAGGTTGGTGATCATCGCGATCCGCGCGACCTCACTCAGTTCCGATTGCTCCGGATCCCAGTCGATGCCGCCCATGGCGGCGAAGTTGCGGCCCTGATCCCACGGCACGTAGTCGTGCGGGTGCCATTCCTTGGCTATCGAGAGATGACGATTGAGGTTCTCTTCAGCCACCGGCTCCAGCTCCGTGAGGATCTCGAGCTGGGTCATCTTCCTGGTCACACACGCCTCCGCTATCGCAAATCGAACGTTCGCACAATGATTGACTTCCGGGTGACGCGACTACGGCCCGATAGGGCTGAGACATCCGAGTGGGTACCTGAGCCGGATTGCCCTGTCGCGGACACCATTGGTGCAGGGTACCGCCGAGACGGTACCGTCGACAGAGACCGCAGCTGATTGTGCAGCACAACGGCGTTCGCTGTCAGGCAATCTCACAACATCAGGGGGTAGGGTTCGCGTATGGGTTATCCGGAGGAGCTGCTCGCGCCGGACGAGCAGCTGCTGCTGCATCGTCATCCGCACTGGAAGATGCTGTTCCTGCCTGCGCTCACATTCATCCTGGCCACCGCGCTGGCCGGATTCGCGAGCGGCCTGGCCTGGCGCAACACCGAGGGGACCACCCGCACCGTAGTGCTGATCGCGATACTGGTGGTCTGGGCCGTGCTGTTGGTGTGGCGTTGCCTCGGACCGGTGATTCGTTGGAAGTCAACGCATTTCATCATCACCGACCGGCGGGTGCTGGTGCGCGAGGGCGTGCTCACCCACACCGGTATCGATATTCCGATGAACCGCATCTCGAGTGTGCAATTCCGCCACGGTCTGTCGGATCGGCTGCTGGGAACCGGCACGCTGATCATCGACGCCGCGTCCGGGGATCCCCTGGAATACGACGACATTCCGAATGTGCAGCAGGTGCACGCGCTGCTGTACCACGAGGTGTTCGACACCGGGGGTGGCGATCCGCGCTACGACCAGTACCCCGATCCCCGTCACGAGCACCGGCGCTGAGGGGCCCGGCTGGGCAAGGTGTGCCCAGCCGGACCGATCGGCCCGGTTCGCCAGTAATCTTGTGCTGTGACCGCCGTACTGCTGGCCGAGGACGATGACGCCATCGCTGCCCCGCTGTCGCGCGCGCTCGGCCGGGAGGGCTACTCGGTGACCGTCGAGAGCTTCGGCCCCGCGGTGCTGCGCCGGGCGCTGGAAGGGGAGCACGATCTGCTCATCCTCGATCTCGGCCTGCCCGGGATGGACGGCCTCGAAGTGTGCCGCCAGGTACGTGCCCGCGGGGCCGATCTGGCAGTTCTGATGTTGACCGCCCGCACCGACGAGGTGGACTTCGTCGTCGGGCTCGATGCCGGCGCCGACGACTATGTCGGCAAACCGTTCCGGCTCGCGGAACTGCTCGCTCGGGTGCGAGCATTGTTGCGGCGCAGCGGAATCGGGGACGAGGCCGTCGAGATCGGTGGCGTCCGGCTCGAACCCGCGGCCCGGCGGGTGCTGGTCAACGGCCACGAGGTCAATCTGGCCAACAAGGAATACGAACTACTCAAGGTGCTCATCGACCGCGCCGGTCAGGTCGTGCCGCGCGAGACCATTCTGCGCGAGGTCTGGGGGGACGCCGATCTGCGCGGCTCCAAGACTCTCGATATGCACATGTCGTGGTTGCGCCGCAAGATCGGGGACGAGGGCCCGGTCGCCGAACGTCGGATCGTCACCGTGCGCGGTGTCGGCTTCCGCTTCAACACCGACTGATCGCCGATGCGCCGCCGGATTCTGCTCTCGATGCTGGCCGCATTGACCCTCACCACCGTGGTGCTGGGCATACCGCTGGCTTTCACCGCCTGGCAATGGGTGGCCGACATCACCCGCAGCGATCTGCGGGCCCGCCTGGATCGCATGTCGGTGGAGATCGTCAGCCAGGAGCATGAGGACGGCCTCGTCCACGGGGTGCTGGATCTGCGTTCGGTCCGTCCGCTGATCCCGTCCGGCGGGCGGCTGACCATCGTCTATCCGACTCCGGAGGATGCGGCGATGCGGGTCGACGCGGGCGCGCCCGTCGTCGACGATCCGGTCGTGGAATCGCTGTCCATGGGTACCTCGGGTTCGTTGCGGCTCGAGGTACCGGCCGCGCCCATGCATTCCATGCAGCGCCAAGCCGTCGGCGCCGTCGCCCTGGTGGCGCTGGCCTCGCTGGCCGCGGGCGCGGCGGTGGCGGTGGTGACCGCGCGCCGGGTGGCCGATCCGCTGCGGGATGTGGCCGCGCGGGCCGCCCGGCTGGCCAAGGGGGATTTCCGGCCGGACCCGCGCCGGCACGGCATCACCGAACTGGACCGCGTCTCCGATGTGCTCGACTCGGCGACCGTCGAGATCGCCGGTCGTCTGCAACGTGAGCACGCACTGGTCGCCGATGTCTCCCATCAGTTGCGCAGCCGTCTGACCGCGGTGCGATTGCGCCTCGACGAACTGTCGGCACATCCCGATCCGGATGTGGTGCAGGAGTCGGAGGAGGCGATGGCCCAGGTCGACCGTCTCACCGAGGCCATCGACGAACTGGTCCGCGATTCCCGCGACGAGGACGCCGCCGACCACGACCCGGTGCCGGTGGTCGCGGAGTTGCGCGGTGTGGTCACCGAGTGGCGGCACCCCTTCGCCGAGGCGGGGCGCAAACTCGTGCTCGCCGGCGATCCGGGATTGCGTGCGCCGATCACCGGTTCGCGATTGCGGGAGGCCGTGGCGGTCCTGGTGGACAACGCCCTGGTGCACGGTGGCGGCGATTGCACGGTGTCGGTGCGTACCGTCTACGGCGGCCCGGATCGGGAGCCGCTGGTGGCCGTCGAGATCGCCGACGAGGGGGAGGGGGTCAGCGATGAACTCGCCCCACACATCTTCGATCGCGGTTTCTCCGGTGCCGGATCGACCGGTGTGGGCCTGGCGCTGGCTCGCGCCCTGATCGAGGCCGACGGTGGCCGGTTGGAGTTGCAGCGTCGTCGTCCCGCGCTGTTCGCGGTCTTTCTCGGGAAACCGGCGGCGGGGCGATCCGGTAACGGTGTCGTCGGTGAGCCTCGGTGAAGAATGTCCGGAAATCAGCTGCTGCCGAGCGGCCTTTCCTCTTCGTACAAATCTTCGAATTCCTCGACCAGCGCATCGATTTCGTCCGGGAACACCCAGCGTTTCATGGCCCAGAAACGGAACACCATCTGCAGGATGTTGCCGATGATGAACGCGCTGACGAAGTCGGCGATGTTCTCCACCATCAGGCTCACATCGGGGACGTGAAGGTGGAAGGCGTAGCGCGAAAGCCACAGCGGCAGATTCGACAGCAGGACGCCGATGGCGCTGACCACGAAGAACAGCAGTGCCTCGTGGTGGCGTTCACGCCCGCCGCGGCCCTTGAAAGACCATTCCCGATTGAAGATGTAGGACGCGATCACCGCGATGACACCGGAAATGATCTTGGCGGTGATCGGTTTCGGCGACAGCACCGTCAATTTGAGAATGTAGAAGATGCCGCTGTCGATGATGAAGGTGGTCGCTCCGACAATCGCGAACTTGATCAGCTCGTTATGACGGATTGCCAGGTCCCGGAGGGTTTTGGGCAGGATGTTGACCACATCGTCGACAAATGACACCCGCTGAGTCTACGACTGTCCAGCGGTGGGCAATCAACCCGCACTCATTGTGGTGGCCACGGCCATGACAACATGGTGGGCTGTGAGCGAGCGTAGCGGGGCATCGATGGGCCTCTCAACCGGGGTGCGAGCGGTTGCCGACAGTGAACCGAAGCCGGCGTCGCGTGATCTGGCGGGCGGTGCGATGCCGACCGTGGCGATGATCGGCGGCGGGCAACTGGCGCGGATGACACATCAGGCGGCGGTCGCGCTGGGCCAGTGCCTGCGGGTGCTGGCCGAACGAAGCGACGATCCCGCGGCACAGGTGAGTCCCGCGGTGGTACTCGGATCGCATACCGATCCGGCGGCGCTGCGCGAGGTCGCCAGGGGCACGCACGCGATGACCTTCGATCACGAGCATGTGCCCACCGAATATCTGCGCGCGCTGGTGGCCGAGGGCGTCAATGTCCAGCCGCCGCCGGAGGCCCTGATCTATGCCCAGGACAAGCTGGCCATGCGCGGCAAACTTGCCGAGATGGGGGTCCCGATTCCGGCGTTCACGGCCGTCGAGTCGGTCGAGGACGCCCTCGGCTTCGCCGCCGAGCACGGACCGTTCGTGCTCAAGGCGGTGCGTGGCGGTTACGACGGCCGCGGAGTATGGATGCTCGACGACGAGGACGAGATCCGGCGCCTGGTCACCGACCAGCTCGAACACGGTGTCACCCTGCTCGCCGAGCAGCGGGTGCAGCTGAAGCGCGAGCTCTCGGCGATGGTGGCGCGGTCGCCGTTCGGGCAGGCGGCGGCCTGGCCTGTGGTGGAGACCGTGCAGCGCGAAGGGCAGTGCGCGGTGGTGATCGCACCCGCCCCGGACCTGTCCGACGACGCCGCGACCGAGGCTGAATCGCTGGCCCTGCGCCTGGCCTCCGAACTCGGTGTCACCGGTGCGATGGCAGTGGAACTCTTCGAGACCTTCGATGGCCGGTTGCTGGTCAACGAGCTGGCGATGCGACCGCACAACTCCGGACACTGGGGGATGGACGGCGCGGTCACCGGACAGTTCGAACAGCATCTGCGCGCGGTGCTGGACTATCCGCTGGGTGCGACCACACCGCTGGCTCCGGTCACGGTGATGGCGAACATCCTCGGTGCGGCGCAGGCGCCGGCCATGTCCATGGACGAGCGCCTGCATCACCTGTTCGCCCGGATTCCCGAGGCGAAGGTGCATCTCTACGGCAAGAGCGAACGCCCGAAGCGCAAGATCGGGCATGTGAACATCCTCGGTGACGATGTGGCCGAGGTGCGGGAGAAGGCCGAACGGGCGGCACACTGGATGTCGCACGCGGTGTGGACCGATGGATGGGATCACCATGAGTGACGGAGCACAGGTCGGCCTGATCATGGGCAGCGACTCCGACTGGCCCACCATGGAGGCCGCGGCGGAAGCCTTGGCGGAGTTCGGAATTCGCTTCGAGGTGGGTGTGGTCTCGGCGCACCGCACCCCGCAGCGCATGCTCGACTACGCCCGCGACGCCGCGGGCCGGGGGATAAAGGTCGTCATCGCCGGTGCGGGCGGCGCCGCCCACCTGCCCGGCATGGTCGCTTCGGCCACTCCGCTCCCGGTGATCGGCGTGCCGGTCCCGCTGAAGTATCTCGACGGCATGGACTCACTGCTGTCGATCGTGCAGATGCCCGCCGGTGTCCCGGTCGCCACGGTCTCCATCGGCGGCGCCCGTAATGCGGGTCTGCTGGCGGTCCGCATCCTGGCCGCGGCCGATCCGGCCCTGCGCACCCGCATGGAGCAGTTCCAGGCCGATCTGGAGAAGCTGGTCCTCGACAAGGACGAGGCCCTGCGCGCCCGCCTGCTGGGCTAGCTCGGCGCTCGACCGGGCTCATGCTTCCCCGCCGCACCGCGCGAATCTCTGCCCGTTCGACCACGCGCAGAAGGGTCCGGGGCGGCGGCACAGCTACCGTTGCAGGGTGTCCAGCGAGAATTCGACTCCTGTTCGTGGCGGCTCCGACGCTCGGTTTCGCCTGACGGTGGTCGACCATGCGCTGCGGCTCTATGCCGAGCGTGGGTACGAGGCGACCACCGTCGACGACATCGCCGAGGCGGCCGGCATCTCGCGGCGGACGTTCTTCCGGCAGTTCCGGTCCAAGGAGGATGTGGTCTTCGCCGACCACGAGGAGCAGCTGGCGCGGGCGCAGGCGTATCTCGACGCGGCACAGGGTGATCCGTGGGATGCCGTGCGCGAGGCCGTGGTCGGGATCTTCGAGCGGTTCACCGAGACCCGGGAACTGGCCGCGCGCCGGTATCGGGTGGTCCGGCAGGCATCGGCGCTGCGTGACCGGGAGATCGTGACGGTCTTCCGCTACGAACGGCTGTTCACCGACTATCTGCGTGAGCGGCTGCCGGAGACGCCCGATCTCGCGCTGATCCAGTTCAGTGCCGCGGTGACCGCCACGCACAACTATCTGCTGCGCAGGATGGTGCGCGGTCGGTCGGAGGCGAGTGTGGCCGATCTGCGCGCCGCGGTGCGGGCGATCGCACCCGGTACCGCGAACGGCGAGTCATCGGACATGGTGGTGGCGGTGTTTCCCCGCGACATGTCGGCGCGGGAGGTCGCCGATCTGCTGACCGACCGTCTGGGTAGTCTGTGAGCACGGCCACGCCATGTGGTTGGTGGCACTGAGTGCCAGGCCGGATCGGTGGCATAGGCTCACTTCATCGAAGTATTCAGGCGTATACTCGAGCTCGACTGGCACTGAGTGCCTAGGTGTTGGCAGTGCCGGAATTCGCGGACCAGGCGAACCCGAAACCCCACGACCAGGAGTGAACCCATGGCGGGCAATCCCGATTTCGATCTCTTCAAGCTGGAGGACGTCCACAACGAGCTGCGCGAGGCGATCCGTGGCCTGGCCGAGAAGGAGATCGCCCCGTACGCGAAGGATGTGGACGGTAACGCCCGCTTCCCGCAGGAGGCCCTGGACGCACTCAACGCCGCGGGCTTCAATGCGGTGCACGTGCCCGACAACTATGGCGGCCAGGGAGCCGACTCCGTCGCGACCTGCATCGTCATCGAGGAGGTTGCCCGGGTCTGTGGTTCCTCCTCGCTGATTCCCGCGGTGAACAAGCTCGGCACGATGGGCCTGATCCTGCAGGGTTCCGAGGAGCTCAAGCAGCAGGTGCTGCCCGATATCGTCGCGGGCAAGATGGCCTCCTACTGTCTGTCCGAGCGCGAGGCCGGTTCGGATGCCGCCTCGATGCGCACCCGCGCCAAGCGCGACGGCGACGATTGGGTGATCAACGGCTCCAAGTGCTGGATCACCAACGGCGGCCAGTCCACGTGGTACACCGTGATGGCCGTGACCGATCCGGAGAAGGGCGCCAACGGCATCTCCGCGTTCATGGTCCACAAGGATGACGAGGGCTTCGTCGTCGGTCCGCTCGAGCACAAGCTCGGGATCAAGGGTTCGCCGACCGCCGAGCTCTATTTCGAGAACTGCCGCATCCCGGGCGACCGGATCATCGGCGCCGAGGGCACCGGCTTCAAGACCGCGCTGCAGACCCTCGACCACACCCGCCCCACCATCGGCGCGCAGGCCGTGGGCCTGGCCCAGGGCGCACTGGACGCCGCGATCGCGTACACCAAGGACCGCAAGCAGTTCGGCAAGGCCATCGCCGATTTCCAGAACACCCAGTTCATGATCGCCGATATGGCGATGAAGGTGGAGGCCGCGCGTCTCATGGTCTACACCTCGGCCGCCCGTGCCGAGCGTGGCGAGAAGAACCTGGGCTTCATCTCCGCCGCTGCCAAGTGCTTCGCCTCCGATGTGGCCATGGAGGTCACCACCGATGCGGTGCAGCTGTTCGGTGGTGCCGGCTACACCACCGACTTCCCGGTGGAGCGGATGATGCGCGACGCCAAGATCACTCAGATCTACGAGGGCACCAACCAGATCCAGCGCATGGTGATGTCGCGGCAGCTGCTGCGGTGATCGTTCGCGGGGCGTGACCGTCGGGTGTGGCGGCCGGTGACATGCGTCACCGGCCGCCACACCGTTTCGGGTGCCTGTGTCACGGGTACGCCTCGTCAGGACGCTTACGGTAACGGATCGGCGAATTCAGTGAACTACCGGCAATTTTCACTGGTAGAACGGTAGGGCCACGAAAAACTGCGTGGGGGGCTCGCAAATGCAATTTCAAATGTACGTTCAATCGCAATAGGGCGAATTCGGAATTGTCCCAAGGGCTTTCACGGCGCAATATTGATGCATGGCAGGCGTGGAGATCACCGACAGGTTCGTCCGCCGCACCCTGGACAACGGACGCATCGAGGAGGTCTCGTGGCAGGAGCTGACGGAGGTGCGCGTC
Organism: Nocardia sp. NPDC052254; assembly: GCF_040679495.1. Taxonomy (NCBI): domain Bacteria; kingdom Bacillati; phylum Actinomycetota; class Actinomycetes; order Mycobacteriales; family Nocardiaceae; genus Nocardia; species Nocardia sp. NPDC052254. The sequence goes on along the minus strand of NZ_JBFAUW010000011.1, from coordinate 85,511 downwards.
ATCACCACCGCCGATGGCCCCTTCGCCGATGACGTCTTCTTCGTCCTGATCGGTGCGCGCGGAAACGGGTGTGTGGTGCCGCATTCCGCCGCCGACAAGGAGTTCCGGGTCCGCCTGCTACAACTGCCCGGATTCGACAACGCCAAGGTGATGGAGGCGCTGGGCACTGTCAGTGATCGGCAGTTCCTGGTCTGGCGGCGCCGCAACCGCGCGGTGACGCGCTAGGCGCGATCAGGCCACCAGATCGGCGTATTCGCGATGGTCACCGATGTACTGCTCGACGTACCAGCAGGTGGGGACGACCGCGAAACCGGCGTCGCGGCAGTCGGTGAGCGCGTACTCGACCAACTGCGCCGCCACCCCGCGCCCCCGGAACTCCGGAAAGGTCAGCGTGTGGTTGAGATCGCGGGTCCGCGTGCCGTCTCCGTCGGTCTCGGTGTAGTCCGCGTATCCGGCGAGGGTGTCGTCGATGTAGATCTCGTACCGGGTGGCGGCCGTATTGTGCTCGAGCCTGGTCGTCATATGGGGTAGAACGGCCGCACCGGACCGATTTGTTCCGGTGGCCGGGGTCACAGGATGGCCCCCGGATTGAGGATGCCCAGCGGATCGAGGGCCGACTTGATGCGCGCGGTCAACTCCATCACCTCGGGGCCCACCTGATCGGGCAGCCACGCCTTCTTCAATCGGCCGACCCCGTGTTCACCGGTGATGGTGCCGCCCAGTTCGATGGCCAGATCCATGATCTCGCCGAAGGCCCGGTGGGCGCGCGCGGTCTCGTCCGGATCGGCGGGATCGTGCACGATCAGCGGATGGGTGTTGCCGTCGCCGGCATGCGCGATCACCGAGATCAGCACGCGGTGGCGTTCGGCGATCGCGGCGATGCCGCTGACCAGATCGCCGAGCCGCGGCAGCGGGACACCCACGTCCTCGAGCAGCAGCGTCCCCTTGAGTTCCACCGCGGGAATGGCGAATCGCCGTGCGGCGCAGAATGCTTCGCCCTCCTCGGGATCCTCGGTGCGGAACACCTCGGTGGCGCCGGCCAGCTCACAGGCCGCGGCGATGGCCTCGGCCTCCCGGGTGCGGAATTCGCCCGGTGCGTCGGAGCGGGCCAGCAGCATGGCGGCGGCCTCCCGGTCCAGGCCCATGCGCATCTCGTCCTCGACCGCGTTGATCGCCACCGCGTCCATGAATTCCAGCATCGATGGGCGCAATCCGGCCGTGATCGTCTCGATCGCCGCCGTGGCCGCGGTGAGCGTGGAAAATGTTGCGACGACGGTACTTTGCTGCGGTTGCGCCGGGAGCAACCGCAATGTCAGCTCGGTGATGACGCCGAGGGTGCCTTCGCTGCCGACGAACAGTTTGGTCAGCGAGAGACCGGCGGAATCCTTCAGCCGCGGTCCGCCCAGCCGCACCACCGTGCCGTCGGCCAGCACGACCTCCATACCCAGGATGTAATCGGTGGTCACGCCGTATTTCACACAGCACAGCCCGCCCGCGTTGGTGGCGGCGTTACCGCCGATCGAGCAGATCTCGAAGGACGAGGGATCCGGCGGATACCACAGCCCGTGCTCGGCGGCGGCCCGCTTGACCTCCGCGTTCAGCAGTCCGGGCTGGGTGACGGCGGTCCGCGTCACCGGATCGACGGTGATGGCGCGCATCCGCTCGGTGCTCAGCAGCAGTGCCCCGTCCTGGGCGGTGGCCCCGCCGGACAGTCCGGTCCCGGCACCGCGCGGAACCAGCGGCACCCGATGTTCGTGTGCCCAGCGCACGATGGTCGCGACCTGCTCGGTGGTTCGCGGCCGGAGCAGTGCGGCCGGGGTGCCGGCCTGTGGATCGAGCGCGCGGTCCCGGCGATACCCGGCGAGGATATCGGGATCGGTGACGACCGTTCCGTCAGGAAGTCGGGCGGCGAGGGCGGTGATGTCCACACCTCGAACCTACGTGCTCGGCGGCCGTGCGACAGCCGATACCGCTGCCGGGCGACAGTTCCGTTCGCAGTACACTGCCGCGGTGTCCGATGCCCAGCTCGAGATCCAGATGTTGCACGACCGGATCATGGTTCGTGTCTCCGCCGAGGAAGGCGAACGGCGCAGCAGCGGTGGAATCCTGATTCCCGCCACCGCCCAGGTGGCCAAGCGTCTCACCTGGGGCGAGGTCAGTGGAGTCGGGTCGCATGTGCGCAGTGTGGGCGTCGGTGACCGGGTGCTGTTCAGCGCCGAGGACCAGTTCGAAGTCGAGGTGCAGGGGCAGGCGTACCTGGTGCTGCGGGAACGTGATCTGCACGCGGTGGCCAGCGAGCGACCCGAACACGGCACCGGTCTCTACCTGTAGACGGCTCCGCGCCGATCCCCGGCGCCGTGCCTCGATCCCCGCGATATCGGTGGTCAGCGATCCGACGAAGAATGCCATTGCGGCATAGGACCTTTCGGCCGCCGCCGGATGTCCCGCGCCACAGACATCGGTGACCCATGATCAGGAGATGACGAGATCGATGCAGTGCCGGACCGTCGGCTCGATACCGACCTCGAGCGCGATGCCGACGATCGCGACAGTGTCGACACCGAGGTCGCGCGGTGCCTAATCCAGCGGTGTCGCCGCGAACGCGGACAGGGCGTTCTTGTCGAGGTCACCGTCGATCCGATCGGCGGGAAGTGGGGCGCAGCAGTGTGAGCGCATGGGTATCACCGCGGGCTCAGAGCTCGGCCCGGTCGTCATTTTTCGTTACGAGGCAAGAAATGTGCGTTTGGCGGCATTCCGGGGGCGTGGCGCTGGGACGTGGCCGTTTCAGGGGACAGACTGGTACAGCGGCCACGGACCGGGTGTGTCCGATGGGCGGTGCGATGGGAAAGGTCGTGATGGAGGTGATCTCATGACCGTGCTGGCGATGTCGATCGGGAACTCGACGTTCGCGGTCGGCCCGGTGACGGTGGACTTCGGCGCGGAACAGGTACGACGGCTTCCGGTGCCGGTGCTCACCGACTGGTATCGCTGCCGGGACCTGTTACTCGATGTCGCCGGGGACGACGAGATCACCGCGATCGGAATCGCTTGCGCGGATACCGTTTACGGTCCGATGACCGCCGCCACGATGCAGCGCCGGCCCGGCGGGTTCACCGTGGTGGCGGCGATGCGGCGGCTGTTCCCGGTCGCCGTCGTGGAGATGGCGACCGACCGGCTGTGCGAGACTCTCGCACAGCGCACCTTCGGCGTCGGATACCAGGTGGAGCCGGCACTGGCCGGTGCCGGCGTCCTCGCGTTGCTCGCCGAGGAGCGGGCCGAGGGCCGCGAGCCGGCCGGATACGGTGTGAACCCCTCCGCGCGTTTCCGCCGGGCCCGTGCCGGGCGCATCGTGTCGGACCGTAATCGGTGCCGGCGCCGTCCGCTGCCCTAGTCAGCCGGTCAGGACCCGAGTCCGGGAGCCGTCGACCACGATCGCGTCGTCATCGGTGAGTGCCCAGTGCGCGATGCCGTCGGCCCGCAGGCGGGCGGCCAGCCGAGTGCCGTGGCCGTCCGGATCGGTTCCCGGTGAGTCGACATGCGGAACGATGACACGATCGACCAGACCCAATCCGTCCCAACGGGTTTCGATACCGCACGCGGGCGCCACCTCGGCCGGGTCGTCGGCATCCTCCAGGCCGTGCAGGTCGGGGGTGAGCAAGCAGGCCCCGGCGCTGTAGCCGGTGTAGGCGATCGCATCCTCGGCCAGCAGTCGGCGCAGCACCGAATCCGCTCCACTGCGCGCGAATTGGGCGCGGAGTACGAAGGTGTTCCCGCCGCGCACCCACAGTGCGGGGTAGTGGCGCATCGTTCGCTCCAACTCCATCGGGCGGCCGATGTAGTCGCGCAGGTCGAGCAGCTCCGGGCAAAATCCCAAGCGGCGCAGTGGTGCCCGGTCGCTGGCGACCGCGCCCGCCCACGCCGCGGGCCATGCATCACAGGCGTTGGGTATCACCGCGATGGGTCCGGGTCCGCCGACCAGTTCCGCGAACCGGTCGTAGTGCGCCCCGAATCGGTAGCTGGACAAGAACAGTCGCACAGCGGCTCAGATCGTGAAGGCGAGCCGGGCGGCGATGCGCGACCCGAGCTCCCGATCTCCGCCGACCGCGATCTCGGCCTCGTGCGGCTCGGCATCGGTGCGGCCGCCGCAGAGGCGGGCGAACAGCCCGGAGCCCAGGCTGATCACCGTATCGGCCGGGCGATCAAGGGCGGCAACGATTTCCGCGCGCCCGTCGACCCGGATGAGGAATTCACGCTCGACCGGCCCGGTGAGCCGGATGGCGATCCGTGAGCCGTCGGGTGCACCACCACGTTTGACCACCACCCGGCCGAGGAAGGGCTCGATCTCGTCGATCGCGAATTCGGCGCGAGTGCCGCTCTCGTTCATTCCCAGCGCCCCGGCATCGCCGCCGAGCGCATCGGTGATGTCGAGCTGATGCATCCAGCAGTCGAACAATCGAACCCGCATGAAACGGCCGTAGGACACCAGTCCGATGGGTGACTGGATATCGGCCTGCCATGCCGCGTCGTCGGTGCTGGTCAAGGCTTCTCGGCGGCGCCCGGTGACATCGGTGAATCGGCGCAGCAACTCGGCTCCGGGCAGCGGGCGCAGTGCCTCCAGCCAGATCTCGTTCAGCGCGCCGGTGTCGTTGCGCACGTGCGACAGTTCGCGCACATCGGTGCCGACCTCGGGCAGCGGTTCGCCGAGCAGCATCGATTCGGTGCCGACGACGTGGGCGAGTACGTCGAAGATCGACCATCCCGGCAGCGGTGAGGGCGTGCGCCACTGCGTCTCGTCCAGCCCACTGACCAAGTGCGCCAGCGCGTCCCATTGATCGGCGAGGGCGGCGGTCAGCGCGGTGCGGTCGGGTCCGGTTGCGTTCATCGGGGAGTCTCCTCCGTATCGCCGGGTGCGTTGCGCAGCCGATCCAGTCCGGTGCGGATGGCCGCGGCGGTGGTCTCCGGCTCGTGTGGCCGGCGCAGCAGGAAGCCGCGCGCGAAGGTGAACAGATCGCCGCCGCGCCGCGGCACCACATGCAGATGCACATGGTGCACGGTCTGGAAGGCGGCCTTGCCGTCGTTCAGAACCAGATTTGCACCGTCGGCACGGATATCGCTGCGCCGCAACGCTTTCGCCAGGCGATGGCCCACCCGGAACAGATCGGCGCCCAGCTCGGCATCGAGTTCGTCGAGATCGCCGGCGTGGATCTTCGGAATCACCAGAGTGTGGCCGCGGGTGATCGGCCGGATATCGAGGAACGCGAACACGCGGTCGTCCTCGTACACCCGGGTCGCGGGTGCGTCGCCGGCGACGACCCGGCAGAAGATGCAGCCACTCACCGGGCAGACATTACGGCGTACAGGACGCCGGGTACAGCCCCCGCGTCCCGGCTGCCGAGACGGTCATTTCGGGAAAAGCACGCGATGGAGTGTGATGTTGATCTCGGCTACGCTCACCAACGTGCCGGGTACAGTTGCGAGAATTATTACGGATCTTACTCCAGAGTAAGTTCTGCTCGGCCAGACCGGTAACAAGCGGCCCACCTGGAAACAGGGGGCCAGCTTGCTGTCACAAGTAAGGAAGTTGACCAGTGGAGACAACGCAAGGCGCCGACGCGGATGCGCAGCGCGGGACGCGTGTCGGCGTGGTTCGTGAGACCAACGCCGGTGAACGACGCGTCGCGTTGGTGCCGAAGATCATCGGAAGCCTGGTGAAACAGGGCGTGCAGGTCGTCGTAGAGGCTGATGCCGGTGTCGGGGCTTTGATCCCCGATGCGGCGTTCGTGGAGGCCGGTGCGGTGATCGGTGATCCGTGGCAGGCCGAGGTCGTGGTGAAGGTGGCCCCGCCCAGTGACGGTGAGATCGCGAAGCTGTCGAAGGGGCAGACGCTGATCGGGTTCCTGGCTCCGCGCAATGCCGACAACAAGATCGGTGCGCTCGAGGACGCGGGTGTGCGTGCCTTTGCCGTGGAGGCGATTCCGCGTATTTCGCGTGCGCAGGTGATGGATGCTTTGTCCTCGCAGGCGAATGTGTCGGGTTACAAGGCGGTGTTGCTGGCGGCGTCGGAATCGACGCGGTTCTTCCCGATGTTGACCACCGCGGCGGGGACGGTGAAACCGGCGACGGTGCTGGTGCTCGGTGTGGGCGTGGCCGGGTTGCAGGCATTGGCCACGGCCAAGCGTCTCGGTGGTCGCACGACCGGGTACGACGTGCGTCCGGAGGTGGCCGATCAGGTGCGGTCGGTGGGGGCGCAGTGGCTGGATCTGGGGATCGACGCAGCGGGCGAGGGCGGTTACGCCCGTGAGCTCACCGAGGACGAGAAGGCCCAGCAGCAGCAGGCTCTCGAGGATGCGATCAAGGGTTTCGATGTCGTGGTGACCACCGCGCTCGTGCCGGGTCGTCCGGCGCCGCGCCTGGTGACCGCGGCCGCGGTGGAGGGGATGAAGCCGGGCAGTGTGATCGTCGATCTCGCGGGCGAGACGGGCGGTAACTGTGAGTTGACCGAGCCGGGGGAGACGGTCGTCAAGCATGGTGTGACGATTTGTTCGCCGCTGAATCTGCCGGCGACGATGCCCGAGCACGCGTCGGAGTTGTACTCGAAGAATATTGCGGCGCTACTGGAACTGATGCTGAAAGACGGGAAACTCGAGCCCGATTTCGGTGACCAGGTGCTCGCCGATTCCTGTGTGGCCGGTGCCCCGACCCCGGCCGCCGACCCCGAAGGGGAGAGCTGATGTATACCGAGCTTCTGGCGAATATCGCGATTCTGGTGCTGTCCGGTTTCGTGGGTTTCGCGGTGATTTCCAAGGTGCCCAACACCTTGCACACCCCGTTGATGTCGGGCACGAACGCGATTCACGGGATCGTGGTGCTGGGTGCGCTGGTCACGTTGGGCAAGGTGGAACATCCGTCGGTCGTCACCCAGATCATCTTGTTCGTGGCGGTGGTGTTCGGAACGTTGAACGTGATCGGTGGTTTCGTGGTCACCGACCGCATGCTCGGGATGTTCAAGGGCAAGAAGCCCGCTGCGTCGGGCGCGGAGCGTCCTGGAAATACCGAGAAGGCGGGCCGCTGAGTCATGGACAATCTGGTCAATATTCTCTATATCGTCGCGTTCTCGCTGTTCATCTACGGTCTGATGGGTTTGACCGGCCCGAAGACCGCGGTGCGGGGTAACTGGATCGCCGCGGTCGGAATGGGCATCGCGGTGATCGCGACGTTCATCTCCATTCGCGACACCTCGAACTGGATCATCATCGTCGCGGGCCTGGTTGTCGGTGTGGCGCTGGGCGTTCCGCCGGCGAAGTTCACGAAGATGACCGCGATGCCGCAGCTGGTGGCGGCGTTCAACGGTGTCGGTGGTGGCACGGTCGCGTTGATCGCGTGGTCGGAATTCCTGAACAGTGACGGTTTTTCGCGGCTGCCCGAACAGCCCACCGTGCACATCGTGATCGGGTCGCTGTTCGCGGCGATCATCGGGTCCATCTCGTTCTGGGGCTCGCTGATCGCGTTCGGCAAACTGCAGGAGATCCTGCCCGGCAAACCGATCGGGCTCGGCAAACTGCAGCAGCCGGTCAACCTGCTGCTGGCGGTGGGCGCGATCGCCGTCGCGGTCGTGATCGGTGTCGGAGCGACCGGTGACGGCGTGGGGTGGGGATGGATGATCCTGCTGCTGGTGCTCGCGGCGGTACTCGGCCTGATGGTCGTGCTGCCGATCGGTGGCGCCGATATGCCGGTGGTGATCTCGCTGCTCAACGCGCTCACCGGATTGTCGGCCGCGGCCGCGGGTCTGGCGTTGAACAATACGGCGATGATCGTGGCGGGCATGATCGTCGGTGCGTCCGGCACGATCCTCACCAATTTGATGGCCAAGGCCATGAACCGGTCCATCCCCGCGATCGTCGCGGGTGGTTTCGGTGGTGGCGGCTCGGCTCCCAGCGCGTCCGGTGGCGAGCAGAAACAGGCCAAGGCCACCAGTGCCGCGGATGCCGCGATTCAGATGGCGTATGCGAATCAGGTGATCGTGGTGCCCGGGTACGGGATGGCCGTGGCGCAGGCCCAGCACGCGGTCAAGGAAATGGCCAGTCTGTTGGAGGCCAAGGGTGTCGAGGTCAAGTACGCGATCCATCCGGTCGCGGGCCGCATGCCCGGTCACATGAACGTGCTGCTGGCCGAGGCCGAGGTGTCCTACGACGCGCTCAAGGAAATGGACGACATCAACGGCGAGTTCTCCCGCACCGATGTCGCGTTGGTGATCGGTGCCAACGATGTCACCAACCCCGCCGCCCGGGAGGATTCCTCGTCCCCGATCTACGGGATGCCGGTGTTGAATGTGGATCAGGCGCACAGTGTGATCGTGTTGAAGCGGTCGATGAATTCCGGTTTCGCCGGGATCGACAACCCGCTGTTCTACGCCGATCACACCTCGATGCTCTTCGGCGACGCCAAGAAATCCGTCGGCGCGGTCACCGAGGAACTCAAAGCACTCTGACCGGACGACTCACTCCGACCGGAGAATGACGACGGCCCGCGGCTTCCCATGCCGCGGGCCGTCCTCGTCGGCGGGGCCGACCCATTAGGCTGGCCGCAACGCCGAACGGCTTCGATACGGGCGGCAGAACAGGAGAAAGAGGTCGAGATGACGGTGCGCGAACAATTCGATCTGCCTGCGGTCGCCGGTGATTCGGCGGTGTACGGCACACCGTATCGGACGTCCGAGGGAGTGACGGTCATCCCGGTCACACGGCCGGCCGGCCGGCTGCGGCGCGAGCGAGCGCTGGGTGTGTTCGCGATCGGTGACGGTAAGGCAACCTGGCATGCCGTCACCGATGACACCGCGATCGCGCTGCTGGGCATCTTCGTCGGTCTGGTAGCGACCACACTGTCGCTGGTCGCGGTGATCAAGCGGCCGCCGTGGCCCGATATCCACATCCGGGTGCGCAAGCTCGAGTCCTGATCATTTCCGCTCGACGGTCTCGGTGCGCTCGGCATTGGCGAGAAAATCGTCGACCATGCGGTGATTCAACGCCGCCAGTTGCCGTAGATCCTCGGTGGTCCAGTCGCTCAGCGCATCCCGCATATGCCGGCGGCTGACCGAGCGGATCGCGTCCAGGGTGGCCCGCCCCTCGTCGGTGATGCCCACCCGCTGTGCCCGCCGATCGTCCGGGTCCGGTATCCGGTGCACATAACCCGTGCGTTCCAGCCGCTGGATCTGCCGGGTGACATGCGGCGCCTCGACATCCAGGCACGCGGCGAGTTCGCCCATGCGCATCGGCTCGGCGGCATCGGCGAGCATCCGCAACAGCGGCACATTCGCGCGCTCGACGGTGACACCGGCGGCAGCCATCGTACGATCGTGGCGCCGTGCGCGGGTCAGCAGATGGGCGATCCGGGTCAGGGCGCGCTCGAGCTCGATGATGTAGTCGGCATCCACCGATGAATCGGGGCTTCCTTCGGAACGCGGCACAGGGCTGTCCTATCCAACACCTTACTTAAGTTAGGTAAGTTTAAAGCCAGAGTAACAGATGACGTCGACCGTCACCGGCCGGGTCTCCGCCGCCCCGCACATCCCGGCCTGACCCCGCTCGCGCGGCGCGGGCCGTCGCCCTCGGGAACGGCCTGCGGCGCAAGCACACCGCGGCCGCTCCCGGACTCCGACCCTCAGGCGACCTTGAGTGTTCCGCCGTCGATCACGTAATCGGCGCCGACGATATTGCCCGCGCGCTCGGAGGCGAGGAAGGTCACCAATGCGGCCACCTCCTCGGGCTCGGAGATGCGCCCGGAGGAGATGCCGAAACTGTCGCTGATCCCCGCCAGCAGGTCCTCGTGGGATATGCCCTGTGCCGCGGCGATTTTCGCACCGAAGCCGTTGGCATCGCGCCACAGTGGACTGCCCACGACACCGGGGGAGACGGTGTTGACCCGGACGCCGCTCGGGGCCAATTCCTCACTCAGCCTTTTGCTCAGCGAGGTGAGTGCGGCCTTGGCTTCGCTGTAGCCGATGGGTCCGGCCGCGGGCAGGCGTGAGTTGATCGAGGAGATGTTCACGATCGAACCGCGGCGCTCGAGCAAGCTTGGCAACGCCGCGCGTGTGGTCCAGATGGCGCTGAACAGGTTGAGGTCGAACAGGTTTCGCCACTGCTCGTCGGTGATGTCGGCGAATGTGCCCAGCCGCATCCGATCCGCGTCACCCCCGCCGACATTGTTGACCAGGATGTCGATGCCGCCGAGTTCCCGCAGCGCCGATTCGATCAGCGTGCCGACACCCTCGGAGGTGCCGAGATCGGCGGAAATCGCTGCGACACTGGCTTTTTCGAGTTCCGGTGAGACGGTGCGCGCCGCGCCGACGACCAGTGCGCCCTCGGCGGTCAACGCCTCGGCGATCGCGAGGCCGATCCCGCGGCTCGCTCCGGTGACGACGGCGGTCTTGCCGGTCAGTCCGAGTTCCATGATGGTTCCTTTCTTGAACTGCAGGTCAAAAATTAGGGTGCGCGGAAGGTGACCGCGCCGTTTTCGGGCTCGCGGTCGATGCGGGGCTCGGTCAGGGCTGGATTCGAAGGGTGGTCAGTGCGGTGTCGATGATGCGGTGCAGGGTCGCGGACTCATTGGTCTTGGCCATGACGCGCAGGCCGGCGATGGTGTTCATCAGGAATTCGGCGGCAGTGCGCGGATCGGTGTCCGGTGCCACATCGCCGTCGCGCCGGCCCTGATCGATCCGGGCGGCCATGGTCGCCGTGGTGTGTTCCTGCATGGTGCGTATGGCGCGGGTGATCTCGGTGTCGGTTCCGGAGAATTCCGAGATGGTGTTGACGGCCAGGCAGCCGCGCCGAACCGGCTGGGACACATCGGAATCCACGAGAAAAGACAGAAACGCGCCGATGCATTCACGCGTCGTCCCCGGCCGGGCCATGAATTCCCCGGCCAGCTGCGCGCCCATTCGGTCGTACCGATCCAGCGCCCGTTCGAACAGCTCGCGTTTACTCCCGAATGTGTTGTACAGGCTGCCTTTTCCGATTCCGGTGGCTTCCGCCAGCTGTGCCGGTGAGGTGTTGGCGTAACCGTGGGTCCAGAACGCGTCCATTGCCCGATCCACCACGGCGTCGGTGTCGAAGTTACGCGGTCGTCCCATGGAATGAACCCTACGAGTTTTTGTCCTCAAGGTCAAGAATGGGTTCCGGTTCACCGACGATTCCCGCGAACGTGGCGCACAGCAGGACCGCGATCAGCGGAAAGGTGAAGGCGACGGTGAGGGAGGTCAGTTGGGCCAGCCAGCCGATGATGGACGGTCCGGCGAGGAAGCCGAGATAGCCGAGGCCGAAGACCTTGGACATGTCGGTGGCCGCGGTGGCGGTACCGAGATTGCCCGCGGCGGTGAAGATCTGAGGGACCCCACCGGCCAGTCCCAGGCCCGCGAGAATCCAGCCGGCGAGGGTGCAGGGAAGCCAGGAGGAGACCATGACCACGGCCAGGCCGGCGGCGCCGAGGAGCGACCCCCACCGCACCACCGCGATGCGGCCGAACCGCCCGCTGACCCGATCCACGCGGAAGCGCCCGATGGTCATGGCGGTGGAGAACGCGCCGAACGACAGCGCGGCCGTGGCATCGCCGACATCGAGATGTTCGTGGGTCTGCAGCGCGCTCCAGTCGTTGGCCACGCCCTCGGCCATCAGCAGGGCGAACGCCACGGCGCCCAATGCCAGCACATTGCGAGGCAACCACATTCGGATTCCGCGGGATACCGGATCCGCGGGAGCGGTCGGCTCGGATATGACCTCGGAACGCGAGGTCGTGATGGGGCGTGCCAGCAGATGGGGAACACTCGCCGTCATCGCCACCACGCCGATGACCGCGGCGGCCGCGAAAGTGGATCGAATATCCAGATCCGCGTGCATGGCCGCGGCGCCGGCGAGCGAGCCGACCAGGCCGCCACAGGAGAACAACCCGTGGAAGGCCGCCATGATGGGCCGGCCGTAGGCCCGTTCGACCTGCACGGCCTGCGTGTTCATCGACACGTCCAGCGCTCCGTTGCCGAAGCCGAAGATCGCGAGCGCGACGGCCAGCTGGATCGGCCCGGTGGCGAAGGCGGGACCGAGAACCGCCACCGACAGCCAGGCCACGGCCACGCCGACCAGCACCCGGCTGCCGAACCGATCGGCCAGCGGTCCGGCCGCCTGCATACCGGCGATGCCACTGCCGGCCATCACCAGGATCAGCAGGCCCAATGTGGCATGGGAGACGCCGGTGCGATCGGTGATGGCGGGGATGTGCACGACCCACATGGCGGCCAGGAACCCGTTGAGCGCGAACACCGCGAAGACCGCCGCCCGCGCGCGACGGGTGAGCCGGTCCGGGCGCGCCGACACCGATGCGTCCATCGGCCCGACGGTACCGGGCAGCGTGGGGCGCTCGGCACTACCGGCGCCGTGCGGCACCGGTGTTGTTGCGCCCCGATGCGGGAATCACCGGAGACGCGCGTCGCCGCGCCTCCGGGATGAATCCGGAGAGGAGGAGTGTGTCGAAGCGTCGTCGATTCGGCGGTGCCGGCCTTCGGTCGGCGGCTCCCCGTACTCCCGAGCGGCCACGGCATCGTCGGCGTGACCGCACGGGCTCCGGATTCAACCGGTTTCGAGTCGAGTGTATGACCTACCACCGACACGTTTCGGCGGCGCAATGGGTTCACCGTCCGCGGTTCCGGTATGAGGCCGAGCCGCCGCCGGCCGTGTCGCTGCGGACGCTGTGCTCGGTGGCGTCCTGCGCGGCGTCCTGCGTGGTGACGCGAGCTGCCGCCTCCGGCCGCGTCGCTCCGGACGCTATTGTCGAGGCGGTGACCACACAGCAGGAGTATCCGGTGCTCTGGCCGGTGCCGACCCGTTGGGCCGACAACGATCACTACGGCCACGTCAACAACGTGACCTACTACTCGTACTTCGACACTGCGGTCAATGCCTGGCTGATGGCGGCGACCGGCACCGATATCCGGGAACTGCCCGCGATCGGTGTGGTGGCGCAGACCTCCTGCCAGTACCTCGGGTCGCTGAGCTTTCCTGATCAGCTGCGGGTGGGATTGCGCATCTCTCGCCTCGGCCGGTCCAGCATCACCTACGAGCTGGCGATATTCCGGGTGCTGGACAACGCGAATCCGGACGAGACACTGGAACTGGCCGCCACCGGTTCCTTCGTGCACGTCTACGTCGACCGTGTGAGTCGCAAATCCGTCGAGATCCCGCCGGTCATCCGGACCGCCGCGGCCACACTGGTGGCAGCGGGCGAGTAGCGCGCCTCAGATCCGGCCCAGCAGGGTCAGCGGATCCTCGAGCAGCGCCGCGACCGTGGACAGGAACCGGGCGCCCAGCTCACCGTCGATCATGCGGTGATCGAAACTCACGCCGAGGGTGGTGATCCAGCGGATCGCCGGTTCGTCGCGGTACACCCACGGCCGTTTGCGGATCGAGCCCAGGCACAGGATCGCGCCCTCGCCCGGATTGACCAGCGGCACCCCGGTATCGACGCCGAAGACGCCGACATTGCTGATGGTGAAGGTGCCGCCGCGCAGATCGGCCGGTGTCGCCGAACCCGCCCGCGCCACATCGGCCAGCCAGCCGATCTCGCGGCACAGCTCGCGCAGGCTCAGCGACTGCGCCTCCTTGATGTTGGGCACCAGCAGGCCGCGATCGGTGGCCACCGCGATGCCGAGATTGACGTAGTGCTTGGTGACGATCTGCTTGGCTTCCTCGTCCCAGCAGGAGTTGATACCGGGGAATTCGGCCATCGCGGCCAGTGTCGCCTTCGCGACCAGGGCCAGCGGGGTCAGGGACAGGCCGGTGAAGGAATCGGTGCTGCGCAGATGGTCGAGCAGTTCCATCGAGGCCGTGAAATCCGTGGTGACGAAGGCACTGGCCTGCGGAATGGTCCGGGCGCTGGCGGTCATGGCGGCCGCGATGCGTTTGCGTACGCCGTTGACGGGGGTCCGGGTCTCGCGCTCGCTGGGGGTGGGGCGGATGATCCCGCCGTCGGGCCGCATGGTCGGCACCGGCGGGGGTGTGCGGCGTGGCGCGTCCGGGGACTCCTCCTCGGGCTTCGCACGGCGCGGCGGCTGCGAGACCGGCACGGCATGGCGCACATCCTCGACCGTCACCGCGCCCCCCGGACCGGATCCGGCCACGAAGGCGATGTTGATACCGAGTTCCCGGGCCAGTTGCCGGGCCGCCGGAGTGGCCGGTGGTCGGCCGGGAAACTCCGGCGGGATGGGATCGGTGGTGGCCGTATCCGAATGTGGTGCGCTGGTACCGTTTTTCGAGGCCGGACGACGGCGCCGGGTGGGCGATTCGGCATCCGGCCCGTATCCGACCAGCACCGACTGCCGGGTCTCGGTGACCGGCGGAGGTTCGACCGCCGCGTCGCTGCGCACCCGGATCAAGGGTGCGCCGACCGCGACCGTATCGCCCGGTCGCGCCAGTAATTCGGTGACCCGCCCGGAGAACGGGCATGGCAGCTCCACCTGAGCCTTGGCGGTCTCCACCTCGGCGATGGTCTGGTTGAGTTCGACGGTGTCGCCGACCGCGACCGACCACGAGATGAGTTCGGCCTCGGTCAGTCCCTCACCCAGATCGGGCAGGCGGAATTCGAGGATGTGGTTGTCTGCTGCGGGTTCTGCGGGGTCTGCTGGTTCTTCCAACGGGCACCTCTGTCTGCAAATGCGGTCAGGCCGAAATCGCGAGCGTTCGATCGACCGCCTCGAGAATGCGGTCGGGGTCGGGCATGTGGTGCCGTTCGAGCTTAGCGGGGGGATACGGGATGTCGAAGCCTCCGACGCGCAGTACCGGTGCCTCGAGATGGTAGAAGCACCGCTCGGAGACGCGGGCGGCGATCTCCGCCCCGAGTCCGGCGAAGACCGGTGCCTCGTGGGTGACGATCAGCCGGCCGGTGCGGCACACCGATTCCTCGATGGTGCCGAAATCGATCGGCGACAGGCTGCGCAGGTCGACGACCTCGAGTGAATGTCCCTCACCGGCCGCGATTTCGGCCGCGGTCAGGGCGGTGTCGACCATGCCGCCGTAGGCGACGATGGTGGCATCGCGCCCGGGGCGGCGGATACGGGCCCGGTCCAGGGACGGCGACTCGGTGTCGAGGGCGGCGAAGTCGAGATCGGCCTTGTCCCAGTAGCGGCGCTTGGGCTCGAAGAAGATCACCGGATCGTCGCACGAGATCGCCTGGCGCAGTAGGAGATAGGCATCTTGCGGGTTGCTCGGGGAGACGACCCGGAGACCGGCGGTGTGGGCGAAATATGCCTCCGGCGACTCCGAGTGATGTTCGACCGATCCGATGCCGCCACCGAACGGGATGCGAATCGTGATGGGGGCGCGTACCTTCCCTTCGGTGCGGTAGTGGATCTTGGCGACCTGGGACACGATCTGATCGAAGGCGGGATAGACGAAGCCGTCGAACTGGATCTCGCAGACCGGCCGGAAACCGCGCAGAGCCATCCCGAAAGCCGTTCCGATGATGCCGGATTCGGCCAGCGGCGTATCGATGACGCGGTTGTCGCCGAAGTCCTTCTGCAGGGTGTCGGTCACCCGGAACACCCCGCCCAGCCGGCCGATGTCCTCGCCCATCAGCACGACCTTGGGGTCGTCCTCGAGTGCCCGGCGCATTCCGGTGTTCAGCGCAGCCGCGAAGGTGGTCATCATGGCCGGACTCCTTCCTCGAAACCCGCCAGGTATCCGGCGTATTCGTCGCGCTCGGCGGCGACGAGGGGGTGATCGGTGGTGTAGACGTGATCGAACAATCGCATCGGGTCCGGATCGGGCATATCGATGGTGGCGGTACGGACCGCGGTGCCCACGGCATCGGCGCGCTCGGTGACCCGGCGCTCGAAATCGCCGTCCCACAGATCTTCTCGCTCGAGTAGCCGGCGCATCCGGTCGATCGGATCGCGGCGCTGCCACAGTTCGGTCTCCGCCGCCGAGCGGTACCGGGTGGGATCGTCGGCGGTGGTGTGCGGGCCCATGCGGTAGGTGATCGCCTCGATGAACGACGGTCCGCCACCGGCGCGCGCCCGCGCGACCGCCTGCCTGGTCACCGCCAGCACGGCCAGCACATCGTTGCCGTCGACCTGGACACCGGGAATCCCGTAGCCGTAGGCGCGGCGCACGATCGGGGTCTGGCTCTGCAGCTGCACCGGCTCACTGATGGCCCAGTGATTGTTCTGGCAGAAGAACACCACCGGCGCGCTCCAGGACGCGGCGAAGCCGAGGGCCTCGGCGATATCGCCCTGACTGGTGGCGCCGTCGCCGAAATACGTGACCACCGCGATCTCCGCGCCTTCGAGGTGGGCCGCGTAGGCGTATCCGGTGGCGTGCAGTCCCTGGGAGCCGACCACGATGGCCGGATTGGTCATGTTGATCTCGTCCGGATCCCAGCAGGAGTGCGCCACACCACGCCACAAACGGGTGATCAGGGTCGGATCCACGCCGCGGGCGTAGGCCACGCCCGCCTCGCGATAGCTGCAGAACACGTAGTCGTCGGTGTGCAGGGCGCGGGCCGAGCCGATCTGCGCGGCCTCCTGGCCGAGCATGGGCGCCCACAGGCCGAGCTGGCCTTGGCGCTGCAATGCGGTCGCCTCGACATCGATCCGCCTGGTGACCACCAGATCCTCGTAGAGTGCGCGCAATTCGTCCGGGCCGATATCGGCGACCAGTGCGGCGTGGTCGCGATCGAATACCCGGCGCCCATCGGGCTGGACCAGTTGTACCGGATAGGGGGTGGTCCCGGTGTCGTGCCTGGTTGTGGTGTCGTCCACAGCCTTCACCTCCTCGGTCGTCGCGAGCGGGGTCGCCGCGTTTCGCGATCCGGTGGATCGGTGTTTCGCCAGCAGTGTGCTGTAACACAAAGCATCCACGATTGAGCGAGTTGCGCAAGTACTAACACTCGAACTGAGCAGAATGCGTGATCGAACCCGGAGGTGGACTGTCATACTGACCTACATGTCCAGTGCCGAAACTGCTCCGACCGCGCTCGATTCCACCGATGCCCGGCTGCTGCTGGAACTGGTTGCCAACCCTCGGGCCACTGGGGTGGAACTGGCCACCCGGCTCGGATTGTCGCGCAACACCGTGCAGGCCCGGCTGGCGCGCTGGGAGGCCGGTGGGGTACTGACCGGATTCGAGCGCCGGGTGGATCCGCGGGCGCTCGGGTACCGGCTGGCGGCCTTCGTGGCGGTGGTGGTCGACCAGCATCGGCTGGCCGACATCGTGGCCGAGCTCGCGGACATCCCCGAGGTCACCGAGGTGTGCGGAACCACCGGTCCATCGGATCTGACGGTGCGGGTGGTCGCTCGCGACGCCGATGATCTGTATCGGATCACCGGTGCGATCCTGAAGATCGCGGGGGTGGAGCGGACGAATATGGCGCTGGTGATGCAGCAGCTGGTGGGCCCGCGCACGGCGCCACTGCTGCGGCGGCTGGCGGGTGCGGACGCCGCGGCTGCGGACAGTGCGGGGAGTGCCGGCTGACGGCCGGCCGGACGCGTCGCGAATTTCGGGCCAGTTTCCGAGGATTGGCTGCTGACCGGGAGGCCAGCGGCTCGTGAGAATGACCCGGTGACTGCTGGCGCTCCGAAATCCCGTACGACATCCGATCCCGAACCGGGAAACGAGCACGCTCCGGCAGCCGCCAGTGGTGGCCGGGCGCAGGCGGTCGGTGCCGGGGTCATCGCGGCGGCGGTGGGTTTCACCAGTTCGTGGGCCGTGGTGCTCGCAGGATTGACCGCGGTCGGGGCCAGTCCGGCTCAGGCGGCATCGGGTCTGCTGGCCGTCTGTGTCACGCAGGCGCTGGGGATGTGGGTGCTGGGTGTGCGGTATCGACTGCCCATCACCCTGGCCTGGTCCACTCCCGGCGCGGCGCTGCTCGCCGGTGCCGGTGCCGTCACCGGCGGCTGGCCCGCCGCTGTCGGAGCGTTCGCCGCGACCGGGGTACTGATCGTGCTGACCGGTCTCTGGTCCCGGCTGGGCCGTGTGATCACGGCGATCCCGGTCGAGGTCGCACAGGCCATGCTGGCGGGTGTCCTGCTGCCGCTGTGCCTGGCGCCGTTGCGCGCCCTGACCACCTCGAGTGCCGCGGTGGTGGTGCCGGTGCTGGTGGTGTGGCTGGTACTGCAGCGCTTCGCGAGCCGCTGGGCGGTGCCGGGCGCGTTCGGCACCGCGGTGGTCGCGGCCGCGATCGCGATGGTGGCCGGGCATCACGGTGTGCGGGCGGCGGATCTGGTCCCCAAGCTGGAATGGACTGTGCCGCACTGGAGCTGGCAGGCGATGATCGGTATCGCGGTGCCGCTGTACGTGGTGACGATGGCCGCGCAGAATCTGCCCGGCGTCGCGGTGATGAGTTCATTCGGATATCGGGTGCCGTGGCGGGCGTCGATGACGGTCACCGGGCTCGGGACCATCGCCGGGGCGCCGGCGGGCGGGCATGCGATCAATCTGGCCGCGATCAGCGCGGCGCTGGCGGCCGCGCCGTCGGCCCATCCCGATCCGCGCCGGCGCTGGTGGTCGACGATGGCCGCCGGGGGCTGCTATCTGGTTCTCGCCCCAGCGTCGGCGGCACTGGTCGCCCTCGCCGCGGCCGCACCCACCGGAGTGCTGGAAACCGTTGCCGGACTTGCCCTGATTGCGACATTCGGGTCGGCGCTGACCGCTGCCCTCGGGCCCGCCGGCCATCGCACCGCGGCGACGGTCACCTTCCTGGTCTCGGCCTCCGGCATCGCCGTCTTCGGAATCGGCGCGGCGTTCTGGGCGGTGGTGGCCGGTCTGCTGGTGCGGTGGGTGCTCGCACCGCGACCCACCCCGGATGCCGCAGCCGGTCCGGCGGGCCCGCACGGCCGCGATCCGGGGCCGGTGCCCGAGTACCCGGGCGCGAATCGCGATGATTCCGGTGTCCCCGGTGCGCCGTCCCCGGCACGCGCGGTGTCGTAGGCTGAAACCGTTCGCGTCAGGGGTATGTCTCTGGTAGAGGAGCCGGGATTGGCCGCCGTATTGATTTCGCCCGAGGAACTGCGGAATACGCTGTCGGACACCGATTGCCAGGTGCACCTGCTGGATGTGCGCTGGGCGCTGGGCGATCCCGACGGGCCCGAGCACTATTTGGCAGGCCATATCCCCGGCGCCGTATTCGTCGATCTGGAGACCGAATTGGCCGCGCCGCCATCGCCCGCGCACGGCCGCCATCCCCTGCCCGCACCGGAGCATCTGCAGCGGTGCGCGCGCAGCTGGGGCCTGCGCGCCGGGCAGCCCACCGTCGTCTACGACGCCACCGGCGGAATGTCGGCGGCACGGGCCTGGTGGCTGCTGCGCTGGGCCGGGGTCGGCGATGTGCGCATCCTGGACGGCGGCCTGCCCGCGTGGCAGCGCGACGGTGGCGAACTGGCCACCGGCAGCGAATCCGATCCGGTACCCGGTGATGTGGTGGTGCGGCCGGGCAACATGCCCGTCGTGCAGGCCGACGAGGTCGCCGAATGGTCCGGTGCGCTGCTGGACGCGCGAGCCGGTGAACGCTATCGGGGCCAGGTCGAGCCGGTCGATCCGCGGGCCGGGCACATTCCCGGTGCGGTGAGCGTGCCGACATCGGACAACCTCACCTCAGAGGGGACGTTCAAGTCCCCCGAACAGTTGCGGGAGCGCTTCTCCGGACTGGGATCCGGCCCGGTGGCGGTGTACTGCGGATCCGGAGTCACCGCGGCCCATCAGATCGCCGCCCTGTCGGTGGCCGGCGTATCTGCCGCGCTGTACCCCGGATCGTGGTCGCAATGGTCCAGTGATCCGGAGCGACCGGTCGCCACCGCCCTGGACTGACCGGGGCGGCCGTTTCGACAGCCGCTACCCGACCGCGCCGGCTGCCAGCGCCGCTCGCCAGCTGCCGTATTCGCTGAGGTCCTTACCCGCGGCCGCCGCCTCGCCGTCGCACCCGAATGCCGTGTGCCAGCTGCCGTCGTCGAGTTCCACCGCACCGAGCTGCATGGGAGCGGGCAGATTCGCCAGGAAGCGCCCCAGTGCCGCCGGCGACAGCAGCCATCGTTCGCCCGCGACCGCCACACCACCCTCGCATCGGGTGACGGCGGGTTTCGGTGGTGTGGTGTCCAGCGCCGCGAGCCGATAGGCCGGTGCGGTGCTGACCTCGCCTGCCCAGCGCGCGCCCAGCGCGTGCAACTGGTGTTCCAGCGGCTGGCCGCGTAGATGCGCGCCGAAGACGATCAGTTCGCACGGCGGTGCGGCGGCCAGTGGCCACGGCCGTGCGATCGGGTCGGAGCCGGTGATCAGCGCGGCGAGGTCGGCTGCCACGGCATCCTCGAACGGGCGGGCGAAAACGGTTACCCCGAAACAGGATTCACCCGCGCTCGCGGACGGTACCGCCACCGCGCACAGATCGAACAGATTGCAGAAGTTGGTGTAGGTGCCCATCAGGGAATTGACACCGACCGGATCGGCGGCGACCGCCGCGATCGTCGGATGGGCCGGTGCGGTCGGGGCGAGCAGCGCGTCGGCGCCCGACAGTGCCGCCATCGCCTGGGTACGCAACCGTTCGAGCTCGGCGCGGTCGGCAACCAGCCGGTGCGCGGGAATGTCCTTCGCCGCCCGGATGATGCCGCCCACGGTCGGATCGACCCCGTCGGGGTTCGCATCGACGAATTCGCCTACCGCAGCGTATCTTTCGGCGACGAGCGCGCCGTCGTAGAGCAGACGCGCAGCGGCCAGGAACGGTGCCGGATCGATCTCGACGATGGTGGCACCGCGCTGCCGCAGGGTCGTTACCGTCCGCTCGAAGGCGGTGCGCCACTGCGGATCCAATCCGGGCAGTTCGGCGAAGACCGCGACGGTGGGACGTGGTGGGGCCGCCAGGCGGAACTCGCTGGGCCAGGGCCGGTCGGGGGCGCCCGCGGCCATGACACCCATCGCGCGATCGGCCGTGCCGAGATCGGTGGCGAAGATCGTGACACAGTCATAGGAACGGCAGGCCGGAATCACACCCTCGGTGGAGATCACCCCGACGGTCGGCTTGATACCCACGATGCCCTGCAGCGCCGCCGGAATCCGGCCGGACCCGGCAGTGTCGGTGCCGATGGCGATATCGGCGGCACCTGTCGCGACCGCGACCGCCGAGCCGGAACTCGACCCGCCGGAGATGAATTCCGGACGGCGGGAATCCGATACCGCACCGTAGGGCGACCGGGTGCCGACCAGGCCGGTGGCGAACTGGTCGAGATTGGTCTTGCCGACCACCACCGCCCCCTCGGACCGCAGCGCCGCCACCGCGGGCGCATCACGCTGCGGCACAAAGGAATAGCCGGGGCAGCCCGCGGTGGTCGGTACCCCGCCGACGTCGACATTGTCCTTGACCGCCAGGCGCAGACCGGCGAGGGCGCCGGTCGTGGCGTCGGTGCCGGGGTCGAGGCGATGAATCCAGATGCTCATAGGTCGTCCACCCTCAATCTCGTTCGGACAGCTCACCGGCGGCACGCCACGAATTCCGTTCGGTCGCGAAGGCTTCCGCCTGTCGCGCGCGGAAGCCGGCGATCGACTCGGAGTTCGCGGCCAGGAATTCGCGATGGTCGGCGAGCCGGAACTCGCCCTCCTCGATGCGTGGTTCGCCACCACCGCGGGCGATGTCGGCACGCATGTCCAGCAGTTCCTCCGCGCCGACGGGATACCAGCGGATACGATCGAAATATCGGAGCAACCAGGGATTTTCGTCCCGGCCGGAACTGCGGTGATTCCAGACCTGCGTGGTGCGCCCGACGAACTGATACCCGCCGGGACCCTCCATCCCGTAGATGCACAGGTATGCGCCACCGATCCCGACCGCGTTCTCCGGGGTCCAGGTGCGGGCCGGATTGTATTTGGTGGTGACCAGCCGGTGCCTGGGATCGGTGGGGGTGGCCACGGGCGCACCCAGGTAGACGTCACCGAGTCCGAGCACCAGGTACTCGGCCGCGAAGACGGTGTCGAAAACATCTGCGACCGTGGATAATCCGTTCATCCTGCGGATGAACTCGATATTCCACGGACACCACGGCGCATCGGCGCGCACGCCGTGCATGTACCGGGTGATCGCCTCGCGAGTGGCCGGATCGTCCCAGGACAGCGGCAGATGGACGGTGCGGCTGGGCACCACGAGCTCGGTGGCCGCGGGCACCGCCGACTCCGCCTCGCTGAGGAGCTGCAGCAGTTTCGGGCGTGACAGCCGCTGCGGGTCGAAGCGGATCTGGAGCGAGCGGATGCCGGGTGTCAGCTCGGTGATACCGGGCTCGGCATGTTCGAGCAGATGGTGATGCAGGGCGTGCACGCGTGCCCGCAGACCGAGATCCAAGGTCATATCGCCGTATTCGACGAGGATGCCGTCGTCACCGGCGCGGCGGTAGGTGATCGAGGTGGTGTCGTCGGCCTCGGCGCGGGCGATGATGCCGTCGTCCCCATCGCCGCCGTCGGACAGGACGATGGGCCAGTCCGCGCGCCGGGCCGGTCCCAGCGCGCGGATCGAGGCCGCCCGATCGGCCCGCACCGGTACGAAGCGCACGGTGTCCCCGGGGCAGAGCTGTCCCAGCTTCCACCGTTCCGCGGCGACGACCGTGACGGGACAGACGAATCCGCCCAGGCTGGGACCGTCGGGGCCGAGCAGGATCGGGGTGTCTCCGGTGAAATCCAGGGCTCCCACGGAATACGCGGTGTCGTGGATGTTGGACGGATGCAGCCCGGCCTCGCCGCCGTCGGTGCGCGCCCACCGTGGCTTCGGTCCGATCAGCCGCACGCCGGTCCGGTCGGAATTGAAATGGACCTCGTAATCCGTGCCGAGGAGGGTGTTCATATCCTCGCGAGTGAAGAACTCCGGCGCGCCGTGCGGGCCCTCGGTGACCGCGAGCTCCCAGCGATGCGACAGCACCGGTTGATCGGCCATCGGCACCCCGGAGCCGATCCGCCTCGGAGGCGCACCGAGCGGTAGGCGGTCGCCGGAGCGCAGGGCGGCGCCGGTTCCGCCACCGAATCGTCCGAGTGTGAAAGTGGCTGTGCTGCCCAAGTATTCGGGTAGGTTCAGCCCGCCCGCGATCAGCACATAGGTTCGCATACCGGGTCCGTGGATCGCGCCGATGTCGAGTACCGCACCGGCGGGAACCACGACCGTGCGCCACTGCCGGACCGGCCGGCCGTCGACCGTCACCGTGGCGGGAGCGCCGGTGACGCAGACCGATGTCGCGACGCCGAACCGCAATGCGGGCCCAGCCAGTGTGCATTCCAGTCCGGCGGCACCCTCGTCGTTGCCGAGTGCGCGGTTGCCGAGCCGGAGCGACAGATCGTCCATCGGGCCCGACGGCGGGACGCCGACATTCCAGTAGCCGACTCTGCCCGGCCAATCCTGCACGGTGGTCAGCATTCCCGGGCGCAGGACCTCGATCGCCGAGCCGTCGATATCGGTGGCGCCGACCACGCCCTTCTCGAGCTGTACGGTACTCATCGCGACACCACCATCCGGACCGGGGTCGGCTCGAATCCGTTGCAGGGATTGTTGATCTGCGGGCAGTTGGACACCAGGACCAGCGTGTCGATCTCGGCGCGCAGGGTCACCGATTTGCCCGGCGCGGACAGACCGTCGACGATGCCGAGCGTCCCGTCGGCCTCGACCGGAACGTTCATGAACCAGTTGATGTTCGAGACCAGGTCCCGCTTGCCCAGACCCCACTCCAGTGCCGCGGTCAGGAAGTTCTCCACACAGGCGTGCTGGTGGCGGGTGTGGTGACCGTAGCGCAGGGTGTTGGACTCCTGGGAACACGCACCGGCGATGGTGTCGTGGTTGCCGACATCGTCGGCAACGACCGTCATCAGTGGGGTCCCCGATTCGGCGCGCAGGACGCTCCCGGTGGTCAGGAAGATATTGCGCTGCGCCGCGACGGTGACCTGGGCGCTGTAGCGGTCGGTGTGGTCGGCGGCCGAATAGAGCAGGCAGTCGACCGCCTGATTGCCGTGCAGATCGATGATCTCCAGTTGATGCCCCGCGGCGACGATCGCCGACCAGGGGGCGCAGGCGGCCACCGTCTCGTCCAGTACCACGGTGCGTTCGGCAGTGCTGTTCATGCGACGGTCTCCAGATCGTGAGCGGCCAGCCAGGCCTGTTCGGTGTTCTCGACGGCGCGCCGGTATTCGGGATCGTCGTTGCCGGGCCCGTGCGGCTCGGCGGCGCGCCAGGCGACGACATCCAGTGCGGTCGTGGGGCGTTCGTCGAGCGGGTGGGCGCCATTGGCGATCAGAACGGTCAGCGGCAGATGAATCAGCAGTTCGACCGCGCGGCCCGGACCGGCATTACCGGTGGCGGTGAGCCCACCGTCGGCGCCGGCCCGGACGCCGCGGAAGAAGGAGAGCGTCGGGCCGATATCGCGTGGTGTGAGCCCGTGTTTCGCACCGGCCACCCGGAGTGTGGCGCGCACGTGTGCGGTCGGACCACACAGCGCGTCGTGCCGGCCCGAGCTGTCGGAGACGACCGTGGCCAGCACCCGCCCCTGATCCGACAGCAGTGGATGTCCGGGACCCAGGTACGCCTGCCACGGGACCTTGACGGTATCTGCGACATTCAGCCGTTCCCACGGTGCCTCGGCGCGCAGCAACAGCACATGCGCACAGGCGCGGCCGTCCGGGTCGCCGAGCCGGATGCGAGTGCCCCGGCCGAGTACCGCGGTGGTATACCCGTCGGCCGGAACACGTTGTGCGAAGGTGATTTCCGAGCGGTCGACCGATTCCGGCAGCGCGGGGCCGGCGACGATCGCCGCCGCTGCCTGTGATCTCGCGTGTGCGCGGGCGGAGGTGGTGGATGCGGTGTCGGACATGGGAACTCCTCGCGGGCGGGACGGGCGGGGTCAGGCGGGTTGCGGTGCGGGCCGGGATTCGGCCGGAGCGGGCCCGGGGGTGACACCGCGGTGCACGGCCGCGCCCACCACGATGGTCAGGATCAGGAAAAGTGGTGCGGCCCAGAGCATCCACCAGCTGCCGCCGTCGGGTGTGTAGACCTCCGATCGCGGCCAGGCCAGATTCACCGCCATGGCGATTCCCCACACCACCGCCAGCAGATTCACCGGGATGCCGAAGCGGCCGAGGGAGAACAGGCCGGGTTCGGCGGCGGGCAGGCCGCGCAGACGCCGGATGAGCAGTGGAACCGTGACCAGCAGATACGCGATGTACAGCGTCACGATGCACACACTGGCGAGGGTCGCGAACAACGCGGCGTTGCCGAGATTGACCACCAGCAGCGCGACCGCGAGTACGCCGATGACCACCGCGGGCAGCACCGGTGTGCCGAAGCGGGGGTGCACCCTGGCCAGGCGGGCGGAGAACGGCAGCCGGTCATCGCGTGCCATCGAGAAGATCAGCCGGGAGCCGGCGGTCTGAATCGCCAAGGTGCACACGGTGATCGCTATCGCGACGCAGGCCAGCAGGACGGTGCCGGCGGGGCTGTCGAGCTTCGCGGTGATCACATAGGCGAGCCCGTCGGCGGCCAATCTGCCGTCGCTGACGCTCGGGGCGGCCATCAGCGCGCCGAGCAGCAGCAGACCGCCGCCGAGGGCCGAGGCCGACAGTGCCAGCAGGATGGTGCGTGGTGCCACCCGGCGCGGATTCCTCGTCTCCTCGGAAAGCTCACCGGCGGAATCGAATCCGACCATGACGTAGGCGGCCATCAGCCCGGACACCAGGAATGCCGCCCAGTACGGCCCGGGTGTGGCTTGATCGGTGTGCAGCACGACATCGGCGCCACGTTCGGTGTGGGTGAAGAACAACGCGATGACGGCGAGAACACCCACGATCTCGACGGTGACGCCGATCGAGTTGATCCGCGCCATCAGATCGATGCCGATCACATTGATCACGGTCGTGACCACCAGCAGAATGCTGCCCAGCAGTACGGCGTTGGTCGCGCCGTCGGTGGAGGTGAGCGCGGTCTCGGTGCCGATCAGCTGGAATCCGCTCCAGATCGAGGGCAGCACCACCTGCAGCGCGATCGCAGCCGCCGCGGCGGTGACGATCTGCGCGATGATCATCATCCAGCCCGCGAACCAGCCCACCAACTCTCCGGCGAGCCGGCGCGACCACTGGTAGATGCAGCCCGAGATCGGGTAGCGCGCGGCCAGTTCCGCGAAGTTGAGAGCGACCAGGAACTGTCCGGCGAACACGATCGGCCAGGTCCAGAAGAATGCGCCGCCGCCGAATCCGTAACCGAACCCGAAGAATTGGAAGATGGTGGTGAGAATCGAGACGAAGGAGAAGCCCGCCGCGAACGAGGCGTAGCGGCCCAGCTTGCGATGCAGCACCGGCTGATAGCCGAACCGTTCCAGGTCGGCGCTGTCGGGTGTGGATTGCGGGGGTGGATCCAGGGCGATGGCCATGTGCGGTCCTCCGGCGTGGCGCTCAATATCTATCGCTTGACAGTTTTGCGGCCGGGATCGCGCTTTCGGTGACCGTTGTGTATCGCTTGCGGTAACGCGCGTAACTTCTGTGTTGCCGCGATTTCTATCGAGTGACAGATATTTCACAACCGCAGGTGAGCGGCGGTGCGAGAGGTTCGCGCGCAGGCTCGGTGGCACGATGAGGCGGTGACACATCTCGGGCCGGGGCGCCCCCGTGCCGATCAGCGCAGCCGCCGCGGGGGGACGCCGCGCGCCGAAATCCTGGATGCGGCAGCCGAATTGTTCACCGCCAACGGATACGGAAGCACCTCCACCCGGGGCATCGCCGACGCCGTCGGTATCCGGCAGGCCTCGCTGTATCACCACTTCGCCGCCAAGGACGACATCCTCGACGCACTGCTCGCCGAGACCATCACCGCGCCACTGGATCTGGCCGGCCGGTTGCTCGCCGACACCGCACCCGCCGCGATACGCCTCTACGCGCTGGCATGGGCCGATGTCGGTCAGCTGTGCTTGTCGAAATGGAATCTCGGTGCCCTGTATCTGCTTCCGGAACTGCGTGACGAGCGGTTCGCCGAGTTCCGCCGCCGACGCGCCCGGTTGCGCCGGCACTACGAGGAGCTGGCCGCGGCCGCGATCGAGGCGGCGGGTCCGGCCGGTGTGCCCGGCGCCCAGGTGCTGCCGTTCCGAATCGTGGAGACGGCGATCAATATCCGTTCCGACGAGGGCGAGGCACCGGACTCCGCGCGGACCGCCATCCCCGACGCCGCCCTGCGTCTGCTCGGAGTGCGCGATGACCCCGCGGAACTGCGCGCCGCGGCACGGCGGCTGTTGACGCGCCTGGAGGAGGAAGCGGACTGAGGCGGCACCGGGATCGTTTCGGTGTGCGGTGCCGGTCCCGCCCGATACGCGCGGAGCTCGAGTCACGGGCAACTCCTCGCCACCCGTGCCAGCGCCGAACGGTCACCGGCGCTGATCGGCAGCTCGTATCGGGCGGCCGTGGTGAGGTATTTCCCGGCGTAGAAACAGCGATACGCGCGAGCGGGCGGTAGCCAGTCGGCGGGAGTTCGGTCGCTCTTGTTCATATTGGTGGGCCCGTCGACCGCCAGCAGATTGAATTCGATGTCGTTGGCGAAGCGCATGCGGGCCGCGACCGGCCAGCCGGCCGCTCCCATATCCCAGGCCGCGGCCAGCGGATACACGTGATCGATCTGCACCTCGCGGGCGCGGGCACGATCGAATCCGATCCGGCGGCCGGTGTACGGGTCGTACAGCGTGCCCGCGACCACGACACAGTCGTGCGTACCGGGCCGGAATCTGACCTCGTGCAGCTGCCCGGCCAGCACGCTGTTGCGAGAATCGCAGCCGTCGTGCCCGCCGGGCCCATCGTGATCGTCGGACCAGGCCGGACCGAAGACGCAGCCGCGTCGCGCCCCGCAGTCCCGGTCGTATCCGCCCGGATGCGGGCGATTCGGCACCACCCGCACGAGGCCCAGCAGCTCCTCGAGCCGAGCCCGAGTCGGGCTGCCCGGAGCGGGCGGCGGACCGGTGAACGTCGCGCACCCGGCCACAACCACGACTGCCACCCCGGCCAGTATCCGAGCCGCCCCGGCGATCCATCCCCATCGCATATGCCAGATCTACTGTGCACCGCCGACCAGAAGTGGCCGGAATCTGCTGGACGGGGTGCGTCGGCCCGAAAACGCTGTTCGATCCGCCCCGCGGTGGTGCTCGTCGCCCGGGAACGGAGGGACGCGTGCCGAGCCGACGGCCCCGGGCCCGGTTGTCGGTACCGGCTGATTGGATGGGGGAATGCTGCACGGTCTGTGGTCGCCCGGGTCCGGGTTGGTGCTGTGGCGCCTGCCCGGCTCCGACGGCACGCCCGCCGCGGCGGAGTTCGCCGATCTTCCCGATCCGCTCGGGGAGATCGCGCGTACGGCTCGCTTCCGGCATCGGGCCCGGGTACTGCTCGCGGGTTCCGCCGGGCCCCAGGTCGCGGAGGTGCGCGGCCACGCGACGGCACCGGCGGTCGCGGCCCGGGTGCTCACCCAGCCACTGCCCGAGCGCCTGGTCGCCGCGGACCTGCGGTACCTCGCCCACGTGGCGCGCGGAGTGCGGCGCTGGGTGCGGGCGGGGCGGATCGTGCCCGAACTGCATCGCGCCGACGGTGAGTGGTGGGTGCGCTGGCGGCTGGTCGGCGGGCAGCGACAGCGTGCGTGGCTCGCCGAACTCGCCGCGGCGATGCCCCCGGCACTGCGCGTACCGGACGCCCGGTCCGCGACGGCGGTGCTCGAGGACCTGGTCACCGAACTCGCCGATCCGCTGACCCGCATGGAGCTCTACACCCGCGAACCCGCCCATCCGCTGCTGGCCGCGCTGGTCGCCGATGTGCCCCTGGACGCGGGCTCCCATCGGGTCGCCTCGGTCCTCGAGCAGTGGCGCACCAGCCTCACCGCCGGTGAACCCGATCTGGTGCTGCGACTGCTGGAACCCGACGACGATCCCGACGACGACCCGCAGGCGATGGCCGCGCTGTGGCGCCTCGAGGTCTGTCTGCGTTCGGAAGGTGAAGCACCGCAACCTGTTCCGATCCAGGGTGATCCGGCCCTGATCCGGCTGGCGGGCGACAGGGTGGCCGCGGCCGTCCAGGCCTATCCGCGCCTGCAGCAGGTGCCGCGTGATCCCTACGGGATGGATTTCCTGCTGCCGACTCCGGTCGTGCAGGAACTGGTGGCGCATGGCGCGAACGCGCTGCGCGAGGCCGGGGTCCAGCTCATGCTGCCGCGGGCATGGCGCATCGTCTCGCCGACCATGCGATTGCGGGTGCGGTCACCGGCCGCCACCGAGACCGCGGTCGGGCTGAGCGGACTGCTGTCCTATCGGTGGGAGCTGGCACTCGGTGACACCGTGCTCACCGCCGAGGAGATGAGCCGGTTGATCCAGGCCAAATCCGATCTGGTCCGGCTGCGCGGTCAATGGGTCCAGGCCGATCAGCGCAGTCTGACCGCTGCCGCGGCCTATCTGGAGGGCCGCACCGACGACCGTCCCGCGACACTGACCCAACTGCTCGGCGAGATCGCGGCCACCCAGGTCCGCAATGTCCCGATCGAGGAGGTGACCGCCACCGGCTGGGTCCGCGAACTGTTCGACGGCGTCCACACCGGTGATCCCGTCGAACCACCCGCCGGGTTGAAGGCGCAGCTGCGCCCCTATCAGCTGCGCGGGCTGTCATGGCTGGCGACGATGAACCGCCTGGGCTGCGGTGCCATCCTCGCCGACGATATGGGTCTCGGCAAGACGGTACAGGTGCTGGCTCTACTGGTGCACGAGAGAGAGTCCGCCACAAGGGGTTGCGCCCCGGCGCCGACCCTGCTGGTCTGCCCGATGTCGGTGGTGGGCAACTGGCAGCGGGAGACCGAACGCTTCGCCCCCGGCCTGCGGGTGCTGGTCCACCACGGCCCGGGGCGGCGATCCGGCGCGGAATTCGATGCGGCCGTGCGTGATTCGGATCTCGTACTCACCACCTACGCGCTGCTGGCCCGCGACGTCGAGGAATTGAAACGACAGCGGTGGGAACGAGTGGTGGTGGACGAGGCTCAGCACATCAAGAACGCCGCCACCCGCCAGGCCCGCGCGGCCCGGGCGGTCGGGGCACGGCATCGCCTGGCGCTCACCGGAACACCGGTGGAGAACCGACTCGAGGAATTACGTTCGATTCTCGATTTCGCCGCTCCCGACATCTTGGGTAAGCCGTCGGAATTCCATTCCCGCTTCGCGGTGCCGATCGAACGTGAGCACGACGAGAACGCGGTGAGCCGCCTGCGCTCCATCACCGCGCCCTTCGTTCTGCGCCGGGTGAAGACCGATCCCTCGGTCATCTCCGATCTGCCCGAGAAGTTCGAGATGACGGTGCGGGCCAACCTCACCGCCGAACAGGCAGCGCTGTACCAGGCCGTCGTCGACGATATGCTCGCGCAGCTGAAGGCCTCGCGCGCAACGGGTTCGACCGCGGTGAACATGGCCCGGCGCGGCGCCGTACTGGCAGCGCTGACCAGACTCAAACAGGT
Organism: Nocardia sp. NPDC052254; assembly: GCF_040679495.1. Taxonomy (NCBI): domain Bacteria; kingdom Bacillati; phylum Actinomycetota; class Actinomycetes; order Mycobacteriales; family Nocardiaceae; genus Nocardia; species Nocardia sp. NPDC052254. The sequence continues at coordinate 55,019 of NZ_JBFAUW010000011.1, read as the reverse complement.
CTGCAATCATCCCGCGCACTACCTCGGCGACGGGTCGGCGCTGATGCGGCGCGGTCGGCACCGATCGGGAAAACTGGCTCTGGTCGAGGATGTGCTGGAATCGGTACTGGCCGAAGGGGAACGGGCCCTGCTGTTCACCCAGTTCCGCGAATTCGGCGATCTGATCACCCCGTATCTGAACGAGCGGTTCGGCACCACCGTTCCGTTTCTGCACGGCGGTGTCGCCAAGAAGCGCCGCGACGGAATGGTCGAACGATTCGCCGAGGCCGACGGCCCGCCCATCATGGTGCTCTCCCTGAAGGCCGGCGGCACCGGGCTCAACCTCACCGCCGCCAATCATGTCGTGCACCTGGATCGCTGGTGGAACCCCGCAGTCGAGAACCAGGCCACCGATCGTGCGTTCCGCATCGGTCAGCGCCGGGATGTGCAGGTGCGAAAGCTGGTGTGTGTGGACACGATCGAGGAACGTATCGACGACATGCTCACCGGCAAACAGGAATTGGCGAATCTGACCGTCGGTGCCGGGGAGAACTGGATCACCGAGCTGAGCACCGACGAGCTGCGGGATCTGTTCGCACTCGGCGCGGAGGCGGTGGGCGAATGAATCCCGATTTCAGCGCCTACGGCACCCGCCGTCCGGTGCGCGGTGGTGTGGAACCCCGCAACCGGCGAGGCTCCTTCGCCCGGACCTGGTGGGGGAAGGCCTTCCTGGAGGCCGTGGAACAGGTCGCCGACGCCGGTCGCCTCTCCCGGGGGCGCACCTACGCTCGGTCGGGGCAGGTGGTCGACTACCACCTGGAGCCCGGTGCGGTGGCGGCCGAGGTCCAGGGCAGCCAGCCGCGCCCGTTCACCGCGGTTCTGACCCTGCGCGTGCTGCGCGACGAGCGGCTCGACGAGCTGGTCGACCAGGTCCGCGGCACGCCGGGCATGCTCGCCCAGCTCGCCTCCGGCGCCCTGCCGCAGGCCCTGGGCCCGCTGCTGTTGCCGAATACCGCCGCCGAACTGGATTTCTCCTGCACCTGCCCGGACGACGGCTGGCCGTGCAAGCACGTGGCCGCGTTGTGCTACATCGTCGCCGAACGGCTCGACGAATCCCCGGTGATCATGCTGACCCTGCGCGGACTGGATCTGGAGACCCTGATCCGGGGTGTTCAGGAGGACCAGGGGCCCACGGTCTCCGACGACATCTACGGCGAGAACCTCGTCCTGCCGGAACTGCCCGCGCCGCGGTTCCGGGCAGCGGTCGAGGACCTGGATCCGCAACCCCTGCGCCAAGCCCTGCGCATGACCAGCGAGGACGAAACGATGGCGGAGACGGGCCTGCGCGAACTCGATGCACTGTTCCGCGCGCTGGAGAGTTCGGGGTAGGCCCGGCTCGCGGACCTCGGGCGCGCGCCGCGTCGATGTCACTATTCTGGCGAGCATGAGCACCGGCCGGTTCGTCGACGATCTCGGGGTTCCCGTGGCGCTGCCGGAATCGGTGCGGCGGGTGGTGTCGCTGGTCCCGTCGCTGACCGAGGCGATCGCGGTCACCCGTCCCGGCCTGCTCGTCGCCGCCACCGAATGGTGTACCCATCCGCCCGGGCTCACCGTCGAACGAGTACGCGGCACAAAGAATCCTAATGTGCGCCGCATCGCCGAGCTGGCGCCGGATCTGGTGGTCTGCAATCAGGAAGAGAACCGCCGTCTCGATGTCGAACGATTGCGTGATGCCGGAATCCCGGTGTGGGTGACCAGGATTCGCACCCTCGACGAAGCCTTCGATTCGATGGCGCGGCTGTTCGCGGTCGCCCTCGACGGCACCGTCCCCGACTGGCTGAGCCGGGCACGCGAGGTCTGGTCGGCCCCGGCGCCGTCGCCGATCGCCGCCGTGATCCCGGTCTGGCGTGATCCCTGGATGGTGGTGGGCCGCGACACCTTCACCGCCGATATCGCCCGCCGACTGGGCCTGCGCCTGGTCCACGCCGAGGGCGGCGACCGCTATCCCACCGTTCCGGAATCCGAACTGACCCGTGGCGTCGAGCTGGCGGTACTACCCGACGAGCCGTATGTGTTCACCGAAACCGATGGGCCCGAGGCATTCCCGGGTATCGCGGTGGCACTGGTGAGCGGCCGCGACCTCACCTGGTACGGCCCGTCGCTCGTCGAGGCCCGCGCCCGCCTCACCGCTCAGCTGGCCGGAGTGCGCGACAGTTGAGCACCCACCGTGGCGAAGGTGTAGTCGCCGAGATCGAAATGCGTGGCCCGCCAGGCCGCTTCGACGGTACTCATCGGCTTCAACGGCACATCGCCGTGTTTGTCGAAGTAGTAACTGTTGGACAACGCGCAGCTGTCCTGCCGGAACACCTGTCCGTCACGCCGGTCGAGCATCTGCCGGAAGTAGCGTTCGTTGGCAGCCGCGGTGACCTCGATGCGATCCGCACGTTTGCTGCGGGCGTGCCGCAGCAGGCGCAGGATGTGCTGGGTCTGCATCTCGATCAGCGTGAAATACGAGGCGCCGTTGTAGCCGTACGGCCCGATGATGGAGAAGAAATTGGGGAATCCCGGCACGCTCACGCCCTCATAGGCCTGCAGCCGGTTCTCGTCCCACCACTTCTCCAGATCGCGCCCATCGACGCCCGTCATATCGAAGGTGGGCATATTGCCCGACTCCATCACCTTGAATCCGGTGGCGAGGATCAGTACGTCGGCCGGATGCTCGGTTCCGGCGGTACGTACACCGGCCGGGGTGATCTCGGTGATCGGATCGGTCTCCAGCGTCACATTGTCGCGATTGAACGTCGGCAGATAGTCGTTGGAGAATCCGGGTCGCTTACAACCCAGCGCATACCGCGGAGTGAGTTCGGCGCGAACCACCGGATCGTGCACCTGTCGCCGCAGATGCGCGAGACCACTGCGTTCGCCCAGCTTCGCCAGTGGCAGCGTCGAATAGTAGTGCGCGGACAGCGGGAAGGTGAGCTCGACGAACGTCTGGCTCGCCAGTCGTGAGATCGCCTGTCCGCCGGGCAGATACCGCAGCGCCCAGCGGGCCGGTGCGGGCAGTGCGCTGTCCGGCCGCGGCAGGCACCAGATCGGGGTGCGCTGGAAGACCGTCAGCTGTGCGACCTCCGGTGCGATCGAGGGCACGATCTGGACCGCGGAGGCGCCGGTGCCGATGATCGCCACCCGCTTACCACGCAGCGACTGCTCGTGATCCCACCGCGAGGTGTGCATCGTGATGCCCGAAAATGATTCCACACCAGGGATATCCGGTAGTTTCGGCCGGGTCAGTACGCCGGTCGCGCCGATCACGTAACGTGCGGTGAGCCGGTCGCCGTCGCTGGTGTGCAGGGTCCACGCCGCCGCGTCGGAATCGAACTCGGCGGCGGTGACCGTGGTGCTGAACCGGATTCGCGGTCGCAGCCCGTATTTGTCCACGCAGTGCTCGGCGTACTCCTTGAGCTCACGGCCGGGTGCGTAGACCCGCGACCACCGCGAACTCTGTTCGAACGAATACTGGTAGCTGAACGACGGAATATCCACGGCGATACCGGGATAGGTGTTCCAATGCCAGGTGCCGCCCACGCCGTCGGCGTCGTCGACGATGAGGAAGTCCCGGAAACCGGCCTCCCGCAATGTGATCGCCACGCCGATACCGGAGAATCCGGCACCGACGATGATCACCTCGTGATCGATGGTCATCGTTGCTCCTGTCTCCTGCGGGGCACCCGCACCCGGTCGCATCGATGACCGGCTGCGCGATTGTGGGTCATCGTTGCTCCTGTCTCCTGCGGGGCACCCGCACCCGGTCGCATCGATGACCGGCTGCGCGATTGTGGGTCATCGTTGCTCCTGTCTCCCGCGGGGCACCCGCACCCGGTCGCCGTGCGCGAAGATGATGCAGTCGACCCGGTGTTCGATGCCGTCGACCGTTCGGATTCCCAGTGGTGCGAGAGTGGCGATGGGCCAGGTCACCAGCCGGCAGTTGGGTTGCTGCAGGGCCCGGTAGTAGTGGCTGTGCCGCCGGATGTCGGTCCCGCCCTCGGGTGTCAGCTGACGCCGTACCCACTTGTCGCGGACCTGGATTCGCAGATTCGCCCGCGCGGCGCAGCGGCTCAGGCGCGCGGGAACGAAGGCGGACAGGCCTGGCATCGGCAACCGCGGCAGCATCCACACCGAATCGTGCTGGAACACCGTGACCTTGCCGGCCTGCGCGACCACGGCCGGCAACACCCGCGCCACCGCCGCGGCCGAACCGACGACAGCCACCCGCCGCCCCCGGAGATCGCGACGGTCGTCCCACCGCTCGCAGTGGATCCGCTCGCCGGTGAAGTCCGATCCGCCGCGCGGTTCGGACACGGCCGCGGCGCCGGTCATTTCGCCACCGGTTCGTAGGTCAGTTCCCGTGACCAGGACGGCGGCGCGCCGAACAGCCGGGCCGGGATACGGTCGATGCCGATATTGAGCACATCGACGGCCAGCTGCACCGGCTGAATCCGGTGAATGGTCATGCGCGCGTGGTAGCGGACCACGTGATACAGCGGCACCCGTCGAATCGCGGGTTTGCGATCACCGAGAGTTTCGTAGCGCCGCACCGCATTCCACAGCTTTTCCTCGTCCAGTCCCAGCGCGACGATATTGGCGGCCATCCGCGACAGCAGCGGTGCGTAGAGCACCGCCCCGAGCGCGAAGGACGGGCGCAGTGCGAATCCGGCCGTCTCGATCGCCAGTCGCCGCACCGGTCCGGCGCCGAGCTGCTCGAGCACCTGGAATCCGACGGCGAGATGGCGCGATTCGTCGCTGTTGATGTGCCGGAAGACCTCGTGGCACAGCGGATCGCGCACCTCGTCGAGCAGGAATTTCACCAGTGCGCCGTCGAGCGCGGTCTCCAGCGACGGGATCACGGTCCCGAGCACCGGCAGGGACAGATCATCGCCGAAACGATCGAGCCACTCGATCACCAGGCGAATATTGTTGTTGGGCACCGGCATCGCGGCGGGAGTGTCAGGCAGCATCCCCCAGCGCCGCATGAGCGCCAGCTCGGCATTGGCGTGCTTCTGCTCCTCGGCGTGGAAATAGCGGTAGATCTCGCGCAGGGCGCCCGGAGGCGCCTTGCGGGTCAGTGCCGCGAAACCGCGCGCTCCGACATGTTCGATCCACACCAGATCGGCCATGAAGGCCGCGAGCCGAGGCCGCTGTTCCGCGGTGATCAGCTCGGCTCCCGGTGCGTCCCAATCGATATCGGCCAGCGACCATTGCCGGTCCTGGACCGTTGCCAGCATGTCCGGATATGCGAACGCCATTGTCCGACCTCCTTGCGGCGGGCTACCGCATCATTCGTTCGAGTAGCCCGGTGACCTGCGTGTAGGGGCTGGGAAGCAGTCGTTTGGACTGCCAGATGAGCTTGGCCTCGATCTGCGGCACGACGTAGAGACGGCCGTGATCGACGGCATCGAGGGTGGTGCGGGCGATCGACTCCGGGGATCGTCCCGTCCAGCGCAGCATCGCATCGCCCAGCCGGGCGATGGTCGGGTCCTCGATCTCGACGCCGGTGAGGATATTGGTGCGCACCGCGGTCGGGCACAACGCCGTGACACTCACACCGGTACCGGCCAGTTCGGCGGACAAGGTCTCCGACAGCGCGAGCACCCCGGCCTTGCTGACGTTGTAGGCGCCCATTCGGGGTGCGGTGCCGAATGCCGCGGCCGAGGCGGTGTTCACGATCGCTCCACGTCCGGCGGCCCGTAGCCGAGGTGCGAAGACATGACAGCCGTGCACCACACCCCACAGATTGACATCGAGTACCTGATGCCACTGTGTCAGCGGAGCCTCGCCGATCACCTCGCCGCCCCGCCCGATTCCGGCGTTGTTGACGACCACCCCGGGCACCGTGCCGAACCAGTCCTCGGCGGTGTCGGCCAGTTCCTCGACCTGTTCGGCCACGCGTACATCGCAGGCGACGGCGAGGGCGTCCGCATCGGATGCCGTGATCTCCCCGGCGACTGCGGCGGCGGCCTCGGCGTCGATGTCGGCACACACCACCCGGCCGCCGCGGCGGGCCAGTTCGACGGCGAATGCCCGGCCGATACCGCTGCCGGCGCCGGTGACCACCGCATCCGCCCGTTCGGTGCGGCGGGGACCGCCGAAGGGATTGAGTCGCATGAGTGAACTCCCGGAGCCGTCGTTGGCCTGCGCGGCAAATTGGCCGCGCCTGCCACCAATTAGGCGCGCGATGGGGGAGAATGTCAACCATGAGTGCGCGACAATCGGCGCATACGTCCCGGCACGATCGGTCCGGCGACGGCAGTGCGCAGCGAGCCGAGACCACCCGCGCGGCGCCGCGTACCTGGGGTGGGCGCACACCGGAACAGCGGCGCGGGGAGCGCCGCGCCCGGCTGCTCGAGGCGGCCCTCGACATCTGGGACGAACACGGCTGGGCGGCGGTCACCATGCGGGGGGTGTGTGCCCGCGCGGGTCTCAACGATCGCTATTTCTACGAACACTTCGCCGACCGCGACGAACTGCTCGCCACCGTCTGGGACGAGGTGTGTATCGAGGTCTTCGGTGAGCTCACGGCGGTGATCGCGGAGAACATCGGCCGGCCGCCCCTGGAGATCCTGCGCACCACGATCGCCCGCGCGGTCGAATTGCAGTTCGACGGCCACGCCCGCATCCTGGCGGCCGACCACGCCGGCAGCGCGATTCTCGAGGCCCGCCGCTCGAAGATGCTCACCGACGCCACCGATTGGCTGATGGCCGCGGCCGAACCCTATCTACGTCCGGGCGTGGACCCGCTGTCACTGCGCATGAGCACGCTCATGGGAATCGGCGGATTCGTGGAACTGCTGTCGGCGTGGCGGGCCGGCACTCTCGATGTCGATGCCGAGCGGCTGGTCGAGCACACCGGTGCGCACGCGGCGGTGCTGTCGGCGCAATATCTGGAGATCACACCGCGGTGATGTGAGAGTTCCTGTGCGCTAAGGCTTTTCGGTCGCGTAGGCGCGCAGGAAGGTGTCCGTCGCGGCGTCGGCGATCGCCTCGAGTTCGCGCGCGCCGACCTTGCGGGTGCCCAGCCGCGAGCGGGCTTCGAGTGGTCCGGTCAGCAACGACAGGAACTGCTCGGCGGCGCACTCGGGATCGGTTCCGCGCAGTCGGCCGTCCAGGGCAAGGCGGGCCAGCCGATCGGCCAGGGCTTCGGCGAGATGCAGTGAGGTGCGTTCCTGGACGGCCAGCACCAGATCCGGGAAGGTGCCCAATTCGGCGTAGGTCAACGCCCGCAGGGCGTGTGCACGCGGACCGGCGCAGATGCGCAGCAGTTCGCGCGCGGTGGTGCGCAGGGCCGGCCCGGGGGCACCGTCGATCCCGCGCAGCGGCTCGATCGTTTGGGCGCACTGTGCGCCGATGTCGTCGGCGGCGGCGATCACGGTGTTGCGGAACAGCGTCTCCTTGTCCCGGAGGTGGTTGTAGACAGTGGGTTTCGCGACTCCGGCTTCGTCCGCGATCTCCTGTACGCAAGCGCGGTCGTAGCCGCGCCGGGCGAACACGGTGAAGGCGACATCGAGAATCGCCTGCCGTTTGTCGATTCGGCCGCGGGGAGCCGTCGCCTTCGTCACCGCCGCATCCTACCGCCGGGTTCGATCCGATGAACCATGTGAGGAGCTCTTGTGAACCTGCCGATCAGTTCACTAGATTGAACCAGTGAGTTCAAATAACAGGAGGGCTTCATGATCGTCCACACACTGCGCTTCGCATTCCGTGAGGAGGCCACCGCGGCGGACCGTGAGCAGGTGCTGACACTGATGCGCCGCACCGCAGCCGTCGATTCGGTGTCGTTCGCCACCGTCGGGCGCACCGTCGTCAGCGATCCGGACAGTGGTTACACGCACGCCTACTGTGTGGGGATCGCGGATCTGGACGCGCTCGAGCGGTACATGTACGACCCGGTCCACCTGGCCGGCGATCCCGAGATCATCCCGCATCTGGCCAAACTGCACATCGGCCCGGATGTTTCCGACGATCCCGACCCGGACCTGAGCGCCAAGATCCTCGCGATCAACGATCGCAAACTCGCGGCCCATCCCGAATGGGCGGAACTGATGGGCACCATCCCGGAGGTGCGCTTCGGCTGACCGGGGCCGCACCCGGGAGCGCTCAGGTCAGCAGTTCGGCGTCGATGCCGTACACCCGCTGGGCATTGGTGCGGAAGACCTGTTCGAGTTCCTCGATGCTGCCGTCCCGGTCGGCGAGGACGTCGATCACCGCCTGGGCACTGTTGGCGATTGTCGTAATCGGTTTGTCCACAGGGTAATTCGAGCCCCAGATCAAACGCTGCGCACCGAAGACATCGAAGGCGTGGTGCAGCAGCGGGGCGGTGCGGTCGAGCAACTCGGCCACCGAGGTGGTGCTGCCGCGCACCGGTACGGGGTGGCCCAGAATCGGCATGGCCAGTCCGCTGACCTTCGCCATCACATTGGGATGGGTTGCGAGCGTGGCGATATCGTCGCGCCACTGCACGAAGAGCTCGCGGCGGCGGCCCGGATTGGTGCCGGTGTCGCGGCCCACCGGTCCGAAGATCCCGGCCGGTGTGCCGAGGTGGTTGAGCACGATGGTCACCTCGGGGTACCGGCTCGCGAGCCGGGTCACCTCCGGGATCTGATGCGAGTAGACCCACGCCTCGAACGACAGTCCGCGTTCGGCGAGCACCGCGAATCCGTCGAGGAAGGCCGGCGCCGACAGCGCGCCCTCGGCCTTGCAGAACGATCGCACTCCCGAATCCGGATGATGGGCGACCATGGTGCGGATACCGCGGAACAGCGGTGACGCCGACTGATGCTTGTCGATCAGTTCCGCGAATCCGAGTGCCGCCGGATCGCCGCTACCCATGATCGCGCCCAGCGCCGGGGTGTCGACACCGAACGGCAGACTCGCCACCCAGCGCGTCTCGTCGGCCTTGGCGTCGGGCGCACGCCCGGCCCATTCGACCTCGATGTGTACCAGTGCCTCCACCGGGACATCGCCGATATCCGCCCGATAGTCCGCGGGCAGATACGGCCGCAGATAGGCATCGGGGTTTCCGACGAAGTCACGATCTCGCTTCGGCGCCAGCCGCGCGGCCCTGTCGACCGACAACGGCACGAACCGGAACAGTTTGGCCAGGGTGCTGAAGTCGCGCGGAGTATTCAGCGGATCCCACTGATGGATATGTGCGTCCACAACGCTGATACCGGCGAGGTCCATGACACCCTTTCGTCGCGGCAGACGGGTCCGATCAGCGCATTGTCACACGCTCGCGCACCCGTGCGGGGCACATCGGACCCCCTCGTCACACATTCCGGCGGTATTGCCCGCCCACGGTGAAGAAGCAGTCGGTGATCTGTTGCAGGGTGCACACCCGGGCGGCATCCATCAGCACCTCGAAGACATTCTCGTCACCGCGCGCGGCGGTCTCCAGCCGGGCCAGCGCCTCCTGCGCGCTGTCGCGATGAGTGGTGGCGAATTCCTCGGTGCGCTGCAACTGGGACTGTTTCTCGGCTTCGGTGCCGCGGGCCAATTCCAGTACCTGATGTGCCTCGCCGTGCGGATTGCGGAAGGTGTTGACACCGATGATCGGCAGCGTGCCGTCGTGTTTGCGGTGTTCGTATCGCATGGACTCGTCCTGGATCCGGCCGCGCTGATAGCCGGTCTCCATCGCGCCCAATACCCCGCCGCGTTCACTGATCCGCTCGAATTCGGTGAGTACCGCCTCCTCCACCAGATCGGTCAGCTCGTCGATGACGAAACTGCCCTGCAGCGGATTCTCGTTCATCGCCAGGCCCCACTCGGAGTTGATGATCAACTGGATGGCCAGGGCGCGGCGTACCGATTCCTCGGTGGGCGTGGTCACCGCCTCGTCGTAGGCATTGGTGTGCAGGCTGTTGCAGTTGTCGTAGATGGCGATCAGCGCCTGCAGCGTGGTGCGAATATCGTTGAAATTCATCTCCTGCGCGTGCAGCGAACGACCCGAGGTCTGAATGTGGTACTTCAGCTTCTGCGATCGATCGTTCGCACCGTATTTGTCACGCATGGTGATTGCCCAGATGCGGCGCGCCACCCGGCCGATCACCGAATACTCCGGATCCATGCCGTTGGAGAAGAAGTAGGACAGATTCGGGGCGAAATCGTCGATATCCATACCGCGTGCGAGGTAGGCCTCCACATAGGTGAATCCGTTGGCCAGGGTGAATGCCAGCTGGCTGATGGGATTGGCCCCCGCCTCGGCGATGTGATAACCCGAGATCGACACCGAGTAGAAGTTGCGAACCTTGTTGCGCACGAACCATTCCTGGATATCGGCCATCATGCGCAGACTGAACTCGGTGGAGAAGATGCAGGTGTTCTGTCCCTGATCTTCCTTGAGGATATCGGCCTGCACGGTGCCGCGAACCGTCGACAGTGTGCGGGCACGAAGTTCCGCGGCCTGGTCGGCATCGGGTTCGCGCCCGGTGTCGTCCCGGAATCGTTGCAGCGCCTGATCCATCGCGGCATTGAGGAAGAAGGCCAGGATCGTCGGTGCCGGACCGTTGATGGTCATCGATACCGAGGTGGTGGGTGCGGCGAGGTCGAAGCCGTCGTAGAGCGCCTTCATATCGTCGACGGTCGCGATGGAAACCCCTGAGGTGCCGACCTTTCCGTAGATATCGGGCCGGGACGCCGGATCGTGGCCGTAGAGGGTCACCGAATCGAACGCTGTCGACAGCCGCTTGGCCTCGGAATGCTCCGAGAGCACCTTGAACCGGCGATTGGTGCGGAACGGATCGCCCTCACCGGCGAACATCCGCGCCGGATCCTCGTTGTCGCGCTTGAACGCGAAGACACCACCGGTGTAGGGGAAATAGCCGGGCAGATTCTCCGCGCGCAGGAAACGCAGCAGCTCACCGTGATCGGTGAACCGCGGCAGCGCCACGCGCGGAATAGAGCTGTCGGACAGGGAGGTCCGGCGCAGTGCGGTACGGATCTCCCGATCGCGGACCCGTACGATCTGCTCCTCACCGCGGTAGGACTCCGCCAGCTGCGGCCAATTCTTCAGCAGCGTGGCCGATTCCGTGCTCAGCTCGCCGGTCGCCTCTTCGAGCAGCCGGGACAGCTCGCCGCGCGCGGCCGAACCTCCGCTGGCCGAACCCGATGTGCTCTCCGGCAACTCCGCCAGGACCTGATCGATGCGCTGCACTCGCTGCGCGGCGGCCACCTGGCGCAGCGTCTCGGCATGGTAATCGCGGACCGTTTCGGCGATCTCGGCCAGATACCGCACCCGGCCGGGCGGAATGATCTGTGCGAATCGCGTGGACGCCCGGGTCTCGACCCGCGGCAGCACGCCCTCCTGCACCGGCAATCCCTGCTCGTTCAGCCGGGTGGCCAGATACTGGTACAGCGCGGTCACACCGTCGTCGTTGAATGTTGCCGCACTGGTACCGAATACCGGCATGTCTTCCGGTGCGGAGCCGAATGCCTCCCGATTACGCACCAGCTGCCGCGAGACATCACGCAGCGCGTCCTCGGCGCCGCGGCGCTCGAACTTGTTGACGGCCACCACATCCGCGAAGTCGAGCATGTCGATCTTCTCGAGCTGGGAGGCCGCGCCGAATTCCGGTGTCATCACATACATGGACAGATCGACGTGATCGACGATCGCGGCGTCACCCTGCCCGATTCCGGGGGTCTCGAGGATCACCAGGTCGTATCCGGCGGCCTTGCAGGCCATGATCATCGCGTCGATGTTCGTGGGCAGTTCGTGGGAGCCCCGGGTGGCCAGTGACCGGAAGTAGATGTGGTCGGCGTCGAGCGAGTTCATCCGGATGCGGTCACCGAGCAGTGCGCCGCCACCACGACGCCGGGTCGGATCCACCGCGAGAATCGCCACCCGCAGTTTGTCCTGCTGATCGGTGCGCAGCCGCCGCACGAGTTCGTCGGTGAGCGAGGACTTTCCGGAGCCGCCGGTGCCGGTGATCCCCAGGACCGGGACACGGCGTCCGGCCGCGGTGGTCCGCAGTCGCTCCAGATCGGCCGCGGGCAGCGCATCGGCCTGCAGGCAGGTCATGGTGCGCGCCAACGCGAATCGCTCACCGGCCAGTACCGCCTCGATCGGCGCCGGATCGGTGGACAGATCCACATCGCAGGCCTGTACCAGTTCGTTGATCATGCCCGGCAGCCCGAGGCGCTGACCGTCCTCGGGGGAGAAGATGCGCACTCCGGCCGCGGCCAGCCGCTCGATCTCCTCGGCCACGATGACCCCGCCGCCGCCACCGAAGATCCGGACGTCACCCGCACCCGCCTCGCGCAACGCGGAGGCCAGATATTCGAAGTATTCGACGTGGCCGCCCTGATACGAGCTGACCGCCACGCCCTGCACGTCCTCGGCCAGGACCGCGTCCACCACCTCGTGCACCGCGCGGTTGTGCCCGAGATGAATCACCTCCGCACCCTGTGACTGCAGGATGCGCCGCATGATGTTGATCGCCGCGTCGTGGCCGTCGAACAGGGCCGCCGACGTGACGAAACGAACGGGGTGGACCGGAACGTGCAGCTCGGCCATGTCATTCTCCAACCAGGGGCCGGCGCGGACCTCCGCGCACCATCAGTTGGCGTCCCGACAGTAGGACGTCATAACAACTCTACTGTGGCGCATGTCGCCTTGCTATATGTGGGATGGATCACAGATAATCCAATACTTGGATGTCCAACTATATGGTGACCTTGTACCGCGTCGTTCCGGCATGGCGGCGGAATCCGAGCACAGGCATCGAGAACAGGACTGAGATGGTTCGCGAACTCAATCACTTCATCGGCGGGCAGCAGGTGCCCGGAACGTCCGGCAAGTTCGGTGACGTCTACGACCCGAGTACCGGGCAGGTGCAGGCGCGGGTACCGCTCGCGAGCGTGTCCGAAGTGGAAGCGGTGATCGCGAACGCCGAGCAGGCGCAGCAGGTCTGGGCGGCGTTCAATCCGCAGAAGCGGGCCCGGGTGCTGATGAAGTTCGTCGCACTGGTGCAGGACGAGATGGAATCCCTGGCCGCGCTGCTGTCCAGCGAGCACGGCAAGACCATCCCCGACGCCAAGGGCGATATCCAGCGCGGACTCGAGGTGATCGAATTCGCCATCGGCATTCCGCACCTGCTCAAGGGCGAGTACACCGAGAGCGCCGGCACCGGCATCGACGTGTACTCGATGCGCCAGCCGCTGGGTGTGGTCGCGGGTATCACCCCGTTCAACTTCCCCGCCATGATTCCGCTGTGGAAGGCCGGTCCCGCGCTGGCCTGCGGTAACGCCTTCGTGCTCAAGCCGTCCGAGCGCGACCCCTCGGTGCCGCTGCGGCTGGCCGAACTGTTCCTGGAGGCCGGGCTGCCGGCGGGTGTTTTCAACGTGATCAACGGCGACAAGGAGGCCGTCGACACGCTGCTCGCCGATGAGCGGATCAAGGCTGTCGGCTTCGTCGGGTCCACCCCGATCGCGCAGTACATCTACGAGACCGCCACCGCCAACGGCAAGCGCGCGCAGTGCTTCGGTGGCGCCAAGAACCACGCGATCGTCATGCCCGACGCCGACCTCGACGATGTGGCCGATCAGCTGATCGGCGCCGGTTACGGCTCGGCCGGTGAACGCTGCATGGCGATCTCGGTGGCCGTGCCGGTCGGTGAGCAGACCGCGGATCGGTTGCGCGTCAAGCTGCTCGAACGCATCGACAAGCTCAACGTCGGCCGGTCCGATGATCCGGGTGCCGACTTCGGCCCGCTGGTCGGCCGCGACGGCGTGGACCGGGTGAACAAATACATCCAGGTCGGTGTCGACGAGGGCGCGGAACTCGTCGTCGACGGCCGCGGACTGACGGTGCCGGGCGCCGAGAACGGATTCTTCGTCGGCGCAACCCTTTTCGACCGTGTCACGCCCGAGATGCGGATCTACACCGAAGAGATCTTCGGCCCGGTGCTCGCCATCGTGCGCGCCGCGGACTACGAGGAGGCGCTGCGGCTGCCGAGCGAGCACGAATTCGGCAACGGGGTAGCCATTTTCACCCGCGACGGCGACACCGCCCGCGATTTCGCGGCCCGGGTCCAGGTCGGCATGGTCGGCGTGAACGTGCCGATCCCGGTGCCGATCGCGTACCACACCTTCGGTGGTTGGAAGGCATCCGGCTTCGGCGATCTCAACCAGCACGGCCCGGACTCGATTCGCTTCTACACCAAGACCAAGACCGTCACCCAGCGCTGGCCACAGGGGTTGCGGACCGCGCCCGCCGCCGACGCGAATGCCGACCACTTCAGCATTCCGACGATGGACTGACCATGTTCACACTCGACGAGGACGAGAAGGCGATCGCCGATACCGCGCGAAGTTTCGCCGACGAGTTGCTCGCCCCGAACGCACTGGAATGGGACGAGCGCAAGCACTTCCCGATCGACGTACTGCGCAAGGCCGGCTCAGTCGGCCTCGGCGGCATCTACGTCGGTGAGGATGTCGGTGGTTCGGGACTGCGCCGCCTGGACGCGGTCCGGATCTTCGAACAGCTGGCCACCGGCTGCCCGGCCATCGCGGCCTACATCTCCATCCACAACATGGCCGCCTGGATGATCGACAGCTACGGCACCGAGGAACAGCGGCATCGCTGGTTGCCGGGACTCACCTCGATGGACTTGCTGGCCAGCTACGCGCTGACCGAGCCGGGTGTCGGCTCGGATGCGGCCGCCCTGAACACCAAGGCCGTTCGTGACGGTGACGACTATCTGCTCACCGGGGTGAAGCAATTCATCTCCGGCGCGGGCAGCACCGATGTGTACGTCCTGATGGCGCGGACCGACGATACGGGTGCGCGCGGCATCTCGGCATTCATCGTGCCGGCCGATGCGCCCGGAATCTCCTTCGGCGCCAACGAGAAGAAGATGGGCTGGAACGCGCAGCCCACCCGGCAGGTCATTCTCGACGAGGCCCGGGTGCCGGCGGCGAATCTGCTCGGCGGTGAGGGCAACGGGTTCCGGATCGCGATGAACGGCCTCAACGGCGGCCGGCTCAACATCGCGGCCTGCTCGCTCGGTGGCGGCCAGACCGCGCTGGACCGGACGGTGTCGTATCTGGCCCAGCGCAAGGCATTCGGGGCCCGGCTGCTCGACAACACCGCGCTGCAGTTCGACCTCGCCGATATGCGCACCTCGCTGGAGGCGGCGCGGACCCTGCTCTGGCGGGCGGCGGACGCACTGGACGCCGATGCCCCCGACAAGGTGGAACTGTGCGCGATGGCCAAGCGCTTCGCCACCGACGCCGGATTCGATGTGGCCAACAAGGCACTGCAATTGCACGGCGGCTATGGCTATCTGGCCGAGTACGGAATCGAGAAGATCGTGCGCGACCTGCGCGTGCACCAGATTCTCGAGGGAACCAACGAGATCATGCGGGTCGTGGTGGCCCGCTCGGTAGTCGGCGCGGCATGAACGGTCGGCGCCCGGAGAAGGCAGCGCGCGTAACCACGGAGGGCGCCCGTTCATGCCGAATCGCTACAGCGTGAAAGGAACCACCATGACCGAGGCGGAAGTCCTGTTCGACAAGCGTGACGGCGTCGGTACGATCACGCTCAACCGGCCCAAGGCCATCAACGCGCTCAATCATCCGATGGCACAGGAGATTCTGGACACCCTGCGGGACTGGGCCATCGACGACGAGGTGCGCACGGTGGTCCTCACCGGCGCCGGTGAGCGTGGCCTGTGCGCCGGTGGCGATATCGTCGCCATCCACACCGATGCGAAGAACGCTGTGGCCAACGGGGTTTCACAGCACGACAGCGCGGATTCGCCCAGCGGCCGGTTCTGGCGCGACGAGTACATTCTCAACGCGTTGATCGGCAACTATCCGAAACCCTATGTGGCCGTGATGGACGGCATCGTGATGGGTGGCGGCGTCGGTCTGTCCGCACACGGCAACCGCCGCATCGTCACCGAACGGTCGATGGTGGGTATGCCCGAGACCGGTATCGGATTCATCCCCGATGTCGGTGGTACCCATCTGTTGTCGCGCGCACCCGGTGAGCTCGGCACGCACGTGGCGCTGACCACCGCTCGGATGGGCGCCGGTGATGCCATCGCGGCCGGTTTCGCCGATCATTTCGTTCCCGCCGAACGGATTCCGGATCTGCTGGCCGAACTGCACCGCACCGATGCCGACACCGCGATCGCGGCCTTCGCGCAGCCCGCGCCGGCCTCCGATCTCGCGGCCCAGCAATCGTGGATCGACGCCTGCTACAGCGCCGGCACGGTCGAGGAGATCGTCGCCCGCCTGCAGGGCTACGACGCTCCCGAAGCGGCCAAGGCCGCCGGTGATGTGCTGGCGAAATCGCCGGTGGCGCTGAAGGTCACCTTGCGGTCGCTGCGCAACGCCCGCGCCGCCGTGAACCTCGAGCAGGCGCTCGACGAGGAGTACCGGGTCTCGGTGGCGGCGCTGACCACGCACGATCTGGTCGAGGGCATCCGCGCCCAGGTGGTCGACAAGGACCGCAACCCCCAGTGGTCGCCCGCGACTCTGTCCGAGGTGTCCGATGCGCTGGTGGACAGTTATTTCGCCGATCTGGGGGACAAGGAACTCGGGCTGAGCGAGACACAGCAGTAATGGTGATCGACAATCGCGCAGCTGGTCGCCGGTGCGACCGGGTGCGGGTGTCCCGCAAATTTCAGGAGCAACGGTGATCGACAATCGCGCAGCTGGTCGCCGGTGCGACCGGGTGCGGGTGTCCCGCAAATTTCAGGAGCAACGATGAGTGTGACGACAAAGGTGGCCTTCCTCGGGCTCGGCCACATGGGCGGCCCGATGGCCGCGAATCTGGTGCGGGCCGGCTATGAGGTGCTTGCCTTCGATCCGGTACCGGCGGCTCAGGAGCAGGCGCGTGCGGACGGCGCGACCGTGCTGGACACCGCCGCCGCGGCGACGGCCGAAGCCGACATCGTGATAACGATGCTGCCCAATGGGCGGATCGTGCTCGACGTCTACGCCGATGTGCTTGCCGCCGCCAAGCCCGGAACCCTGTTCATCGACTGCTCCACCATCGACGTCGCCGATGCCAAGCGGGCCGCGGAAGTGGCTGTGGCAGCGGGACATCGGGCGCTGGACGCTCCGGTGTCCGGCGGTGTCGGTGGTGCCACGGCCGGCACGCTGACCTTCATGGTGGGCGGTGAGGCCGAGGATTTCGGCACGGCGCAGCCGGTCCTGGACGTGATGGGTGGCAAGGTCGTGCACTGCGGCGGTGCCGGTGTGGGCCAGGCCGCCAAGATCTGCAACAACATGATGCTGGGCATCTCGATGATCGGGCTGTCCGAGGCGATCGTGCTGGGGGAGAAGCTGGGCCTGACCCACGACAAGTTCTACGACGTGGTGTCCACCGCCTCGGGCCAGTGCTGGTCGCTGACCACCTATTGCCCGGTCCCCGGCCCGGTGCCGGCCAGCCCGGCCAACAACGACTATCAGCCGGGTTTCGCGACCGCGCTGATGAACAAGGACCTCGGCCTGGCCGCGAATGCCTTGCGCGACAACGGGGTCGAGGGCCGGTTCGGCCTGCTGGCCGCCGATATCTACGAGCAGTTCAACCGGTCGGCGGGTGACAAGGACTTCTCCGCTATCGTCACCGATATTCGCCGCCGTTCCGGCGAGTAGCCGGCGAAAGCCCAGAAAGCACCCGGTATGAGCGGTCGGGGCCCGGAGGCGGCAGCATGCGTCACCACCAGGGCCCGGAGTTTCGTACCGAGAAAGGACACAATGTGACCGACTTCGAGACCATTCTGCTGGAGCGCACCGGACGTGTAGCGGTGATCACCCTCAACCGGCCGAAGGCACTCAACGCGTTGAATTCGCAGGTGCTCGTCGATATCACCGCCGCACTCGACGAACTGGAATCCGACCAGGGCGTCGGTGCGGTCGTGCTGACGGGGTCGGAGAAGGCGTTCGCCGCCGGTGCCGATATCAAGGAGATGCAGTCCAAGTCGTATATGGACATGTTCTTCAGTGATTTCTTCGCCGGCTGGGACCGGCTCACCGCGTTCCGTAAGCCGATCGTCGCGGCGGTATCGGGATATGCGCTGGGCGGCGGTTGTGAACTGGCGATGATGTGCGACATCCTGCTCGCCGCCGACACCGCGAAATTCGGCCAGCCGGAAATCAAGCTGGGCGTGATTCCGGGTATGGGCGGTTCCCAGCGGCTGACTCGCGCGGTCGGGAAGGCCAAGGCCATGGACCTCATTCTCACCGGCCGCAACATGGGCGCCGAGGAGGCCGAGCGGGCCGGTCTGGTGGCCCGTGTGGTGCCGGCCGCGGAATTGCTGTCCACCGCGATGCAGGTCGCCGAGACCATCGCGGGAATGTCGCTGCCGTCGGTGATGATCGCCAAGGAAGCGGTGAACCGCTCCTACGAATCGACCCTCACCGAGGGGCTGCGTTTCGAGCGACGCGTATTCCATTCGCTGTTCGCCACCGACGATCAGACCGAGGGGATGACCGCGTTCGTCGAGAAGCGCGCGCCGAACTTCGAACACCGCTGATCTCCGGATTCGACGAGGGGTCGCCCGGGCCGAGTGCCGGCCGGGGTCGACCCCTTGTCGCATTCCCGAGTGCCGACCGAGTTCGCGGCTCGAAACTACTTGCCCGGCATGGGGTCCGAGCTGGTACCCGCCACCTCCATCGGCCCGGAGGGGATGTCGTTGCGCCCCTGATGTGTCGAGTCGTGGCCCGTCAGCAACAGGCCGGTGACGGTCGCGCCGAGGGCCGTGGTGACCATCAGTGCGGCGACCACCTTGCGGCGCGGCACTCGTGAGCGCGGCGGTGGCGGCGCGAAGCGGATACCCCGCACCCGTCTGGTCGCGGGCTGTTCGGTGGCCATCAGCACCGCACCCCGGACCGAGACGTGATCCGGTTCCGGGTCGTAGACGACGGGCAGGTCCAGCAGGCGGGTGAGCGCTTCGCGGATCCCCGGACTGCGGGTGCATCCGCCCAGCAGTGCCACCGCCCGCGGCGGTACCCCGGTCTCCTCGACCAGCTGCCGCACATACGACACCGAATGATGGATTCCGGCGAGTACCAGATCATGGAAATCACTGCGGGTCAGCACGATCCGCTCTCCGGTGGCGGGATCCCCGGCGGTGAGGACGGGAGTGGAACTCAGTCGTTCCTTGTACGCGCGGCTGGTGCCGATGTCGATATCGACCCCGCTGTGCGCCAGGCGCCAGCGCAACAGCGCATCGTGGCCGTCACCGCCGAGCAGGGTGCTGTGGGTTCCGGCGAGGATGGCCTCGGTGCGGCAGTCGGCCTCGGTGAGGGTCAACCCGGCACTGCCGAGGTCGTAGAGCAGAACCGCCCCGTCGTCGGGGAGCTGCCCGGTGAACCGCAGATAGCGCAACTGCGCCACGGGTTCGTCGATCACGGTGAGCCGGCTGCGCCCGGCCGCGGCCCGGATGGCGTCGGCGTGCAGTGCGCACCGGGCGGTCACGGCGATGCCGGTGACGAACTCGTCGCGTGCGGCCGCGGAGTCGCGCATCGCCGTGATGGCCTCGAAGACCGGTTCCTCGACGCCGGCGCCCGCGCGCCGCGGCACCGCACAGCGATCGATCGGAGGCAGATGCGGCTGATCGGAGTGGGTGAGCATGGCGCGCACGCCACCGGCACCCGCCGACACGCCGAGGACCAGCACCATGCGCTCCATGGTGAACCTTCCGGCCGCCGATGGGAAGGCGGCGGACCGGGATGTCGCCGGCGGAATGCTGAGGGCCGTCAGAGCCAGCGGGTGGGTTCCTCGCCGGAGTCGAAGTCGCCGGCGTCGTGCCGGAATTCCGCCAGCAGGCGCAGGAGCTGTTCGACGCGATCCGGCGGCAGGCCAGGTCGGGCGAAGACCTTCGCGTTCAGTTCACGGGTGGCCGCGGCCGCCAGCTCGCGTCCCGCGTCGGTGATCTCGATGAGGGTTGCCCGGCGATCGCTGGGGTGTGGTACTCGTTTGACCAGTTGAGCGGCCTCGAGCCGGTCCACGGTATTGGTGACACTCGTCGGATGAACCTGCAACCTGGCGCTGGCCGTCGCCATGGGCAGGGCGCCCGACTTGCTGAAACCCAGCAGGGTCAGCAATTCGTAGCGGGAGAAGGTCAGCCCGGACGGGCGCAGAGCCTCGTCCACTCGCGCCATCACGATCTGCTGGGCCCGCACCAGGGAGGTCACCGCGGCCATACCGTCGGCGACATCGCCCCAGCCGTGCGAGGTCCACTGCCGGTGGGCCTCTTCGATGGGATCCAGCGGGAGCGGGCGTGGTGCTGCCATACCGCGAGTGTATTTGCCCGGCTGTCCGAATGGTGTGGTCCGCACTCTCACCACCGGTGAAATCAGGACAGCCCCGAAAGATCTCCGAGCACAACATGGTTGCGATCGGCGGTGGTGCCGAGGGTGTAATCCGGCATCAGGCCCACGTACTCGGCCCGGCTGCGGGTGCTCCAGCGGCGCGCGTCCGGTGTGCGCGTCTTGTGGAAATTGACCATGTAGCCGCCCTCGTACAGGCGCAGCAGGGTATATCCGCCCGGATATTCCTTGACCGCGCCCACTTCCAGAAATTCCACCCGTAGCGGGATATCCGGCCGGGTGCGGCGATTGCGATGAGTGTGGCCCGCGTGATGGAAGAACACCCCCGGTGCCGACTGGTACAGCTGCTGCAGAGTGAGCGCATCGGTTCGGTTCAGCACGAAACCCGGGCCCGCGATATTGGTCAGACCCGATTCGGCCGTCACCGGATGATGGCCGAACACGATCGTGGGCCGGTCCGGATCGCCGCGCAGCGATTCCCGGAGCCGATCGAACTGGCCGGGCCCGATACTGCCGCCGGAGCCGTCCGGTTCGGTGGTGTCGAGTCCGATCAGCCGCAGGCCGCCGAGCCGGTGCTCGGTGGATTGTCCTGGGGGAAGGAAGGATTCGCCCCAGCAGTCGTGATGATCATCGGCCACCACCGGACAGGCTGTGTAGTCGGCGCCGGTATGCGGCCGGTCGTGATTTCCACGCGTCGCGAACCAGTCCCGGCCCGCGACACCCCAGCCATCCAGATGCCGCCGCACCGCGCGGGATTGTTCCGGGGTGGCCTCGGCGGTCAGATCGCCGGCCAGCACCAGCTGATCGGCCGCGCGGTCGGGGCGGCGCAGATCGTCCAGCAGCGCCGTCAGCATCACCTCCGGATATGGCGGCAGTTCCGGTTCCTGATGGACGCCCGGCGGCAGTCCCGCGGCGATCAGGCCGCTGACTTCCTCGCCGAGGTGTACGTCGTTGCACAGTGCGAGGGTGCGCAGCAGCCGGCCGGGTGGCGGGGTGAGCGTGCCGAACTCGCCGGTGCATTCGGGTGCGCCGGGAAGATGGGTGACCAGATCGGCGGCCGGGGCCGCCCGGACGCCGTCCGACCATGCCTCGAAGCGGTAGCGACGGCCCGGTTCCAGTCCCTCGATCTGGGCGTAGTGGTATGGCGTGCGATCGCTGCCGGAGAACGACACCGGTCGCGGCGGTGTCACGGAATCGGCTGGGGCCAGGCGTATTTCGGTGCCGGCCTGCACCGGGACCGGGGTGCCGCCGGTATCGGCCGCCAGGGTGGTCCAGGTGAGCACGGCCGAGGTGTCGGTAACGGTCACCACCTCGAGATCGGTGGCGATCATCGAATTGGCCTGGGCCCGAGCGGAACCGGTGAACGGTACGACCGAGGTGGCCGCGGCGGCGGCGAGGGCGGCCAGTACGCGGCGGCGATCGGTTCCGCAGCAGGTCATCTCGGTGTTCCCTCCGGCGGTCGTGGTCGCGGTCCGCCGCAGACCCTACCGATGCCCGCACACCACGCTTCGACCCGAGCCGCCTGGACCCGGACACGGCCGGCCGGCCGGTGGGTGAGTCCGGACCGGACTAGGCCCCGCGCAGGTCGTAACGGTAGCGGCTGGTCGGGATCACATCGAGATCGCGATCGGCGCCGAAGGTGGCCACACTGGCCATCATTCGCTCGCCCCGGCGCCGCAACTCCTCGGCATCGCCGTCGCTGCCCCAGAACGCGTGCTGATCGGTCATCGCGGCCATCGGGAACAACTCCTCGACCAGGCCGTCCACCCGCGGCCCGGGTGTCACGGCCGCGACCACGGTGTTCTGGACGTAACCGAAGGTCGCCTGGGTTTCGATCGCCACGGTGGTGTGGCGGTCGTGCCAGTTCCGCAGCCACTGCTCGCGGTTCAGTTCGGCCGGAATTCGCAGCAGCGCGATATTGGCCAGCGCATCGTAGCGGGTGCCGTCCGGCGGGCGCGGGGTGTGCAGCGGTTCGCGTTCCTCCACGATCCAGCCGTCGATCCGTTCGGCGACCGTGTTCAGCGCCTCGGTGATCGGCCCGTTGTCGGCCTCACTCCACACGCTCACCACGGCGGCCACCGGTCGGTCGTAGGTGTTGATGCGCAATTGCGCCGCAGCCACATCGGCGTCACAGACGTTGATCTGCAGGTCCGTGGCGCCCGCCGCGGCCAGGCGCCGGTGCAATGCCGGCGCATGCAGCGCGTCGGCGGACTCCAGGCCCCAGAGCAGGTACATCAGTTTCATTCGAATCCTTTCACGGGCGGCGCTGCGCTGCGACGACGCTAGTGTCGTCTACTCCGGACCGCCGTGGATCCGACGCGCGGTCCCGCTCATCGGGACCGATATGCGCGCCGACTGCGCCTACAGTGAGACGTCCATTTCCATGAGAGGAGATCAGGTGCGCCGCATACTGTTCGCGATATCGCTGTGTGCACTCGTCCTGCCCACGTTCGCCTGCTCCGCCGACGCCGATGACCACAATGGCAATTCCGGCACCAGTGCCGCCGCCCCGAGCGCCACCGGTAAGAGCGAGGCCGGCGGCGACAACGGCACGATCGAGGTGGTCGCGACCCACGGTCCGGAGAAGTACGCCGCAGCCGGACTCGTCGTCGGTGTCACCAGCTGTCAGGCGGGTTCGGCGCCGACCACGCTGACCACCGGACGAGACGGTCACGTACACCAGGACTTCGCCGCCGACTGCTATCAGGTCCAGGTGACCTCGGTGCCGATGGGCTGCCGCTTGGGCACCGAAACCGTCCGCCAGGTCGATGTGGTGGCAGGTGGAACGGCCACCGCGGAATTCGGATTGACCTGCGCCTGAGTGTATTTCACCGGTTGGCCAGTTCGGCCATCCGGTAGGCCAGGGCGGTGCGGACCGGCCCGACGCGGGTCGCCAGCCGGATGACGGTGTTGCGCACCGCCCGCGCGGGTCGCTGCCGCAGCGTGGCCATCCGGGTCATGCGATCGGTGAACGACACCACGTCCAGGGCCACCGGCCGCCGGGTCCGCTCGTAGTCGTCGAGCAGCGCCTCGGGCTCGCCGCGCAGTACCCGGGCCAGCAGTGTGCCCAGCAGCGCCGCGTCCTGGATACCGGTGTTCATCCCTTGTCCGCCGGCCGGGCTGTGAACATGGGCGGCATCACCGGCCAGGAAGACCCGTCCCGCGCGATAGTGCTCGGCCAGCCGGTGGTGAACACGGAAACGCGAGCTCCACAGCACTTCCCGCACCCGCGCGCCCGGGCAGCGGTCGTCGAGCAGCGCCTGCACCTGCTCCAAGCTGGGGTGTTCCGGTGCCTCGGCGACGGTGGCCACGATGCGGAACCGGTCCTGTTCGGTATCGGGTAGCGGTGCCACCACGGTC
The DNA here is from genome assembly GCF_040679495.1 of Nocardia sp. NPDC052254. Lineage (NCBI taxonomy): Bacteria > Bacillati > Actinomycetota > Actinomycetes > Mycobacteriales > Nocardiaceae > Nocardia > Nocardia sp. NPDC052254. Next base: position 31,340 of record NZ_JBFAUW010000011.1, on the reverse strand, counting down.
ACACCCCCTGGTGACAGATGCAGCGAGACCTGGTCCCGCGGCGCCGGCCAATCCATCCGGACATCGGCCAATATGAACGATTCCCGATAGGTGGCCCCGGTGAATCCGATCCCGGCCGCCTCGCGCACCTGGCTGTGCATCCCGTCCGTGCCGATTACGAACCGCGCCCGGATCGTTCCGGAATTGCCTGCCGGGTCGGTGAATTCGACGACAGCACCGTCCTCGGCCGAAGCGATCGCGGTGACCTCGCAGGGGCGCAGCACCGAACCTCCGGCCGTGTGCAGCCGATCCAGCAGCACCGCCTCGGTGGTCTCCTGGCCGATCATCAAGGTGTAGGGGAACGGTGTGGGCAACCCGGAGAAACCGACGGTCGCCAGCCGGTGGGTGCCGTCCTGCACGACGAAGTGTGAAACCTCGAGGCCCCGCTCCAGCAGAGCCGGGGTGACACCCAGGTCGTCGAGTACCTCCAGGGTGCGGGCGTGCACGACCGCGGCGCGTGAGGTGTTCGCCCCCGCGGCCAGCCGGTCCAGCACGACCACGTCGGCGCCGGCATCGGCGAGGACGATGGCGGCGGTGAGCCCGGCGGGACCGGCTCCGACGATGACGACCTCCGCGGTGGCGGGAACGGTGCTGGTCATGTCGACTCCTCAGTATTGCCAACAGGTGTTTGCCAACGAATGTTGACTTGAGTGTAGGACGGTTCGCGCTGGATAGTCAACAGTTGTTGGCCTACGCTTGTTGGCATGACTTCGGAAACTGTTCCGCGCCGCTCCGACACCACCCGGGCGGCCATCCTCGAGTCGGCACGCCGGCATTTCGCCCGCGGGGGATTCGGTAAGGCGACCATTCGCGCGATCGCCGCCGACGCCGGAATCGATCCGTCGATGGTGATCCGGTACTACGGCAGCAAGGACGGTTTGTTCGATGCCGCGCTGAACGTCGATCTGGGGCTGCCGGATCTGAGTGCGGTGGAGCAGGACGCCCTGGGTGAGACGATCGCTCGGCGCTTCCTGGAATTGTGGGAGACCGCGCCCGGAAATGAGCTGTTGCTGGCGCTGTTGCGCTCCTCGATCTCCGATGGCGCCGTGGCGCAACGCTTTCAGCGCGTCTTCGCCGAGCAGTTGATGCCGATGGTGACCGCCGTCGGTGATCCCGTGGACGCGCCCCGGCGGGCCGGACTGGTGGTCAGCCAGATCATCGGGCTGGCGGTGTGCCGCTATGTACTGCGGCTCGCGCCGGTGGTCGACTTGGCGCCCGAACAGATCGTCACCACGATCGGTGCCACGCTGCAGCGGTACCTGACCTCGTCGCCGGAGTGAAAGATAGTCGGTGGCAGGTCATTTCGGTCCGGATATGAAAAAGCCCCGAGTCCGGTGGGCCGGTCTCGGGGCTTTCGGGGACGACGTGCGGTTGTCGAGTGTCGGCGCACGGCATCTACCTCCGATCTGTCGGTGGAGCTCCTCGTCACGGAATCAGCTGGAGAGCCGGTCGACGAATGCGCTCAGATTGGTGCGCACTCGTTCGGCCTTCTGCTCATCGGTCAGATCCTCGCGATAGCGATTGCCCAGGGCCGGGCGCCGCTTGTTGCGCGCATACAGCGAACACGCGAGATCGGTGCACATGTAGATCCCGACCGTGTTGCCGCGCCGCCCGGACTCGCCGGTCTTCTTCGCGGTGAGCAACGACACCCCGCTGCCGGTGTGGGTGGTGAGGCAGATCGAACAGAGCTGGGCCCGGCCCGATCCGCCTGTTTCGTACCGCAGGGCGATGCCGACCAGCCGGTCTTCATGTGGGGTCACCAGGTAGGCACGGCCCGGCATCGACCGGTCGTTCCAGCCGAAGAAGTCCAGGTCGTCCCACGGTTGATCGTCGAGATCGCGCGGTACGGGCATGCGTTTGGCATCGCCCTTGGAGCAGTTCACGAACGACGAGCGGATCTCGCGTTCGGTCAGAGGTTGCATGGTTGTCACTCCCTTTCCGGATGGATGAATGGAAACGGAGCGAGGCTACGGCCTGCGGTGGTCGCGGGCAATCCAATATCGCGCGTGCCGGGTCTAGTCGCCGGTGCGCAGTCCGGCGAGGGTGACCGCGATGAGCCGGTCGGCGGCCTCGGGCGAGTTGTCGCACGCGACGCCGATGCCGTGGCCCAGTCGCAGCAGATCGCGCGGTTCGAGCTCGGGGCGAACCAGTCCGGCGTCCTGTGCCGGCCGCATCACCGCCGTCGCGGCCTCGGTGATGAGCTTCGAGCACAAGGTGAAGGCTTCCGAGCCGCGGTCGATCGCCGCCTTCAGCGTCACCGCCAGGCTTCGTTTGTCCATCACGTAATCCACCTGGGCGCGGAACCACAACTCCAACGCCTCGCGTGGCGGGTGGGTTTCGATCAGCTGGTAGGCGAGTTCGGCCAGGCCTTCGATGCTGGACCGGTACACGGCCTCGATGAGCGCATCCCGGTTGGGGAAGTGACGGTAGAGGGTGCCCGGCCCCACACCGGCCCGGCGGGCGACATCGTCGAGCGGAGCCTCGGGGCCGTGTTCGGCGAACGCCTCCCGCGCGCATTCGAGAATGCGCTGGTAGTTGCGCCGCGCATCCGCGCGCATCGGTCGTGGCCCCGCAGCGCACGCGGGCCCCTGTGTCGACGGTGCGTTCACGATTCCTCCATTGGAAACGGACGAACTCTCCGATTGGTTCGGCGGCAAGCGGAGAACTTCTCCACATGCTATCTCCATCAAAAGGGGAGACTTCTCTCCGTTTGTACCGCATGCGATGAAGCATCCTTGTCCGCCTTTGTGTCTGCTTCCACGATTTCGCGATCCGAACCGGCGGTGTCCGTCGGCCGCTCGCGGTGCGGGCGTGGTGACGGTCACGGTGCTGCCGTGCCGGCTGATGATCGTCCTCGACATCACGGTCATGAATGTGGCGCTGCCACGTATCCGGCGCGATCCGCACTCCAGCGCCACCGGACTGTGCTGGGTATCCGCCTGCCGCGCGCCGCCGCGTCCTGCCGCGCGCCGCCGCGTCCCGCCGCGTCCCGCCGCCACGCGTCCTGCCGCGTCCCGCTGCCCGCCGCCACGCGCCCGCCGCGTCCCGCCGCGCTCAGTCGGACGTCCCGGTGCGGTGGCCGCGCCCGGTGCGGTGGCCGTGCTGGTGTACGGCTTCATCGGCGCCGTAGTAGGGGCCGGGGCCACCTCGTCGCCGATTTGTCTCCGGCCCGATGGCCGGCACCTCCATGTTCCTCCACCTGGCCCAGTGCCTTTGGGAAGCATGCGGAATGAGCACGCTGGCAATGGGTTTCGCATTCCCACTGACAGCGGTGCCGATGTTCACCATGATCTGTCCGATTCCGGCTGTTGCTGCCGCGACGGGCTCCGCCACGCATGGCGGTCGTCCCGCGCTTCGTGCGCACCGGCCTCCGCGCCACTCACCGAAGATCAACTTCCGACATATCGGACTATTCGAGATTTGTTGTGCCACAGTTACTTAAGCGTTTCCGCGCTCACAGCAACCTTTGAGCTGGGCGTGCGAAGCTCCTCCGCGATGCTCACCTATTTCCAAGCGATGGTGATCGGCGCGGTGCAGGGTTTCACCGAGCTGTTCCCGATCTCGAGTCTCGGACATTCCGTTCTCGTCGCCTCCTGGCTCGGCGGCCGCTGGGCCCGGCTGCCCGGACGTAGTGGAACCGATGCCGCCGCAACCTATCTGGCCTTCGTCGTGGCATTGCATGTGGCGACCGCGGTGGCCCTGCTGATCTACTACTGGCGTGACTGGTACGCCATCGTCACCGGATTCCTGACCATGGTGCGCACCCGGCGGCTGGAGACGGTGTCGCAACGACTGGCCCGGCTGATCATGCTCGCCACCGTCCCGATCGCGGTCCTCGGCCCGATCCTCGGGCATCTACTGCACGAGTTGTTCGCGGCGCCGTTGTTCGCCGCGATATTCCTGACGCTCAACGGCGTGGTCCTGATCGTCGGCGAGGGATTGCGCCGCCGCAACGAACCCACCCTCGCCGAATACGGCCGCCGCTTCGCATTGGGCAAGGTCCACCGCGGAACCCGCACCGTCACAACGAGTTCGATCCGCCAAACCGACCGCCGCCTGGCCGCATTGGACGTGGACGACGCGCTGGCGATCGGCTTCACCCAGGCCGGTGCCCTGTTGACCGGATTCAGCCGAGCCGGTCTGACCATGGTCGGCGGTCTGTGGCGTGGCCTCGAACACGAGCACGCCGCCAAATTCGCCTTCCTGCTCGCCACCCCCGCCATCTTCGGCGCGGGCATCGTCGACCTTCCGGACCTGGTGACGCCGAAGGCCGAGGTGATCTGGGGCCCGATCCTGCTGGGCGCCATCGTCTCCGGCATCACCTCCTGGCTCGCGGTGCGCTATCTGGAGCACTACTTCCGGACCCGCACCCTGCTGCCATTCGCGGTGTACTGCCTGATCGCCGGGGTGCTGTCGATCGTCCACTTCGGATGATCACGGGTTCGTCCGCGTGCGGCCGGGGTCCGGTGGCGAGCGTGAGTTCGGCATCAATCCCCGTGAAATGGCTTGTGGCAGAACAGACATGGTGGCATGGGAGAGCTCGCTGACGGCGGACCGTCGTGCGGAACCGGCCGGGGTGCTGGGCGATGAACGCCGCCCCGGTTCTGTGACGGCCGGCCGCCGGTGGAACTCGGTGCCGGTCGCGGCTACTGGTCGGCCCAGGATGCGGCGGCCGGAGCGCCGGTCGCCGCATACGACGCCGAGCCACCGGACCCGGACCGACAATTCCTCGTTCACCCGGTCAACCGGACGTGTGGCTGCCCGTCGGCGACCGCGACGAGTACACGGCCCACCCGGCCGGCGCCCCCGACGTGCTGCTGTCCCGGCCTCCGGGATGGGGAAGCGCCATGGCATCGCGGGGGCCGCCGGATGGAGTCCGAGTTCCGAGGATCCGCAGTTTCGTGGGGGAATCTGCCGGACAGGGCCGAAGGCTGGGTGCGGAAGTAGGTACGTGCGCGAACCGCGGAACGAACTCGTGACATTCGGGCCGGCCGAGGTCGCAAACCAGCAAGGCCCCCGACCGGTGAATCACCGGTCGGGGGCCTTCGTCAACTGTGCCCTCGGCAGGAATCGAACCTGCGGCCTTCTGCTCCGGAGGCAGACGCTCTATCCCCTGAGCTACGAGGGCGGGGATTGGACCCGGTCGACATCGGTTTGCACGTCGTCCGATCGGGCGGAGAAAGCGTATCGCATCACACCGCGTGTACCAAAAGGCCGCTCCGAGCAGGGATGCAGCGGGTCCGAACGAGCGTGCACGCCGCGACGAATCGGGGAAAGGCCCCCACACGGTGGAGTTCGAACGGTCGGGTCGGTGAGAACGCAATGTCCGACCGGTGGCGCTGCTAGCCGGTGGGCATCGGTTCGCCGGGCATGGGTACGCCGGGCATACCGGGGATGCCGGGAATTCCCGGAATGCCGCCGGGAAGTTCGCCGTCCATCTGGCCGGTGGGGGACTGATCGGACTTGTCCTTGTCGGCGTGGTGGCGCGATTTCGGGATCAGATAGACCGCCAGCACGACGACGAGCGCCACGATCACCAGCACCGCGCCGATCAGCCACCAGGGGATGCGGGACCGGGGATCGTCGCCGTTGACCGCCCCGCCGGGGGCGGATTTGGCGGCGGCGCGGATCGCCTTCGCGGATTTGGCGCTGGTGTTCGGCATCGGCGTTTGCGCTCTCTTCGTCGTATCGGAAGGTATCGCGGGGGTTCGCGAGGTTTCGCCCGGATGCCGGGGGTGCCGTGGCGGGTCCCCGCTGGTAGCGCGCACCCGCTCGGACCATAGGATGGACACTCGTGACTCCAGCTGACCTTGCAGATCTCCTTCGCGCGACCGCGGCGAAGGTGCTCGTCGAACGTGGATCCGACCCTTCGGTCCTGCCCGACGAGGTCAAAGTGGAGCGCCCCCGTAATCCGGAACACGGAGACTATGCCACGAATGTGGCCATGCAGGTGGGCAAGAAGGCGGGAATGAATCCGCGCGAGCTGGCCGGTCTGCTGGCCGAAGCGCTGGCCGCCACCGAGGGAATCGAATCGGCCGATGTGGCGGGTCCGGGCTTTCTCAACATCCGGCTCGCCGCGGCGGCACAGGGCGCGATCGTCGAGGAGATCCTGGCGGCGGGCACGGACTACGGCACCACGCGGTCGCTCGCCGGGACGAAGATCAATCTGGAATTCGTCTCCGCCAACCCCACCGGCCCGGTCCATCTCGGTGGTACCCGCTGGGCATCGGTCGGTGACGCGCTGGGGCGCATCCTGGCCGCACAGGGCGCCGACGTCACCCGCGAGTACTACTTCAACGATCACGGCGCCCAGATCGACCGGTTCGCCGAATCGCTGGTGGCCGCTGCGACCGGTGCGCCGACTCCCGAGAACGGTTATGCCGGTGCGTATATCGGTGAGATCGCCGAGCAGATCACCACCGCGCACCCCGATGCGGCGAACCTGCCGGCCGAACAGCGCCACGAACTGTTCCGGCACGAGGGCGTCGAGCTGATGTTCGCCCACATCAAGCAGACGCTGCACGATTTCGGCACCGACTTCGACGTCTACTTCAACGAGAGTTCGCTGTTCGAATCCGGTGCCGTCGAGAAGGCGCTGGAACAGCTCAAGGCCTCGGGCAATCTGTACGAGAAGGATGGCGCCTGGTGGATCGCGAGTACCGAATACGGTGACGACAAGGACCGCGTCGTCATCAAGAGCGACGGCAAATCCGCCTACATCGGTGGCGATATCGCGTACTTCCAGAACAAGCGCGCCCGCGGCTTCGATCTGTGCATCTACATGCTCGGCGCCGACCACCACGGCTACATCGGCCGGCTCAAGGCCGCCGCGGCCGCCTTCGGCGACGATCCGGACACCGTCGAGGTGCTGATCGGCCAGATGGTGAATCTGGTGCGCGACGGGGTTGCGGTGCGGATGAGCAAGCGCGCCGGCACCGTGGTGACCCTCGACGATCTGGTCGAGGCGATCGGCGTCGACGCTTCCAGGTACGTGCTGGTGCGCAGCTCGGTCAACTCCGGTATCGATATCGACCTGGATCTGTGGACCAAGCAGAGCAGCGAGAATCCGGTCTATTACGTGCAGTACGCGCACGCCCGCACCTGCGCGGTGGCGCGCAATGCCACGGAGTTCGGATTCGCCGGTGTCGCACCGGATCTGAGCCTTCTCGTCGCCGACGAGGAAGGTGAGCTCATCCGTACCCTCGGCGAGTTCCCCGCCGTCGTCGCCAGTGCCGCGACCCTGCGCGAGCCGCATCGTGTCGCCCGGTATCTGGAGGAACTGGCGGGCGCCTACCACCGCTTCCAGACCAACAAGACCCTGCGGATCCTGCCGCAGAACGACGACCCGGTGCAGCCGGTCAACGCCGCTCGCCTGCAACTGGTCGACGCCACCCGCCAGGTGCTGTCCAACGGCCTCGCCCTGCTGGGCGTTTCCGCACCGGAGCGCATGTGAACGCCGGGAACGGCCGCCGCCGTTCCGGTGATCGTGCGAGGAAGGAATTACTGTGAGTGCGCATCCGGCCGGTCCGCGGCACGCCGAGATCCCCCATGCTCCGAATCTCCCGGAGCGGCCTGCCGACCCCCGCGAGATGATCGATCTGCCCGAGAAGGTGTGGCCGCGCAACGCGTCCCGAGACGCCGACGGACAGGTACGGCTGGCCGGAGTGCCGGTCACCGCCCTCGCGGCCGAATTCGGCACGCCGCTGTTCGTCGTGGACGAGGACGACTTCCGCTCCCGGTGCCGCGACATGGTCCGCGCGTTCGGGCCCGGCGCACGAGTTCACTACGCCTCCAAGGCTTTTCTCTGCGGCGAGATCGCGCGCTGGGTGCGTGACGAGGGGCTGCATCTGGATGTGTGTTCCGGCGGTGAACTGGCTGTCGCGCTGAACGGCGGGTTTCCGGCCGAGCGAATCGCGTTGCACGGCAACAACAAATCGGTGGGGGAGCTGGAGTTCGCGGTGACCGCGGGCGTCGGGCACATCGTGGTCGACTCGCTGATCGAGATCGAGCGCCTGGAAGAGGTCGCCGCACTCGCCGGGGTGGTCCAGGACGTCCTGGTTCGAGTCACCGTAGGCGTGGAAGCCCATACCCACGAATACATTTCGACCGCACACGAGGATCAGAAGTTCGGCTTCTCGATCGCCGGGGGCGATGCGATGGAGGCGCTGGCGCGGGTGTTCGAGGCGCGTAATCTGCGCCTGGTCGGCCTGCACAGCCACATCGGCTCGCAGATCTTCGACATCGACGGTTTCGAGATCTCCGCGCGGCGCATGCTGCGGTTGCTGCACGAGGCGATCGAGAAGTTCGGCGTCGAGCGCACCGAACAGATCGCGATTCTGGATCTCGGTGGCGGACTCGGTATTTCATACCTGCCGAGCGACGATCCGCCGCCGCTGGACGAGTTCGCGGGCAAGGTTCGCGACCTGGTCGAGGCCGAGGCCACGCAGATCGGACTGCGCACCCCGACCATCGCCGTCGAACCGGGCCGCGCGATCGCCGGTCCGGGCACGGTCACGCTCTACGAGGTGGGCACGACCAAGGACGTCACCCTCGATGCCGGTGCGCAGCGCCGTTACGTCAGCGTCGACGGTGGCATGAGTGACAACATCCGGCCCGCGCTGTATCAGGCCGACTACGACTGCCGGTTGGTCTCTCGCTCCAGCGAGGCCGCCCCGGTCGTGGCGCGTGTGGTCGGAAAGCATTGCGAGAGTGGCGATATCGTCATCCGCGATACCTGGATGCCGGCCGATGTCGGCCCCGGGGATCTGGTTGCGGTCGCGGCCACCGGCGCGTACTGCTATTCGATGGCCAGCCGCTACAACATGCTCACTCGTCCGGCTGTCGTCGCGGTTCGCGACGGCCGGGCCCGGCTGGTGTTGCGCCGGGAGACGGTGGCGGATCTGATGAGCCTGGAAGCGACGGAGGTGCAATCATGACCGAGGCGGCCAACCAGGTCCGCGGCGGTTTCGGCGTCGAACATCCCATCGGCGTGGCGGTGCTCGGCATGGGCAACGTCGGTACCGAGGTGGTGCGGATTCTGCGCGAGCACAGCGATGACCTGCGCTCGCGGGTGGGCGCGCCGGTCGTGCTGCGCGGTGTGGCGGTACGCCGCCTCGACGTCGACCGCGGCATCCCGGCCGAACTGCTCACCACCGATGCCGAGGCGCTGGTCGCCCGCGACGACGTCGATCTCGTCGTCGAGGTGATGGGCGGTATCGATCCCGCGCGCAAGCTGATCCTGGCCGCGCTCACCGGCGGCAAATCGGTGGTGACCGCGAACAAGGCGCTGCTGGCCGACTACACCGGCGAGCTGGCGGCGGCGGCCGAGGGCAGTCGCGCCGATCTGTACTTCGAGGCCGCGGTCGCCGGTGCCATCCCCGTGGTGCGCCCGCTGATCCAGTCGATGTCCGGCGACCGGGTGAACCGGGTGGTCGGAATCGTCAACGGCACAACGAATTTCATTCTCTCGGCGATGGACGAGACCGGCGCCGACTACAGCGGCACGCTGGCGGAGGCGACCCGGCTCGGGTACGCCGAGGCCGATCCGACCGCCGATGTCGAGGGGTACGACGCCGCCGCCAAGGCCGCGATCCTGGCCTCGCTGGCCTTCCACACCCGCGTCACCGCCGCCGATGTCTACCGCGAGGGCATCTCGAAGATCACCTCCGAGGATCTCGAAACCGCCGATGCCGTCGGCTGCACCGTGAAACTGCTGGCCATCTGCGAGCGGATGCCCGGCAGCGAGCGGCTGTCGATGGACGGTTCGCCGGTCGACGCCCCCGAAGGCACCGCACGTCCCGACGGCAAGGACCGGGTTTCGGTGCGGGTCTATCCGGCGCTGATTCCGCGCAAGCATCCGCTCTCCTCGGTCGACGGCGCGTTCAACGCGGTGGTGGTCGAGGCCGAGAACGCGGGCCGGTTGATGTTCTACGGCCAGGGCGCAGGCGGTGCGCCGACGGCCTCGGCTGTCATGGGCGATCTGGTGATGGCGGCCCGGAACAAGTTCTACGGTGGCCGCGCACCGGGCGAATCGGTCTATGCTGAGCTGCCGATCGCTCCGATCGGTGACATCCCGACCCGCTATCACGTGAATCTGCAGGTTGCCGACCGCACCGGGGTTCTGCAGGCGGTGTCCGGCAAATTCGCCGAACACGGTGTCAGCATCTCGACGGTCCGCCAGGAGGGATACGACGAGGGCGCCCGACTTGTCGTGGTCACCCACCACGCACCGGAGTCGGCGCTGGCCGATACCGTGTCAGCACTTGCCGAATTGGATTCCGTCACGTCCGTGACCAGCGTCTTGAGATTGGAAGGCACCGAGGAATGAGTCAGACAGGAGCGCTGCCGTCGGCCGTGCACACGCCCTGGCCGGGACTGATCGCCGCGTACCGGGATCGGCTCGCGGTCGGCGCCGATTGGGAGCCGGTCACGTTGTTCGAGGGCGGCACCCCGCTGGTGCCCGCGCATCACCTGTCGGAGCTCACCGGCTGTGAGGTGTATCTCAAGGTCGAGGGCCTGAACCCGACCGGATCGTTCAAGGATCGCGGCATGACCATGGCGATGACCGATGCCAAGGCTCGTGGCCAGAAGGCGGTGCTGTGCGCCTCCACCGGCAACACCTCGGCATCGGCGGCCGCCTATGCCACCCGCGCCGGTATGCACTGCGCCGTGCTGATCCCGCAGGGCAAGATCGCGATGGGCAAACTGGCCCAGGCGGTCATGCTCGGCGCCAAGATCATCCAGGTCGAGGGCAATTTCGACGACTGCCTCGAACTGGCGCGCAAGGTCACCTCCGATTTTCCGGAGGTCGGCCTGGTGAACTCGGTCAATCCGGCCCGCATCGAGGGCCAGAAGACCGCGGCCTTCGAGATCTGCGATGTGCTGGGCAAGGCGCCCGATGTGCACGCGCTGCCGGTGGGTAACGCGGGCAACATCACCGCGTACTGGCGGGGCTACAGCGAGTATCACGCCGACGGTCTCACCTCGAGCCGTCCGCGCATGCTGGGCGTGCAGGCCGCCGGGGCCGCGCCGCTGGTCAATGGCGCACCTGTGAAAGACCCCGAAACCATCGCGACCGCCATCCGCATCGGCGCACCGGCGTCCTGGAACAGCGCGGTGGCCGCGAAGGAGGAGTCCGGCGGCGCCTTCCGCGCCGCCACCGACGACGAGATCTTGGCCGCGTACCGCCTGGTGGCGGGCACCGAGGGTGTGTTCGTGGAGCCCGCATCGGCCGCCAGCGTCGCGGGTCTGCTGGCCGCGCGCGCCGAGGGCTGGCTCGAGCCCGGTCTCACCGTCGTGTGCACCGTGACCGGTAACGGCCTCAAGGACCCCGACACCGCGCTGCTGGGGATGCCGCAGGTACAGGCGATCTCGGTGGACCCGGTGGCGGTGGCGCGCGAGCTCGAGTTGGCCTGAGTTGAGCTCGCGCGAAGGTCAGTTGATGACGCGGACGCTCCCGGCCGGTATCACCGTCACCGCGCGGGTACCGGCCTCGAGCGCCAACCTCGGCCCCGGTTTCGACTCACTCGGTATCGCTTTGGGGCTGTACGACGAGATCGTCGTGCGCACCACCGATTCGGGGCTTACCATTCGAGTGGAAGGTGAGGGCGCCGACGACGTTCCTTGGGGCCCTTCGCATCTCGTGGTTCGCGCGATCGAACGGGGGCTGGAGGCGGCCGGAGTCTGGGCCGATGGCCTGGACGTGTTGTGCCGCAATGTGATTCCGCATTCGAGAGGTTTGGGTTCGTCGGCCTCGGCCGTGGTCGGCGGGCTGGCGGCCGCGCGCGGCCTGGCCGCGAAATTCGACCCGGCGCTCACCGGTTCGGATGCCGAATTGGTGCAACTGGCTTCGGAATTCGAGGGTCATCCCGACAACGCGGCGGCCAGCGTGCTCGGCGGAATCGTGGTGTCGTGGACCGAGTCCGATCGGGCCGCCGAGGTCGACGCGAGTATGTCCGTCGAGCACCACCAGCGGCTTTACCGCGCGGTGCGGCTGGATCCGCATCCGAGCCTGCGTGCCACGGTGCTGATCCCGGAGGAGCGCTCCTCGACCGCGCACACCCGCGGCCTGCTGCCGGAGATGGTGCCGCATCACGATGCCGCCTTCAATGCCAGCCGGTCGGCCCTGGCCGTGGTCGCGCTCACCGATCGTCCCGATCTGCTGCTGCCGGCCACCCAGGATCGGTTGCATCAGAGCTATCGATCCTCGGCGCTGCCGCTGACCACCACCTGGATCGCTCGTCTGCGCACGGCGGGTCTTGCCGCGACGGTGTCGGGCGCGGGCCCGACCATCCTTGCGCTGGGCACCGAAGAATTTCCGGATGACCTGCGGAAACTGGCAACCGACGACGGCCTGCGCGTGGTCGAACCGGATATTTCCGCAGGCGTACGCGTGGATTGACGGCGTGGCTGCCTTGCTGACCTGATCAGACAGAGCTATCCTGAGCGAGTCCGTACATCGTGCGCGTCAGACGCCGGTGCTTCATCAGGGCAATCGCTCCAGCAGGCTCCTTGCTCAGGCTCGGTGGCTCGGGGGCTCGAATCACTCGGGACTTCGACCTCGATTCGGGGGACAGCGACTGGAATGATCAATCCCATTCAATGAACCGGTGGCCGTGACCAGGTGGTTGTTCCATCGGTCCGGCGGGGCAGGCGATACGGCATCCGAGCTCGGCACGGTGATCGGGCTTCGGGACGAACCCTCGAATATGCACACGGCAATCGAGGGAAGGAAAGGATCTCCGTGACAGATACGGACCTGCTCGCGACACCCGGGGTGGACACCACAGCTGATCCCTCGGCCGGCCGCGAAAGTGACTCCGGACAGATTTCGAAGATGAGCGAACATACCGACGTCGCACGATCGGGGCTGACTGGAATGTTGTTGCCGCAGTTGCGTGCGCTTGCCGGAGAGCTCGGTATCCGAGGCACATCCGGAATGCGTAAGGGCGATCTCATCGCCGCCATCAAGGAAAACCAGGCCTCCGCCGGCAAGCCCGCGCGCGGTGGCCGAGGCGATGCGAAATCCGCCGATGCCGGCGCGGCTCCCGCGTCGAATGCCGACGTAGCGACCGAGTCCGGTGCGCCGTCGAAGAACGAGACCTCCAAGACCGCCGAGACGGGCGGTAAGGATCGCGCCAAGAACCGCAACGGTGCCGCGCGCGGGCAGCAGCAGACGCTCGACGGTGTCGCCGATTCCGCGTCGGCCGAGGCCGCCCCTGCGAAGACGGAGGCGCCCGCGAAGGCGGACAATGCGGAATCCGCTGCGCGCCCGGCCGATTCGGGTGACGACTCCGGCCGGGACGGTGGCCAGCGTGGCCGTGGCCGGCAGCGTCGTGGTCGCGATCAGCGTGGCGAGGGCGGTGACAACCGCGGTGAGCGCGGTGACAACCGTGGCGAGCGCGCCGAGACCAAGGGCGAGTCGAAGAACGAGAACGCCGGCGACACCAAGTCGGATCAGGATTCGGGCGAGCGCCGCCGCGACCGTAACCAGGCCGGTGGTCAGAACCAGTCCGGCCAGAACGGTTCCGCACGTGGCGGTGACCGCGGTGGTGACGACGAGGAAGGCGGGCGCGGTCGCCGCGGACGCCGGTTCCGGGAGCGTCGTCGTGGTGGTCGCGATCGCGACGGTGGCGAGAGCCGCGATGTCGAGCTGCGCGATGACGATGTCCTGCAGCCGGTCGCGGGCATCCTCGATGTCCTCGACAACTACGCGTTCGTGCGGACCTCGGGCTACCTGGCCGGTTCGAACGACGTGTATGTGTCGATGAACCTGGTCCGTAAGAACGGCCTGCGCCGCGGTGACGCGATCACCGGTGCGGTCCGCGCGCCGCGTGAGGGTGACCAGAGCAATCAGCGCCAGAAGTTCGATCCGCTGGTGCGGCTGGACACGGTCAACGGCTCGGATATCGAATCCTCCAAGCGCCGCCCGGAATTCAACAAGCTGACTCCGCTGTATCCGAACCAGCGGCTGCGGCTCGAGACCGCGCAGAACAAGCTGACCACCCGTGTGATCGATCTGATCATGCCGATCGGTAAGGGACAGCGTGCCCTGATCGTGTCGCCGCCGAAGGCCGGTAAGACCACGATCCTGCAGGACATCGCGAACGCGATCGCCACCAACAACCCGGAGTGCTACCTGATGGTGGTGCTGGTGGACGAACGTCCCGAAGAGGTCACCGATATGCAGCGCTCGGTGCGCGGCGAGGTGATCGCCTCCACGTTCGACCGTCCGCCGGGCGATCACACCTCGGTCGCCGAGCTCGCCATCGAGCGTGCCAAGCGCCTGGTCGAGATGGGTCAGGACGTCGTGGTTCTGCTCGACTCGATCACCCGTCTGGGTCGTGCGTACAACAACTCCTCGCCGGCCTCTGGTCGCATCCTGTCCGGTGGTGTGGACTCCACCGCGCTGTACCCGCCCAAGCGGTTCCTCGGCGCGGCCCGCAACATCGAGAACGGTGGCTCGCTGACCATCATCGCGACCGCGATGGTGGAGACCGGTTCCACCGGTGACACGGTCATCTTCGAGGAGTTCAAGGGCACCGGTAACGCGGAGCTCAAGCTCGATCGCAAGATCGCCGAGCGGCGCGTGTTCCCGGCCGTCGACATCAACCCCTCCAGCACCCGCCACGACGAGCTGCTCATGTCGCCCGACGAGATGGCGGTCATTCACAAGCTGCGCAGGGTGTTGTCGGGTCTGGATTCGCAGCAGGCGATCGATCTGCTCATCGACCGTCTGAAGAAGTCGAAGAGCAACGTCGAATTCTTGATGACGGTCTCGAAGACCGCACCGGGTGCACTGGACGAGTAAAGGCAGTACCACCGCAATACCGCCTCGCCTTGCGAGAACTTCCTGTGCGGCCCCGCTTCGGCGGGGCCGCGCAGGTGTCTGACGGGTGTCGCCGGGTCCGGCCGTCGCCCTTCGACCCGGACCGTGGCGGACGTGGTGAGTAGAGCAGCATTCCCACGACGGCGCCACCCGCGATCAAGCCGATCAGGATCAGGGCGGTGGCCCCGGTGATCGAGCCGGTGTAGACCGAGGTCGCGGCGAAGTCGTAGGCCGGCGCGTCGGCGGGTGGTGGCGTGGGTGCCGGAGCGGGCCGCGCCGATGCGGTGATCCAGCCGGCCGCCACCATCATGGCCAAGACCGCCAAGACGGCGCCGGCGTAGATCTCCTTCGCGTGCGTACCCCCCGGCAGCACGCGCCTGCGGTGCGATTCCGGCGCATCTCGCGCCGGTGCTCTGGACCTGGTCACCCCCCGTACGACCTGGAAAATCACTGCTGTACCTCGCGTCGTCGGTTCGTTCGGCATGGGCCTGTACTCCTGAAACGAATCTACGAACAAAGGTGTTCACATTCCCGAGTAGGTCACTACTCGTTTTCCGCGTCGCTCGAGGGCCGAAAAGCTGCGTGCCGTGACTTCCTGGGGCCTGGATTTCGAGGGCGACCATGGCGCGAGGCGGGAGGGAACAATTCCCGTGCGGGGTGCGTTGTGCGTGCGTATCGGCGGTTCTGGCATACTGGATCGCCGGTGCGTCTGCGATCGGCAGACCATCCCGCCTAGTCGGTTCCGGTTCACGTCCATCGAGGTCGCACAGCAGATGCTGTGGGCCGGGCGACCCGGGGCCATGCAGAGAGGACACCCATGAAGGCAGGAATTCACCCGGCATACGTGCCGACCACCGTTGTCTGCGGTTGCGGCAACACCTTCCAGACTCACAGCACCAAGGAGTCGGGCCACATCACCGTCGAGGTCTGCTCGCAGTGCCACCCGTTCTACACGGGCAAGCAGAAGATCCTCGACACCGGCGGCCGCGTCGCCCGCTTCGAGGCCCGCTACGGCAAGCGCGCCAAGAAGGCCGAGGCCGCGCAGTCCGAGAGTTCGGAAGCCAAGTAGCTACCCCGCCAACGCCCGTCCTGCCTCCGCAGGCCGGGCGTTGGTGTGTTTCTGGTGTCCGATACTCCGAGCAGGAGGCATAACCGCCATGGCCGACAAGATCACGGCCCCATCCGCCATCGACGACATCCTGGCCGAACACGCCGGCCTGGAGACGCAGCTGTCCGATCCGGCGCTGCACAACGACCCGGCCGAGGCCCGGCGCGTCGGTAAGCGGTTCGCCGAATTGGCGCCGGTCATGTCGACATACTCCAAGCTCACGACGGCCCGCGACGATCTGGCCGCCGCCCGTGAACTCGCGGCCGACGATGCGTCCTTCGCTGCCGAGGTGCCCGGCCTCGAACAGCAGGTGGAGGAGCTCGAGAAGATCCTCACCGACCTGCTCGCACCGCGCGATCCGCACGATTCCGACGATGTCGTCCTCGAGGTGAAGTCGGGTGAGGGCGGTGAGGAGTCGGCACTGTTCGCCGCCGACCTGGCGCGCATGTACGTCCGCTACGCCGAACGGCACGGATGGAAGGTCGAGATTCTCGACACCAACGTCTCCGACCTGGGCGGATACAAAGAGGCGACCCTGTCGATCAAGAGCCGCGAGCCCAGTCGCGACGGTGTCTGGTCGAGGTTCAAATTCGAGGGCGGGGTACATCGCGTGCAGCGGGTGCCGGTCACCGAATCCCAGGGCCGTATCCACACCTCCGCGGCCGGCGTCCTGATCTATCCGGAACCGGACGAGGTCGAACAGGTGCAGATCGACGAATCCGATCTGCGCATCGACGTCTATCGGTCCTCCGGTAAGGGTGGTCAGGGTGTGAACACCACCGACTCGGCCGTCCGTATCACTCATCTGCCGACCGGCATCGTCGTGACCTGCCAGAACGAGCGTTCACAGCTACAGAACAAGCTGCGTGCCATGCAGGTGCTGTCCGCGCGGCTGCAAGCGCTCGCCGAGGAACAGGCCGATGCCGACGCCGCCGCCGGTCGTGCGTCGCAGATCCGCACGGTCGACCGCTCCGAGCGCATCCGCACCTACAACTTCCCGGAGAACCGCATCACCGATCACCGCATCGGTTTCAAGGCGCACAACCTCGATTCGGTTCTCGACGGCGAACTCGACGCTCTGCTCGACGCGCTCGGCGAGGCGGATCGCGCCGCCCGTCTGGCCGCGGAGTAGGAAGCGAGGCCCGCGGATGGGCACCAACACAGCAGAGGCGGGGCAGCACCGGGTCGCGTTGCGCCCCGCGATCATCGAGGCCGCGCGCGATCTGGCCGCGGCCGGTGTGCCCAGCCCGCAGATCGATGCCGAGTATCTGGCCGCGCACATCCTCGAGGTGGAGCGCTCGCGACTGGCGCTGATTCCGATGGTGACCCCGCAACAGCTCGATCGGTTCCACCGGCTGGTGGCCCGTCGCGCACAGCGGGTGCCGCTGCAGCATCTGACCGGCCTCGCGTCCATGGGGGAGGTGGATCTGGAGGTCGGTCCGGGGGTTTTCGTTCCACGCCCGGAGACCGAGCTGATCTTCGCGTGGGCGCTGGCTCGGCTCGAAGCCGCCGGACACGAGCATCCGCCGATCGCGGTCGATCTGTGCACGGGATCGGGTGCGCTCGCGCTGGCGATCGCCAATGCCCGTCCGGACGCCCAGGTGCACGCGGTCGAAATCGACCCCGCCGCACGGCACTGGGCGCAACGCAACGCCGATCGGCAAGCGGCGCAGGGGGATACGCCGATCTCGGTGCACGCCGGAGATGTCACCGACTCCGGGGTGCTGGCCGCGCTGAACGGCCGGGCCGACGTGGTCGTCGCGAATCCGCCCTACATACCGGCCGATACCCGGCTGGATCCCGAAGTGGCCGAACATGATCCGCATCTGGCGCTGTTCGGCGGCCCGGACGGGCTGTCGGTGATCGCGCCGATGATCGACACCATCGCCCGCTTGCTGCGCCCCGCGGGTGTCGCCGCCGTCGAACATGACGATTCCCACGGTCCGCAGGTTGCCGCGCTGTTCGAGCGACAGGGTGGGTTCACCGACATCGTCGAACATCCCGATCTGGCCGGGCGGCCGCGCTTCGTCGCGGCGCGGCGGCGAGACCGATAGGCGCTCATCCGCGGACATCGGATCGTGGCGTCGGAAGGCATCGATCGCACGGGCCGTCCGGCACGCTCATCCGGCAGGGTGTGGTCCGATCGAACCCGAGAATCGCCAGTGTGCCCACTGGTTGCTGTCCGTGCCGTCGATGGTTGCTTTCCAGGGACAACGGGGGCAACAGAATGTGCCCGATGGTTTCTGGCGCCCGATACCTGCCACGCGACCGTCGATTCGATCCGTGCCGTCGGGCCCGGGCCCGACGCCGGACAACGTGCCACGAGACACATTCAATAGACTCACCGCCGTGAGTACCGTCTACGACTGCTCCGATCCCGATTCTCGTGCCGCTGGGCTGACCGCCGCGCGCACGACCCTGAAATCCGGACGGCTGGCCGTCATTCCCACCGATACGGTCTACGGAATCGCCGCGGACGCGTTCGATTCCGCGGCCGTGGCCGCCCTGCTCGCGGCCAAGCGGCGCGGGCGCGACATGCCGGTTCCGGTGCTGGTGGGTTCGTGGAACACCATCGACGGACTCGTGTTCTCCGTGCAACCACAGGCGCGTGACCTGATCCGTGCCTTCTGGCCCGGCGGCCTGAGTCTGGTCGTGCAGCAGGCGCCGTCGCTGGCGTGGGATCTCGGCGACGCCCGCGGCACGGTGATGTTGCGCATGCCGCTGCACCCGATCGCGCTGGAACTGCTGCGCGAGGTGGGGCCCATGGCGGTGTCGAGCGCGAACGTGTCGGGGCAGCCGCCCGCGGCGACGGTGGCCGAGGCCCGTGCCCAGCTGGGGGAGCAGGTGGGCGTGTATCTGGACGGCGGGCAGGCCGAACACGGCGTGCCCTCCACGATCGTGGACCTGACCGGTGATCGGCCGCGGGTGCTGCGGGCCGGTGCGGTGACCACCGATCGGGTGGCCGAGGTTCTCGGCATGTCACCGGACGAACTCGCTCCCGAGACCACCCGCTGACGGCCTGGTAGATGGTATTCAGTCAGGGCGCCGTCGTCCCGCTGCGCGAACTCCTTCTGGTCCTGCTGGTGTCCGCGGTGGTGACCATGCTGTCCACCGGTGGAATCCGGCTGCTGGCCATCGGATTCGGTGCCATCGCGGTGCCGCGCGATCGCGATGTCCACCTCGAGCCGATTCCGCGGATGGGCGGGGTCGGCATCTATCTGGGCGTCCTGGCCGCGGCGCTGTTCGCTCATCAACTGCCCGCCCTGCGCCGTGGCTTCGACTACCCACGCGATATTCCGGCGGTCCTGGTGGCCGGAACCCTGATCGTGCTGGTCGGCATCGTCGACGACCGCTGGGGGCTGGACGCGCTCACCAAATTCGTCGGCCAGATCACCGCTGCCGGAGTCATGGCGGTCATGGGACTGAGCTGGGTGGCCATCTACAACCCGTTCAGCAACACCACCGTGGTGCTCGATCAATTGCAGGGCGGCGTGGTGACGGTGGCCATCACGGTCACCATGATCAACGCGATGAATTTCGTCGACGGCCTCGACGGCCTGGCCGCCGGTCTGGGCCTGATCGCCGCGGCCGCCGTCTTCGTATTCACCGTGGGGTTGCTCTACCAGCAGGGCGGGGCCACCGACGGCTATCCGCCGGCCCTGCTCGCGGCCGCGCTGGCCGGTGGGTGTCTGGGATTTCTGCCACACAATTTCAATCCGGCCCGAATATTCATGGGCGATTCCGGATCGATGTTGATCGGTTTGTTGCTCGCCGCGGTATCCACCGGTGCCTCCGGTCGAATTCCGCTCACCGGATACGGGCCGCACGACATCGTGGGTCTGTTGTCACCGCTGTTGCTCGTGGGAGCGGTGATGTTCATTCCGGTCCTGGATCTGGTACTGGCAATCGTCCGTCGTGTGCGGGCGGGCGTGAGTTTCTCCACACCGGACAAAATGCATCTGCACCACCGTTTGTTGCAGATCGGGCATTCTCATCGCCGCGTGGTCTTGTTGATCTATCTATGGGTCGGCGTCCTCGCATTCGCGGCGGTCGGTACGTCGTTGATGGACCGGCGGGTGGTTGTTCTGCTGTTCGCGGCTGGTTTGTTATTCGCTCTCGTTGTGACGGCGGTCCCATCTCTGCGGTCCCTTCCCGGGCTCCGCAGCGTCGCAGGTAAGGACCGAGTAAAGTAGCCAACCGTGAGCACGGCACCCGAATTGCACCCCGATGCCCCGCTACGCGCAGCGCTGCGTTACGGCATCGCCGGATTGTGCGTCCTGGTCCTGGTTTCGGTCGTCGTCGGCTCGATAGTCGCGGGCTGGGCCGGTTTCTGGGGGGCGTTGATCGGCTCGGCCATCGGTGGATTCTTCATTCTGACCACCGCCGCCCTCGTCCTCTTCAGTGCGAAATTGGAGTCCGGTATTCAGGGCATGGTGATGCTGGCGAGCTGGATCGGCAAACTTCTGGTCGTGATGGTCGTCGTGGCGATCTTGCACCGGTTCGATTTCTACAGCCCCGGCACGCTGTTCCTGACCGTCGTCGGTGCGTTGCTGATTGTTCTCGGGGCGGAGACGTACGGACTTCTGCGCCAACGAGTTCCGGTGATCGATCCGCCGGCGGGGTCCGCGGATCAAGATCGTTCGAACGTTTGAGCCGACCCCCTACACGTTGTCGTAGATAGCTTGGTAAACTCTTTACCGTAAGCAACCGATCCGCAGGGGCGATCGCATCGTTACCGGTGGTAGAGGTTATGCTTGCTGCCGTGCCGGACCTTCGGTGAGAAGTGCCGGCCCTGCACCGTCGACGATGTCGCCGACGTACAGACGCCACGGCGGGTCTTCCCGCGCAGCTGCTGACGAACTTCGAGCCGACCTGAGTCGACCACCTGATCGTCAATGTCCGATCGAACCGTGGGATGGAACGTGTCCCACGGCCGAACACGGGAGAGAATGCTGAGCGTCACCACTCTGGCGGGCGAGTTCCACGCGCCTTCGCTACAAGACTTCTTCCCTGATGCACTGCTGTTCGGGGGGACACCTTTCGAGATCGACCGGTTGATGATGGTTCGCCTCATCATGGCGGCGGTGCTGATTGCGGTCATGTTGCTCGCCTTCCGCAGCCCTCGCCTCGTTCCTCGCGGTCTGCAGAACATCGCGGAAATCGGCCTGTTGTTCGTTCGTGAGCAGATCTGCGATGAAGTGCTCGGCAAGAAGACCGGCCGCAGGTTTTTCCCGCTGATCGCCACGATCTTCTTCACAGTGCTGTTCCTGAACTTCTCCAGCGTCATACCGCTGTTGAACATTTCCTCGAACGCACGTGTCGGAATGCCGATCGTGCTGGCGGCCATCGCTTACATCACGTTCAACTACGTGGGTATCCGGAAGTACGGCTTCTGGAAATACATGCGCTCGTCGGTCGTCGTCCCGAATGTGCCGGTTGCGCTACATGTGCTGCTGATCCCGATCGAGTTCGTCTCGACCTTCATCCTGCGCCCGTTCACGCTGACCGTCCGACTCATGGCCAACATGCTGTCCGGTCACATCATGCTGGTGCTGTTCTTCAGCGCCACCCAGTTCTTCCTCTTCGACGCCGCTTCGTGGATGAAGGTCTTCTCGCCGTTCTCCTTGCTCGCGGGATTCGGATTCACCCTGTTCGAGCTTCTGGTGATCTTCCTGCAGGCCTACGTGTTCGCGCTGTTGACCGCTGTGTACATCAGCCTCGCCGAGCACGCCGACTCGCACTGACCGCACAACCGCACAAAAACTGCCCCGCACGCCGCCTGGCGGGTGGGCAACAGAAAGGGAAAGAAATCTCATGAGCCTCTCCTACGTGGCCGCCGAACTCGCCCAGACCTCGGATCGTGTCAAGGGCTACGGCGCTATCGGTTACGGTCTGGCCGCCATCGGCCCGGGTGTCGGCGTCGGCATCGTCGTCGGTAAGGCGATCGAGGGCATCGCCCGTCAGCCCGAGCTGCAGGGCACCATCCGGACCAACATGTTCCTGGGTATCGCGTTCACCGAGGCCCTGGCTCTGATCGGTCTCGTCGCCGGCTTCATCTTCTGATTCCGATGAACAGCATGTATTTGCTCGCCGAGAATGCAGAGGACAAGAACCCTCTCATTCCGGAGCCATACGACATCGTCTGGTCGTTGGTGTGCGTTGTCGTCATCGGGGTCCTGTTCTACAAGTACGTGGTTCCTCGGTTGACCAAGGTGCTCGACGAGCGCTCGGAGAAGATCGAAGGCGGCATGGCCAAGGCCGAGGTCGCTCAGGCCGAGGCTCAGGAGACCCTGCAGCAGTACCAGCAGCAGCTGGCGGAGGCCCGGCTCGAGGCGGCACGCATCCGTGAGGAAGCGCGCACCCAGGGCCAGCAGATCCTCGCTCAGCTGCGGTCGGAGGCGCAGGCCGAGGCAGATCGCATCGTGACCGCGGGGCACGCCCAGCTGGACGCGCAGCGTCAGCAGATCGTGACCGAGCTCCGGTCCGAGCTCGGCCGTACCGCGGTCGACCTGGCCGAAAAGATCATCGGACAGTCCGTGGCGGACGAAGCCAAGCAGGCGGCGTCCATCGATCGGTTCCTGACCGAGCTGGATCAGACGGCCAGTATCGGGGTCGGAAGGTAACCTGCGCCTGAGAGGTCTTGTCCGGTGATGCAAGTCACCGGCACGACCACACCGGGCCCCGGAATTCAACACAGTGAAAGTGGGAAGCATGTACGCAGCGAGCCGCGAGGCGAGTTCCCGTGCGCGGGAGGCTCTTTCGGCCGCACTCACCGGGAGTGACTCCGTCGCCGCCACGACGGGCTCCGAACTGTTCGCCGTAGTCGCCGTGCTCGACGACCAGCGTTCGCTGCGTGTGGCGCTCGCGGATAAGTCGGTGGCGAGTTCGGTGCGCGCCGATCTGGCCGAGCGTGTGTTCGGCGGCAAGATCAGCGCGGCCACCCAGGCCGTGCTGACCACTGCCGTCGCGCAGAACTGGTCCCGTACCCGGGATCTGGTCGACACGCTGGTGCTGCTCGGGCAGGAGGCGCTGTTGCGGTCCGCGGCCGACCGCGGACGCATCGACGCCGTCGAGGACGAACTCTTCCGGCTGGGTCGCACCGTCGAGGACAACCCGGATCTGGAGCAGGCGCTCACCGACCGCGGCAAGCCGGCACAGGCCAAGCGGGATCTACTGGCGCGGCTGCTCACCGGCAAGGTCGAAGACGTCACCATGCAGCTGGCCGAGCAGGCGGTCGGTCGCTCGCACGGTGATGTCGGCGTCGCCTTCGACCAGCTGTCCGATCTGGCGGCGTCGCTGCGCAAGCAGATCGTCGCGCACGTTCGTTCGGCGACGGCCCTCACGCCGCAGCAGCGGGATCAACTCGCCGCATCGCTGCAGCGCATCTACGACAAGCCGGTCACCATCCACGTGCAGGTCGACCCGGCCCTGCTGGCCGGCGTCGTCGTGCACATCGGCGACGACGTCATCGACGGCAGCGCCGTCGGCCGACTGCAGCGTTTGCGCCAAGCCCTGGCGTAGGCCGGACCCAGCCGAATCGGCCCGGCACCCACCCCGACATTCCAGACCACAGCGAGAGCAGGAAGAACCATGGCGGAGCTGACGATCTCCCCCGATGAGATCCGTAGCGCGATCGAGAGCTACACCCAGAGCTACACCCCCGAGACCTCCATCGAGGAGATCGGTACGGTCACCGACACCAGTGACGGCATCGCGCACGTCAGTGGCCTGCCGTCGGCGATGACCAACGAGATCCTCGAATTCCCCGGCGGTGTGCTGGGCGTCGCGCTGAACCTCGACCCGGACGAGATCGGTGCGGTCATCCTGGGCGAGTTCGACGGCATCGAAGAGGGCCAGCAGGTCCGCCGCACCGGTGACGTGCTCTCGGTGCCGGTCGGCGACAAGTTCCTCGGCCGCGTCATCGACCCGCTCGGCAAGCCGATCGACGGCCTGGGCGACATCGAGTCCGATGAGCGCCGCGTGCTGGAGCTGCAGGCCGCGACCGTGCTGGAGCGCCAGCCGGTCGAGGAGCCGATGGCCACCGGCATCACCGCCATCGACGCGCTGACCGCCATCGGCCGTGGCCAGCGTCAGCTGGTCATCGGCGACCGCAAGACCGGTAAGACCGCGGTCTGCATCGACGCCATCCTGAACCAGAAGGCCAACTGGGAGTCCGGCGATCCGACCAAGCAGATGCGCTGCATCTACGTCGCGATCGGCCAGAAGGGCTCCACCATCGCCGGTGTGAAGTCCGCGCTCGAGGCGCACGGCGCGATGGAATACACCACGATTGTTGCCGCGCCCGCATCCGACTCCGCCGGTTTCAAGTGGCTCGCGCCCTACACCGGTTCCGCGCTCGGCCAGCACTGGATGTACCAGGGCAAGCACGTCCTGATCGTGTTCGACGACCTGTCCAAGCAGGCCGAGGCCTACCGCGCCATCTCGCTGCTGCTGCGCCGCCCGCCGGGCCGCGAGGCGTACCCCGGTGACGTCTTCTACCTGCACTCCCGTCTGCTGGAGCGTTGTGCGAAGCTGTCCGACGCGATGGGCGCGGGTTCGATGACGGGTCTGCCGATCATCGAGACCAAGGCCAACGACATCTCGGCCTTCATCCCGACCAACGTCATCTCCATCACCGACGGTCAGGTCTTCCTCGAGTCCGACCTGTTCAACAAGGGTGTGCGACCGGCCATCAACGTCGGTACCTCCGTCTCCCGTGTCGGTGGCGCCGCCCAGACCAAGGCGATGAAGGCAGTCGCCGGTTCGCTGCGTCTGGAGCTGGCCTCCTACCGTGAGCTCGAGGCGTTCTCCGCCTTCGCCTCCGACCTGGACGCGGCCTCCCTGGCACAGCTCGAGCGCGGTGCGCGCTGGGTGGAGCTGCTCAAGCAGGACCAGTACTCGCCGGTCGCCGTCGAGAACCAGATCGTGTCGATCTACCTGGTCGACGCCGGTTACTTCGACTCGGTTCCGGTCGCCGACGTGCGGCGCTTCAACACCGAGCTGCTCGAGCACCTGCACAACAAGGCGCAGGGTTCCTTCGATGCCCTCCAGGGTGGTTCGAAGAAGCTCGAAGGTGAGCCCGCCGATGCCCTCAAGGCCGAGACCGAGCGTTTCAAGCAGGGCTTCCTGGCTTCGGACGGCAGTCGTGTGGTGAACGAGGCCGACGCCGGCGAGCTGGATCACGAAGAGGTCGAGTCGCTGTCGGTCACCCGCAAGCACGTCGAGAAGTAAGCCGGGTCCGACGATGCGTACCGATCCGACGCGCGGCATGCGCGATGGGTGCGAAGGAGGCAGCGTGGGTGACCACGTAGCGCCCCGCGCCATGCCGCAATCAGATACCGAAGGGAGTGTGAACCGCTGATGGCAAACTTGCGTGAATTGCGCTCCCGTATTCGTGGCGTGAGCTCGATCAAGAAGATCACCAAGGCCCAGGAACTGATCGCGACCTCGCGAATCAGCAAGGCCCAGGCCCGGGTTGCTGCCGCGAAGCCTTATGCGGAAGAGATCACGAAGGTGCTCGGCGAACTGGCCGGCGCGTCCTCGAATCTCAACCATCCGCTGCTCACCGAGCGGCCATCCGCGCGCCGTGCCGCCATCCTGGTCATCACCAGTGACAGCGGTATGTGTGGTGGCTACAACTCCAATGTGCTCAAGCGCGCCGAAGAGCTGATGACGACGCTGCGCTCCGAGGGCAAGGAGCCGGTGCTGTATGTGATGGGCAACAAGGGCCTGACCTACTACACGTTCCGCCGCCGTTCGGTGTCCGGATCGTGGACCGGTTTCTCGCAGCAGCCGCACTACACCGACGCCTCGTCCGCGTGCCGGCACCTGGTGGATGTGTTCATGGCGGGTTCGGACAGTGAGGTCGCCGCACCGAACGGAGCGGGCACGATCGAGGGTGTGGACGAGATCCACATCGTCTACACGCGCTTCGTGTCGATGCTCTCGCAGGTTCCCGAGGTACGCCGGCTGGCTCCGATCCAGGTGAGTTTCGTCGACGAGAACTTCGAACTCGGCGAGGACATGCTGACCGACTCGCCCGATGCGACCATCACGTCGCTGTACGAGTTCGAACCGGATGCGGACAAGCTGCTCGGCGCCTTGCTGCCGAAGTACATCAACACCCGCATCTACTCGTCGTTGCTCGAGGCCGCGGCCTCGGAGTCGGCCGCGCGCCGCACCGCAATGAAGGCCGCCACCGACAACGCCACCGATCTGGTCAACAACCTGACCCGTCAGGCGAACTCGATCCGGCAGGCCAACATCACGCAGGAAATCAGTGAAATTGTCGGCGGTGCGAACGCGCTGGCGAGCTCGGATCGCGACTAGACCACGCGCCCACCGCGGTATGAGCGACGGGCCCGAAGGAGGAAGCTTGCGTAACCACGTAGGGCCCCGCGAATGCCGCAATCAACTCGGAGAGAAAAGATGACCGCAGCTGTCACACAAGAAAACACGAGCCGGGCGGGCGCTGGCACAGGCCGCGTCGTCCGGGTCGCCGGCCCCGTCGTCGACGTCGAGTTCCCGCGCGGCGCGATCCCGGAGCTGTTCAACGCTCTGCACGCCGACATCACCCTGCCGTCGGTGGCCAAGACCCTGACCCTCGAGGTCGCGCAGCACCTGGGCGACAACATCGTCCGCACCATTTCGATGCAGCCGACCGACGGCCTGGTTCGCGGCGTTCCGGTGTCCGACACCGGTAAGCCGATCTCGGTCCCCGTCGGTGACATCACCAAGGGCCACGTCTTCAACGCCCTCGGCGACTGCCTCGACACCCCCGGCCTGGGCCGCGACGGCGAGCAGTGGGGCATCCACCGCCAGCCGCCGGCTTTCGACCAGCTCGAGGGCAAGACCGAGATCCTGGAAACGGGCATCAAGGTCATCGACCTGCTGACCCCGTACGTCAAGGGCGGC
Source organism: Nocardia sp. NPDC052254 (assembly GCF_040679495.1). Lineage (NCBI taxonomy): Bacteria > Bacillati > Actinomycetota > Actinomycetes > Mycobacteriales > Nocardiaceae > Nocardia > Nocardia sp. NPDC052254. The sequence goes on along the minus strand of NZ_JBFAUW010000011.1, from coordinate 4,452 downwards.
AAGATCGGTCTGTTCGGTGGTGCCGGTGTCGGCAAGACCGTTCTGATCCAGGAGATGATCACCCGTATCGCGCGTGAGTTCTCCGGCACGTCGGTGTTCGCCGGCGTCGGTGAGCGCACCCGTGAGGGCACCGACCTCCACCTGGAAATGGAAGAGATGGGCGTCCTTCAGGACACCGCCCTCGTCTTCGGCCAGATGGACGAGCCGCCGGGCACCCGTATGCGTGTGGCGCTGTCCGCGCTGACCATGGCGGAGTACTTCCGCGATGTGCAGGGCCAGGACGTGCTGCTGTTCATCGACAACATCTTCCGTTTCACCCAGGCCGGTTCCGAGGTCTCGACCCTGCTGGGTCGTATGCCTTCGGCCGTCGGTTACCAGCCGACCCTGGCGGACGAGATGGGTCAGCTGCAGGAGCGCATCACCTCGACCCGTGGTCGTTCGATCACCTCGATGCAGGCGATCTACGTTCCCGCCGACGACTACACCGACCCGGCGCCGGCGACCACCTTCGCCCACCTGGATGCGACCACCGAGCTTTCCCGCCCGATTTCGCAGAAGGGTATCTACCCGGCCGTCGACCCGCTGACCTCGACCTCTCGTATCCTCGAGGCCTCGATCGTCGGCGAGCGACACTTCGCGGTGGCCAACGAGGTCAAGCGCATCCTGCAGAAGTACAAGGAACTGCAGGACATCATCGCCATCCTCGGTATGGACGAGCTCTCCGAAGAGGACAAGGTCCTCGTCGGCCGCGCCCGTCGTCTGGAGAAGTTCCTCGGCCAGAACTTCATCGTGGCCGAGAAGTTCACCGGCCAGCCGGGTTCGGTCGTGCCGCTGGAGCAGACCATCGACGACTTCGAGCGGGTCTGCAAGGGCGAGTTCGACCACCTGCCAGAGCAGGCGTTCAACTCCTGCGGTGGCCTGGACGACGTCGAGGCGGCCGCGAAGAAGATCGCCGGGAAGTAGTCACCATGGCAGACATGTCAGTTGATCTGGTCGCCATCGAACGGCGGCTGTGGTCGGGCCAGGCGAGTTTCGTCAGCGCCCAGACCACGGAAGGTCAGATCGGTATTCTGCACGGTCACGAGCCCGTCCTCGGCCAGCTGGTCGAGGGTGGCATCGTGACCATCGAGAGCGCCGAAGGTGAGCGGATCGTCGCCGCCGTGCACGGTGGGTTCTTCTCCTGCACGGGTGCGGCCGTCCGGATTCTCGCCGAGTCGGCCGAATTCGCGGGCGATGTCGACATCGATGCCGCACGTGCGGTGCTGGCCGATCCGAATGCCTCCGAACAGGAGCAGAATGCGGCGACCGCGCGGGTGCGCGCGGTCGAGGCGGCGAATTCCTGATTCGCTGCCGCGAACAATCACGACGTGTGGCGGTCCGGGTATCCCCGGGCCGCCACACGGTCGTTCAGGGCGGCGGACGGCCTTCTCGCCCGCTGTGCTGAAGCCCGGTGTCACCGGTCTCCGAGGACATTCGACACCGGTTCTGAATGTCGTTGCGCCACTGTGCTTCCCATCACCTTCCTCCGAATTGCCGAATCGGCCGATATTCTCGTTTGTGGAACGGATGTACCGGCTGTGTGCCATCTCGCCCCGGTTTGTAGACTCGCAGCCGGAGCGGCCTTGTACGGGGATGGCACGGCGCTGGCGACGGCACAGGGGCGAATCGAAGGGACGGGCCTGGATTGCGGACCGGGATGGTGCTTCTGATCATTCTGGTGCTGCTGCTGGTCGGCGTGGCGCTGGTATCGCTGTATCGCTTGATCATGTTGCGCCGGGGCGGCACCGCGGCAATTCTGCGCGTACTTCCGGCCGATGGTGGCCAGGGTTGGCGGCACGGTCTGATTCGATACGGCGAATCCCGCCTGGTCTTCTACAAACTCACCAGTCTGAAGCTGGGGCCGGACTCGACCATCCGGCGACTGGGCATCGAGGTGGTCGATCGGCGTTCCCCGGTGGGGGACGAGTACGACATCATGACCGACGACATCGTCGTGATCGCGGTCTCCGACGGTGACGGCAGCTACGAATTGGCACTGGACCGCCCCGCCCTGACGGCGTTCCTGTCCTGGGTCGAATCGCGGCCCTCCGAACGTATCCGGCGCCGACCGGGACGTTGACCGAAAAATAGGTGATCACCAGCTATGAGTGTGCATCTGACGAAGATCTATACCCGCACCGGCGACGACGGAACCACCGGTCTGAGTGACTTCTCCCGGGTGTCGAAGACCGATGCGCGTCTGGTTGCCTACGCCGATTGCGACGAGACCAACGCCGCACTGGGTGTCGCCCTCGCGCTGGGCGACCCGGAGCCGCGCATCGCCGAGGTGTTGCGCCGGGTGCAGAACGATCTGTTCGATGCCGGCGCCGATCTGTCCACGCCGGTGGTGGCGGAACCGAAGTATCCGCCGCTGCGCATCACACAGGACTACATCGATCGGCTCGAGCAGTGGTGTGACGAGTTCAATTCCGAACTGGCGCCGCTGAATTCGTTCATCCTGCCCGGCGGGACCCCCTTGGCCGCGCTGCTGCACACCGCGCGCACGGTGGCGCGCCGTGCGGAACGCTCGGCTTGGGCGGCAGTCGACGAGCATCCCGACGACATCGGCGCCCTGCCGGCGAAGTACCTCAATCGCCTGTCCGATCTGCTGTTCATTCTCGGCCGGGTGGCCAATCCGGACGGTGATGTGCTCTGGCGTCCGGGGGGAGCGGAGACCGGCGGACCTGCCGCGACCGATCAGTCGTCCCGTTAGGCTGGCCCCCGTGAGCGAGCTTGCGAGCGAACAATTGACACAGCGTGCGACACGCACAGCACCGTCGAGCGTCGGCGAGGAGGCGCTGTGAGTGAACGGTTTCTGGTGACCGGCGGCAATCGCCTGGTCGGTGAGGTCTCGGTGGGGGGCGCGAAAAACAGCGTGCTCAAGCTGATGGCCGCCGCCCTGCTGGCTGAAGGTACGACCACCATCACGAACTGCCCGGACATCCTGGATGTCCCGTTGATGGCCGAGGTGTTGCGTGGCCTGGGCTGCGATGTCACCGTCGACGGTTCGGTGGTGACGATCACGACTCCCGCCGAACCGAAGTACCACGCCGATTTTCCCGCCGTGACCCAGTTCCGGGCGTCGGTCTGTGTACTGGGGCCGCTGATGGCGCGTTGCAAACGTGCCGTGGTCGCCCTGCCCGGTGGCGACGCGATCGGCTCCCGTCCGCTGGATATGCACCAGGCCGGTCTGCGGCTGCTCGGTGCGACCAGCGAGATCGAACATGGTTGCCTGGTCGCTCGCGCCGACGAACTGCAGGGCGCCCGTATCCGGCTGGACTTCCCATCGGTCGGCGCCACGGAGAACATCCTGATGGCCGCGGTGCTCGCCGAAGGCGAGACGGTCATCGACAATGCCGCGCGTGAGCCGGAGATCGTGGACCTGTGCACGATGCTCGCCCGTATGGGTGCGCGCATCGACGGCGCCGGCACCTCGGTCCTGACGATCACCGGGGTACGCAAGCTCGCCCCCACCACGCATCAGGTCATCGGCGACCGGATCGTGGCCGCGACCTGGGGCATCGCCGCCGCCATGACGAGGGGCGATGTGCGGGTCACCGGACTGAACCCCAAGCACCTGTCCCTGGTGCTGGACAAGCTGCGTTCCGCCGGGGCGCGAGTGTCGTTCGAACCCAACGGTTTCCGGATCGAGCAGCCCGAGCGGCCGACCGCGGTCAACTTCTCGACCCTGCCGTTTCCCGGATTCCCCACCGACCTGCAGCCGATGGCCATCGGTCTGGCGACCATCGCCGACGGCACGTCGATGATCACCGAGAACATCTTCGAGGCACGTTTCCGTTTCGTCGAAGAGATGATCCGATTGGGCGCCGACGCGCGCACCGACGGCCATCACGCGGTGGTGCGGGGAATTCCGCGACTGTCCAGCGCTCCGGTCTGGTCGTCGGATATCCGCGCCGGCGCCGGGCTGGTGCTCGCGGGTCTGGTCGCCGACGGCGTGACCGAGGTCCACGATGTCTTCCACATCGACCGCGGCTATCCCCAGTTCGTGGAGAATCTGCGATCCCTGGGCGCCATGGTCGAGCGGGTCGGCACCTCGGCGTAGCCGGGAAGACATCCAAACGTCTTCCTGACCAGGCGATTTGACATAGATTCCACCGCCACGTAACTTATTCCAGGTCAGAGCGACACGGACACCGACCCGGAGCCGAGAGGCAAGGGGAAAACGAGGTCGTACGGAGAGCGCCTGACGATCACACTGGCTCAACCGAGACCCTCGATTTGGTTCGAGGCGAATGGCTGAGCTAAGCTGGAAAAGTTGCCTCACCGATCAAGCAGATGACAATCTGGGCGATGGTGTGTGCGTGTGTTCTTTGAGAACTCAATAGTGTGTCGATGAATGTCAGTGCCAAATATTTATTTTGGTTCCGATTCTCGCCCCCCGTGTGAGGGTCG
>NZ_JBFAUW010000010.1:203335-317174 GCF_040679495.1 Nocardia sp. NPDC052254 | reverse complement strand
TGCCGCTGCGCAAGCGACGAAGGAGCAAGCAGCGGCACCCGAACGGCGAGACCAAGGGGCCGCGAACCCCGCCGGAGCGAAGCGAAGGCCAAAAAAAACGTACTGTCGGATCATGACCGACGAGACGCAGTATCGCATCGAGCACGACACCATGGGCGAGGTCCGCGTTCCGGTGAACGCGTTGTGGCGGGCTCAGACCCAGCGTGCGGTGGAGAACTTCCCGATCAGCGGACGTGGCCTCGAGCGCGCCCAGATCCGCGCTCTCGGCCTGCTCAAGGCGGCCTGTGCCGCGGTGAACCGAGATCTGGGCCTGCTCGACGAGGTCAAGGCCGGCGCGATCATCGCCGCCGCGAACGAGATCGCCGAGGGCCGTCACGACGAGCAGTTCCCGATCGACGTCTTCCAGACCGGTTCGGGCACCAGCTCAAATATGAACGCCAACGAGGTGATCGCGAGCCTGGCCGCCGCTCGCGGCGTCGCCGTGCACCCCAACGACGATGTCAACATGTCCCAGTCGTCCAACGACACCTTCCCCACCGCCACCCATCTGGCGGCCACCGAGGCGGTGATGAAGGAGTTGCTGCCCGCGCTGGACCACCTGCGGCTGCGGCTGCTGGACAAGGCCACCGAGTGGCGCACGGTGGTGAAGTCCGGACGCACCCACCTGATGGACGCGGTGCCGGTGACGCTCGGTCAGGAGTTCAGCGGATATACCCGCCAGGTCGAGGCCGGTTCCGAGCGTCTGATCGCCGCGCTGCCCCGGCTCGGTGAACTGCCCATCGGCGGTACCGCGGTCGGCACCGGTCTCAACGCGCCCGCGGGGTTCGGCACGAAGGTCGTTGCCGAACTGCGCAAGACGACCGGCTTGGACGCATTGTCGGAGGCAGTCAACCATTTCGAGGCACAGGCCGCCCGCGACGGCCTGGTCGAGATCTCGGGTTCGCTGCGTACCGTCGCCATCAGTCTGACCAAGATCGCCAATGATATTCGCTGGATGGGTTCCGGCCCGCTCACCGGTCTCGGGGAGATTCAGCTTCCGGATCTGCAGCCCGGCTCGTCGATCATGCCGGGCAAGGTGAATCCGGTACTGCCGGAAGCGGTTACCCAGGTGGCCGCACAGGTGATCGGCAACGATGCCGCGGTGGCGTGGGGCGGCGGGAACGGCGCCTTCGAACTGAATGTCTACATTCCGGTGATGGCACGCAACGTGCTGGAATCGATTCGTCTGCTGGCCAATGTATCCCGGCTGTTCGCCGACAAGTGCGTCGCCGGCCTGACCGCCGATACCGAGCGGTTGCGCCGCCTGGCGGAATCCTCGCCCTCGATCGTGACGCCGCTGAATTCGGCGATCGGTTACGAGGAGGCCGCCGCGGTGGCCAAACAGGCTCTGCGGGAACATAAAACGATTCGCGAGACGGTGGTCGAGCGCGGATTGATCGGCGAGAAGCTGTCCGAGGAGGAGCTGGATCGCCGGCTCGACGTACTGTCCATGGCGAAGGTCGACGACCGGGAATGAACCGAGGATCGTGCACCGCCGGGTCCGGCTTCACTGCCGGATCCGGCTGTTACCCATCGGGTTTCGTGATCCAGCGGGGCCGGAGCACCCATCAGGCGGCCGCCACCAGCGCCTGGTAGTCCTTCAGATCGACATCGTTGGCGGCATTGTCGCTGTACTTCAGCATCAGATCGAACAGCCATGATCCGAGGAACCAGTTCCGCATCCGCATACCCCGGGCGGTGCGCGGCGCCAGGAAGCGACCGGCGTTGGACTGGCCCGCGATCTTGGCGTAACGCTTCATCATCTCGTCGTAGCGCGCGAAAGCAGCCGCATGGTCGCCACCGGCCAGTGCCAGCTCACCCGCGAGTACATAGGCACCGACCACCGCGAGCCCGGTGCCGAAGCCGCCCATCGTATTTCCGTAGGCCGAATCACCGACCAGTGCGACGCGCCCCCTGCTGTAGCCCCCCTTCATCCGCACCATCCCGAGCGAATCCAGATAAAACGAATCCAAGTCGCCCAGCTCGCTCATCATCGCGGGCACGGGTCCGCCGGCCCCCGCGAACGCCTGCGCGAGCACTCGCCGCTGGGACGCCTCGTCACGCCGGTCGTACTCCAGCCGATCGGCGGCGAACATGTACAGGTGCGCGGCCTTGTTACCGCCCCGCACCGCGAGCCTGCCGGGCTCGTTGTAGGCGGCCGATCGGTTGCGCTGCGCCGGCGCCTCCGGATCGTGACCCCACCCGGCCGCACCGGCGGTGCAGTAGTAATAGCCCATGTGCTTGACGTAATCGGCCTCGGGACCGAAGGTCAGCGCGCGCACCCGGGAATGGATGCCGTCGCAGCCGACCACCAGATCGAAGGTGCGCGCGGGCGCGTTCTCGAATTCGACCTCGACCCCGGTGCCGGTCTCACGCAGCGCGGTGACGGAATCGCCGAACAGGTATTCACAGTCCGCGGCGGTGCGCTCGTAGAGGATCGCGGCCAGATCGCCGCGCAGGATCTCCACGTCACCCCCGGTGAAATCGCCTGAGATCTCGGCCAATTCGCGACCCTGCGCATCGGTGATCACCATATCGGTCTTCCCGGTCTGCCGGCGCTGGATCTCGTCCCAGATGCCCATCCGCTCGAGCACGGTCCGTTGGGTCGCGCCCTTGAAGTCGATGGCCTGCCCACCGGGTCGCAACTCCGGGGCCCGTTCGACCACCGTGACGGCGAAACCGTAGTGCTGCAGCCAGTAGGCCAGCGCCGGACCGGCGATGCTCGCACCCGAGATGAGAACTGTCGTTTTCCGCATGATGACTCCCGAATTCTTAACTGTGTCTACCGGACGCTATTTAGCGTATGTTGGACGCAGTTTCTCGTCAAGCGCGAATTTCGGAGAGGATGGTTCCCATGACCGGACCGACTGCCCTCGAACTGCTGTGGGGCGCCCCGCAGCGCCCCCGGCGCGGCCCCAAGCCGTCGCTGTCACTGGACCGCATCGTCACCGAGGCCATCGCGCTGGCCGACGCCGACGGCCTGGGCGCAGTGTCGATGCAGCGACTCGCCGAGCGCCTGGGCTGCGCGAAGATGGCGCTGTACCGGTACGTCCCGGGCAAGGCCGAGCTCACGACCCTGATGCTGGATTCCGGGCTGGGCGCGCCCCCGCCGCGGCACCCCACCGGATCGGACCCCGAGCCGTGGCGCGCGGCGTTGCGAGACTGGGCCCGCACCATCGACGAGCGCTATCGCGCCCATCCGTGGTCCATCGAACTCAGCGCGGGCGCGCGACCGCTGGGTCCGAACGAACTCGAATGGATGGAGGCCGCACTGGCCCCCCTGGCGGGCACGGGCCTCACCGGAGCCGAACGACTCGACACCGTGGTGCTGCTCAACGGCCACGTCCGCAGCCTGGTCCAGCAGACCGTGAGCCGCGGCTCGAAACAGGCCGAGGACGACATCACCCGCCGGGTCGGCGAGATCCTGACCGAACACGCCGAGCGTTTTCCCGAGGTCGTCGCCGCATTCGCCGATTCGGGCCCCGCCGATGGCGACGCGGCCTTCGACTACGGCATCGATCGCATCCTCGACGGCGTGGCCGCCTTGATCGCGCGACGGCGCGAATGAGGACCATTCGGGCGCGAAACGAACTCGATCGTCCCCCGTCGGCGCGTCGGCACGCTTACAGTCGGACTATGGCCGAACTACCGGAGCTACAACAGAACGCCGTGACCACAGTGCGCGAGTTCTTCGCCGCGATGGAACTGGGCGCGGTGAACGAGGCATTGGATCTGGTGGATCCCGACATCGTCTGGAAGAACACCTCGCTGCCCGATATCCGTGGTGCCCAGCGCGTCCGCGGAGTCCTGCGGGGGCTGAACCGTCCGTCCTTCGGCTTCCGCGCCGACATACACCACATCGCCGCGGAACTCGACGGCGCGCCGGCGGTCGAGGGCGAGACGGTACTGACCGTGCGCACCGACTACCTGCGCATGGGCCCGCTGGAGATCGCCTTCTGGGTGTGCGGCACCTTCGAACTGGTCGACGGTCGCATCACCCTCTGGCACGACCACTTCAGCTGGGAGAACTTCCTGCGCGGTACGGCAGCGGGAGTCTGGAACATGATTCGCCGCCGATAGCCGGCGGTCGAGCGGTTCCGCCCCCGGCGCCGACCGGCAGCGGATTCGCCATCGGCGATCGCCTCGCGCGCCGATGGCGGCCGGGCCGTGGCACACACGGCCGGCGCGCGTACCACGACCGTCGACTCAGCGCCGCAGATGCTCGATCTCGGCGCGCGCCGCCACGCCCGCGTCACCGAAGTCGGTGCGCGAGAATATGTTCCAACGCTCGAGCAGCGGCGCGAACACCAGCTCACCGGTCCGGGCAGGATCGTAGACTCCGGCCGCGGCCAGTACCTCGGTGCTGTTGCGGCCGTCGGGCAGCATCAGCTCGGGAACACCGAAGTTCGCGATCCGATCGGCGATGGCACGCATGGTCTGGTCGGGCACCAGATCCAGGGCGGCCGCGACCAGATCGGCGAAGAACTCCGCCTGTAGTTCGTCGTCGATCGCGATCCGCTCGGCGATCGAGGTCACCATCGGATTCTCCTGCAGCGCGGCGATATTGCGATGCCGCACACCGGAGGCGGTCTCCTCGAACGCACACTGCGCGAGGACATCGAGCAGGTGCATGGCCGGGCGACGGAAGCCGATGGTCATATGCTCCATCCGGGCGCGCTCGAGTTCCACCGGATCCACCGCGCGGGTCACCATCAGGTAGTTGCGGATGAGGATTTCGTGGCGGTTCTCCTCTGCCGTCCACCGGCCCACCCAACGCCACCACGGGCCGCTGCGCAGCCGCTTGCCGAGCTCACGATGGTACGACGGCAAATTGTCAGCGATCAGCACGCTCACGGTGAGTGAAACGGCGGCAATCTCGCCGAGTTCGACCTGTTGCGGCTCCCAGTCGACACCGCCGAGGAAGGCGAAGCTGCGCCCGTCGCTGAACGGCACATAGTCGTGCGGCAGCCAGTCCCGCACCTCGCCATCGTGTCGCCGGAGGTTTTCCTCCACGGCTTCGGCCAGCGATTCCAGCAGCTCACGGTCGGTCAACAGAGTTTGCACCCCGACAACGTACCGACTGTTCGCCCGTATCGGTGGATTTACCTGCGATGCACAGCGCAGCGGCGGCGGGACTGTGGCATCGTCCCACCGCCGCTGCGCTGTCGCCCCGTCCTACTTGGGCGTGACCTGCGTCTGCCGGTCCGACGAGTTCCAGGTGATGGTGCCGCCGGTGAAGTCGCTCTCCTTACCGGTCGGGTTGTCCTTCTCGTCGCTGGTGGGGTAGCCCAGATTGCCGTTCACGCCCCCGTCGCCCTCCCAGGCCGTGCGGATGTCACCCCACACGACGTGGGCGTTGGTCGGCTCGCTCCAGCAGATCGCACCGCCGGTGAACTCCTGACAGGAGCCACCGTTGGGCCCCTCGACGGACGCGCCGGTGGGCTCACCGAGCGGGCTCTGCACCGCGCCCATCTCGGTGTACTTGGTCAGGATGTGGCCGGAAACGGCGATCTCCTCGCCGTTCTGGGTGGCGATCTTGGTCTCGGTCGCCGCGGCGGTGCCGGGCGGCATCTCACCCGGGGACATGGTGCCCGAGGCCATCGCGCCGGTGGTCTCGGCCATACCGGTCGCCGGTGTGGTGGCCGAGCTGTTGTTGTCGTTGTCGTCGCTGCTGCAGGCGGCGGTGAACAGGAGTGCCGCACCGGCGAATGCCATTGCGGCGGCGGCGGAACGTCGAGCGAAGTGGTGCATGTCCATCCTCTCGAAAGGTGCCGGCCGGTGGCACCGCGACAAGCGATACCACCGACCGGCTTGCCAGCGCCCGGCTACGATCCAGCGAATCGAAGTGGAGAACCTACGATCGCACCGAACAGGGTTCTTGGCGGAATATACCCGTCATCGTGTGAGATGAACCATATTCCACAAGTTTGCTGGCTCAGACCCTTGGCCGCTCAGGAGTTGGGACCGTATTCCTCGAGCATCTCGGTGACCAGAGCCGCGATCGGCGACCTTTCGCTGCGGGTCAGCGTGACATGCGCGAAAAGCGGATGCCCCTTGAGCTTTTCGATCACCGCGGCCACTCCGTCGTGCCGTCCGACCCGCAGATTGTCACGCTGGGCGACATCATGGGTCAGCACCACCCGGGAACCGCTGCCCAGCCGGCTGAGCACCGTGAGCAGGACATTGCGCTCCAGCGATTGCGCCTCGTCCACGATCACGAACGAATCGTGCAGTGACCGGCCCCGAATGTGGGTGAGCGGCAACACCTCCAGCATGCCGCGGGAAAGCACCTCCTCCAGCACCTCGTGGCTCGCGAGCCCGTCGAGGGTGTCGAAGACCGCCTGGGCCCACGGGCCCATCTTCTCGCTCTCGCTGCCCGGCAGGTAGCCCAGTTCCTGGCCGCCCACCGCGTACAGCGGCCGGAAGACGACCACCTTGCGCTGAGATCGGCGCTCCAGCACCGCTTCCAGGCCCGCGGTCAGCGCCAGCGCCGATTTGCCGGTGCCGGCCTTACCGCCGAGCGAGACGATGCCCACACTCTCGTCCAGCAGCAGATCCAGCGCGATCCGCTGTTCGGCCGAACGCCCGTGCAGCCCGAACACCTCGCGATCCCCGCGCACCAACTGCACCCGTTTGTCCTCGGTCACCCGGGCCAGCGCGCTGCCGTTCGTACCGAGCAGCCGAATACCGGTGTGGCAGGGCAGATCACGCGCCTCGTCCAGATCGACCACCGAATCGGCGTAGAGCCGGTCCACGACGTCGGCGGCGACCTCCAGTTCGGCCATTCCGGTCCATCCGGAGATGACCACGTCCTGGGCGTGATATTCCTCGGCGGGCAGGCCCACCGCGCCCGCCTTGACCCGTAGCGGAATATCTTTGGACACCAACACCACTCGCTGCCCCTCCGCGGCCAGATTCAGGGCGCAGGCGAGGATTCGGGAGTCGTTGCTGTCGGTGCGGAACCCGACCGGGAGAACGCTCGGGTCGGTGTGATTCAACTCCACCTGCAGCGTGCCGCCGGCGGTGCCGATCGGCACCTGCTGATCGAGACGCCCGTGTTGCAGGCGTAGATCGTCGAGGTTGCGCAGGGCTTCGCGAGCGAACCAGCCGAGTTCGTGATGCTGCCGTTTGGCCTCCAATTCGCTGATCACCACCAGCGGTAACACCACATGGTGCTCACCGAAGCGCGTCGTTGCCCAGGGGTCGGACAACAACACGGAGGTGTCGATCACGAAGGATTTGCGGGGCGAGGTGCCGGCTCCCTTTCCGGAGCCTCCGCTCTTTTCGGAGCGGGTATTCGAGGGAGCGATGACGGAGCGTGCATCAGTCACGGTGGGCTCCTTTGTTGTCCGTGCCATACCCGCACGGACGTTCTCGCTGGACCGGTCCGCCCTGGAGTCAAACGACCCGAGGGCCGGGTACCGGCCCCCTCGTACTGAGTTTCTCAGCCACGATCAGGACCTCCCGCACGAGCCACAACGACGCGGCTCGCACTTCGACGGTACTGCGGTTTTGCGATTCCGGCTCCCGAGATGACAGGCGTGTCGATGAATATGTAGTTAACGCCCACCGTTAGCTATCGGTCAGCTACGCGGTTGCCCACGGGCCGGTTCCGACGACTAGAGTCGGCTCATGAGCGATCCTGCGGAACTGGACAAGCTGTCGTCGAAGGAACTGCACGACCGAGCCGTCAAACACGCCGTGCGCCACGGTGATGTGAAGTTCCTGTGGCGCCTGCTGGAGCAGATCCCCGCGGCCGCGGCGGCCACCGGAGATCTCGGGGAGAGCGAGGCGGACATCAAGTACGTCGTGCCGATGCTCGACGACTACGTCCACGCGGGCGAGGGCAAGATCGCCGAGGTGCTGCGGCCGCTCTACATCGAATATCTCCGCAACCACGACTGATCACGCGAATCGGCCCGAGCGGCAACGATATTCGGCCAGCCGAGGATCGACCATTGCCCACGGGCCCGTGGAACGACACAGGCCGACCGGCGTCACGATGACGTCGATCGGCCTGAGCGCGGCCCCACCGGGCCGAAAGCGCTACCGGATCACCGCCCTCAGCCGAGCAGTTTCCAGTCCTCGAGGCCCTCGTAGAGCGGGAAGTCCAGAGCCAGTTTGGAGACCCGTGCGCGCAGTGCGTCGAGGTCGGCGTTGCCGGCCAGGGCGGTGGCGATGATGTCGGACACCTCGGTGAACTCGGTGTCGCCGAAGCCGCGGGTGGCCAGTGCGGCGGTACCGATACGCAGGCCGGAGGTGACCATCGGCGGGCGCGGGTCGAACGGAACGGCGTTGCGGTTCACCGTGATTCCGACCTCGTGCAACAGATCCTCACCCTGCTGACCATCCATCTGTGAATTACGCAGGTCGACCAGCACCAGGTGCACATCGGTACCACCGGTGAGCACCGTGACACCGTTACCGGCCACATCCGCGGCGGTGAGCCGCTCGGCCAGGATCCTCGCACCCGACAGGGTGCGCTCCTGCCGCTGCTTGAATTCCTCGGTGCCGGCGATCTTGAACGCGGCGGCCTTGGCGGCGATCACATGCATCAGCGGACCGCCCTGCTGGCCCGGGAACACCGCGCTGTTGAGCTTCTTGGCGAACTCCTGCTTGGCCAGGATCAGACCCGAGCGGGGACCACCGAGAGTCTTGTGCACGGTCGAGGACACCACATCGGAGTGCGGGACCGGCGAGGGATGCAGCCCCGCGGCGACCAGACCGGCGAAATGCGCCATGTCGACCCACAGGTAAGCGCCCACCTCGTCGGCGATCTCACGGAAGGCCGCGAAATCCAGGTGCCGGGGATACGCCGACCAGCCGGCCACGATCACCTTCGGCCGCACCTCGAGGGCCTGCTTGCGCAGCGCGTCCATATCGACGCGATGATCTTCCTTGCTCACCCCGTAGGCGTGCACCTCGTAGAGTTTGCCGGAGAAGTTCAGGCGCATGCCGTGGGTGAGGTGACCACCATGGGCCAGGTCGAGACCGAGGAGCTTCTCACCCGGGTTCATCAGCGACATGAGCACCGCGGCATTGGCCTGCGCACCCGAATGCGGTTGCACGTTGGCGAATTCGGCGCCGAACAACTCCTTGACCCGATTACGCGCCAGATCCTCGACCACATCGACATGCTCGCAACCACCGTAATAGCGGCGACCCGGATACCCCTCGGCGTACTTGTTGGTCAGCACACTGCCCTGCGCCTGCAGCACCGCGCGCGGCACGAAATTCTCCGACGCGATCATCTCGAGGGTGTCGCGCTCACGGGCGAGCTCGCCCGCCATCGCGGCAGCCAGCTCCGGATCGAGCTCGACAAGCGATTGGGTGTTGACAGATGCGGCGGTCGTCTGGGTCACGCGGAACAGTCTATGCGGTGGCCGCGACGAGCTCGCAGACACCGTCATCGGTTACCACGGTGACCGCGACGCGCCCCGGCGGGCACGTCCCGCGTCCCGTGATGAGCCCTCAGCATCGGGGGCTTGCCGGGCCGCGGAAACCCCGTAACATTCGCCGAGCTGCCAACGACAATGACGGCGTTATCGTCTCATTCGAGCAACTCAGGGGTTCACATGCTGTATTTCACCGCGGGTACCGGTAACTCGATTCAGGATTTGCTTTTCGCCCTCCTGAAGTCCACCTGCACGATCTCGTCGGGTGGCGCTGCCGGCTGCTCCGGCTGGGGCGGGTAGCCCCGGTTTCACCGGGAGAACGGATTCCCCCGATCCGGGTTCGCAGCTCGGAGCGAACCCGGATCGGATTCCGAAATCGGATCCGTGCGGATCGATCGATACTCCGGAATCGGACAATGCGATGCACATCACGATCGTCCAATTAATTCGTATTGCTAACCGAATCGCGATTCGTGCCGATATTCCGGTATCGGGCCCACAGCAGCCCGATACCGGATACGCGATATGAGGAGTCGATCATGCAGCCCTTCTTCGTCCCCACGAATCCCCTGCAGGCACTCATGATGCGGCTGGACAATCTCCTGTGCACGCTGTCGTCCGGGCAGCCGTGCATGATGCCGATGTGAACGCCGGCTTCGCCTTCGGCGCGCTCACATCCGCCGCAGTGCCGCGGGGGTCAATGGTTCGTCGAGCAGTCGCCCGAAACGATCCACCCGGTCCGCGGTGTCGGCGGCGCGGTCCAGCCATCCACCCAGCAGCCGGTAGCCCTCGACGTAGGTGCTGATGTAGGCCCGCCACAGCGGTGAGGACAGAAACCGCAGCGACTGCCGGGCACGCTCGGGGGTGCTCAGACTCCAGCGCTGCAGGAATCCCGCCACCTCGTCGGCTTCGCGGCCGCGATCGTGCAGCAGCAGCGCCGCGTCCTGGCGCACCCCGAGCAGTTTCGCCGAGGCGATCGAAAGCCGTTGTGCTCGTTCACCGTCGAAGCGCAGGCCGAGATCGGCGTAGATCTGCTGAGCCCAGATCCCCCAGTCCGGGCCGACGATCGACTTCAGGGCCAGATCGGCCAGACCCTCCGCCATCAGGCACTGCGGGGTGTTGACCAGGAACAGCGTCTGCTCGTCCTGCCCGGCGGCGACCAGTCCCGCCTCCTTGCGGCAGTGCTCGGTGTGATGGCCGGGATAGGCCTCGTGCGCGATCAGCGCCGGCAGATTCGCCATATGTTGTTTGAGATCGGAATTGATCGCGACCCGCGACCGGTAATTGCCGAGGTAGTAGTTGAATCCCGACCACGGCTTGTCCCCGACGATCTCGTATTCCACCTGCTCGTGGTCCGGCAGCGGATAGCGTTCGCGCACCAGTTCGCGCAGGGCGCCGGAGAACGCCTGGACACATTCGGTGAGACGCTCCGGCGGAATCTCGTCGGCCTTGCGATGTGCGGTCATGCGCTCGAGCAGTGCGCCGTCGCCCGCCAGGACCTCGTCCAGCTGCCGGTGCGCATCCTGATACTCGTCGACGTCACCGAGCTCGATGTCGACATCGAAATAGGCGCGCACCTCCGCGATGAAGGAGATGTCGTCGCCGGCGAACTTGCGACCAGAACATTCCAGCGCCCGCAGATGTGCGGCCAGGAACTCGGTTCGCTGTTCGCTCAGGCCGGCCTCCGGCAGTTCCTTTCGCAGCCGTGCCGCCCGGTCGGCCAGCTCGCGCGGCTGCGGCGCGGGTGCCGACTCCATGGCCCGGCGCAGTGCCGGATCGCCGGTGTAGGCGTCGACGAATCCGGGTTCCAGTCGGTCGAACGCCAGTCCCAGACGCAGATATTCGGTGACGAGTGGGTGCGCGTGCATGGCACCCGACGATAGTCGCTACCGGTTCGATGCCCGCTTCGGTCACCGAAACCTCGACGGTGGCGAGAGAAATGTCACCGAGGTTACTGGCCAGTAATATCACCCCGTGTTCAACGGGCCGTTGACCCCGAGGACAATTCGGCTATGCGAGGACTGTCCAGCAAAGTTCACCGCGCCGGGCACGGCGCAGCCTCAACGGTGACACCGGAGCGGCCGATCGGTTACGCGCCCGGAACGACCGTGGACCGGGAGTGTGAGTAGTGGCCCGGATGAGTGAGCCGAGTCCGTACGTCGAATTCGATCGCAAACAATGGCGCACCTTGCGCAAGTCGACACCGCTGATCCTCACCGAGGAAGAACTGATCGGCCTGCGCGGTCTCGGCGAACAGATCGATCTCGAGGAAGTGGCCGAGGTCTATCTGCCCTTGGCTCGACTGATTCATCTGCAGGTCGCCGCGCGCCAACGCCTGTTCGCCGCGACGGCGACCTTTCTCGGTGAGACCCACCCGGACCAGCAGGTGCCTTTTGTCATCGGTATCGCGGGCAGTGTGGCGGTCGGTAAATCGACCACGGCCCGCGTCCTGCAGGCCCTGCTCGCACGCTGGGATCACCATCCACGCGTCGACCTGGTGACGACCGATGGATTCCTCTATCCCACAGCGGAACTCACCCGACGCGGCATCATGCACCGCAAAGGCTTTCCGGAGAGTTACAACCGCCGCAAACTGCTGCGCTTCGTCACCGAGGTCAAATCCGGTGCGTCCGAGGTCTGCGCGCCGATGTACTCACATATCGTCTACGACATCCTGCCCGACCAGTACCACTGTGTTCGCCAGCCCGACATCCTCATCGTCGAGGGGCTCAATGTGCTGCAGACCGGGCCGCGGCTGATGGTGTCGGATCTGTTCGATTTCTCGATCTACGTCGATGCGCGCATCGAGGATATCGAGCGCTGGTACATCAATCGTTTTCTCTCTCTTCGTAAAACGGCGTTCGCGGATCCGCAGTCGCATTTCCACCACTACGCCAAGTTCACCGATTCCGAGGCGACCGTCGCCGCCCAGGAGATCTGGAACGCCACCAACCGCCCGAATCTGGTGGAGAACATCCTGCCGACCCGCCCACGCGCAACGCTGGTGCTGCGCAAGGATTCCGACCACAGCATCAACCGGATCCGCCTGCGCAAACTGTGATCGGACCGCGGTCTCGCCTCAGGCGGGCCAGGCCGCGTCGAGGCGGACCGCGACATCGATGTCGCGCACGGCCGCGATATGCGGTTTCCGAATCTCGTTGGCGACATAGCGCGCGACGAATCGGCGGATCTCGTGATCGACGCCGGCCAGCAGCCGCAACATCCGGCCGCGCCTGGTCGCGGTGGCCACGTCGATCCGCACATCGGCCGGACGCGGCTCGGCGATGTCCACGATGATCCGCAGCGGGGCGGCCGTGCGCACGGTCAGATGGACATCGACGAAGCCGGTGATCGCGAAGCGGTGCCGGTCGACGGCGAGATCGAGCAGCAGGTCGACATCCAGCGGGATGGCCAGTTCGAAACCGACGACCTCGCCCACCGACCGTTCCAACACCGGCTGGCCGAGCAACACCTGGGCCGAGGCCTTGGCCAGATGTGCCGGGCCTACCCCGATCGGGCCGAAATCGAATGCGCTGCCCGCCAATTCGGCGAAGACCGCCGCGATGCGCTGCTCGGAGGCGGCATAGGCCACGAACCGCCGGCCGAATTCGGCGTAGCCGACATAGGGCACCACCGTGCCGGACGCCGGCGCCGGACCGGCCCACATCTCGCTCATGCTCGCGACGGTACGCGAAAGCCCGGCGCGCACCGGGCGATGATCATGCAATGCAACAGACCGTGCGCCGGGCCGTTATCCGCCGGACCGGCCGGACTCCGCGACGGCGGCCGCTCAGACTCCGTAGCGGCGATGCCGGGCGGCGTAGTCGCGCAGGGCGCGCAGGAAGTCCACGCGCCGGAACTCCGGCCAGTACGCCTCGGTGAACCAGATCTCGGAGTACGCGCTCTGCCAGAGCAGGAAGCCCGAGAGCCGCTGTTCACCGGAGGTGCGGATGACCAGATCGGGATCGGGCTGACCGGAGGTGTAGAGATGCTGCCCGATGGCGTTGACCGTGATCGACTGGACCAGATCCTCGCCGGTCTCCCCCGCCGCCATCTCCTGTCGCACCAGCGACTGCACCGCGTCGGCGATCTCCTGCCGCCCGCCGTAGCCGATCGCGACGTTCACGTGCAGGCCCGCGCGGCCGTGGGTTTCGTCGGCCGCCTTCTGCATCCGGCGGGCCACCTCGTCGGGTAGTCCGGCGAGGGTTCCCACGATGCGCACACCCCAGTTGTTCTCGGGCGCGGACAACTCCTCGACCACATCTGTGATCACCTCGAACAGCGTTTCCAGCTCATCGGAGCCGCGGTTGAGATTCTCGGTCGACAGCAGGTACACCGTCACCATCTCGATGCCCTCGGCCTGGCACCAGCCGACCAGCTCGGCGATCTTGAGCGCGCCCACCCGATGTCCGTGGGTGACGTCGGTGAAACCGTTCTCCCGCGCCCACCGGCGATTTCCGTCGCAAACCACGGCGACGTGGCGTGGATGTTGTTTGCCGACGAGCTGTTTCGACAGCTGCGCCTCGTAGATGCGATACGGCAGGCTGCGCACCTTACCGCTGAGCACCCGACTAGCAAGCTTCACGGCTGCCAACCTTATCCACTACCTCTCGCGTGCCGCCCGAACTCTCCGCCTACTTCTGCTGCGCAGAAATGGCAGCGGACACCACGAATCAGTTCCCTGGTTTGAATCGACCATATATCGGCGGCCGACGGCGCGCGGACCCAACTGCCGGTACAGTGGCTTCAGACCTAACCTACGGAACCGTAGGTTACTCAGGAGGTAACCAGTGCCCGAATCGGTGAGCTCGGCGAATCCGGCGCTCGGCACCCGCGCCGCGCCCGGCTCCACCCTCGAGGAACTGGCTCGCGAAGGCCTGCGCACGCTCGGCGTAAAACCGCGGATGCGGGGCTGGATCCACACCTACGCCGTGGGCATCTCGGCGGTCGCCGTCGCGGTTCTGGTCGCGGTCGCGGCCACGATTTCGGCCACGGCCGGCTGGTCGACCCTGGTCTACGGACTGACGGTCTGCGGTGTCTTCGGCGTCAGCGCCACCTACCACCGGGTGACCTGGCGCACCGACCGCGCCCGCATCCACATGAAGCGCGCCGACCATTCGATGATCTTCCTGTTCATCGCGGGCAGCTACACCCCGTTCGCACTGCTGGGCCTGCCCGGCCGGACCGGGATCACCCTGCTGAGCGTGGTGTGGGCCGGCGCGGTGGCGGGAGTCGCGCTGAAACTGCTGTGGCCGACGGCGCCGCGCTGGGTCGGGGTGCCGCTGTATCTGGTGCTGGGCTGGGCGATCGTGCCGGTCGCCGCGACGCTGACCCACAATGTCGGAGTGGCACCGATGGTGCTGCTGTTGATCGGTGGGATTGCTTACAGTGTCGGCGCGATCCTGTACGCGGCGAAATGGCCCAATCCGTGGCCGGAGGTCTTCGGCCATCACGAGTTCTTCCACGCCGCAACGGTTCTCGCGGCGCTGTGTCACTACGCAGCAATCTGGCTGGTCGTATTGTCGTAGGACAAGATCACCGGTAACGTGCCGCGGCCACGCGCGCGGGTTCTATGCTCGTTCGTGCTATCCGTCCGAACCCGGTACCACCGAACAGACCACTGCCAGGGGCTATGACCAGTCGACTCGTGCTCTGGGCCCTGCGCGCACGCTGGGGCCTCTCGACGGTGGTGATGGCCTGCAATCTGGGCGGACTCGCGGTCATCGTCGTCGAACTGTGGTTGAGCGGATTCCTCGGCAACCTCGGCGAGGAATGGTTGCGCACGGCCTCCCAGACCGCCATCTATCCGATCCTGGGCGCACTGGCCGGCATCGTCCTCGCGGTCCGGGATCGGGTGTACTACTTCGGCTGGATCGATCAGACTCGCAGACCCACCCGGCCCGAGGCCGAGCGGCTGCTGAGACTGCCGATGGCGATCACCGCGCGTGCGCTGGCCATCTGGATTCCCGGTGTGTTCATCGCCACCGCACTGTTCGCCCAGGTGGTACCCACCCGCGCGCTCTGGGCCATCGGCGCGATGTTCTTTCTCGGCGCGCTGGAATCCGCGGGATTCACCTTCCTCGTGGTCGACCGGCTCATCCGCCCCACCATTCCGGTGATCGCCCGGGTCCTCGGCGGCACCTCGCACTGGAGCGCGACCGTTCTCAACCGACTGGTCATCTCGTGGGCGGTGGCCGGCGCGATGCCGCTGCTGATGCTGATCACAGTCCTCGGCGATCCGGTCGCCGACGCCGGCGACCGGGTGCGCACCGCGCTGTACATGTCGCTGGTCGGCCTCCTGGTCGGAGCGCTGACCACCGCCACCCTGGCCCGTTCGGTCGCCGCGCCGCTGCACGCGCTGCGACGCGCACTGGACCGGATCGCCCGTGGTGAACTGTCCGCCCGGGTGCCGATCACCAGCGCCAGCGAGATCGGCCGGCTGGAGCTCTCGGTGAACGAACTGGCCGAGAACCTGTCCGAACGCGAACGGATGCGCGATGTCTTCGGCCGGCACGTCGGTAACGAGGTCGCCGAACGGGCGTTGTCCGGCGGGGTCGATCTGACCGGCGATGTGCGGGTGGTGACCGCGCTGTTCGTGGATGTGACCGGTTCGGTGGAGCTCTCGACCGAACTGGCGCCACGGGAATTCGTGGAGAAACTGAATCGGCTCCTGGCCGTTGTGGTCTCGGCGACCGAGGACAACGGCGGGCTGGTCAACAAGTTCGAGGGCGACGCCGCCCTGTGCATCTTCGGCGCACCGATCGCCCTGGGCGACAATGCCACTCCCGCCCTGCGCGCGGCACGGCGCATCCGCGACGAGGTCGCCCTCGGCGGGGAATTCGATATCGGCATCGGGGTGGCCCGCGGTTCGGTCTTCGCCGGTGATGTGGGTACCGATACCCGCCTGGAGTTCACGGTGATCGGGGACGCGGTCAACGAGGCGTCGCGCTTGACCACCGAGGCCAAGGAGGTGCCGCGCCGGATCCTGGCCAGTCAGGCCGTGATCGACGCCGCCACCGAATCCGAGCGCTCCCGGTGGGTGCTCTACGAGAAGATCCACTTGCGCGGACGCAAGGAACCGACCGCGGGATGGACCGACCGCAAACCGGTGGGGCTGGTGGAGCCTCGGGAACCCGCGGCGGCGGTCGATTCCTGAGCGATCGGTCGGCCCGGCACGAATCGCTCCCGGGCCGGGAATTGCTCCCGGCTCGCTCGCGGTTCACCGGAACTCAACCGCCGAGCAGTGCGCTCCGCACGCGCTCGGGGTCCGACACCGGCAGATCACAGACCACTCCCCGGCAGATGTAGGCGGCGGGCAGATCGTTGACCGCCGGACGATCCGCGAGTAACGGAGTCGAATCCTGCTGACCGGCCACGATCACCGCACCACCCGGCGCGAACCGGCGCGCGGTACTCAGCAATTCACCCGCTTCCACTCCGTCGGGCACCGATATCGCGATCTGGATCGGCCCGGCCAGCAGCGCTTCGGCCACACTCAGCCACTGACCACCTGAACGGGGCGCACGGGCCAGCACCAGTGCACCCGCATTCGAGGTCGCTTCGGCAAGGGCGTGGTAGCGGGCCGCACGATCGGGATCGCTCAGCGCTGCGGCCGTCACCAGGGTTTCGGCGAAGGCAGAGGCGCCGGCGGGAGTCGCACCGTCGAGCGGATCACGCGGGCGCGCGATCAAGGTCTCGGCATCTGCGGCGGTGTCGAACCAGCTACCAGGATTGGCTGGATCGTCGAAATACCGTGTCGCGGTATCGATCAGCTCGTGTGCGCGGTCGAGCCAGGATCGCTCACCGGTCGCCTGGTGCAATGCCAGCAATCCGGTCGCGAGCCAAGCGTAATCCTCCAGGACACCGGGCGCGGAACCGGTCGCACCCCGCAGCGAGGCGCGCATGAGACGACCGTCGACCACATGGCGGTCCAGCAGGAATCGGGCACAGCGGGCGGCGGCATCCACCCAGTCCGGCCGGTCGTGCGCGGTACCCGCTTCGACCAATGCGGTGACGGCGATGCCATTCCAGGCGGTGACCACCTTGTCGTCGCGCTCCGGCTGGGGACGCAGATCGCGCACCGCCCGCAGACGCCGGCGGATCTCTTCGAAGCGAGCCGCGTCGGCCGGGTCGGCACCCGGGCCGGTTCCGGGATCGGTGTAGCGGGTGAGCACCGAGGTGCCGTGTTCGAAGGTGCCCTCGGGCGTCACACCGAAAATCGTTGCGGCCCAAGGTCCGTCCTCGGGTCCGAGCACCTCCGTGAGCTGCTGCGGTGTCCACACATAGGTGGCGCCCTCGACACCCGGGGCACCCGGCTCCGGATGGGTGTCGGCGTCGAAGGCCGAGGCGAAACCGCCCTCGGCCGTCATCAGATCCGACAACAGAAATGCCGCGATCTCCGTGGTGACGCGTTGCGGCAGTGCGTCATCGGAGTCGATCCGGGCCAGATGCGCGTATACACGCAACAATTGGGCATTGTCGTACAACATCTTCTCGAAATGCGGTACGACCCAGGCGGCGTCGACCGAGTAGCGGGCGAAACCACCACCCAGCTGATCGTGGATACCGCCACGGGCCATGGCAGCGCAGGTCAGCGAAACCACCTGCCGCGCCGTCTCGTCGCCCGTGCGTTCGTGATGCCGCAGCAGACCCTCGAGCAGCGCCGAGGGCGGAAACTTCGGTGCGCCACCGAATCCCGCGTATCGGTCGTCCACATCCCGCAGCACCGCCGCCACCGCATGCGAGAGCAACTCCGGGCTCACCCCGACCTCGCTCCCGGGCAATCCCGACGTCTGTTCGCGCAGCGCCTCCGCCACCTGACCGGCCGCCTGATCGACCTCGTCGCGACGATTGACCCAGGTATCGGTGACCGCGGTCAGTAACTGGGTGAACGACGGCATCCCGCCCCGCGGTGCCTTCGGGTAGTAGGTGCCGCAGTAGAACGGCTCGCCCGCCGGCGTGAGAAAGCAGGTCATCGGCCACCCGCCCTGCCCGGTCATGGCGACCGTCGCCGACATGTACACGGCGTCGATATCGGGCCGTTCCTCCCGATCCACCTTCACGCACACGAAATTGGCGTTCATCAGCTCGGCGGTGGCGGGATCGGAGAACGATTCGTGCGCCATCACATGACACCAGTGGCAACTCGCGTACCCGACGGACAGCAGAATCGGCACGTCGCGCGATGCCGCCTCGGCCAGCGCCGCGGCGTCCCACTCCCGCCAATCCACCGGATTGGCGGCATGCTGACGCAGATAGGGGGATGTCGCACTGTCCAACCGGTTCACAACCATCGACCTCCTGTACCGAGCCGGCTCATGACACACTCCGCCCACTTCACAGCGTCGGCCGTGCTAGCGCCTCCGCGCACTCGTGGGCTGTCCCTCGAAGGGTAGTGCGCCCACCCCCGACGTGATGCCCGCGTCCCCCCTGGCCGCGGGCACCTAAGCCTGGTGACACTTCCGTTCGGTGCGATCCGGCGAGGCCGCACGCAGCGCGTGTACTCCACGGACCAGGTCCACGCCGACCGCGATCATCGCCACGGCGATGAGCACCAGCACAATTGGAGTCCTGGTGCTTCGAACCACCTCGATACCCGAGACGAGCAGGGCGACGAGCAGAATCACACTGAGAAACAACGATATTCGTTTCACGGTGCTCCTTCCGGCTGCACTCGTGCCCTGTCTCGGTCGAGGCGTTCAGGTGACGGCGGTCCCGATCAGACCATGCCGTTCTTGTATACCTTGGCCTGCGACGGGCATGCGACCGCCTTCTTGGGGTTGTCGAGGGCATAGCAGCTGGCGCCGGCCGGGATGTCGATGACCTGACCGTCCTTCAGCATGTCGCACTGGTCGAATATCACCGCGGTCGCCGAGCTCGCCCCGAGGAGCACAGCCACCGCGCCGACACCGGTCGTGGCGGCCGGTGCACTGGCCGCCGCCGCTCCCAGCCCCAGGTAGCCACCGGCGCAGCCCAGTGGCGTCGCCTGCGCGGTCGCCGTGGTCGTGGCCGTGTAGACCGTCGCCCCTGCCAGTACAATCATGCTGGCAGCCATGGCCTTACGGATGCGGTTCATTGCGTGCTCCTTTTCCCGAGCGGTTGTGTTGCACGCTGCGGTATGCAGCGTCTGGTGGTGGGGAGCGGCAACTCCCCACTATCAGTTCTTGCCTTCGTGATCTCTACAGAAGTCATCGGAACTCGAACCGCTCGATCGCAAGCGAAGTCCGAGAACTGTTGTTCTGCACACATGGATTTCGTTCGAACTCAGAGTTCGTGAACTCTGCTCCGCCGAAGTCTTTCGGCGTCATTGCTCATGATTCCGATCCCCCGATTCGGATCCGTTCGAAACGACCTACACGACATCACCTTCGGACACCGATCGGCCGGGAAGAACGACTGAGGCGAGCGCGATCGGTGATGTCCGTATCCTGCCGGATGCACTGGCCCTCATCTGATCTCCATCGGCCGAGATTCGTTGTGTCAGTAAGTAGGACGGGGCAGGATCCCAATCGGTTCCATCGAATCTCGAAATGTTTCCGACCGCCGATCCAGGCAGCGGCGTGGACCGTCGGGGCCGGGGTCTCGGATGGTGACGCATCTCGGACTCGTCCGCGCACATCGCACCGAAACCGTAACCGTAAGGCCCGGCGAAAGGGGGTACCCCCCAGCCATGGACGACACAGTGCGGAACCTGTCGGCGCGGCGGCGCCCCTGGTTCGCAGATCTGGAAGAGGCCGAACGCCGTGGCGCCCACGGCAATGCGGGACTCGGCTATTTCGATTGCGATTGCGAGATCTGCCACCGGCGATTCCGGCCGGCGGTGGTGTGAGCGAATGATGCTGGCGGACAAGCGGACAGCCCGGCAGACGGCCGACGAGGTGCGGCACCCGACTCGGCACGGCACCCCGGCTCGTCACGCTCCGATGGCTCCCGCCAGCTGCGGCCAGGAATCGTGCAGATCCTGTTCGAACAGTCCCCAGGTGTGCGCGCCGCGCGGCCGTTCGATGTAGACGGCGGGCACCCCCACCTGCGCCAATCGGCCGGCGAAAGCCGAGGTGCACGCACTGGCGAGGGCCTCGACCGGCGGGAACGCCCAGCCCCGATCGATGGTGCCCGGAATCCCCGATGCCGCGGACAGGTAGATCGACTTACCGGCCAGCGCACCGGCCCGCCCGAACGCGTCGTGCGCCGGCCAGGCGCCACCGCCGGGCGGTCCCCACATATTTCCCGGATTCCCGCCACCTCGGATGACCTGCGCACTGACCATCGCGATACCCGTGGGGTCGTTGCTCCACGGGCAGCCGCTGTAGGAGGCGACCGCGTCGTAGCGCTGTGGCGCCTGAATGGCCAGGTCCACCGCGGACGCGGCACTCATCGACACCCCTGCGACGGCATTACGGCCGGTGGTCCCGAGCTGGTCGTCGATCACCCCGGGCAATTCCTGGGTGAGGTAGGTCTGCCAGCGATTGCGGCCCACCGCCGGATCGTCGCCCAGCCAATCGGTGTACATGCTGTAGGCGCCACCGATCGGCATCACCACATTGACGTGCTTGTCGGCGAAGAAGGCGCGCACATCGGTGTCGTCCCACCAGGAGATGTTGTCGACGCCACCGCCGATTCCGGTGAGCAGGTACAACGTGGGCGCCGGGCCACCACCCGGTGCCCGGATCACCCGATTGGTGATCACCCGATCCATCGCGGGCGAGTACACATCCATCTGGACCGCCGCCGGGCCCAGCGGCTGCTGTCCCACCACGTGAGCCGCCGGTTCCGCCCCCGCCGGCGCGGCGGACACCACCGACACGACGCCGGCGACCACGACCGCACCGAGCATCGCGGCCCAGTTCTTGATGAGGGTGACCCGATAACTAGTAGCCGACACGACCATGTGAGTACCCATCCGTGAACTGACCTACCGGAATCGGATGCGCCACACCGCCATCCGACGCTGTCAGTTCCCAGGTATACCGGAATGTCCGGGTCGCGGCAGGACAGTGCCCGCGCAGCCGGTGAGTCGGGCGGCGATCAGCGCGCGCCCGAGGGCGGGGCGCCGTTGGCCGCGCCCGATGCCGAGCCGTCCGCCTCGGTGCCCTCGCCCGCCGCCGAGCCGGTTCCGCCGTCGGCGTCGGACGTCGTCGCCGACGGGCCGCTCGCACCGTGTTCGGTGCCCTCGTCGGCCTCCTGATCCGGTTCCGGATGCTCCCGCGAGAAATCGGCGGGCAATTTCTTGATGTGCTTGTTCATCGAGCGGATCAGCAGCACCGTCCCGGCCAGCAGGACCAGGATGATCACCAGCCCCAGCGGGGAGGCCTTGCCGAATTCCGGCCCGGTCGGGTTGGTGGTGGTGTTCTGGGCGAGTAGTGCGGAGTGCGTGAACATCGCCGACATCGCTGACATCATCGAACCAGGTCCTCGGTCTCACGGATACCGGCGAACAGGTCGGTTTCCGGTATGGCGGTGCGCACTCGGGTCTTGGCCAGTTCGAACTCCTCGGTCGGCCACAGACGCTGCTGCATATCCAGCGGTATGGCGAAGAACATGCCGTTGGGGTCGATCTGGGTCGCGTGCGCCCGCAGCGCCTCGTCACGCTGCGGGAAGTATTTGCCGCATTCGATCTGGGTGGTGACCCGCGACATCACATCGCCGTGTTCGGCGGCGGCCTTGCGGATGCGATCCATGAAGTCGCGCATCGGGAACGGCTCCCCGATCCGGTCGAACTCGTCGGCGAAGGTCTCCAGCCGCTGCAGGCTGAAGCCGTGGTTGTAGTAGAGCTTCAGCGGCGTCCAGGGTTCGCCGGCGTCGGGGAAGCGCTCCGGATCACCGGCCGCCTCGAAGGCCGCCATCGACACCTTGTGGCACATGATGTGGTCCGGATGCGGATAGCCACCGTTCTCGTCGTAAGTGGTGATCACATGCGGTTTGAATTCGCGGACCACCCGCACCAGCGCCTCGGTCGCCTCCTCCAGCGGAACCAGCGCGAAACTGCCATCCGGCACCGGCGGCAACGGATCCCCTTCGGGCAGACCCGAATCCACGAATCCCAGCCAGTGGTGCCGCACACCCAGCGCCTTGGCGGCGGCGGACATCTCCTCGCGGCGGACATCCTCGATGCGATCGAGAATGCCCGGCACATCCATCGCGGGATTGAGGATGGATCCACGCTCGCCGCCGGTGAGGCTCACGACGAGCACATCGTCGCCCTCCGCGGCGTACTTCGCGGTGGTGGCGGCGCCCTTGCTCGACTCGTCGTCGGGGTGGGCGTGGACCGCCATGAGGCGCAGCGGCCGATCGAAGCTGCCGCTCACTTCTCGTTCACCTCGTTGCTCACCGTTTCACCTCGTAGCCGTCCGCCGTGCCGAGCGGCACGCGGGTGTCCGAACTGCATTCCCTATAGTTCCATCCGACGGTCTTTTGTTCCGACCTACCCCCTGATCGACCACGGGAGCAACCACATCATGAGCGAGGCGGCACCGCAGTCCGACCGGACCGAACCGGACGGTCGCGCCGCCGACGCCGCCGGGACCACGCAGAAGACCGACCGGGTCTCCGATCGCTACGGGTCCGCACCGCGCCGTAATCGCCGCTGGATTCCGATCGCGCTCGGCGTCGTCGTGGTGATCGCCGGGCTGATCGTCGCCTATGTGGGGTATCGGCAGTACGGACCCAAGGATATCCAGCCCGACCAACTCGGTTACGACCTCGTCGACGATTCCACCGTCACGGTCCATTTCAAGGTGACCCGCACACATCCCGAGCAGCCGGCGGTCTGCGTGGTCCGGGGCATGGACACCGAGGGCAGCGAGGTCGGCCGCCGCGAGGTCCTGGTGCCCGGTTCCGACAGCGGCACCGTGGAACTGACCACCACGGTGCGTACCACCGCCCGGCCCGCCAATGGCAATATCTACGGTTGTAGCGGCGAGGTGCCGCCCTATCTGAAGGCGGGCTGAAGCCCCCATAATCAAGGCTTCTACCTGCATATATCCAATTCGTGCTAGAATGGCGCGAACACGGTTCCGAACGCTCGGAGCCGTGTTTGCTGCATTGACGGCCAGCGCTGCCGGGTCCCGGGCACACAATGCCCGCGACACCGTCGGGGTTCGAGGAACATCCCCCCGGATCGCTCTAGCCGTCGACTGTTGTCGTGCGCGCACACGTGTGTTCGCGCACTCACAACGGGCATTACGGACCCCGGCGCGCCGGGAACAACTACTAGGGAGTGATCGAGATGACTGAGACGCAAGTGACCTGGCTCACACCGGAGTCGCATGAGAGGCTCAAGGGCGAACTCGACGCGCTCATTGCCAACCGTCCGGTCATCGCGGCCGAGATCAACGAACGCCGCGAAGAAGGCGACCTCAAGGAGAACGGCGGCTATCACGCCGCCCGCGAGGAGCAGGGCCAGCAGGAGGCCCGCATCCGGCAGCTCCAGGAACTGCTCAACAACGCCAAGGTCGGCGTCGCGCCGACCAAGTCGGGCGTCGCGCTGCCGGGCTCGGTCGTGAAGGTCTACTACGACGGCGACGAGACCGACACCGAAACCTTCCTGATCGCCACCCGCGAGGAAGGCCTCGGTGGCTCCGACCTGGAGACCTACTCGCCGAGCTCGCCGCTGGGCGGTGCGCTGATCGACGCCAAGGTCGGTGAGACGCGCGAATACCGCCTGCCCAACGGCAACATGATGAAGGTGACCCTGGTCAGCGCGGAGCCGTACCACAGCTGACAGGTAGGCGATTCGATGGATGCGGGCAACAGCGGCACCCCCGGCGGACACGGCGATCCGGATGACGACCATCCCAACCCGGTCGGTGACACCGTTCTGAGCCTGCTGCGCGCACTCCTCGGAAGACTCGGCCGGGTGGGCAGCAGCCTGGCCGAACGCCTGAGATAGTCCCTACGACGACGAATGGCCGTACCCGAATCGGTACGGCCATTCGTCGTCGTGGTCTCGGTTATGCCAGCGCCCGCTCCACATCGGCGAGCAGATCGCTGATGTCTTCGATACCCACCGACAGCCGAACCAGATCGGCGGGGACCTCGAGTTCGGAGCCCTCGGTCGACGCGTGGGTCATCGCACCCGGATGTTCGATCAGCGATTCCACCCCGCCCAGCGATTCGGCGAGGGTGAAGATCTTGGTGCGGGCGCAGAAGTCCAGCGCCGCCTGCCGGCCACCGGCCAGGCGCACCGAGATCATGCCGCCGAAACGACGCATCTGCTTCTGCGCCACCGGATTTCCGGGATGTTCGGGCAGGCCGGGATAGATGACCTGAGCGATCGCCGAATGATCGGCGAGGAATCCGGCGAGGGTCTCGGCATTGTCGCAGTGCCGATCCATCCGCAGCGCAAGGGTTTTGATACCGCGCATGGTGAGGAAGGCATCGGTGGGGCCGGGTACCGCGCCGGCGCCGTTCTGCAGGAAGGCGAAGGCCGCATCGAGTTCGGCGTCGTTGGTCACGAGCGCGCCGCCGACCACATCGGAATGGCCGCCGAGATATTTGGTGGTCGAGTGCAGCACGATATCGGCACCGAGCAGCAGCGGCTGCTGCAGGTACGGGGATGCGAAGGTGTTGTCCACCACCAGTTTCGCGCCGCTGCCGTGGGCGATGTCGGCGAGCGTGGCGATATCGCCGATATTGAGCAGCGGGTTGGTCGGCGTCTCCAGCCACACCAGTTTGGTGTTGGGCCGCAACGCGTTCTGCACGGCATCGGGATCCGATACCGGCGCCACGGAGTACTCGATACCCCACTGGGTGAACACCTTGTCGATCAGACGGAAGGTGCCGCCGTAGGCGTCGTTCGGAATGACCAGATGATCACCGGGCCGCAGACTCGCGCGCAGCACACAGTCGGTGGCCGCCATCCCCGAGGAGAAGGCCCGCCCGTAACTCCCCGATTCCAGCGCGGCCAGGTTGGCCTCGAGCGCGGTCCGGGTCGGGTTACCGGTGCGGGCGTACTCGAAGCCGCCACGCATCCCGCCCACGCCGTCCTGGGCGAAGGTCGAACTCGCGTAGATCGGCACGTTCACCGCGCCCGTCTGCGGATCGGGATCGTATCCGGCGTGCACGGCTCGTGTGGAGAACCCCAGCTGATCGTCGGTCATACCGAACAGCCTAGAACTGCGGGTTTCGGTGCCTGGACGCGGGAACCCCGCGCACATCGAGAGTGTGAGCGGGGTCTCGCGGATCGGGTCCGCACGGTCGCGGACTCAGTACGCCGAGTCGACGTTGTCCATCGAGCCGTACCGGTGCGCGGCGTAGTTGCACGCGGCGACGATGTTGGCGACCGGATCCCAGACGTCCCAGGAGGTGCCTTCGACGTGGTACGCGTCGAAGGTCGGGTCGATGACCTGCAGCAGACCCTTGGACGGGATGCCGTTCATCGCATTGATGTCGTAGAGGTTGATGGCCTGGGTGTTACCCGAGGACTCCCGCATGATGTTGCGGTAGATGCCGTCGTAGCTGCCCGGGATGCCGTTCGCGGCCATGATGTCGAGCGCGTTGTGGATCCAGCCGTCGAGGTTGTCGGGATAGACCGGAGCCGCCGGCGGCGGAGGCTGGACCGGCTCGGGAGCCGGCATGGGCGCCGGAATCGCCGCGACGGGGGCGGCGGGCGCAGGAGCGGGAGCCGCCTCGGCGGGCTTGGCGGCGGTCCGGGCCTTCTGGGCGGGCGCGGTGAGGGTGGAGGCCAACGCGACCGGCTTCACATCGTCACTCTTGTGCCCACCGGCGGAGGTGATGGCAGCAAAAGCGGCCAGCGCCAGGGTGGCGGATCCGGCGGTCCGTGCGACCGCCTTGGCTCTACTGCTCTTGATGGACTTCGACATTCGATGTTTCCCTACTCGTGGTGGTCGGCCTCGTGGTACATGGGCCTCGGTGGCCTGTCGCGGGCAGCACGAATCAGGGCGGGCTCCGACGAGCTCACCTCGTGCTGCATGCTGTCGATATGGAAGCGGCGAAATACGCCGCGTTCGGTATCCGGCTACCGGATGCCGCCGCCGGGTGGCCCGGCGGCCGACCGCGAAATCGTGGCGACCGCACCGGGGCACGACTGGGCCGGAACGCCCGTGGGCAACTCCAACTCGTTCGCATTCCGCATGACGTTCGACGACTCCTCGTATTACTCAGACTCGATGTCTGACAACCAACGAGGTCACAGGATGATGTCGGTAGATGAACGTAAACTTAACGAAAGATGAACAGAAAGTTCACCTACCCGCGTTTCACCGCGACGCACATCAGCACCCCATAGTTGACCTGGGAATCTCCTCGGCGCGATGGAGTGGTGCGCGTCACAGAAGAATTACGCGTGTCGCTCCAAAATTGGTCGAATTGTCCGCTTCTAGCCGTATTGGGCAACCGTTCGGTAACGATCGATATCACTCCGTGACCATTCGCCGAAGAGGTGTGACAACACTGGTTCGGCCGACGATCGGCGCCCCCGATCCCGCCCCGGGTACGACAACGCCCGGCCGACCGTCACGGTCGGCCGGGCGCACCCGGAAGCGGCTATCAGCGCGTGGGCAGTCCCGAACCGCTCAGGAAGCCGAGCAGATCGTGGCGGGTGATGACACCGACGGGCTTACCTTCCTCGACCACCATCAGCGCATCGGTGGACTCCAGCGACTTGGTCGCCGCGGAGACCGGTTCACCGGAGCCGATCAACGGGAACGACGGGCTCATGTGCTTGGACACCGGATCGGTGAGCTGGGCCCGCCCCTCGAACACCGCGGACAGCAGATCACGCTCGGTGACGCTGCCGGCCACCTCACCGGCCATCACGGGCGGCTCGGCGCCGACCACCGGCATCTGGGAGACGCCGTATTCGCGCAGGATCTCGATGGCGTCACGCAGGGTCTCCTGCGGATGGGTGTGCACCAGATCGGGTAGTTCACCGGACTTGCCGCGCATGACGTGGCCGACGGTCGGCTCGGTGGTACTGCCGTCCAGGCGCGAACGCAGGAAGCCGTACGAGCTCATCCAGCGGTCGTTGAAGATCTTCGACAGATAGCCGCGGCCGCCGTCGGGCAGCAGCACCACCACGACCGCGTCCGGATCACGCTCGGCCACCCGCAGCGCCGCCACCACGGCCATCCCGCAGGAACCGCCGACCAGCAGGCCTTCCTCACGGGCGAGGCGACGCGTCATCTCGAAGGAATCGGCATCGGAGACGGCGATGATCTCGTCGGGTATCTCCGGGTCGTAGGCCGAGGGCCAGAAGTCCTCACCGACACCCTCGACCAGGTACGGGCGACCGGTACCACCGGAGTAGACCGAGCCCTCGGGATCGGCACCGATGATCTTGACCTTGCCGCCCGAGACCTCCTTCAGGTACCGGCCGGTGCCGGTGATCGTTCCGCCGGTGCCGACTCCCGCCACGAAATGGGTGACCGTTCCCTCGGTGTCGCGCCAGATCTCCGGACCGGTGGTCTCGTAGTGGCTGGCCGGGCCACCCGGATTGGAGTACTGATCGGGCTTCCAGGCACCCGAGATCTCCTGTGTCAGCCGGTCCGAGACGCTGTAGTAGCTGTCGGGATGCTCGGGCGGCACCGCGGTCGGGCACACCGCCACTTCGGCGCCGTAGGCACGCAGCACATTGCGCTTGTCCTCGCTGACCTTGTCGGGACAGACGAAGACACAGTGGTAACCACGTTGCTGAGCCACCAGGGCCAGACCCACACCGGTATTACCGGAGGTCGGCTCCACGATGGTTCCGCCGGGTTTCAGCAGTCCCTGCTCCTCGGCGGCGTCGATCATCTTGACCGCGATGCGATCCTTCGAGCTTCCGCCCGGGTTCAAATACTCGATCTTCGCGGCCACCAGCCCGGAATCCGGACCCACCACCGAATTCAATCGGACGAGCGGGGTGTTACCGATCAGGTCGACAACGTGGTTCGCGATACGCATAGCTATATGGTCGCAGAGGGCGATACTCGCACCGACATTGGTACGCCGCGAAGTTTCGACGAGGCGAAACCACCGCTCTCCACTACTATGCGGTGCGTGAGGATGCCGAAGACAGCCCGGGCCGCCGCAGTCGTGGCCGGGACAGTCGGGGCCGTGACCGCCATTGGGTCCGCCTCGGCCAGCGCACAGACCGTCGAATTCCCCCAGACGCCGAGCCTGTTCTACGGCGGGCTGTGCGGGGGCAGTATCCGGACGTGGGCCGACACCAGCCCCGACTATCCGGGCCGGGCGGTCCTCAATGTGCAGGCGCTGCCGATTCAGGGCGTGGGGTCGGGCCAGTATCCGCTCGCGCCGCTGTGCAATGTCGACACCACCGTCGCCTGGCGCAATGTGAACACCGGCGCCGCCGGTGAGTACCGGCTCAACGTCGTCTCCGGGATCTACGGCAGCATCCTGTACGCGAACTTCCAGGACACCGGGGCCGGGCACATCGAGGTGACGGTCACCACGAACAACCTCAACGTCCCCGCCCACGGCGCATTCGACGTCGCCTGAGTTCGCTCCGGGCGACCGCGGGCCGACCCGGTCACCCCGCGCGAGACATGTCGCTGGTCGGCGCGCACCTGATCACCGCATAATCGGTAGGGCCGATGCGCGCTGATCACAGCCGCGCGCCGGATACGCGATCCCGGTTCCTCGCCGGATGTCGTCGTGTCCGGGCCGGCAGACGACGCAGGAGACGAAAGCGGGAGGTGTGCGGTGGCTTCCAGAACGTGGCGCACGGTCGCGGCGAGTGCGGCCGCCGCGGTGGCGGTCGGCTCCGGGGCGGGCACCGCGGGCTGGGCGACGTATCGGCTACTGATGTCGCAGGCGCGGGCCGCGCGCACGGTGATCGGCCGCGACACATCCAAGCCGCCCGAGGCCGACGGGGTCTACACCCGGGCCTGTGCCGCACCCGAACCCTGGCGCGCGGGTGTGCCGTTCGACATCCATCTGATGATCTTCGGCGATTCCACGGCCGCCGGTGTCGGCTGCGTGGATGCCGAACAGGTCCCGGGTGTGCTGATCGCGCGCGGTCTGGCCGATACCACCCGATCGCGAATTCGGTTGAGCACCAAGGCGATATCCGGCGCCACCTCCAAGGGCCTCGCCGGTCAGGTGGACGCGATGTTCATCGCGGGACCACCGCCGGACGTGGCGGTGATCATGGTCGGCGCCAATGACGTCACCAAGAAGCATTCGATAACCCGCTCGGCGGCGCGACTGCGGACCGCCGTCGCGCGACTGCGTGCGGCGAACGCGATCGTCGTCGTCGCGACCTGCCCCGACCTCGGCACCGTCGCCGCCATCCCGCAGCCGCTGAGTACGGTTGTCCATCGCTGGAGCGCACGCCTGGCCCACGCCCAGGCCGCCGCGGTCCGGTCCGCCGGCGGCACCACTGTGGCCATGGGTGATCTGCTCGGCCACGACTTCCGCAGCACCCCCGAGGTCCTGTTCTCCGCCGACGGCTTCCATCCCTCGGCCGCCGGTTACGCCCTGGCCGCCGAGCACATCCTGCCGGCGGTACGCACCGGACTCGGCGCCGACCCGGTCATCCCTTGCGCGACGGTGGTCCAGCTGTCCCACTGAGCGGGACAGCGACTTCAGGGGATTCCGAACCGACCGCGCGTGGAGATTGACCTTCCGGAAATGGTTCAACCCCAATGGGTTTCGGCCCGCCTCGATTGTGGAGCGACGGAGGGAGGGAGCGCAGCGACCGACCGGAGGAGTGAAAAATCGAGGCACAGGGGGCCGAACCCCCGCCGGAGCGAAGCGGAGGCAGACAACACAGTAAATTCAATGGGGAATTTTGTCGTACCTGTGTACCGAAACGGTTGCCTGACTGTTTCGGCGCCCACCCAATAAGGAGTCCTCATGCCAGAGGCCGTCATCGTCTCGTTCGCCCGCTCGCCGATCGGCCGCGCGGGCAAGGGTTCGCTGGTGAGCATGCGCCCGGACGACCTTGCCACCCAGATGGTCCGCGCCGCCCTGGACAAGGTGCCGGCGTTGAATCCCGCCGACATCGACGACCTGATGCTCGGTTGCGGGCAGCCCGGCGGCGAGGCCGGATTCAACATGGCCAAAGTGGTCGCCACCCAGCTCGGCTACGATTTCCTGCCCGGCGTCACCCTGAACCGGTACTGCTCGTCGTCGCTGCAGACCACCCGAATGGCGTTGCACGCCATCAAGGCCGGTGAGGGCGACGTCTTCATCTCCGCCGGTGTCGAGACCGTGTCCCGGTTCCCGAAGGGCACCTCCGACGGCTGGCCCGACACCCACAACGACAAGTTCGCCGAGGCCGAGGCCCGCACCACCAAGCGCGCCGAGGGCGGCTCCGACGGCTGGGCCGACCCGCGTGCGGCCGGCGATCTGCCCGACGTCTACATCGCGATGGGCCAGACCGCGGAGAACGTCGCCCAGTTCACGGGCATCTCGCGCGAGGACCAGGACCACTGGGGCGTGCGGTCGCAGAACCGTGCGGAGGAGGCCATCAAGTCCGGCTTCTTCGAGCGCGAGATCACCCCGGTGACCCTGCCCGACGGCACCGTCGTCTCCACCGACGACGGCCCCCGCGCCGGTACCACCTACGAGAAGATCTCGCAGCTCAAGCCGGTCTTCCGTCCCGACGGCACCATCACCGCCGGTAACGCCTGCCCGTTGAACGACGGTGCCGCGGCCCTGGTGATCATGAGCGACACCAAGGCCAAGGAGCTGGGTCTGACCCCGCTGGCGCGCATCGTGTCCACCGGTGTGTCCGGTCTGTCGCCGGAGATCATGGGCCTGGGCCCGATCGAGGCCGTGCGCAAGGCGCTGAAGATCGCCGGCAAGACCATCGACGACATCGATCTCTACGAGATCAACGAGGCCTTCGCCGTGCAGGTGCTGGGTTCGGCCCGCGAGCTGAACATGGACCTGGACAAGCTGAACGTCTCCGGCGGCGCCATCGCGCTGGGCCACCCGTTCGGTATGACCGGTGCCCGTATCACCGCCACCCTGATCAACAACCTGCAGACCCAGGACAAGCAGTTCGGCCTGGAGACCATGTGTGTCGGTGGTGGCCAGGGCATGGCGATGGTCATCGAGCGCTTGAGCTGACAACTACCGGGTGTGCCCCCCTGGGCGTACCCGGTACGGCACCGATGTGCTCACGAAATCGGCCGGCCGGTTCGTCATCCACCGGAGATGACGAACCGGCCGACTCGCTTTTCCGGCGGCGCCTCAGTCACGCACGATCGACATCAGGGCATCGATCGAATCGGCCGCCGGGAGCGCCAGCGCCCGCTCTGCCACCGAACGAGCGGCCGCCTCGGACAACCGGCCCACCACATTGAGGTCGAACTTGCGGGTGAGCTCGTCATCGGTCAGGGGATTCGCCGGGCCGCCGCGATTGTGATCGACCCGCGCCTCGTGCCAGGCACCGTCGCGGGTGCGCACGCGCAGAACAGCGGGGAACTGGTGCGGATAGATCTCATCGCAGCGATCATCACCGCGC
The DNA here is from genome assembly GCF_040679495.1 of Nocardia sp. NPDC052254. NCBI lineage: Bacteria > Bacillati > Actinomycetota > Actinomycetes > Mycobacteriales > Nocardiaceae > Nocardia > Nocardia sp. NPDC052254. The sequence goes on along the minus strand of NZ_JBFAUW010000010.1, from coordinate 285,308 downwards.
GCGACCACCAGCGACGCCAACTCCAGCGTGCGGGGATCCTTCGCCATGGCATCGGTGAAATCGGCATGTCCCACTCCCAGTCCCGATCCACCGAGCAGTGCCCGCGCGACCGTGAACGGGCCGGAAAACGCCGCGTGATAACCGGATTCCGGGGCCGCCTTCGCCGCCGGAGGTTCGGCGATGGTGCGCAGCACCGGCTTCGGCACGCCGAGATCGATCGCCACGATCTCGGCGGGATCCAGTCCGCCGGCACGCAGTGCGCGCGCGGCATCGATCCCGGCGTGGGTGAAGTGATTACACGGATACGGCTTGAAGAAGATGCCGGGCAACTCCCAGTGCTCGCCCAGCCCTTCGGTCACCTTCGCCACATCGGCGCGGTCGCCGCAGAACGCATGCAGGAATCCGAAGCGCCCTTCGATGACGGTGGGCGGACCGGTCAGTCCGTGCCGGGCGAATTCCGCTGCGGTGACACCGGAATGCGCTGCCCAGCCACAGTGCGCGCGCTTGACCGTGCCACCGGTCCGATTGGCCTCGAGCAGACCGGCACCGAAACTGGCGGCGATTCCCATCGCATCGGCGATGCCTTCGGCATCCAGCCCGTACAGCATCGCGGCGGCCGCCGCCGACCCCACCGCACCGCAGATCGAGGTCGCGTGCTGGCCGCGCTCGAAGAACTCGGAATTGCCGAGTTCCTCGTCGTAGCCGCCCATACCCAGGCGCACCGCGATCTCGATGCCCACACCGGCCGCGTCGAGCACCGCGGCACCCGAGGCACCCGTTGTCTCACCGACCGCCAAGGCCGCCGGCACCACCGATGCCGAGGGATGCAGCACCGAGGGCAGATGGGTGTCATCGGAATCCATCGAGTGGGCGAGGGTGCCGTTCACCAATGCCGCTGTGGCAGCGGGAAAACGCTGCCCGGTACCGATTCCGGTCGCCCGCGCCGCACCGGCCCACTCGCGGGCCACCGCGACGACCGCACGCGCGGACGGCTGTTCCTGTGCGGCCAGGGAATTACCGAGCACATCGAGGACCCGTCGAGCCACATCGGTGCGCAATTCCCCGGTGAGACCGGCGGTTCGACTGTGGTCGGCCAGCGCGGCCAGCCGGCCGACGACCGTTCCCCGCAGGTCGTGGCGGCTGCTCACGCGGCCACCACCGCGACGGGCCGCACCGGCGATCCGGTGCCCCCGGTGATGCGCAGCGGCGCCATGACGAAGGTGAATTCGGTGAGGCCACGTTCGCCGGCCGCCTCGAGGTTCAGATGCTCGATGATGTGAATACCGTTCTCCACCAGCAGGATTCGATGCACCGGCAGCACACTGTGGCCCTTGCCGGCCGGAATCTGTTCGAACGCGGTGGTATCGGCGCCCGCGGCGACGATACCGGCGTCGGCGAGCCACTGCGCCGCGCCCACATCGGCGCCCGGGACCCCGTCCTGTTGGCCGAGATAGCGTGCCGAATCGTCGAAGTACCGGGCCCAGCCGGTGCGAATCAGTACCACGTCGCCGCGGCGCGGCGTCACGCCGGCAGCGTCCGCGGCGTCGCGCAGATCCTGTTCGGTGACAGCACTTCCGGCTTCGAGCGCGGCGACCCCGCGCACCCGCGCCACATCGAGCAGCAGACCGCGGCGAAGCAGGAACGGAATGGATTCCGCGCCCAATTGCGAGAATCGCCCGCCCTTCTGGGCCTGTTCCGCATCCACACCGCCGTGCAGTTTGCCCTCGTGACTGACATGGGAGAGAGCGTCCACATGCGTACCGACGTGACCGCCGGTCACGATGATCTCGTTGGAGGCCGACCCGCCGTCGGGCCGGACCATGTCGCCGTGCCTGCGGATCAGGGTCATCCGGAACCCGGGGTGGTTGGGTGAGCACGGCATTCCCGTCGTATGGGGATGTCCGAGCTCGACGATGTCGACATCGGTGTCCACCACGGCGCTCAACAACGCGTCCGGTCCGGTGGTGACGATCTGTGTGGTCATACATTCACTCCTGATGCTGCGGTGGCTTCTGCTCGATCCAGGACGAGGCGTGCGTTCGCGACGACGGCCGGGTCGATGAACCGACCGTCGTCGTCGAGTACCGCCGACTCACCGGCGGCGACCGACTCGGCCGCGCGATCGATGATCTGTCGAGCTGTTCGTTGTGCGTCCGCCGACGGGGTGTAGGCGTCGTGGACGATGTCGATCTGCTTCGGGTGTACGACGGAGCGCCCGAAGAAGCCCTGGGCAAGGCCGGCGCGGGAGCTGTCCGCGAGCCCCTCGAGGTCGTCGACGGCGGTCCAGACGCTCTGGACCGGAGAGTTCAGCCCGGCAGCGCGCGCCGCCGCGACGATCCAGCCCCGGGCCCAGGCGAGACCGCTCGGCTGTACCCGCATATCGGCGGCGAGGTCGGCCTCGCCCAAGGCGATCCCGGTGATGCGCCGATGACATTGTGCGATGCGCGGGGCCGCCAGCAGTCCCGCGGCGGATTCGATGATCGCGTGGACGTCACATGACAGCTGGTCGGCCACGGCCGACACCGACTCCGGCTCATCGGCTTTCGGAAGCCGGACACCGGCCGGGGCGACGGAAGCCGAGGCCAGCGCGGCGAGTTCGTTGTCGAGCCATTCGGATCCGACGACGTTGAGCCGCAGCCAGATCCTGCGCCCGGGCGGCGCCGTACGCAGCGTATCGAGCGCATTCTCGAGTGCCCGATCCTTCGCGGTGACCGGCACGGCGTCCTCGAGATCGATGACCACGGCATCCGCGCCGCTGTCGAGCGCTTTTCCGATGCGGTCGTGCCGGTGCCCCGGCACATACAGCCAGCTGCGCGGTGTCATGAGCGCTCCGCGACGGCCGGCCGAAAGCCCAGAGCACGCGAAACCGACTGCGCCGCTTGAATGACCGAACTTTCGTACCGATCGCACACCTCGTCGGTCATCCGGTAACCGGGGCCGCACACCGAGACCGATCCGACCACCGAGCCGTCCGCTCCGAAGACGGGCGCGGCAACCGATCCGGCGCCTTCTTGGCGTTCGCCGGTCGATCGGCAGACACCGCGCTCCCGTGCCGTGCGCAGCGTCGCGCGCAATGCCGCCGAGTCGACGATCGTCGCCGAGGTCAGGCGGGGCAGGGGCCGCGCCAGCAGATCGTTCTGTTCCTCGTCGGACAGATGGGCCAGGATGACCCGGCCCGACGAACCGCTGTGCAGGTCGAATCGCTTGCCCAGATCGACGGTCATCTTGATTTCGTGGGTGCCCTCGACCTGATCGAGATAGACGCGGCCGCCCGGAACACGCGCCGAGACCGTCGCCGTCTCCCCCGTGACCCGCTGCAACTCCACCAGCGCCTCTCGGGCCATCCGCCGCAGCGGTGACACATCCAGTGCGCGCACGCCCAGCGTCGCGGCCGCGGGACCGAGGAGATACCGGCGCGTCGCGGGCTCGTAGAGCAGCAGGCCGCTTTCGACGAAGGCGGTCAGGATGCGGTGGGCCACCGCCTTGGACATACCGGTCGCGCGGGCGATCTCCGAGACGCCGAGCGCGCTCGAGCGGCGACCGAATTCGAGCAGCACTTCCGCTGCCCGCGCGGCGGCTGTCGTGCCGCCACCGGAGGACTCCATCGTGGCTCCGTTCTCCGAAGTCGTTGTGTGTTGTGCCGAGCGGCGAAGCCAGTACACCGGCGCCGCAAACCCAAAACCAGTTGTACCGCTTAGCGAAACGATTGTCTAGACGTTCTAACGATCTTGAGTTCAAGCTTCTACCGAGTTATTCCACCAACCAGCCTCTTGCGTCGTGAATGCCGAGGGTGCATAGTGCGGAGGACCACATTCTGGCGTTCCGCCAAGCGGAACACATGAGGAGGAAGCGTGGAGAGTCCTGATTTCGATCTCGTCGTCGCCGGCGCGGGCGGCGGGCTCGTCGCTGCCCTGCGGGCGGCCGAACTCGGGTCGAATGTGCTCGTCGTCGATGCCGACGAGCACTTCCAGCGCGGTAACAACACCTCGATGTGCACCGCGATGATCCCGGCTGCGGGGACCCGCTGGCAGCACGCCGCCGGTGTCGTGGACAGTCCCGAGCAATTCCTCGGCGACATCGACCGCAAGACCGGCGGGACCGCCGATCGACGGGTGGCCGCCGCGCTGGCGCGGGCCGGCGCACCACTGGTGACCTGGCTGGCCGATTCGCAAGCCTTGGACCTCGAACTGGTCACCGACTTCCGCTACCCCGGGCACACTACCGATCGGTGCCACACCATCGCCGGGCGCCATGGCTCCCGCCTGCTCAGGCACCTGCTGGATCGCGCGAACGCACACCCTCGGATCGAGGTCATCGCACCGATGAGCCTGCGCGAGGTGCACACCACCGAGGGCCACATCTCCGGCGTCGAGATCGCCACCCCCGACGGGCGCAGCGAGCGGGTCACCGCGCCCGCGGTCCTCCTGGCCACCAACGGTTTCGGCGCCGACCGCGCTCTCGTGCGCCAGTGGATTCCCGAGATCGCCGATGCCCACTATCACGGCGGCGGCCACAGCCGCGGCGACGCACTGCGGATCGGCCGCGGCCTGGGCGCCGACACCGGCTTCCTCGACGCGTATCAAGGTCATGCCGCGCTGTCCTCGCGCAGCCAGACCCTCATCGGGTGGGCCACGGTCGTGCACGGCGGAATCATCGTCAACCGCGACGGACGCCGCTTCGCACCCGAATCGACCGGATATTCCGAGTTCGCGGCAATTCTCGCCGCGCAGCCCGGCGGTACGGGCTGGATCGTCATCGATGAGCACATCGAGCAGCTGTGTTCGGCCTTCGACGACTTCCGGGCCGTCGCCGACAGCGGCTCACTCGTTCGCGCCGACAGCGCCGGGGAGCTCGCCGAGAAGCTGGCTGTTCCCGCCGATGCGCTCGCGGACGAATTGGCGGCCGCGCACCGTTCGGCCGCCGGTCGCGAAGCCGACCGGCAGGGACGCACCGACGAACGGCACGCCTTGACCTCGCCATACATCGGGATCGCCATCACCCCGGCCCTGTTCCACACCCAAGGCGGGCTCGTCGTCGACGACCACGCGCGCGTGCTGGCCGGCGGTTCACCGATTCCCGGTCTCTACGCCTCGGGCGGCGCGGCGATCGGTATCTCCGGTCACGGCGCGAGTGGCTATCTCGCCGGCAATGGACTCATCGCCGCACTCGGCCTGGCCTACCTGGCTGCCGAACACGTCACCAGCCCCGTTCCCGCCTGACCATTTCACCCTCGGATTTCTGCCAGGAGAAGAAGAGAATCATGACCAACTACCTCATCAAGAACGGCACCGTCGTGCGCACCGACAACGCGGCGCCGGAGAACGGGGAGTCCGCCGACATCCTCGTCGTCGACGGCAAGATCGCCGCCATCGGTCCCGACCTGAGCGGCGATGCCGTGGCGGGTGCCGAAATCGTCGATGCCACCGGCAGACTCGTCTTCCCCGGTGTGGTCGACGCGCACCAGCACTGGGGTATCTACAACCCGCTGGCCCAGGACACCGCCACCGAGTCCCGCGCGAGCGCGCAGGGCGGAGTCACCACGGCGCTGACCTACATGCGCACCGGGCAGTACTACCTCAACAAGGGCGGCGCCTACGCGGACTTCTTCCCGGAGGTGCTCGACGCCTCGGCCGGGCGCAGCTACATCGACTACGCCTTCCATCTGGCGCCGATGTCCAAGCAGCACATCGGCGAGATCCCGGACCTGGCCGCCGATCAGGGCGTGACCTCGTTCAAGATCTTCATGTTCTACGGCAGCCACGGTCTGCACGGGCGCTCCGCGTCGCAGAGCGATTTCCTGATGATTCCGGAGGACGAGCGCTACGACATCGCGCATTTCGAGTTCGTCATGCGCGGGGTCCAGAAAGCCCGGGAGCAGTTTCCCGAACTCGCCGAACACATCTCGCTGTCGCTGCACTGCGAGACCGCCGAGATCATGAGCGCCTACACCAAGATCGTCGAGCAGGAGGGCACGCTCAGCGGCCTGGCCGCGTACAGCGCTTCGCGCCCGCAGCACTCCGAGGGACTGGCCGTGACCATAGCCTCCTTCCTCGCCGACGAGACGGGGCTGCCGAATATCAATCTGCTGCACCTGAGTTCGGCCAAGGCACTGAAGGCGGCCATGAAGATGGCCGAGGCGTTCCCGCACGTGAACTTCCGCCGCGAGGTCACCATCGGGCACCTGCTCACCGATATCGACAACGCGAACGGTCTGGGCGCCAAGGTGAATCCGCCGATTCGCCCGCGCGAGGACGTCGAGGCGCTGTGGGAGCATCTGCTCGCCGGAAACATCGACTGGGTCGTCTCCGACCACGCCTGCTGCAAGGACGAGGTGAAGTTCGGCGAGGACCGCGACGACGTGTTCGCCGCGAAGTCCGGATTCGGTGGCACCGAATACCTGCTGCCCGGCCTGATCAGCGAGGGACGCAAGCGCGGTGTGTCGTTGCGCCGGATCGCGCAGCTCACCGCATCGAACCCGGCCGATCGGTACGGCCTGCCCGGTAAGGGCCGTCTCGCCGAGGGCGCCGACGCCGATATCGCGATCGTCGACCCCGACCGGACGTGGACCGTGCGCGCGGCCGATTCCGAATCCACCCAGGAGTACACACCGTTCGAAGGGTTCGAACTGACCGCCGCGGTCACCGATACCTTCGTCCGAGGCAATCGAGTGCTCGCCGACGGCACGATCACCGGCAGTCCCGCCGGTCGCTACCTGTCCCGGCCGTACTGAGGAGCTGCTCGGTGACCGACGATACGAACGAGAACCCGCCCGCGGGACCACTGCGCGGGCTGAAGGTTCTCGATGCCTCCACCATTCTGGCCGGACCGCTCGCAGCCCAGATCCTGGGCGATTTCGGGGCGGAGGTGATCAAGATCGAACACCCGGGCAAGCCGGACGGGATGCGCGGGCACGGACTCGACAAGAACGGTATTCCGTTGTGGTGGAAGATGATCAGCCGCAACAAACAGGCGATCACGCTGAATCTGAACACCGCGGACGGGCAGGCGATCTTTCGTGAACTCGCACGCGAAGCGGATGTCGTCGTCGAGAACTTCCGGCCCGGTACCTTCGAACGCTGGGGTCTGTCCTACGCCGAGCTCTCGGCCGCCAATCCCGGATTGATCATGTTGCGCGTCACCGGCTTCGGACAGCACGGCCCCTACGCGAAGCGGCCCGCCTTCGGCACCCTGGTCGAATCGATGAGCGGCTTCGCACATCTGACCGGGCAACCCGATGGTCCGCCCACCCTGCCGGCCTTCGGGCTGGCCGACTCCATCGCCGGAGTCGCCGGATCCGCGGCGGTATCGATGGCCCTGCTCGACCGTGAGCGCAACGGTGGTGCCGGCCAGGAGATCGACCTCGATCTCCTCACCCCGATCATGACCGCCGTGGGTCCGGGCGTCATCTACGCCGACCAGCTCGGCATCGACCAGGAACGGACCGGTAACCGGTCACAGAACAACGCCCCGCGCAATCTGTATCGCACCAAGGACGATCACTGGGTGGCGATTTCCACCAGCGCGCAGGCGATCGCGGAACGTGTCATGCGCATCGTGGGCCATCCCGAGGTCCTGGACGAGGAGTGGTTCGCCACCGGGCGGACGCGCGCCCAGCACGCGGATCTACTCGACCGCTATGTCGGCGACTGGATCCGCGATCGCACCCGCGACGAGGTCACCAGCGTTTTCGAGGAGGCCGGCGCCGCGGTCGCGCCGGTCTACCGACCGAGCGATCTCCTGGTCGATCCGCAGGTCGTCGCGACCGACATGATCACCACCGTCGACGACGACGAGCTCGGACCGATGCGTATGCACAACGTGATGTGGCGAATGGGCCGGACCCCCGGCACCATCCGCCACACCGGACGACCCGCAGGTGCCGACACCGACACGGTCCTCACCCACCTCGGGCACAGCCCCGAGGACATCGACAATCTGCGGTTGCGCGGAGTCATCTGACCCGCCACAGCTTCATCCGAGGAGTTCGCTATGAAATCGCGTTGGCTGACTATTGCCATAATTCTGGGATTGGTGGTGGTGAATTATATCGACCGCAGCGCAATCTCGTTCGCCGCGAGTGACCTGCGGGATGAATTCGGAATCACTCCCAGTGATTACGGAATCATCAGTTCCGCATTCTCGATCGGCTATATGCTTTTCGCCCTGTTGTCCGGACCGCTGGTCGACCGTTTCGGCTCACGCCGCGTCCTGATCACCGGAATGTTCATCTGGGCGGCGGCGACCGCGTTGACCCCGTTCGCGGGTGGGTTCATGGGCCTGATCCTGCTCCGGCTCATCCTGGGTTCGGGTGAGGCGCCCTGTTTCCCGGCGGCCACCAGGATCGCCAGCCGCTGGTTGCCCACCCAGGAGCGCGGTAAGGCACTGGCGCTCATCGGCGGTGTCGCGGTCTCCGGCAGCCTGCTGATCGGCGGCCCCATCCTGACCCAGTTGATCGCGTTCACCGGCTGGAAGGGCATGTTCTGGGTGCTCGCCCTCGCGGGTGTCGCGTGGGTGGTCGTCGCCTATCCGTCGCTGCGGAACTCGCCGAACGAGGCATCATTCGTCTCCGAGGAGGAATTGCGTTACATCCGCGCCGGGCAACTGGACGGCGAGGACAGCAGTCACGAGTCGAGCACCGATTGGGGCGCGATCCTGCGCAACCGCAATCTCTGGCTGGTCGGTCTCGGCTACTTCTCCTGGGGATTCATGTTCTGGGCCTTCATGTATTGGCTCCCGCAGTATCTGAAGGGCGAGTTCGGACTGTCGATCAAGGCAGTCGGCGCATTCTCCATCGCGCCCTGGGCGGCCGGTGTGGTGGGCGCGCTGATCGGCGGCATCATCGTCGATCGCGTCTACAAGAAGACGCACAGCATCCGATCGCGATTCGTGATCATCGGTGTGGCACTGCTGCTCGCCGGCGCCTCGATCCTGCCGATCCTCGTGGTTCGCGGGAATCTGACGGTGGCCCTGATCTGCATCTCCGCCGGAGTGGGGTTCGGATTCGTCACCGGCGGCATCTGGTGGGTCGCCGCCATCGACGCCGCCCCCGCACAGCCCGGCACCGCAGCGGGATTCGCCGATGCGTGCTTCGCACTCGCCGGCATCATCGCCCCGTCGGTCATGGGCTTCATCGTGGACCGAACCGGTACCTACGACGGCGGATTCATCGCCATGGCGGTGCTGTGCCTGATCGGCTCGCTGGCGCTGCTGCTGTTCGCGGAGGAACCGCGGCGTCGGCAGGTCGCCGGAGCACACGGCCACGCGGCAACCGAGGACGGAATGCCCGCGGCGACCTAGTCCGACCCGCACCGCACGCGCGAAATATTCGGAATTCATTCCTGTACAACAGGAATTCCGCACACACCACTGCCCGGGACGTACCGCCCCTGATACCGCAGTGAGTTCACAACACAATTTCACCGGACCCGCATTTCCCCGAGTCGGGCACGTTTGCCGATCCGGAAAAACGGATCGAATCGTCCGGGAACGAAGAGAAAGCAATTCGATGAGGAAAATCAACCTGGCCTGCTCCATGCTCGCCACCGCTGTCGGCGTTACTGTTGCATCAACTGGATTGGCGACGGCCAACCCCGCCGACCCAGCGGTGAACTACACCGCCACCACCACTCCCACCCAGACGATCATCGCGACCGACGCCGGTTCGCTGGTGAACGACCACGGCGTATTCACGGTCCGGGCGGCGGACGGCACCACGCTGGCCGGCACCGATCTGTCGTTCCGCGTCGACGACTTCGTCTTCCCGATCGACGCCGACATCGCCGGGCGAACCGCCACCCTGACCCCGCGATTCGATCTCGCGCACGCCACCTATCGACCGGTCGCCCTCCCCTATGACGACACCGCCCCGTGGAAGACCCCCTACGACCGTGAACAGGCCGCCTGGACCCGGATGTCGAGCACCATCATGACGGGCGCGAGCCTGGGCACCCTGATCGGCGGACTGGGCGGCGCCGCCGCCGGTTGCGTGCTCGGCGGAATCGCCGGCGCGACGGTCGCGGCGGCCACAATCGTCGGCATGTTCGGGCCCTTCATCCCGGCCGCCGCGGTGGGTTGCCTCGGCGGAGTCGTCGCGGTGGGAGCCCTGGGCACCGTCGCGGGACAACTGCTCGTCACCGCCCCCGCGGCGGTCATGGCGGCGGTCCAATACTTCACCACCGTCAATGCGCCCTTCCCGGCGAAGTGACGACGCCGCGCGGGCGCATCGCCTGAGCTGATCATCGTGGATGACGACGGGTGGTTGCCGATCCGGCAACCACCCGTCGTCATCCACGATCGGACCAGCATCGCCACCGGCCACGCCCGGAAATGCGAACAGGCGGCCGCCGGATCGGCGACCACCTGTTCGGATGTCGAGCCCGTGACCGGGCGCGGTATCAGTCGTTCTGCAGATAACTCAGCAGACGCAGGATCTCGAGGTACAGCCAGACCAGGGTGACGGTCAGGCCCAGGGCGACGCCCCATGCGGCCTTCTCCGGAGCCCCGGCGCGAATCAGCTGATCAGCGGCGTCGAAGTCCAGCAGGAAGCTGAACGCCGCGATGGCGATGCAGACCAGGCTGAAGATGATCGCGATGGTGCCGCCGTCGCGCAGACCGAAGCCGCCGGGGGTGAAGAAGGCGGCGATCAGGTTGCCCAGCATCAGCACGATGACGCCGATCATGGCGCCGACCAGCATGCGGGTGAACCGCGGTGTGACCCGGATGGCTCCGGTCTTGTACACCACGAGCATGCCGAAGAACACACCGAAGGTGCCGAGGACCGCCTGAGCGATCAGGCCGCCGCCACCGACACCACCGAATTCGACGTTGGTGAACATGAACGACAGCGCGCCCAGGAACAGGCCCTCGGCCGCCGCGTAGCTCAGCACGATGGCCTTGTTGTCCTGCTTGCGACCGAAGGTGGCGACCATGACCAGCACGAAGCCGACCAGACCACCCACGATCACGAACAGCGGGGCCAGCGAGTGGTTCGCGGCCGTCGCACCGTAGGCGATGATCGCGGCCAGGGTGACCACACCGAGCGTGATGCCGGTCTTGGTGACGACATCGTCGATCGTCATCGGCCGGGTGGCCGGGGCCTCCTGATATCCCTGCTGAACGCCGTAGGGGTTCTGCTGCTGGCCGTACTGCGCGAACTGCCCGGCGCCCGCAGCCGCCGAACCGAATCCCGCGTATCCGCCGCCCTGTTGTTTCGGCAAATTTTTGAAGATCGGGTTGCTTGTGGTGCGCACCGTTCCCGTGCCTTTCCGAAGTAGCGGTCCACGACCGTCGTGTCCGTGTCTGAGTATCCAACGATCCGGCCGGGGAGCAAGTTCCCGAACCGGACAGAAAATCGGACATATCAGACTGTACTTGCGCGTAATCTACTCTCGCCGGGCGCTGTGCAGGCCACACACGGACCGAGTGACGGTGAATTTGCGATTACGGCCGACGACATCGGTCGCTCCGACCAGACGGTCCATGACCCCGCGATAGTTCAGATGACTGTTGTAGACGGTCCACAGTTCACCTCCCGGCCGCAGCACCCGGCCGGTCTCGGAGAACATCTTGATCGCCGAGCCCGTGTGCACCGCCGCGCCGACATGGAAAGGGGGGTTGCACAGGACCAGATCCGTACTGCGATCACCGACCGCGGCCATGGCGTCGTCGCGCACCACCGTGACTCGGTCACCGACGCCGTTGGCGGCGGCGGTGGCGCGCGCGGAGGCCACCGCGGCGGCGGATTGATCGGTGCCGACCACCGTGATGTGCGGGCGCGCCTTGGCCAGTGCGGTGGCCAGAATGCCGGTGCCACAACCGAGATCGATGGCCTCGCGGGCGTCGGGTTTCATCCGGTCCAGGTGATCGAGCAGGAACCGGGTGCCGATATCCAGGCGCGGGCCGGAGAACGCGGCACCGTGCGCGACCACCTCGAGGTGCAGTTCGCCGAGTTGTTCCCGCACCGGAAAACGCTGCGTACCGGGCGATATCGGTCCGGTCGCGGTGATGGTCCGCGATTTCTGCCGGCCACGGCTGGCCTGGACACCGGAAAAGTACTCGGCCAGCACCTCGTTCATCGCGGGAGTCAGGTACTTGTCGCGCGCCCCGGCGACGACGGTCACGCCCGGATCGGCGTATCGGGCGATCGCATCGGCGATTTCGGTCAGCCCCGAGAGCACGCGCGGCAGGCGCAGCAGCACCACGGTGACACCGTCGAGCAACTCGGGGCCGAGTCCGAGTGGCCGATAGCGATCCGACAGGCCGGCCGCTCTGGCATTGTGCGCGAGCGCCTGTTCACCGGTGAGCAGATCCTGGTGGACCCGGATGTCACGCAGCCCGTGACCGGCTGCCGCACCCAGTGTCAGTGCGCCGTAACCGTCATCGATCACCGCGACCCGCCCGTCACCCGCCGCTGCCAGCAAATCCGCAGCAGTATCGAGGATCAGCCGGTCGGCGGCATCGACAGCGTAGAGATTCACTGCTTCCACATCTGGATACCGCCGCAAGCGGCCCAGCACATCGTCGACCTCCAGCATTCCTACAGTGTGCTAGACCGTTGCCGTGTCGTCACCACGACCCCTCGCCCGATCCGGCCTACCATCAGCCTCATGCGCATCAGGCTGGCATCGACGGTGGTCGCCGGGCTCGCACTGCTGGCGGGTTGCTCGGATGGGAACACGAATCCGACCACACCCGCGCCGACGATCAGATCCGTCCCATCGACACCCGAGCCGACCGCCGCCGCACCGTCGGTGACCACACCCCAGGAGGCCGTGCCCGCCAATGATTCCCGGCTCACCGTGACCGGTGTGCGCATCGGCCACCATCCGGGATTCGATCGGGTCGTATACGAACTCGGCGGCACCGGCGGCCCGCCCGGCTGGCGGGCACAGTACACCGACCGGGCCGTACAGGACGGCAGCGGCAGACAGCTCGAGATCGCCGGTAATTCGATACTCGAGGTCCAGATCCTGGGGTCGGCCTATCCGTGGGACAGCGGCGTCACCCCCTACGACGGGCCGGATCCCGCGACCGATCCCAGCGCACCGGGCATCGCCGGGGTGTACGGCACCAACGCCTACGAGGGCACGACACAGTCGTTCATCGGGGTGAACGGAGACCGGCCGCCCTTCTCGGTGAGCGCGCTGGACAACCCGGTGCGCCTGGTGATCGACATCGCCACCGGCTAGCCGGACCCATACCGCCCGGGGGTAACCCGGCCGTGCGTACACTGGGCGGCGTGCCCGCGCCGAACCGGTTCCCGATGGTGCCCGGATATGTCCGGGCACTCGGCGTACTGACGCTGATGCTGGGCATCGCGCTGATGCACACCCTGGTCTTCGCCACCGGACACGCCATGGCGGCGCCGGCTCCATCGGCGGTCCACGATTCACCGGCGGCGCACGTGGCGCTCGGGGGCCACACGCACCACACGGGCGTTCCCGCGGCCGATCCCACACCGTCTCCGCAGGCGACGACGGACTCCGGCTGCGACGGCTGCATGCCACACGGCGGTATGCACGCATGCGTATTCGTGCTGGTGGCATTGGCTCTGGCACTCGGACTGGCGGTCATCGCCTGGGTCGGCGCCGACGGGCGGCCCGGTTCCGGCCGCCGGACCGGTTCGGATGTCCGCCGCGCCCGCCCGCCCCCATGGACCGTGCTCTCCCTGGCCGAATTGGCGATTCTGCGGATCTGACGGACCCGCCGTATCCGCGCGCGGATACGGGTCCGCCGATTCACCCATCGCAATTCCCCAGGAGCACAATCATGTTCATTTCTCGTATCCGAATCGCGGCGGCGGCCGCCCTCGCCGCCGGCGCCCTGATCGTCGCCGGCTGTGGCAGCGACGATTCCGGCAGCTCCGCGGCACCGTCGCCGAGTTCGGCGATGGCCGATATGCCGGGTATGCAGCACGGCAGCACCCCCGCGACCTCCACCCGCACCGATTTCGACGATGCCGATGTCGCCTTCGCGACGATGATGTACCCGCATCACGCGCAAGCGGTCGAGATGGCGAAACTGGTTCCGGCACGCTCACAGAATCAGCAGCTCATCACGCTGGCCGCGAATGTGGAGAAGGCACAGGCGCCGGAGATGGAGCAGTTCGCGGCGCTGTTGAAGAGTTTCGGGAAACCCGCGCCGCAAGCCACCATGGATCATCCGATGGACGGGGTGATGACCCAGGATCAGATGACCCGGCTGCGGAACGCCACCGGGGCCGATTTCGACCGGATGTGGTTGCAGATGATGATCGAACACCACCAGGGCGCGGTGGATATGGCGAACACCGAGCTCGCCGACGGCACGAATGCCGATGCGAAGACGTCGGCACAGAACATCATCACCGCGCAGCAGGCCGAAATTCAGCAGATGCGCGGAATGCTCGGGCAGAACTGAGGTAACCGACGCGGGTGTGCCGGGCTCGGCGCACCCGCGGACCGGTCAGCTCCCGATGACGGCGTTCATGATGGTGCCCGCACTGGTGGCGACACCACCGCCGATCATGGCGCCGGCGATCATCTTCGGCGATTCCAGGCCGCCGCCGCTCCACTTTTCCCAGGCGAAGCGGCCGCCACCGTAGGTGATGGCGGTGACCCCGGACAGCAGGACGAACCAGGTGAAGTAGCGAACCAGCTTCAGCAGCTTGTCTGCCGCCGGCGGAGTTTCCGGCGTGGGGTTGCCGACCTGAGCCAGCACGGTGGTGTACATATCGTGTGCGACGAGAACCATGCTCACGTTCGTTGTCCTCTCGGATGCTGAGGTGATGCCGGTACTGAGGTGATTCCGGTTGGAGCGCAGAGCATGCGCGGCGACGTGGCGATGACGACTCGTCGGCCGACTCTTATTGAACCTCACACCTGGCCCGGCCCGCAGCCGGACACACCACATCCATGAAAGCGGCCATCACCTGCGTGTTCCAGGTCAACCGACCGGTCCACGCCCGTTCACAGCCGCGATCGCGGGCCGTCCACCACCGCCGACCGGCCCGGACGCGTCACCGCGACGGTGAGATCCGCGGCCGGACCGGCGGTCCCCACACCCCGAATCCGGCGGCCGGTCAGCCGCCGCACGGTCGGCACCGCCCCACGGCGATGGCCCGGCAGCGCGCGTCTGGACATCGCCGGCGACCGGACCGTGCGGGTGCCGGGGCCACCCGGCGAATCGGTCGGCAATCCAGTCGACCAGCACCGGAACGGCCAGGAACTCCAGTGGTGGACGGGCGCCGAGCCGATCCCGCCGACAGGTGAGGCCGGCGCCGGCCTCGCGGTAGCGGCGCACCGGCACATCCACCTCCGCCACCGCGATCAGCTCGTCGTGGACGCCCCGCACCATCGGCATCCGCGGCGACCGCTGGAACGGATCGCGATCGGGCCGCGGCGGCCGGATACGGTCGCTCACAATGTGTCTCCGCCGCCGAGGAACCACGGGTCGAAGGCACACAACGGATTCCGACTGACCGGACGGATCCAGCGCATGCGGTGCGATCGCCGCCGCCCGCGGCGAACACATCGCCGTCTGCGCACCGGACGATTTCTCCGATCGCCCCGCGTCCAGTCTCTCGGCCGGCGTGGCGAAGTCACTGCGCTTCGATACACAGATCCCGGCGGGAGTTTTGTCGCCGGAGACCATTTCCCCTGCGACCGCCCCGGAGGTCTTGCCGGAACCCCTGTCGCCCGCCACAATCGGCCCATGCCGGTTGCCGTTTCGTCCGCGTCGTCACCTTCTTCGGCCTTGCCGGGGATCGCCGGGCGCATGCTCGACCGCCTGCCCCAGGTCGCCGAACGCATCCTCTCCTCCGGTCTGGGCACCACGGCTCCGGCGGCCGATCTGCCCGCCGACCATTTCGTCGAGGTGCTACCGGCGATCCACGGCTGCGCACGCGCCTTCCTGCGCTCGATCGAGCAAGGGCGCGAATTCACCCAGGACGAGGTGTCCGCCTTCGTGGGACCGGTGGTGGAACGGCATGCCGAGGATCGGCTACCACTGCGCATGCTGATGGAAGCGGTGCACCTGTCCGCGCAGCAGGTGCTCCAGGAGGCGGTGTCGCTGAGCGAACCGGACGAGGTGGACCAGCTGGTCGAGTTCGGCTCGCGCACACTCGAATTGCTCATGCACATCAACGTGATCACCGTCGAGGGATACGCCGCGGTCGAGCAATCGATCTATCACCCCGAACGCGAGGCCCGGCGGGCGCTGTGCGCGGCACTGGTGGACGGGCAACCGGCCGCCGGACAGGCCGCGCGCGCCGATGCCGTACTGGCCGAACACTATGCGGTACTGGCGGTGCAGTTGCGCACCGACCCCGAACCCGCCACGGCGGCGAATCTGCTGGTACGCCGAAGGATCCGGATTCTGCAGCACGCACTGGACCGGATTGCCGGTGCCGCCGCGCTGCACACCTTCGATGGTGAATCGGCGATCGTCCTGCTCCCCGCCGGATCGGGATCACACGAGACCACCGGCGCGACTCTCGCGACCGAACTCGCCGAGCAGTTCGGGACCGATGTGATGATCGCCGAAACCTCCTGGACCGCACGGGAAGCGGTACCGGTCGCCGCGCGCGAAGCCACCGAGATCGCGCAGCTGGCCCGGCTGTCCGGCCGTCCCACGGGTGTCTACCGGCTCGACGATCTGCTGCTGGAATATCAGCTCACGCGTCCGGGCCCGGCCCGCGACCGGCTCGCCGATCGGATCGTTCCGCTGCGCCGCACACCACATCTGATGGAAACCCTGGACGCCCATCTGCGCCACGGCTCCGATCGCAAGGCGGCGGCCGCCGAAATCCATGTCCACCCCAACACGTTCACCTATCGGCTGCGCCGGATCGCCGAACTGACCGGTGCCGATCCGAGCGACCCCGGCGGATCGCGGCTGCTGGCGGCGGCCCTGGCGGTTCATCGGCTGCGCCCGGCACCCGGCGGACCGGCGGTTCCCCGGACCGTGCGGGACGAAGCCGGAACATGTTGATCGAGTGGCACTTTCATGCCGAACGATTGCGACCCGTCCCCGGGCCTCGCTATGTTTTCGGCTCGCGCCGGCGAGCAGTGAGAAGGGTAGTGCCCAGATGAATACACACCCCCGCCACGATGTCCGGGTGCTGTCTCGGCAACTGGTCGGCCACTTCGCCGAGCATGTGGCGCCGTGCTCCACCCTGCCCGGTGATGCCCTGCACGGCGATATCACCACGGTGACCAGGGTGTGCCTCGAGTTGACCGTCGACATCCTCGAGGGTCGCGAGGCCGGCGAGAAGGTGGCGCGGCTGCAGCGGGCGGCCGCGAACTGGGCACGCGAGGGCATCCCGATCGACACCGTGCATCACGCGGTGCACGAGGGTTTCCGGCTGGCCTTCGATCTGCTGGTCACCCAGACCGATCCCACACTGCGCCCGGAGAATCCGGCACAGCTGCTGCTGCGCATCCTCGACACCATCACCCCCGCGGTCGCGCTGGCGTATGTGCGCGAACATCAGGCCGCGGTCACCGAACATCACACCGCGGTGCACACCCTGGTCTCGGCGTTACTGGCCGGGCATCCCACCTCGACGATGGCGCGGGCCGGCGGTATCGAGATCGAGCCGTCGTATGTCGTGGTGGCCGTGAGCATTCCGCCACATCCGGACGAATCCCATCCCAATGTGGACGGCAAGGTGGTGGCGCGCCGCAAGCTGCGCCGGCTGCAGGCCGCGCTCGCGGCCCGCGGCAGCGGACGGGTGCTGTCACTGCTGAGTGTCGACGGCGGCACCGTGCTGCTACCGGAGGCGCTGTTCGCCGACGACGAACTCGACGCGGTGTTCGCGGAGCTGTCGGAGGCCGCGCAGGTGGGGATCACCGCCACCGCCAGCACCGCGGCGACAGCGGAGATCTCCACCACCGCCGACCGGGTCCACGAACTACTCGACACCGTACTGCGGCTGGCCTGCCCGCCGGGGCTCTACCGCTTCGCCGATCTGGCGATGGAATACCAATTGACCCGTCCGGGACCGGGTTTGGATCGGCTGGGCACCCTGCTCGATCCGCTCGACGACCATCCGGACCTACTCGAGACGCTGCGCCGGCACATGGCCACCGGACTGTCGCGGCGCCGCACCGCCCGCCAGTTGCAGGTACACACCAATACCGTCGACTATCGGCTCAAGCGAATAGCGCACCTCACGGGGTTGGATCCGGCCCAGCCGGGCGGCCTGTGGTACCTGCGGGCGGCGCTGGTGGCGCGGACCTACCGCGAGTCCGATCCCTCCGGCGCGCCGGCGATCACACGTCTCGGACCGAATCATTGGCCGGACGGTATGGGCAAAGCATTTGCCAGAAGGTAGCCTTGCACCCCGTCACGCACATCCGGCGGACGGGGACGGCAGGAAAGCGGGTAGGTGCCGATGGCTACGACTGCGCAATTGCGAGCCGCACTGGCGGTGTTGCGAGCCGATACCGAGACGGCCGTGCGGCAGGCCGGAATCCGGGACAGATCGGGAACCGATCCCATCGGGGCCGAACACGCTCTGCTCGCGGGTTTGCTGTACCGCCTGATGGGCGACGATGTCCGGCGTTCGCTGACCGGTGCACCGGATCTGTCCAGCTTGGAGGAACGCGCGCGGGCGGCCGGGCCCGGCACCGCGAAATACGCCTCCGACGATCCGGCGCAGCGCCGGGAGCATTGCGCCCGGGCACATTTCGAGGCGTACTGGCTCGCCGACCGGGTGGCCGGACTGCACTTCACCACCGCGCCACCGGCCGCGGCACTACAGGCCGCCGCGCACGCCGCGGAGGCCACCCGCACCCTGTTGCGCATCCACTGCGATTCCCTGCGACCCACACCTCCCCAGAGCGCGGAGGTGAACTGGGAGACGGTTCTCGACCAGCTCGATCACGCCCGTTCCCTGGTCCGGGCCGCGGCCGCCGCACCGCGATCCGGTTCGGGCACGGCGGTTTCCGGCGCTCAGTCCGGGGCGTCCGCCGAGGCGGGGGCCGGACCGGTGCGCAGTACCGAATGCCGCACGCCGTAGGAGAAGTAGACGACCAGTCCGATCACCATCCAGACCACGAACCGCAGCCAGGTCTCCACCGACAGGTTGAGCATCAGCCACAGGCAGGCCAGCACACCGAGGATCGGCACCAGCGGTACCAGCGGCACCCGGAAACCGCGCGGCAGATCGGGACGGGTGCGGCGCAGGATGATCACACCGAGCGACACCAGCACGAAGGCGAACAACGTGCCGATGTTGACCATTTCCTCGAGCGTGCCGAAATTGACGAAGCCGGCCAGCACCGCACACACCAGGCCGACACCGAGGGTGATGGTCACGGGAGTCCCGAAGCGGCCGGTGCGGGCCAGCCGCCGAGGCAGCAGGCCGTCGCGCGCCATCGCGAACAGCACGCGGGTCTGGCCCAGGTACAACACCATCACGACCGTGGTCAGACCGGCCAGGGCGCCGACGGAGATGACGTTCTTCGCCCAGGTCACCCCGTGCAACCCGAAGGCGGTGGCGAGAGTGGCGTCGTCGCCGGCCAATTCGGTGTAGGGCACCATGCCGGTCAGCACGATCGTCACCGCCACGTAGAGAATCGTGACGATCACCAGCGATCCCAGGATGCCGCGCGGCACATTGCGCTGCGGATTCTTGGTCTCCTCGGCGGTGGTGGCCACGACGTCGAATCCGATGAACGCGAAGAACACCAGACTGGCCGCGGCCAGCAGCCCATACCAGCCGAAGGTGCTGTTACCGGCACCGGTGAGCCACGAGAACAGCGTCTGGTGCAGCCCCTCCCCCGCACTGCCCGGCTGCGACGGCGGAATGAACGGCTTCAGGTTCGAGGGCTTGAAGTAGGTGATGCCCACGACCAGCACCACCGCGATCACGGCCAGCTTGATCGCCACCGCGATCGCCGAGACCCGCGAGGACACCTTGGTGCCGATCGCCAGCAGGACGGCCAGGATGGCGATCAACAGAGTGGCGCCCCAGTCGAATTCGACCGATCCGATGTGCACGATCGGCGAGCGCGAGCCCATCACCTCGCCCAGATACTGCGACCACCCCTTCGCGACCACCGATGCGGCGAGGGCGAATTCGAGGATGAGGTCCCAGCCGATGATCCACGCGGCCAGCTCGCCGAAGGTGGCGTAGGAGAAGGTGTACGCGCTACCGGCGACCGGGACGGTGGAAGCGAATTCGGCGTAACACAGGGCGGTGAGCCCGCAGGCCACGGCGGCGAAGACGAAGGCCAGCGATACCGACGGCCCCGCCACATTGCCCGCGGTGCGCGCGGTGAGGGTGAAGATGCCCGCGCCGACCACCACCGCCACACCGAAAACGGTGAGGTCCCAGGCGGTCAGGTCCTTGCGGAGTTTGGAATCGGGCTCGTCGGTGTCCCGGATGGATTGTTCGACCGATTTGGTTCGCAGCAGGCCACCCCATCGGGGGTTCCGCACCGATCCGGCCGTATCCTGCGTTGGCGTCGGCTCAGCCACACCCGTCTCCTCCGTTGTCACCGATCCCCCGTGACCCGCAGTGAGCAACCTAACAGCACTCGATGCTGAGTCCTCGCAGCATGGTCGTGAAGGCGTTGCCCTCGGCCGATGCGGCCCATACCGAACGACCAAGGAAATGTTTACGGTAAGCGATCCGGGCGGCGCTCACCTGCCGACGAGGCGGAATCGTGAGAAAGTAATCCATTTCGGACAATTCATATGCGATATGGACCAGCGGGAAGATATCCGGCAGCAATGCCCGCTCGGCCGCATCGAGGGGGCGAATCTCGTTGTAGCCACGCAGAAATGCGGTCAGTTGCTCGGTGCGGACCCGGAGCCGACCCGTTCCCAGCCAATCCACTGCGAAGCGTTCGATGGCGGTGGCCAGGTCGAACACCGCCAGCGTGCGATTGGCCAAGCCGAAATCCAGTACCGTGGCGACCTCGGTACCCGTCCAGAGCAGATTCGTCGGATGCCAGTCGTTGTGTGTCCACAGCGGCGGCAGGGACGCGATCCGGTCGGCGAAGTTCCGGCTCCGATCGGCCAGCGGCTCCCAGTCCCGGCGCCAATCCAGTTCCGCCAGAAAGCGGCCGACCTCGGGGCGCGCGGCGCAGTAGCGCTCGATGGTGACGATCGGATCCGCACAGACCGCGGCGCGCAGCGGCCACGGCGGCCGTTCGGGTGCGTCGAATCCGGCGGCGGCCCGGTGCAGGCGGGCGAGTGCGGCACCGGCGGCGGCCGCTTCGCGCGTCGAGCGGTAAGGGCTCCAGGAGAATTCGTCGCGATAGCGGTCCTCGCCCCCGCCGAGTTCCTGGATCTCGTAGGTGAACTCACCACGCTCCAGCGCACGCATTCGCGGAACAGGAATGCCATGTGCGCGCAGGTGATCGGCGAAGGCGTGTTCGGGCGCGAGGGCACGCGGATCTCGCAGTGCCGACGGCAGGCGTTTGACCACGACCCGGGTACCGCCGGGCAGGCGGATGCGGGCCGTGGCGGACAGCGGCCGCCGGCTGTGCCACTCGATGACCGGGCCGGACTCCTCGCCCCGCACGGCCGGCCCGGACCATTCGCCGGATGGCGCGCCGGAATCGGAGAGCACCGCCGCGACCTCGGCCGTGCTCAGCGGCGGGAAATCCGGTGCCACCAGCCCGCTTTCCCCCATCGCGAAGACGCGGGTGTCGAGGCCGGGGTCCGGTGTACTCACACCGGCGTCCGGGTCCGCACCCGCTCGATCCGGACCAGCACCGCGGTGCAGCCGGCCGCGACCAGGAACGAATACAGCGACGCCGACGACCACCAGCCCGGATGCACTCCGAGAACATCCTGCACGCGCGACCAGATCCGCGCCCACCACTGCACCGAGCCCGGATTCAGTACCTGATAGACGGCGAAGCCCAGCAGCCACGGCACCAGCAGCAGCGGCCGGGCCGGTGCGGTCTCGGACAGATCCCAGCCCCGCCGGCCCCGGCCGAGGAAGTAGTCGACCACCAGAACCGCGCACAGCGGAACGAACACCGATCCGATCAGCAGCAGGAAGTTGGAGAATCCGGTGAAGTCGTGCACACCGAGTGCCAGCACGGTCGCGATCGCGCCCACCCCCGCGGCGAGGACGCGGCGATCCACCCGGGGCAGCAGATTCTGCAGCGACATGGCGGTGGAGTACACGTTGGCGAAGGACTGATCGGATTCGCGCAGGACCAGGACAGCGAAGAACAGCCAGCCCGCCGCGATGCCGAGGAAGGTGTCGAAGATCCGCTCGGGATCGCCGCCGACCCGCAGCAATGCGACCACACCCAGCAGATAGCACCAGGTCTGAGCCATCGAGTAGCCGACCATGGTGGCGCCGGTGGCCGCCCGCGTACTGCGGGCGTGCCGGGTGTAGTCGGCGGCCAGCGGGACGAACGACACCGCCACCGCAAGGGCGGTGTCCACCCCGGGGAAGAAACCGCTCCACGACGTACCCGACACCGGCGGCAGTGGCTGACGCAGGAACTGAACGGTGAACCAGCCCATGGCGATCACCACCGCGACGGTGACGTACTTGCGCAGAATGTGCAGCACGTTCAACGGCCAGATCGCCATCGCGGTACACAGCACGCCGGCACCGATGATGACCGGAATTCGAGGCAGGTGGCCATGGGTCAGCGCCGCGACCCCGCCGGCGATCACCGTCAGTTCGTACACACCCCATCCGATGCATTGCACGATGTTGGCGACGGTCGGCAGATACGACAGCCGCGTTCCGAACAGGCCGCGGAAGTTCACCATCGCCGGAGCACCGGTCCGCGCACCCACCGCGCCCGCCGCCGCGACCATCGCCGTGCCGAGCACGGTCCCCACCGCGGTCGCGAGCACCGCCGCGATCACCGGCAACTGGGGATGGCCGCTCGGCTGCAGGACGAAGATCGCGCCGGTGAATCCGATGAGGCTGACCCCCAGATTCGCCCAGAACGCGGCTTGATCGCCGAACGAGAGGGTGCGCGGTGGTTCGGTCGTCAGCAGCAGTGGAGCCTCGGCCGAGCCGTCTCCCGGCTGCTCGGGCAGAGTCGTCATAGCGGCACTCATGGTAGCGCCGGTGGAAATTCGCCCCCCGCTTCGCTGTGGGGCTCGGAGTCGGTAACCTCGTCCCGGATGGTTAGCGTCTCCACATCCGCCCCGCCGCTGTCGGGACCGCGTGTGCCGGGAGTCAGGCGATTCGGCCGGCTCGTCTGGCTGGTTCCTGCGCTGCTCGTCGCCGTCAGCGTGTTCTGGCTGCTGCACCCGGTCTGGCCGTTGCAGTCGATCAAGCGGGAATTCATCGATCTGCAGGTGTACCGGCTCGGTGTGCAGGCGATGTGGGACGGCGCCGATATGTACGGCAGCCTGCCGAAGACCACTCTCGGGATCAGTCTGCCGTTCATCTATCCCCCGTTCGCGGCGGTCGCGCTGGGACCGTTCGCGCTGCTGCCGTGGAACACCGCCGCGGTGAGTTTCTTCGTCTGCTCGACGCTGGCCCTGGCGATCACGCTGTATCTGGTGGCCCGGCGGGTCTGGGGCAGTGGCGGTACCGAGGTGGTGCTGTGGGCCAGTGCCTGCGCGATCCCACTGGGACTGCTGCTCGAGCCGGTGCGTTCGACACTGGACTTCGGCCAGGTCAATCTGCTGCTGATGGTGCTGGTGGCGGCCGACTGCCTGCCCAAGCGCACCCGCTGGCCACGGGGTGTCCTGATCGGTATCGCGGCGGCGATCAAGCTGACACCTGCCGCTTTCGTGCTGTATTTCCTGGTTCGGCGTGACTACCGCGCCGCGATCACCGCGGCGATCACCGGCGCGATCGCCACCGGACTCGCCTTCGCCCTGATGCCGCACGAGTCGGTGAAGTACTGGTTCGGCGGTATGGGCAATGTGTCGGGACTCAGCGGTTCGGCCTTCCGCACCAATCAATCCATCCAGGGCGTGCTGGCCCGCTTCCAGGTGCCCGAGCCCGCCTTCACCGCGCTGTGGGGGCTGTTGAGCCTGGCGCTGCTGGCACTGGTGGTGACGGCGATGCGCCGGGCCGTCGCCGATCCCGCACTCGCGCTGGCCTTCAACGCGGTGTTCACACTGCTCGTCTCGCCGATCTCGTGGTCGCATCACTGGGTGTGGATCGCGCCCGGACTGCTCGCCGCGATCGGCGTCGCCACGCGGCTGCCGCGCCGGCAGGCCATGATCTGGTACGCGATCACCGCCGCCACCGCTGTGGTGTTCACCATCGGCCCGCAGAACTGGGAACCCGGGGACGACAATCGCGAATTGCATTGGACGCCCTGGCAGCATCTGATCGGCGACACCTATGTGTGGTTGAGCGTCCTGCTGGTCGCGGTCTACGTGTTCGCCGGACCGCGCCCGTCCAGCCAGGAACCGCTGCTGCCGGATTCGCTGCGGTCGTTGCGTGGCAAGGTGCTCAGCAAATCCTAATCCGACACGCCAGACGCAATCGATCGGTAAATCCCGGGCCACGCATCCGTCAACTGCAGCCGGATACTCGCGACACATCACGCACGATTCACTGACACCCCGGTCACGCAGGATTTTCGTCGTACCGTAGATAGGTATGGACGACAACACGCCGACCGCGGAAGGTGATCCCACCCGTCCCGATCGGCAGCTGATCCAGCGGCGGGAGCAAGCCTGGAGCAACTACCAGCAGGCGTGCGCCGATCTGGCGGGCACTCGCATCCGCGCGAACCTGGACGGCTGGAAGCGCTGGTTCCGGGTGATGCCCGGCGCCGCGGTCGATCAGGCGCAGCGGCGGCGCGATGAGATCCGCGCGGAGCTGGCCCGCAACGGTGTCGGCGCGGACCCCGACCACTGGGGTGTGCTGTCGGGCGGGGACACCGGAACCTTCGGCGGCTGTTTCGGACTCGAGCACACGATCGATCAGCTCACCGAGCGCTACGCCAAGGTCGATTCGCACTGGGTGCGCACCCTGCGCGCAATCGCCCGCACCACCACCGACATTCGCCCGCTGGCCGCCGACGGTGACCGCAGTGCCATCGAGGAGCTCACCGAGCGGGTGCTGCAGGCCGTGCGGATGGCCCCCGACGACGAGGCACGACGCCGGTTGACCGTGCACCTGCCCGGTGATGTGCGACCGGTGCCGGCGGACCCGGCGAGTCTGGTCGAAACCCGAGGTCCGGTCGCGGTGCAGTTCGACATCTACGCCAGCACCATCAAACTCGACCACATCGACGTCGTCCCGCCACTGCGCCGGATGGGCCTGGGCACCGCCACCTTGCGCCACATCTGCCGCACCGCCGACACACACGCGATGCATATCGTCGCGCAGCTGGTCCCGACCTTCCGCGACGACGACTCCGCGGTCCCGATCCTGGCGCGCTGGTTCCGGGAACAGGGGTTCGAGGTCACCGAACGACTGGGCGGACGGGTGGTGCGGGCACCGGCGAGCGTGCGGTAGTACGGCCGCATCCGAATCCGCGCGCCCGGCGGCAGGCGGATGGTAGACCGGACAGGCATGAGTGCGACGCGCGTGGGCGCCGCCGAAAGGAAGTCGATCCCAGATGACACCGCCGGTCACAGCAGAGCCCGTGCACGCCTTCACCGACGACGCGCTCGGAACCCACGACGCCGTCGGATTGGCCGCAGCCATCCGCGCGGGTGAGGTCGGGCGCCGGGAGGTGCTGGAGGCGGCCATCGCCCGGGTGCAACGGGTGAACCCGATCCTGAACGCGGTGCGGGTGGACTGTTTCGACCGGGCGCGGCAGGCGCCGGCGACCTTCGGCGCCTTCGCCGGGGTGCCGAGTTTCGTCAAGGACAACGCCGATGTGGCGGGCCTGCCCACCTGTCACGGCTCGGCGGCCTTCGATCCCCGTCCACGACGGCGCGACAGCGCACCGGCCGCGCAGTTCCTGCGCCAGGGCTTCGTGGTCCTCGGTAAGTCGACACTGCCGGAGTTCGGTCTCACCGCGAGTACCGAATTCGCCGATCGCGACCCGACCCGGAATCCGTGGAACACAGCGCATTCCGTGGGCGCGTCGTCCGGTGGTTCGGCGGCGCTGGTGGCTTCCGGTGCCGTCCCGATCGCCCATGCCAACGACGGCGGCGGCTCGATTCGCATTCCGGCCGCCGCGGCCGGTCTGGTGGGGCTCAAACCCACCCGGTGCCGCATGCTCGATCAGCCGGGCGCTCGGCAACTGCCGGTGAACCTGGTCACCGAGGGTGTGGTGAGCCGGACGGTACGCGATGTCGCACACTATTTCGCCGCCGCCGAAAGGTATCGCCCCGCCGCGAAACTGCCACCGATCGGCCTCGTCGAGGGGCCCAGTGCCCGCCGACTGCGGATCGGGATCGTCCGCGCCGATGTGCGCGGCCACGGTGTACATCCCGACACCGCGGCGGTACTCGATTCGGCGGCAACCGAACTCACCGCACTCGGTCACGAGCTCACCGAGGTCCGGCTCGACATCGATCCGCAGTTCATCGATGATTTCAAGACGTATTGGGCGCTGTTCGCGGTCCTGATGACGACATCGTTCGCGCTCGAACACGGCCGCCGGTTCCATCCGAGCCGGATCGATCCCTTCACCCGCGGGCTGATCGGCCGGATCCGCGGCAATCCGCTCGCCGTGCTGCCCGCGATTCGCCGGCTGCGTCGCGGAACCGCCATCTACGACGCACATTTCACCGAAGTGGACGCGCTGCTGAGCCCGGTGCTGTCCCATCCGGTTCCGGTCCTGGGTGAGCAGTCTCCACGGCAGCCGTTCGACGAACTGTTCGCCAAGCTCATCGATTACGTGGGGTTCACGCCGCTGAACAATATCGGCGGCGGTCCCGCGATCGCGGTTCCGCACGGCCGGATGAGCGGCAATCTGCCCGGCTCGATCCAGCTGTCGGCCGCCCGTGGTGACGAGGCGACCCTCCTGGATCTGGCATATCAGCTCGAGACGACGTGCGGTTTCCCGGCGATCACGGAATCCGGCGCCGGCTGATCACCGTGCGCGGGTGAGGAATTCGCCGATCGCGGGCGCGAGTTCGGCGGCGACCGGATCGTTGCTCACCTCGGGCAGTTCGCGCAGTGTGGCATCGGGCAGCACCTCGGCGATGCGCTCGGCGCCCTTGGTCAGCGCGGGCGCGGAACGGCCACCGATCAGCAACAGCACGGGCGCCTCCAGCGCCGCCCAGTCCTCGGCCCGCAGGGTCTCGCCGCGGCTGAACGGTTTCAGCACCGCGAAATCGTGTGCGGTCGAATCGGCGGTGGCGACCAGCCCTTTCCACACCGACGACAGACGCATCGCCCCCGCGACCGCCATCGGCACCCCCATGATCTTGGTCAGGTAGTACCAGGCCGCGCCCCCGCGCTTTCCCTCGGCGATCCGGGTGCGCAGCTTGCCCTCGGCGTCGGTGGGCGGGACGTGATCCTTGGGATCGACCACGATGGGCGGTTCGAAGGCCACCACATCGGTCACTCCCGGTACGGCGCCCGAACGCGCCGCCAGCAGTGCGAGCACGGCGCCCGAACCCCAGCCCACCAGCGCGGCCGCGCCCCCTTCGACCTCGACCAGCGCCCGCAGATCGGCGATCTCGTTGGCGCTGTCGTAGACCCCGGGCGAATCCGCGCTGTCGCCGCGGCCGCGCCGGTCGTAGTTGATCACCCGCAGGCCGTACTTCTCGGCCAGTGCCTCGGCCAGTGCGACGGTATTGGGTACCTGCCGATAGCCGAACGCACCGCCGATGAGCACGACGGTCCCCGCATCGCCGGAACCGATCCGGTCGAAGGCGATGGTGGTGCCGTCCTGCGACGTCACGGTCTGCATGTCCTGCTCCTTCTCGGCGACCGATGGCTGGGATGCCCAATCGAAGGTACGCGATCGGTTTCCGACGGGTCGGCGAGCGGTCGGCGGTCCGGTCGGTAGGCTCGCACGGACAAGTATTCACAGGTGAGGGGGTGCCGTGGTGACGACGGTCGCCGGAACGCACGGACTGCCGCGCATCAGCGGATTCCCGAGTTCGGATTTCGATGCCGGACCGGACAAGTGGTCGGGCGACGCCGTGTCCGAGGACCGCATCCGCGCACTGGCAATCGGCGCCTACTACGGCCGCAGCTGGAGCGCCTACAACGACTCCGTCGCCTTCCTGCCCGAACACCCCGGTAGTTCCGAGACCCGGTGCGAATCCACCATCGACGGCCTGCACGAATCGTGGGGAATCGATAGCGGCGAGGACGCTCGCGACACCATCGGCCGCCTGCTCAGCGGAATGCACGCGCCTCTGTTCGCGATGGTGCATCCGCTGGCCACCGCGGCCGCCCAGGACACCACCCGGGTCGACCGCACCGGCCTGGCCGACAGTCATCGCGAATTCCTGCACACGCTGTCGGAGGTGCGCGGGTATCGCGGAGTCAACGGGATCGACCGGGATTACGACGCGTGGTTGCAGGCCATCAAATTCGGCATCGTCGACCGCCTGCCGCAACCACTCAACACCGATGCCACCGCCTGGGATCTCTCGCGCATCGTCTTCATCGCCCGCGCCGCCCACACCGCGGGATATCTGGACGAGGACGAGGCGTGGACATTGCTGGGGCGTGGTCTCGCCGAAGCCCAGCAGCACTACCGCAATTGGCGGCAATTCGCCTCCGGCTTCCTCACCGGCGCCATCTTCTGGGCGGCGACCCAGGATCTGGCCGCGGCCAAGGAACAGGTCGACGAACGTCGCGGGATGATCCGCGGATTGCTGATGCGACCGTCGAGTCCGTGGCGGCGGGTGGCCCTGCATCCCGGTGCACCGGTCTTCGGCCTGTCGCCGTTCCACTGACAACGGGTACGGCTACTGCGGCATCGCGCGCAGGATGCCCACGCCCTCCCATTTGAACTGTTCGGTATCCACCATGCCGAGTTTGCGGCGCTCCACCAGCAGCTGCCATTCACCGAACAGGTCCAGTGACGAGGGCCGCGCCATCACGATCGATCCGTCGACATGTTCGATCTCGCAGGCCAGCTGTGCTCCTTGCAGGACCCGCTGCAGATCCGCCCCTTCGGTCGAGACGAATTCCAGATCGGCGTGGCCGTCCGAGACCCGCAGTGTCGCAACCGACCCCGGCGGGGCGGCGAGATCGACCCGATCGATCGCGGCGACCGGTAGCTCGTAGGTCGCGCCGGCGGAGACGAACAGCAGACGCAGGGTGGTGACGACGACCAGCCCCGGTGCGCCCCGATGCCCGGACGGCGCGCATTCGAGGACGTATTCGTCGGGGCGGGCGTAGGCGTGCAGCGCGCCGAGTTCACGGGCGCAGAGTCCAGGAGTGTGCATGCGCTCGGCCGCGCGCGCCACATCGGGGCGGATGGGCCCGTATTGTCCGGGCACCGCACGCGGCGGGATCAGATTCGGCCGCGGCCGCAGGATGCGGCGCATCTCGAGCAGATCGTCACGGATGGCTCGGACGAGCGCCGCCGCCTGCGGAAATACCTCCGGCTCCAGGAATACCGTGGCGGGATTGCGCCGGGTGGGCACGCCGTCGAGCGCGTAGTCGGGTGCGCGGAAGTACAACAGCACCAGCAGATCTCCGGCATCGGATTCGGCCAGGCAGGCCTCGCGCAGATCGCGGACCGCGATATCGAGCGCGATGTCGTCACCGATGCTCAGCGGTGTGGTGGTGATCCGGCCGCCGGAGTATCTGATCGCGGTTCGCCGCCCCCACACCTCCAGCACCGTCACATCCTCCCCATCCGACCCGGTCGCCCTCATCGCGGGCCGATTCTACCGAGCGGGACCCGTGTTCCACGGTATCCGGATACCCCGGGTCAGAGATTGCCGGCGAACATGCTCGCGAGTCCGGTGACACCCGCCAGTGCGGCACTGCCCGTGCTCAATCCGGCGAGAAGGAGTGTGATGATCATGGTCCCGACCTTTCGAACAGCTGCGATACCTCTCGAAAGATACTGCGGCCCATAGCGCTTCACCATGGCCGTGGCGACACTCACGGCCAACTCGCCGCCGATCGACAGCACATTCACAGCTACGGCGTAGCGTCGGCGTGGTAGACGCCCGATCGGGCCCGCGCCACTCCGTAAACCGGATGGGTGTGTCCGGCCCGTGAACGCTAGTGGCACACTGGCCGAATGCTCGGTGTACATCCGGAAACCACCGAAATCGCGGAGCCGACGACGCAGCGGCGGGCGATCCGCTATGCGGTGCGCTTCGCCTACCTGGCGGCTCTGGTCGCGGCGCTCGTCACCGGGTTACTTCCGGGCGGCCGGGTCCAGGAGGCCGCGTGGATGATCGGCGGCGTCCTCGCCTTCACCATCGACCGGCCGCTGCGTCAGCACGTCCGGGTGGTGGCGGACTGGCTGCCGCTCATCGCGGCCCTGATGGTCTACGACTACACCCGCGACCTCGCCGACAAACTCGGCATGCCGCTGCGCATGCACGAACTCGTCACCGCCGATCGCTGGATGTTCGGCGGCACCCTGCCCACCGTCTGGCTGCAGTCGCACCTCGCATCCGACGGTCAGCCGTGGTGGACCCCGATCATCGGCGCCGTCTACACCACGCACTTCATCCTGCCGTGGGCGACGGCGGCCATCTTCTACATCTACTCCCGGCCGCTGTGGGCCCGGTACATGCGCAGGATCCTGCTGCTGTCGTATCTGGCGCTGGTCACCTACATCCTGGTGCCGGCCGCACCGCCCTGGTACGCCTCGCACGAAGGCGCGATTCCGGACCAGGTGCGCCGGATCTCCGGTTTCGGACTGGGGCTCGTGTCACCGGATATCAGCGCGCAGTGGCTCACCGACCACGGCAACTTCGTCGCCGCGCTGCCGTCGCTGCACACCGCGTTCTCGGTCCTGGTCGCGGCCACCCTCTGGCCGCTCACCACACGCTGGTGGCTGCGGGCGATCCTGGTGGCCTATCCGTGCGCGATGGGATTCACCCTGGTCTACGGCGGCGAACACTATGTGCTCGATGTGCTGCTCGGCTGTGTGTATGCCGGGGGCACCATCCTGCTCACCAGGATGTGGGAGAACTGGCGGGCCGGGCGGGCACCGCTGGGACCGTTGCCGTCGGCACTGCCGGAGCGCAGCAGCGAGCCCGCGCCACAGTAGCTTTCGGTCACGACGGCGCGAAGGCCCACCACATCCGGATCACTCGGCCACGGAGGCGTGCGCCGCGACGACCCGCCAGCCGTGCGACGCATCGTATGACCAGGCGCGGGTGTATCGCATCCTGGCCGCGAACGGTGCGCCGTGCACGCTTCCCTCGACGACGCCGAGGAACCACGTCACCCCGGTGGTCCCTTCCACCAGCACCGTGAGCTGCTCTTCCTCGAGTTTGCGCACGACCTGCGCTCCAGTGCGGTGCAACTCGAGATCCTGCGCCTTGGTCATGGTGTCCGCGCCGAGGGTGAAGATCAGCCGATCGTCCAGCAGTGCGTCCAGGGCCCGGACATCACCCGACAGCTGCGCAGCCTGGAGTTGCCGTTCCGCGTCCCGCAAGTCGTTCTCCATGAGCACCATCATGCTGGTGCGCTGCCGTGGCCGCCGGACAGGCGGAACGATGTGATGAGCGTCTCGTCATCGCATGCCCTGCCGTCGATCCGCAGGTGAGAGCTCTCCGTCGGATACCGCACCCCGGCTGCCGGGCGAATAATCGCGTGCTTGTCCGCCGGAATTGCCGGAATACTGGCGCGGCACCGATGAGTTGACGGTGTCACGGTCGTCACGTCTCGTATGACGCCTGGGGCACACAGGGGTGGCTCGGCGTCGGTCACGACATTTCTGTGTACGCGAACACCCGGAGGTAAACCGATGCCCGCCGAACCTGATCTCGCCGTGGCCGGCCGGCGAACCCCCGCGGTGATCCGGCTCCTGGTCCTCGCCACCTTCGTGGTGATTCTCAACGAGACCATCATGGTCAACGCGATTCCGCGCCTGATGACCGATCTGCACGTCACCGAGCGCTCCGCGCAATGGGTTTCGACGGCGTTCATGCTCACCATGGCCGCGGTCATCCCGGTCACCGGCTGGTTCCTGCAGCGGGTCACCACCCGCCGGGCCTATGCGATCGCGATGGGTGTGTTCCTGCTCGGCACCGCGCTGTCGGCAGCCGCGCCCACCTTCGGCCTGCTGCTGGTGGGCCGGGTGGTCCAGGCCGGCGGTACCGCGGTGATGATGCCGCTGTTGATGACCACGCTCATGACAGTGGTGCCTCAACACGATCGCGGCCGTGTCATGGGCAACGTCACCCTCGCCATCTCGGTGGCCCCGGCCATGGGCCCGGTGATCTCCGGACTGGTCCTGCAGATCGCTTCCTGGCGTTGGCTGTTCCTGCTGGTCTTGCCCATCGCGGCGGCGGTCACCTGGTTCGGCCTGCGGAAACTGGAAAATATCGGCGAGCCGGAGAGCGGTGCGATCGATTGGGCCAGTGTGGTTTTCGCGGCCCTCGGATTCGGCAGCCTGGTGTACGGACTCAGCAAGTTCGAGGTCGGCAACATCGCGGTCCCGGCGTTGATCGTCGCGGTGGGCGCGGTCTGCATCGCGATCTTCGCACTGCGCCAGATCCGCTTGCAGCGCACCGGTTCACCACTGATGGATCTGCGCGTGCTGCTGGCGGGCACCTACACGAAATCGCTGGTCCTGATGGCCGTGGCCTTCTTGGCGATGATGGGTTCGATGATTCTGCTGCCGCTGTATCTGCAGAATCTGCGTGGCCTGAGCCCGTTGCAGACCGGTCTGCTCGTGATGCCGGGTGGTCTGGCGATGGGTGTACTCGGCCCCACCATCGGGCGGGTGTTCGATCGCTTCGGCGGCCGGATGCTGGTGATTCCCGGCGCGATCGGAATCACCGTGGCCCTGGCCGGTTTCACCACCATCTCGCCGACCATGCCCTACTGGCAGTTGCTGGCCCTGCACATCCTGCTGATGCTGTCGCTGGCCGCGGCCTTCACCCCGGTGTTCACCCTGGGTCTGGGTGCGCTGCCGCAGCATCTGTACTCGCACGGCAGCTCCGTACTCGGCACCCTGCAGCAGGTGGCCGCGGCCTTCGGCACCGCACTGGTGGTCACCATCATGTCCGCCCGCGCCACCACGCTGACCGACCACGGCACCGATCCACTCAGCGCGCATCTGTCCGGTATGCGGCTGGCGTTCGCGGTATCGGCGGCGCTGTCGGTGATCGTGATCGTGATGGCGGTGCTGCTGCCCAACCGTGCGCCCGCGCCGGCGGAAGCCGGAGAATCCACGGAATTGGAACCCGTCCACCCATGACCTGAACGGTGGGGCACATCGGCCGCCGTGCCCCACCGGAATCGTCGGCCCGGTACTGCGGACGAGGGATAATTAGAACGTGTTCTATATTCGAGGGAAGTGTTCCGGCAACCCTCGGGAGTTCACGACATGTACCAGTGGTCCGACGAAGATCTGATGCTCCGCGATGCGGTGCGCGGTTTCATCACCAAGGAGATCGAGCCCCACGTCGAACAGCTGGAAAGTGGTGCCCTGCCGCCGTTCGACATCATCCGCAAGCTCTATGCGACCTTCGGACTGGACGAGCTGGCCCGGGAGGGCTTGCAGAAGTCCCTGGACCGCGAGGAAGCCGGGGAATCGGGGAAATCGGGCGAATTCAGCGGTTCGGGCAGCATGGGGGTCATCCTCAACAGTGAGCTGGCCGGGGTCAGTCTGGGACTGGTCGCCTCGATGGGCGTCAGCCTCGGGCTGGCGGCCGGCACCATCCGCAGCCGCGGCACCCTCGCGCAGAAGAAGCGGTGGCTGCCCGAACTGGTCACCTTCGACAAGGTCGGGGCCTGGGCCATCACCGAACCCGATTCCGGCTCGGACGCTTTCGGCGGCATGAAATCCTACGTCCGCCGCGACGGGCAGGACTACATCCTCAACGGCCGCAAGACCTTCATCACCAACGGCCCCTACGCCGATGTGACCGTGGTCTACGCCAAGCTCGACGAGGAAGACGGCACCGACCGCCGCGATCGCAAGGTGCTGGGCTTCGTCCTCGACAAGGGCATGGCGGGATTCACCCAGAGCGCACCCTTCAAGAAGATGGGTATGAACTCCTCGCCCACCGGTGAGCTGTTCTTCGAGAACGTCCGCCTGACCCCCGACCGGCTGCTCGGCGAGAGTGAGACCCCGGCCAAGGGCGACGGAAAGGACAGCGCCAAGGAGTCTTTCGCGGCCGAGCGCATCGGTATCGCCTCACTGGCCCTCGGCATCATCAACGAATGCCACCGGCTCTGCGTCGATTACGCGAAATCGCGCACGTTGTGGGGCAAGGAGATCGGCCAGTTCCAGCTCATCCAGCTCAAACTGGCCGAGATGGAGATCGCCCGGATCAACGTGCAGAACATGGTATTCAACGCGATCGAGCGCATCGCAGCGGGCGAACAGGTCACCCTGGCCGAGGCGTCGGCGATGAAGCTGTACTCCTCGCGCGCGGCCACGGAGGTCGCGATGGAGGCGGTGCAGCTGTTCGGCGGTAACGGCTACATGGCCGAATACAAGGTGGAACAGCTTGCGCGCGACGCGAAATCGCTGATGATCTACGCGGGCAGCAACGAGATCCAGGTGACCCACATCGCCAAGGGGCTGCTCGCCCGCTAGCGCGGCCGTGCCGAATGCCAGTGCGTCACCTGCTGATAGCGGTGCCCGGCCTCGAACAGCACCGCCTCCCGATGCGCGGCGGCGGTGAGCTGGGCACCGATCGGCATCCCCGAATCGGGATGGAATCCGACCGGCAGGGCCAGGGTCGGGCCGTCGTGCAGGGACCAGGGGTAACTGAATTGCCCCATGCGCCGGGACTGGGCGATGACATCCGCGCCGCCGTCGAGCAGTGGCACGTCGGTGGGCATCGTCGGTGTGAGCACGATGTCCACCTGGTCGAATACCGTGGCCAGCCCCCGCCGGAAGGCGGTGCGCCCCGCTGTCGCCGCATTCCGCTCGGCGTCGGAGATCCGCAGCCCCAGCGAGACACGTTCCAGGGTCGCGGGCTGGAACAGCTCGGGAGAGTGCAGGATTCGCTCGCGATGGCGGCGGGCGAGATCGGAATAGATCAGCGTGTAGACGATGTCCTGTGCCCGCTCGGCATCGGGAATCGCCACCGGCACCACCTCGTAGCCGAGGTCGGCGAACCGGTCCGCGGCCGCGCGCACGGCCGCGGCGACGGCGGGATCGACATCGTCGGTGATGAAGACGTCCGGGACTCCGATCCGGCGCGCCACACCCGCCGCGGCCGGGCCGGTGCGCAGCACATCGAAGATGCGGGCGACGTCGGCGACCGAGCGGGCCATCGGGCCCACCGTGTCGAACGGTTCGCTGACGGGGAAGACACCGGCATTGCTGATCGCACCCCAGGTCGGTCGCAGCCCGGTCACCCCGCATGCGGCGGCGGGCAGCCGGACCGACCCACCGGTGTCGGTGCCGAGCGAGGCGTCCACGAGGCCGGCGGCGACGGCCGTCCCCGAGCCGCCGCTGGACCCGCCGGGCACCCGGGCCGGATCCCACGGATTGACCACCGGGCCGGCCGCGGAATTGCGGGAGGTGACCCCGACCGCGAATTCGGCCATGTTCAGCTTCGCGGTCACCCGCGCGCCCGCGGCGATGAGCCTGCGCACCACCTCCGCGTGCGCACCGGCGACCCGGTCGGTGAAGAACGCCGAGCCGCAGGTACTGGGCACGCCGGCCACGTCGATATTGTCCTTGACCCCGATCCGCAGCCCGCGCAACGGGCCGTCGCCATCGGCTGCCGTCGGTGGATCGATCCAGGTGACAACGCTGTTCGTGCTGTCCGCACCCGGATGCGGGGCCGGGCCGCGGATATCGGCGGCCCGGCCCCCGCCCTCGTTCAGGACGCGCTCCCCGCCCGCAGCGCGGCGGTCGCCGCATCGTCGACGGTCCAGTCGTCGGTGTTCACGACGACACCGTAGTCCCGGCGTGCGTCCTCGGCGGTGAGGTATTCATCCCACACATCGCTGAGCACCTGGAAGGGATCGCGTTCGAACGGGTTGCCGAATCCGCCACCGGAGGGCAGTTTGATCTCGAGCGTCTCGCCCGCGCGGATGGTCTCCTGGGTGACCTTCGAGAACAGCACCTGCTCGCGGTCGGTGCCGGCATTGCGGGTGAAGGAGCCCGCGACCCCGTCACGTCCGCCGAGCGCGCCTGCCGGTGGATCGGACCGGTTGTCGGCCTCGGAACCGAGGAAGGTGTCGGTTTCCATCAGCCACTTGCGCACGCTGCCGATACCGCCGCGCCACCTGCCCGGCGCCGGCGCCTCGTCGCGCAATTCGTAGCGCAGCGCGCGCATCGCGTGGTTGAGTTCGAGTTCCTCGATGGGGTTGTTGCGGGTATTGGCCATCAGCGCGTCGACGCTGTCCATCCCGTCCTTACCGTTGCGGCCGCCATAGGAGCCCTCGTTGATTTCGATGTAGACCCAATATGATTCGCCGTCCGGGGCGACACCGGAATAGGCGATCGCGCACAGCGCCGCCGACGAACCCGCGACCGCATGGTCCGGAAGTACCGGCGCCAGAGCCAGATTGATCGAGTCGAACACCCGGTTCACCTGAGAGAAACGCGCGAAGCACGAGGCCGGGAAGTCCGGATTGAAGATGGTGCCCTCGGGGGCGTACGCCCGCACGGGCCGGAAACATCCGTCGTTCTGCGGAACGAATTCCTCGGTGGTGTCCTCGTCGAGCAGGATGGTGCGGATCGCGGAGACCGCCACCGGCAGCACCGAACCCTCGAAGGGCACATTGAAGGCCGTCGGCACCTGATCGTTGGAACCGGTCAGGTCGATGAGGATGTCCTCGCCTTCGACCTGTACCCGCACCGCCACCTTCAGCGGCACACCGCGATTCTTGCCGTCGTCGTCGAGATAGCCGATCGGCGCCTCGTAGCTGCCGTCCGGAAGCTCGCGAATCCTGCTGCGCAGCATGTTCTCCGAGTAGTCCATCCAGCGCTCGGCGGCACTCATGACCGTGTCGAGGCCGTACTTCTCGAGCAATTCGAGGAACCGCTTCTCGCCGATGCGCGAACACGCGATCAGTGCCTCGAGGTCGCCGCGATTCTGTTCGGGCGTACGCACATTGTCGAGAATGTGCTGGATGAGATAGTCGTTGCGAACCCCGGCCTCGTAGATCTTCATCGAGTCCATGAGCTTGCCCTCGGCCCACACATCCACGACATCCATGCACAGACCGGGGAAGTTGCCGCCGACATCGGAGACATGACCGGTGCAGCCGGCGAATCCGATGTGCTGTCCCTGCCAGAAGATCGGGATGATGATGCCGTAGTCGGGCGAATGCGCGGCGCCGTGATACGGGTGATTGTGCAGGATGACATCACCGGGCTGATAGGTTCCGGCCAGCCGGCGGTCGACACCGCGGATGTAGGCCGGAATCGAACCACAGTGCATCGGAGTCGAATCCGATTCGCACAGCTCGCGGCCGTTGACATCGAAGATGCCGGCACCGAGATCCTCGGACTCCCGGATCAGGCTCGAATAGGCCATCCGATACAGAACCTGCGCCATCTCCTTGGCCATCGACTGCAGGGCGCCACCGATCACGCGCAGGGTGATCGGATCGACCTCGACGTCGTTCCAGATTCTGGTGGCCTCGCCCGCGAGCGATACGCCGGTCTTGGGCATCAGCGTCTTGCTCATGCGGACTTCCTCTCGATGATGATGTGGCCGACGGCGTCCACGATGGCCCGCTGATGCATGCCGACGATGGTGGTCGAGTCGAACTGCTCGACGATGGCCGGTCCGTCGATCTCGTTGCCCGCCAGCAACATCGACCGCTCGTAGACCGGCGTGTCGATCCATTCCGGATCGGCCTTGTCATCGCGCCAGAACAACGCGCGTGTGGTGGTCTTCAGTGCGGCCGAACTGTCGGCGGTGCCCGTGCCGATCTCGGCGATCCGCACATGGGGCACCGCACCGACACCGGTGACACGAATATTGATCAACTGCACCGGCTTGTCGTCGAAGCGCTGCGAATAGGTGCGGCCGTGTGCCTGATGGAACGCCTCGGCCACCGTCTTGACCCAGACATCGTCGATCTCGCCCTCGGGCGCCGGGACCCGCAGCTCGTAGCCCTGGCCGACATAGCGGCAGTCCACACTGCGCTCGAGGGAGATGTTCTCCGCGGCGACGCCGTCGGCCTCGAGTTGTGCGGTGGCCTGACGCGACAGTCGCGCCATCTGCGCCGTGAGCAGTTCCAGGTCGGGATCGGCGGAGGAGGTCCACACCGTGGTGGGCACCTCGTAGCGGATATCGGTGGTCAACAGGCCCACGGCGGAGGTGATACCGGGATGGCCGGGCACGATCACCCGCGGGATACCGAGCTGATCGGCGATCTGCCAGGCGAACAACGGCCCGGCGCCGCCCTCGGCGATCAGCGAGAAGTCGCGTGGGTCATAGCCTTTGCGGACCGAGTGCAGACTGATCGCCTCGGTCATCGAATGGGCGAGGATCTTGAAGATGCCCATCGCCGCCGCATCGAGAGTGGTGCCGAGTTTGCCGGCGATATGGGTTTCGATCGCGGTGCGCGCCAGTTCGGGCCGCACCTCCATCGTTCCGGACAGGAAGCTGTCCTCGCGCAACCAGCCCATCGCCACCATGGCATCGGTCGATGTCGGCTCGGTGCCGCCGCGGGCGTAACACGCGGGCCCCGGTACGGCACCGGCACTGCGCGGACCGACCCGGAACATTCCGCCCTCGTCGACCACCGCGATCGAGCCACCGCCGGCGCCGATCGTGTCGACCTCGGCCATCGGCACCATGGCGTGATAGTCACCGATGCGGGTGTCGAGCAGATGCTTCATCCGCAATGCGCCATCGGGCGCGACACCGATATCGGCCGAGGTACCGCCGACGTCGAGGGTGATCACGCTGGGGAATCCCGAGGCCTTGCCGATCGCGCAACCACCGAGCAGACCGGCGACCACACCGCTGGTCAGCAGGGAGACCGGGACCTCGCTCGCACTGCGCGAGGTGACCAGACCACCGGCCGAGGTCATCAGATGAACGTCGTCACCGACCTGGGCGGCACTCGCCTTCTGAGCCAGATTCTCGATGTAGCGCGACGTCTTGGGGCCGATGAAGGCATTCAGCGCCGCCGTGGAAAAGCGTTCGTACTCACGGTATTGCGGTGCGACCTCACTGGACAGGGAGACGAAGACATCCGGGTACTCCTCGCCGATGATCTCCTTGACCCGCTGCTCGTGCGCCGGGTTGCGATAGGAGTGCAGGAATGCGACCGCGATCGCCTCGACTCCGCGCTCGCGCAGCAACCGGACCTGATCGCGCACGGCCGCCTCATCGAGCGGGGTCAGCACAGTGCCCGCGGCATCGATGCGCTCGGGAACCACCCGGCGGTTGCGGCGCGGCACCAGTTGCCATTTCTGCCACGGCAGATCCTGGTAGTTGGAGTAGTTGAGCGGGCGCTTCTTGCGTGCGATGTGCAGCAGATCCCGGAAGCCCTCGGTGGTGATCATGCCGACATCGCAGCCGTTGTGCTCGAGCACGATATTGGTCGCCACCGTGGTGCCGTGGAAGAACATCTCGATATCGGCGGGGTCGATTCCGGCGCGCGCGGCGAGCACCTCGATGCCGTCCATGGTGCCGATCGACGGATCGTGGTTCGTCGACGGCGTTTTGTGCACGACCACACTGCCGTCGTCGTCCCACAGCACGAGGTCGGTGAACGTGCCGCCGACGTCGACTCCAATTCTCTTCATCAAGATTTCCATTCTTCCGGCGCCCACGAGGGAGCGGAGGGGGCGACCGAGGCGGAGAGCCGTCTCTCGAGGTCGGGGGACCACCGCGCGAGGTGATGGGAGCCATCGTGCTTGAGACCGCCGAAGAAAGCAATACCTCAGATGTTTTAACCGTAAATTCGACGTTACGACTGACAGTACGCGGACAACCACGCCAAATTCGACGGTAATTGGCGGATGTTTACCCTCGACTGGACAGTCGAAGTACGGCAGCACACGCGGACCCGGCGACTAGGCTCGGGCCCGTTGACAGCCGCTCGAACAGAAGGACCGAAGCCGGTGACCGAACCGACGACAGGCGACGCACAGACCAAGCCCGGACCCGCCTACGCGGTCCTGGCCGAGCAGTTGCGCAGCCGAATCCTGTCGGGAGAACTGCCACAGGGCGCCCGGTTGCCCAGCGACGCCGAGCTGACCGCCGAATTCGGCGTCGGCCGCAGCACGATTCGCGAAGCACTGCGCTCACTGGCCAGCCAGAACCTGATCACCACCACTCGCGGCGTGACCGGCGGCAGTTTCGTGGCCTCCCCCAGCATCGGGCACATCAGCGCCCACCTGGAGACGGGGGTGGCATTGATGGCCGCCGCCGAGGCCGTCACCGTGGACCAGCTGATGGAGGTCCGCAACCTCATGGAGGTGCCGGCCGCCGGAATCGCCGCGTTCCGGCGCACCGAGGAGCATCTGGCCGAACTGCGGGCCGCCATCTTCGACCCCGACAGCCTGCAAGGCCAGGACACCTATGCCAAGAACCAGGAGTTTCACCTGGTCCTGCTGCGCGCCACCGGCAATCCGCTGCTGGAACTGATCACCGCGCCGGTCTTCCGGGTGCTGTCCACGCGATTCGGCCGCGATCATGCCCCCGGCGGCTTCTGGCAGTGCGTCGATCACGACCACCGCGCCATCCTCGAGGTGGTGGCGGCCGGCGATTCGATGGCCGCCATCGATCTGATGCGCCGACACCTGGATCACCTGGGCGACTCCTACCGCCACATGGACCGACTCCGGAGAGAGTGAACCGATCCTGCGGCCGACGAGACCGCAGACCGCTAAACATCTGCTTTTTAAGCACTCTCGGACGCGCCACTGTCTCATCTTCTTGCGACAACTGTCTAAATCTCACCTCTTGACGATCTAAATGTCTGATGTATTGTTCGAGTCACGCATACGCTGAACGAACTGAGGAGATACGGTGGCAGTGCATGAGGCTGTTCTCGGTCGCTTCTTCGAGGACTACGTCGTGGGTGACGTGTACCAGCACCCCATCGGACGGACGATCTCCGAAGCGGACAACACGTGGATCACGTTGCTGTCGATGAACACCAACCAGAACCACTTCAATGCCCACCTCGCCGCGCAGAACCCGATCACCGACGGCAAGGTGATCGTGAACTCGGGGCTGACAGTGGCTGTGGTACTGGGGATTTCGGTTCTCGACATGAGTCAGAACGCGATCTCGAATCTCGCCTTCACCGATATCAAGATGTCGAATCCCGTCTATGTCGGCGACACCATCTACGCGGAGAGCATCTGCACCGGGCTGCGCAGATCCGAATCGCGCCCGTATGCCGGCATCGTCTCGATGATCACCCGCGGGCTGAATCAGGAAGGCACCGAAGTGATTTCGTGGAAACGCTCGGTCATGGTCGCCACCCGCGACAGCGGTATCGGCCGGAACTACTTCCCGGAGGCGACGAACGGTCCCCTGCGTCTGCCGAGCTCGGACACGGAAGGTGCACAGTCGTGAAACCGTTGGAAGACGTCCGGATCATCTCGCTCGAGCAGTACGGCGCCGGCCCGTTCGGCAGCGTCCATCTGGCCGATCTCGGCGCCGATGTGATCAAGATCGAGGACCCGAACGCCGGCGGAGACGTCGGCCGGTACGTCCCGCCGTACACCGAGGGTGAGGATTCGCTGTTCTTCGAGACCTTCAACCGCAACAAGCGCAGCCTGTCGCTGGACCTGTCGAATCCGGCCGGCCGGGCGGTGTTCGAGGATCTGGTCCGCACCAGCGATGCCGTGTATTCGAATCTGCGCGGTGATGTCCCCGCCAAGATCGGCATCACCTACGACGATCTCAAACACCTCAACCCCGCCATCGTCTGCTGCAGTCTGACCGGCTTCGGGATGACCGGGCCGCGCAGCACCGAACCCGGCTACGACTACATCCTGCAGGGCCTGGCCGGATGGATGAGCCTGACCGGTGATCCGGACGGCCCGCCCACCAAATCCGGTCTGTCCCTGGTGGATTTCTCCGGTGGCTTCGTCGCCGCGCTCAGCCTGCTGTCCGGTCTGCACGCCGCTCGCCGCGACGGTATCGGCGGCGATTGCGATGTCTCGCTGTACGACACGGCGATGTCACTGCTCACCTATCCGGCCACCTGGCATCTGAACGCCGGTTTCGAACCGGTGCGCACGAAGAACTCCGCCCATCCGTCGCTGGTGCCGTTCCAGGCGTTCGAGGCCGCCGACGGGTGGCTCGTGGTGGGGTGTGCGAAGGAGAAGTTCTGGCAGCGTCTGGTCGCCGCGATCGGCCATCCGGAACTGGCGGCCGATCCCCGATTCACGAATTTCACACTGCGTGGCGAGCACCGCGACGATCTGCTCCCGATTCTGGAACGGATCTTCGCGACCGAATCGGTACAGCACTGGCTGGCGCTGCTGCGACCGGCCGGCGTGCCCTCGGGACCGATCAACGATGTGGCACAGGCACTCACCGAACCGCACACCCACGCACGCGGACTCGTCGTGGAGACCGAACATCCGCGGTATGGAACGCTCCAGCAGCTGGCCTCTCCGGTCCGATTCGGTTCCGAGCCACCGCAATACCGTCGCGCGCCCGCGCGTAACGAGCACTTCACCGAAATCGTCGGGGCCGGACTCGGATACGACGACGAGAAGATCGCCCGGCTGGCAGCGGAGGGCGCTTTCGGCACCGAGCACGACCGGGCGAGCGCATGATCTCCGAGGTACTGGCCCAGTGGGTTCACGACCTGACGCCCGGTGACCTACCCGCCGAGGTCGGCCACGCGACCGCCCGTCACCTGCTCGACGGGGTCGGCAACGCCATCGCCGCCCGCCGGCTCGGCCAGGGGTTGCCGGGCTGGGTGGTGGCCGACTCGCTCGGCGGGCCACCCGAGGCCCGGCCGCTGACCGGTACCCGAGCGCTGTCGGCACCCGCCGCCGGTATGGCGACGGCAGTACTGGTGCACGCGTTGGACTTCGACGACACCCATGCCGGTGCGCTGGTGCACGCCACCGCGGTATCGCTGCCCGCGGCATTCACCGTCGGCCAGCGGACGCGTGCCTCGGGTGCGCAGATTCTGACCGCCGCGGCACTCGGACTCGAGGTGGCCTGCCGCCTGGGGCTCGCGAGCCCGCACGGCTTCCACAGCCGAGGTCTGCACGCGACCGCGGTCGTCGGCCCGCCGACCGCCGCCCTCGTCGCGGGCCACCTGTCCGCGCTCACGGTCCGTGAGCTGGTCGATGCCATCGGTATCGCGGGATCGGCCAGTGGCGGGTTGCTCGAATTCCTGGATACCGACGCCGACACGAAGGCACTGCATCCCGGTACGGCCA
Organism: Nocardia sp. NPDC052254; assembly: GCF_040679495.1. Classification (NCBI taxonomy): domain Bacteria; kingdom Bacillati; phylum Actinomycetota; class Actinomycetes; order Mycobacteriales; family Nocardiaceae; genus Nocardia; species Nocardia sp. NPDC052254. The sequence goes on along the minus strand of NZ_JBFAUW010000010.1, from coordinate 242,007 downwards.
CGCTCAACGGCATCCTCGCGGCGCGGCTGGCGGCGGCCGGTGCCAGCGGTCCGCCGTCCGTGCTGGAGGGCCGGCGCGGACTCTACGCGGCACTGTCGGCCCGCGACGCCGATCCGGCCACCATCACCGATGAGCTCGGAACACGCTGGGAGGCAACGAATATCGGTATCAAGCCGTATCCCAGCTGTCAGCTCATGCACGTCACGCTCGACGCGGTCGCGGCCGCCCTGGCCGATACGCGGGTGGACCCCGCGCGCATCGCCGAGATCGAGGTGCACGTGCACACCGATTCCCTCCCGATCGTGTGCGGGCCCAATGCCGGCGTCGCCGCACCCCGCAGCACCTACGACGGTAAATTCGATCTGCCGTGGAGTGTGGCGGCGCTGGTGCACGACGGCACCGTCGACATCTCGACCTACACACCCTCGTCGATCGCGCGCGAGGCGGTACTGGACACCGCGCGCAAGGTGCGCGTCGTGGAAACCACCACCGCCGGGCCGGCCGCCTCGGCACCCGGATATGCCGTGATCACGCTGGACGACGGGCGCAGAATTCCCGGACGCGTCGACGGCAGCCGAGGCACCAGCGCATTCCCTCTCGACGACGCACAACTGCGCGCCAAGTTCCTGGCCAATTGCGCGGGCCACGACCGCGGCGACGAACTCGCGGAGCGGATCTTCGCGCTCAGCGACGAGCCCGACCTGTCGGCGGTACTCGACCTGGCCGCGGCGATCGCCACCCCGAACTGACCCTTTCGATCCTGGAGCGACATCATGGATTTCACCTTCGACGAGCAGCAGCTCGACTTCCGAAAAGCATTGCGCCACTTCGTCGACAAGGAGATCGTGCCGGTCGCGGCCGAATGGGAGCGCAGCGGCCGCTACCCCACCGAAATCGTCGAGCACATGAAGGCGATGGGCCTGTTCGGTATCACCACACCGGAGGAGTACGGCGGGATCGATCTGGACAAGGTGTCGTTCACGCTCGTCTACGAGGAACTGGCACGCGGCTGGATGGGCATCGCCGGAATCGTCGGGAGCCACAATCTGTCCTGCTGGATGATCAGCAAGCACGGCACACCGGAACAGAAGCGGGAACTGCTGCCGAAGCTGGCCACCGGCACCTGGCGTACCGGTATCGGACTCACCGAGCCCAGCGCGGGCACCGATCTGCAGGGCATCCGGACCACCGCCCGCCGCGACGGTGATCACTACATCGTCAACGGCGCGAAGACCTGGATCACCAATGCCCGCCACGCGAATATCCTTCCGGTACTGGTCAAGACGGACCCCACCGCGACCCCGCCGCACAAGGGGATGAGCATCCTGCTCATCGACACCACGACCGACGGCTTCGAGGTGCAGCGAGACCTCGGCAAACTCGGTTACAAAGGCACCGAATCCTGCGAGATCCGGCTCGACGATGTCCGCGTCCCGGCGACGGCGCTGCTCGGCGGTGTCGAGGGCCGGGGGCTGCAGCAGGCGCTGTCCGGGCTGGAGATCGGCCGGCTCAATATCGCGGGTCGCAGTGTCGGTATCGCGCAGGCCGCCTACGACGCGGCGCTGGCCTATGCCTCCGAACGCACCGCCTTCGGGCAGCCGATCGCGGATTTCCAGGCCATCCAGCTCAAGATCGCCGATATCGCGACACAACTGCAGGCCGCCCGCCTGATGACCTACTGGGCCGCCTCACAAGCCGATTCGGGTAAGCGAGTCGATATGGAGGCGGGGATGGCGAAGTACTTCGCCTCCGAGACCGCGATCAACGCCAGCCTGGAGTCGATGCGCATCCACGGCGGATACGGCTACTCGACCGAATTCGTGGTCGAGCGCCTCTACCGGGACGCACCGCTCATGGCGATCGGCGAGGGCACCAACGACATCATGCGCACCATCATCGCGAAGGCACTGGTGGCCGGTACCGGAGTGGTCGGGTGAGGCCGCTGACCTACCTCTATGTTCCCGGCGATGTGCCGCGGCGGTTCGACAAGGCGCTGAGCTCCGGCGCCGACGCGATCGTCCTGGACCTCGAGGACGCCGTGGCTCTCGACCGCAAGGACGAGGCCCGCGCCGCCGTGGCCTCCTGGATCGCGGCGACCGATCCCGGCCGGGTTCAGGTCTGGGTGCGGGTCAATCCGGGAGCGCTGCAGGACAACGATATTCGTGCCGTGGCCCATCCCCGGCTCACCGGGATCTGGCTGCCCAAGGTCGGCTCCGCGGCCGAGGTGGAGCGTGCGGACCGGCTGCTCGCCCGCAGCGCCTGTCCGGAGGCCGAGCTCTCCGCGCTGATCGAAACGGCCGCCGGGGTTTTCGACGCGCTGCCCATCGCCCGCGCCCCGCGCATGAGTTTCCTGCAACTCGGTGAGGTCGATCTGGCGAGCGATCTGGGGGTGGCCGCCGAGCGTGCGGACACCGCGCTGTTGTTCGCCCGCAGCCGGATCGTGGCCGCGAGTGTGGCCGCCGGTATCGCCCCGCCGCCGGCAGCGGTCTCGCGAAACTTCCGTGACCTGGATGAATTCCGTTCCGATACGGGCAAACTGGCCGATCTCGGCTTCGTGGGGCGGGTATGCATCCATCCCGCTCAGCTCGAACCGGCACGGACGGTATTCACCCCGGCACCGGCGGATGTGGCCGCGGCCCGTGCCGTCCTCGATGCCCTCGATGCCGCCGAATCCGGTGTTGCCCTGGATGATCGGGGCTTCCTGATCGACGAGGCGGTGGCCAGGCAGGCCCGGGCAGTCGCCGAGCGCGCGGCGCTCACAGGTGTCGGCACGCCCTGAGACCGCCGCGCTCGCGATGATCCCACCGCGATTCGCGCTGGGTGCGTCGGATGGCGCAGGCGTTCGGACTGCGCGGCTGCCGGGCGATCAGGGCCTCGACGCTGCCTCCCCCGGCACATCGTGTCTGGGGCCGGATCCGAGATCGTGTTCCAGCGCCGCGAGCAGTACGGCGAGCCGGGTATTGATCTCGGCGAGGCCGTCGTCATCGAAAATCGCTCGTACCAGGGCGGTTTCGCGACGGGTGCGATCAGCGGTGGCACTCGCCCAGAGTTCGTGTCCCGCCGAGGTGGCCCGGACGGGGCGGCTTCTGGCATCCGCGGCGCCACCCTCACCCGTGATGAGGCCCGCCTCGGTGAGGCGTTTGATGCGCGTGCTGACCGTCCCCGAGGTCAGCCCCAGTTCCCGCGCGAGTTCGGTGGGCGTGCACCCGTCACCGCGAATGATCACCGACAACGCGGTCCAGTCCGCGCGGCTGATCTCCCGGGCGGCGGCGATCTGATCCAGCACCCGATCGAACAACCGGGACAGCCTGCCCACTCGCTGACGCAACTCCTCGACATCCCGGTCGGCGGCGGGCATCTGCGCCATCCACGTACCGATATCTCGCGCAACCGAATCCATCGGGTCAGTTTATATCTTGACCCTCAAGGTACTATTGTCTTGAATATCAAGATACTTTGGAGGTTGCCTTGTCGAAGGTATGGCTCATCACCGGCGCGAGCACCGGATTCGGCCGCGCCCTGGCCACCGCGGCGGCGAAGCGTGGCGACACGGTCGTCGCCACCGCTCGCGATATCGCGAGCGTCGCCGACTTCACCCACCACGATCGCCTCGACGTCACCGACGATGATCAGGTGCGCGAGGTGGTGGCACGGACGGTCCGCGAGCACGGGCGTATCGACGTCGTGGTCAACAATGCCGGGCACGGCCTGCTCGGGGTCACCGAGGAGGTCACCGACGACGAGTTGCGCGCCCTGCTGGAGACGAATCTGCTCGGAGCGTGGCGGGTGACGCGGGCGGCTCTGCCCCATTTGCGGCAGCAGCGCGGCGGGCACATCGTGCAGCTCTCCTCGGTCGGCGGTGTTGTGGGAAACCCCGGACATGCCGCCTACGCGACATCCAAGTTCGCGCTGGAAGGGATGTCGGAGGCGCTCGCCGGTGAGATCGCCGGCTTCGGAATCCACGTGACGATCGTCGAGCCCGGCCCGTTCCGAACCGATTTCGCCGGTCGGTCGATCCACACGACCGAACCGAATCCGGCCTACTCCGGCACCCCCGGCGGCGATCTACGCGCACGGTTCTCGCAGCAGGACGGCAGACAGCCCAACGATCCGGACAAGGCCGCGGCGGCGATCATCGCGGTGGTCGACGCGCCCGAGCCGCCGCTCCGCCTTCCCCTCGGCCCCGAGGCCGTCACCCGCATCCGCGCCAAACTACGAGACCAGCTGACCGCCATCGACGAATGGGAGGCGCTGGCACTCGACACCCGTGCGCAGTGATGCCGCCGTGGACATCGCCGGGTTTCCGGCGCGAGACGGATCACCCGCGGGGTCGAGCACGACCACATCGCCCACATCCCGATGCGGTCCGAAATCACATGCGGTAGCGCCGTATTCGCGCCCCGCCTCCCGTCTCTCGTCGACGACGGTCCAGCCGGACCGCACCACATGAGTGTCCCACCCCGGGACGGCTCCATGCACGGGGTGGGACACCGTCGAACCACTCACCACGAAGGTTGACGTATCCGCTCCCAGGGAGGGCAACCTTCGCGGCATCACCGTATCCGATACACACCCATCGGTCGGATCGCATTAATGCAAATGCAATCAAACCTTTTCAAACGCGAGAGGACACGCCGGCATGGCCGAACGTGGTTGTGTTGGTGTACTACTGGCGATCGGGGTTTCCGGACGAGATGGCGAGGGGGCGCGGTGACTCCGATCAATGTAGCGGTGGTGGACGATCAGCCGCTGGTGGCGTCGGCGTTCGAGATGCTGCTGTCCGACGAACCGGATTTCCGGGTCCTCGACGGCGGCCGGACCGGCCGGGACGCGGTGCGGCTGTGTCGCACCCAGCCGCTGGATGTGCTGCTGCTCGATATCCGCATGCCGGATATGGACGGACTGGCGGCGACCCGCGCGATCACCCACGCCGGACCACGGCCCCGGGTCATCGTGCTCACCACGTTCAACGTCGATTCGTATGTGGTGGAGGCGGTGGCGGCGGGAGCGGCCGGCTTCCTGCTCAAGGATTGCGAGCCGACCGAACTGCTCGCCGCCATTCGCGCGGTCCACACGGGCGGCGCGGTGATCTCCCCGACCGCCACCACCCACCTGTTCGACGCCTACCGGCGTGGACGCACTCCGCCCGATCAACCGCCACCGGACACCGCTACGCACCGGACACTCGCCCGGCTCAGTCCCCGTGAACTCGATGTGCTGGGCTCGATCGCCACCGGGCACACCAACTCCGAGATCGCCGGACAGCTCGGTATCGCGGAGACGACGGTCAAGACACATGTGCGCAATCTGCTGACCAAACTCGACTGCCGGGACCGGGTCGCGCTGGTTGTGCTCGCCCATGCGGCGGGGCTGGTGCGCTGAGACATCGGCTCGGCGCACACCACCGGATCGATCGTGACGGTCCGGCAGGTGTTCCGCGTGGATGGCCGAGTCGCACCGGCCGGACGCCGTACTCACAGCTCGATTCTCATTCCCCCGCTGTGCCGATCGGCATTCGCGCCGTCAGCCGGACGCCCGTCGTGGTGACGGCAACCTCCAGCATGCCGCCGACCGAGGACATTCGCTCACGGAGTCCGGCCAGGCCGCGGCCCGATTCGAGATCGCGGGGAACGACGCCGGTGTTCTCCACGACCACCACACAGCCGCCGGATTCTCCGGTCACCGTCAGCCGCATGCGCGCATCGGGCCCGCCGTGTTTCATGACATTGGTGACCGCCTCGCGTACCACCCGCAGCACGGCGAGCCGGGTCGCCGCGGGCCAGGTTCGCTGCCAATCGGCCAGGGTGTCGTCGGACGGCAACTCCTCATCGACGACGATGCCCGCGGCACGAGCGCGGCGGACGGTGTCGCGCAGGTCGGCGAACGAGTCCGCCGATGCGATGTTCTCGAATCCCGCCCACTCACCACCGTGACCGTCACGGAGCACGCCGACGAGATGGCGGACATCGCCCAGGGCGTCCTTGGATATCTCGGCGACCGTGCGCAGCACCTCGGCGGTCGATTCACCACGCCGCTCGGCGATCACGAGGCCCGCACCGGCCTGTGCCCGTACGGCGGCCAGGGTGTGGCCGAGGACATCGTGCAGTTCGGCGGCGATCCGGTTGCGTTCGGAGGTTCGCGCCGCCACCAGCGCACGTTCATGCGCGGCCCGGGTCGCCCGCCGACGGCTCGCCCACAGATAGGCCACCACGAGCGCCACGATGTGGTACTCCATCGACCAGCGGAAATTCTCGGCCCGCACCGCCGGACTGCCCAGGCTGCCCACTATCCCGACCGACAGCGCGACCGGACCCCACCACCAGGACCGCGCGTATTCGGTGACCGCCATCAGCGAGACCGGGGCGAAGATCAGGGTCAGCGGAATGCTCAGGTAGACCGGTGACAGCTGGGCCGTGATCGCCATGGCGCCGAAGAGAACACAGGTGACCACGAAGGCCGGGACCACTCGGATCCGGCGGAAGAATACGGTCAGCGCCACGCCCGTGCACAGCGCGGCGACAGTGAAGTACTCGACCGGATGACCGCCCTTTCCGACGATCGCGATCACCCAGTACAGTCCGGCGAACATCAGTGCGACGACGCCCAGGGCGATATCCGTGCGGGGCACGGCACGGAACGCGGCGCCGACCATCGTCCACCCCGTTTCGGTCGTAAGAGGTTGCAGGGCAATGGTAGTGGCGCCTCGATCGATGCCGGCGGCCGTGCGATCAGGCGTGGACATCGACACCCTCGGATACCGTCCGGATCACACCGCCCGCATTCTTCGCGGTCACCACACACACCGCGTCGCCGGGCCGGCGCGCCGCATCGGCGATCGCCAGATCCGCGGTATCGGCGCCCGCGATCGGAGCCACGATGGGTAGCTGCCCCATCCAGGTGCGATTCGCCCATCCGGTCGCGACGTTGTCCGGCCGCCCGCCACGAACCTCGTCCCAGCGTGGTGGATCGCAATGCAGCGATCCGTCGGTGCGACGGACGACGGGCACAGCGGTGGGATAGGGCTCCCACGCGTCGAGCGGCCCGAGAATCCAGTCCCGGAATGCGGTCGGATCGGCGAAGCCCTGCGGAGCCGGCCCGCACCCCTTGCCGACGATCTCACCACCGAAACTGAACAGCCCCACCAATTCCGGCCGGCCCGCCACATCGACGACCGCCGGACTGCCGCTGTCCCGGAAGCAACTCGCGACCGGACGCGCGGACGTGTCCTGCACACACATCACCGACCGCTCGTCGACCGCCGGTGACAACCCCGCGACGCAGTCGGCGTGCGACATGGCGGTGAAATCACCTCGATACAAGGCATCGTTGCGGTACTCCGGGTCCTCGAAGCCGACAGCTTTGCCGGTGTTGCCGTGCGCGAAGAACGACACCGCCGTGCCGGGCACCGGCCCGGCCGCGGCGATCGGCAACACCGGGACGTCCTCGACGGGCCGATCCAGCGCGATCACCGCCAGATCGTCACTGGCGCTGTCGAGATCGACGTCGTCCGGGTCGGCGGGTGAGGGCCGCAGCGCGTACCCGGGCAATACGGCGATACCCCGCACCGCACGCTCGATCCCCGGCTGCTTCGACAGCACCCGAGCGTCGATGTGGATCTTCATCCGGCCCGGATCGACGGAGTCGACACAGTGTGCCGCGGTGACCACGCGATCCGGACGCACCAGTGCCCCGCCGCATTGCGCCGTATCGAACAACGACCCGTTGCCGACCGGATCGATGGTCGCGACCCACCGCGCCGTCTCCGCATCGGCGACCGGCACACCGTTCACCATCGCGTGCGCCACCCCGGCGGAGGGCACCATCGCGACCGCGACAACGGCGCCTGCCACCACCCGCTCCCGTATCGATCGCCCACGATCGCCGTCTCGATTCAGTTTCCCGATCATGGCAACGATTATCGAAAAACACTGTGCTGCAACACTTCATCCCGGCGAAGGAAATGCGCGACCGGTCTCCTCCCACAGGAGGAGCCCCAGAGAAGTAACGCACAGGTGAGTACCCGGCGGCGCCATATTTCGATGGAAGGATGCCCGGGCGCGGAGACTCGTGCGCGAGGACGATGTCGACCGGGCGCGGGAGCTGCTACCAGCGGAGGACCCCTATCCGGTGCCGGGCGAGCTCGCGGATCGACTCGCAATGCGCCGAACCGCGTGCGCCCGGACCCTCCGCAGCTGTCACAGACGTGCGGCCGGCGGCGTCTTGTGGTTACTCATCCATGGAAAACAGATTCGGGAGTAACCATGCGCATCACAATTTTCGGAGCCAACGGCCCCACCGGCCGCCTGCTCACCGAACAGGCGTTGGCCGCCGGTCATCAAGTCGCCGCAGTCACCCGGCGGCCGGATTCCTTTCCACTGCACCATGATCGGCTCGAGGTGATCGGCGCCGATGTGCTCGATCCGGCGGCTGTCGACGGCGCGGTGGCGGGGCGGGACGCGGTGCTGTCCACCCTCGGGGTGCCGCCCGCGAAAGAGGTGAACACCTACTCGCAGGGCGTGGCCAATATCGCCGCCGCGATGCACCGACACGGGCTCCGCCGGATCGCCGTGGTCAGCTCGAGCGGGGTCGACCCGCAGCCGTATTCCGACGGCGGATTCCTGTTCAATCGAGTGTTCGTGCCCTTCCTGACCCAGGTGGCAGGCAAGGAGTTGTACGCCGATATGCGGCGGATGGAAGACCTGTTGCGCGCGGGTGATCTGAACTGGACGATCGTGCGCCCGAGCGCCTTGTACCACCTGCCGGAGGTCACCGACTACACCATCGTCGAGGGCCACGCCGACGGCATGTACACCTCCCGCACCGACCTGGCCGCGAGCATGCTGGCCATGCTCAACGACGACCGCTACGTCCGCGCCACCGTCGGCGTCATCACCACCACCGACAATCCCACTCTGTTCCGGTGGATCCGCCGGGAAGCACTGGCCGGGAAATGAGGGACGCGACTGCGGACGAACTGCGGACCGGGACGGCCGAATGCGCCCGGACACCGACGAAACTCCCGGTCCGCCAGCAGCGTCGTAGTGCCCCCGGTCGGACTCGAACCGACACTGTGCGGATTTTAAGTCCGCTGCCTCTGCCAATTGGGCTACGGGGGCGCCGGGATAGCGTACCTAAGTCGTACGTCCGTCTCGGAATTGTCCGGGGATTTGCTCAGTGCACGCCTTCCATCAGGCGGCTGACCTGCGGAGCCAAAAAGTACACGACGATTCCGACCGCGATCGCCACCAGGCCGGTGATACCGAAGTAGGCGACCTCGTGGCTGGTGTCGTAGAACTCCGACAGCACTCCGGACATCGATGTGCCGATGCCGACGGAGAAGAAGTACAGGGCCATCATCTGGGCGCGGAAGGCCTCGGGCGCGAGCTGGGTGGTCACCGCGAGGCCGATGGGAGACAGCAGCAGCTCGGAGACGGCGAAGCCCGCGAGGATGACGAAGATCAGCACGGCGGGGACGGTCTTGCCGCTGAATCCGGCCAGCGGGACGAACAGCAGGAACGACGCGCCCATCCCCATCACGCCGTAGGCGAACTTGCGCGGTGTGGTGGGAGCCCTGGAGCCCAGCCGGGTCCACATCAGGGCGAACAGCGGCGACAACAGGATCACCCACACCGGTTCCGCCGAACCGACCCAGCTCGACGGCGCGGTCCAGCCGAACAGGGTCCAGTTCATCCGCTCGTCGGAGTACACCGCCAGCACCGTGAAGATCTGCTGGAACAGCGACCAGAACACCGCGTTGGCGATGAACAGCGGTATGAAGGCCCGCACCCGGACACGTTCCACCGCAACCACTTTCGGACTGGTCAACATCAATCCGAAATAGAATATCGATACCACCGCGATCACGCCGGTCGTGACCCACGACAGATTCGACAACCGGACCACCCCGGTCCACAACGCGAGGGCGACGACGACCGCCACCACCAGCACGAATACGATCACCCGCCCGATCTGCCCGCGCGGCAACGGGTTCGGAACCTCCCGCCCGTGGGTACCCAGATTGCGGCGGAAGATCACGTACTGGGTCAGACCGAGCGCCATTCCGATGGCCGCGGCGCCGAATCCGAAGTGGAAACCGACATGGGTCTGCAGCAGTCCGGTGATCAGCGGACCGACGAACGCACCGAGATTGACACCCAGATAGAACAGGGTGAATCCGCCGTCCGCGCGCGGGTCACCCTTGTCGTAGAGGGTGCCCAGCAGCGACGAGGCATTGGCCTTGAGCGCACCGGAGCCGAGGGCGATCAGCACCAAACCCACTCCGACACCGGTCAATCCGGGCAGCAGCGCCAGCGCGATGTGGCCGAGCATCACGACCACACCGCCGTAGAAGACGGTCCGCTCCATCCCCAGCAGCCGGTCGGCCAGCCAGCCGCCGAGCACGGCGGACAGATACACCAGTCCGCCGTAGGCGCCGACGATCCCGGTGGCGGTCGACTTCTCCAGCCCGAGCCCGCCGTCGGTCAGCGAGTAGTACAGGTAGTAGCCGAGGATGGTGAGCATGCCGTAGAACGAAAACCGCTCCCACAGCTCGACTCCGAAGAGATTGACCAGCCCGATCGGATGGCCGAAGATCGTGCGCGCCGCGGGATCCGGCGCTGCCTGCGCCCCCGGGACGGGTTCCACCGTGCTCATGGGATGCAATTGTCCGGCAACTCGCCGTCATGATCACGGATAACGCGGCCATGACTCGCCGATGTCGCCCGGGTGGGCCGAACCTCACCCGGACGACGAGCCCTCAGGCGATCGACAGCGCGATCCCGTCGAGGATGTCGTGTTCGCTGACCACCAGTTCGGTGATCCCCGCCCGGCGGGCCAGCTCGTCGGCGAGCACCTCGGTGACCACCGCACCGCCACCGATGACATCGACCCGGCCCGGGTGGACCGGCCCCAGGGCGGCGCGCTGGTCGTGATCCATCGCGATCAGCCGGTGGCAGACCGTACGGACCTCGTCGAGCGACAGCCGGGTCAGATGGACCCGGTCGGAATCGTATTCGGGCAGGTCGAGTGCGACCGCGGCGATCGTGGTCATGGTGCCGGCCACGCCGACCCAGGTCCGTGCGCGCTCCACCGGCACCACCCCGAACGACTGCGCCAGCCGCTGGGAGGCGAAGAAGCGGGCCGAGGCGACCTCCTCGTCGGTGGGCGGATTGCCGTGCAGGCAACGTTCGGTGATCCGCACACAGCCGATGTCGGCCGAATAGGCCGCCTGCACACCGTTCCCGTCGCCGAGCACCACCTCGGTGGAACCGCCACCGAGATCGACGACCACGAATGGCCCCTCGGCGCCGGACAATTCGCCGACGGCACCGGCGAACGACAGCCGGGCCTCCTCGTCGCCGGTGATGACCTCGGCCTGCGCACCGGGCACGACCCGGCCCAGCTCGACCCCGGTCATGGTGAAGAAATCCTCGCGATTGCGGGCATCGCGGGTGGCGCTGGTGGCCACCATCCGCACCCGGCCGACCCCGGTCTCGACCATACGATCCACATAGTCGTGCAGGGCGACGCGAGTGCGCTCGATCGCCTCCGGATTCAGTTCGCCGGTGGCGTCGACACCCTTGCCCAGCCGCACGATCCGCATCTCGCGATGCACATCGGTGAGGTGGCCGTCCGTGCCGACATCGGCGATCAGGAGACGGATGGAATTGGTGCCGCAGTCGACCGCGGCGACCCGGTCACTCATCGACCCTCCCTGTATTCGGTTGGTACTGATCGTATTTCGGCCAATCCCGCGGAATCGCGGTGCCGCGCAGCCCGGTGTCGGCGGCCAGCGCGACCGCTTCGTCACCGAGTGGATTCAGTCCGGGCCCCTTCGCGAGCGAATGCGCGATCAGCACATGCAGGCATTTGACCCGCTCCGGCATCCCGCCACCACTGAAATCCGTTCCCAGCGACTCGATCTCGTCGCGCTCGGCCAGATAGCTCTCGTGCGCGACGCGATAGGCGGCGGCGAGTTCGGGATCGGCGGACAGGCGTTCGGTCATCCCGCGCATCAACCCGGCGGCCTCCTGCCGGCTCGCCTCGGCGGTGAGCCGCGGGTCGGTGAGGTAGTACAGGGTCGGGAACGGGGTGCCGTCGGGCAGTCGCGGCGCGGTCTTCACCACCGCCGGCAGGCCGTCGGGCGTGCGGTAGGCGATCGCGAGCACCCCGCGCGGCTCCCGGCCGAGCTGGCGCGCCACGATCTCCAGATCCGCCGCAGCGGGAGAATCACGGTTCCCGTCGTCACGCCCGCCTCCGGACGGTGGCTGGGACGTAGCGGGATCGGTCACCGGGGTTCTCCTTCGGGGCTGGGCGGGGGTGGCGCCGGGCTCGGCGGCGGGGCGGGCGAGGTCGCGGCCGGGCGTGGTTGTGGATCGGACATACTGCGGTACAGCTGGGTGTACCAGGGGTCGGGGCGCGCGGCCTTGGTGGTCGGCACCGGCACCGCGGGTTGTTCGATACCGGGGACCTGCACGATATAGGCCGTGTCCCCGGGCATGACGAGTCGCAGACGATCGCGCGCCTCGGAACGGATGTAGGCCGGATCCTGTTGCTGCGCCCGGCGATCACGCAGTCGCGCCAGATCGTTCTCCAGGTCGTGCCGTTGCGAGGCCAGCTGCGCCGCTTCCGACCGCTGGCTGAAATAGGTACGCATCGGCACCGCCAGCGTCAGCGCGAGCGCGCAGAGGACCGCGGCCAGGATGACCGCGCGGCCCGTGGACAGGCCGAGAATCCGGCGCTCGGACGCCTTGCCGGACGTGTTCCGCCTCGAGCGGGCGGGACCGGGTTCGGATCTCGTGGCGGTCCGGCGCTGGGCGGCGCGTTTACCGGCCCCGGTGCGACCGGCGCCACCGGCCGCCCGTTCGGGCCTGGCCGACCGCGACGAGCGGCGGCCACCACGTCCTGCCGGACTGGTGCCGCGCGCCCGTCGCTCCGTCATCCCCACACCTCGAAATCGCCTGTCTCCACGCCGCGTCGGTGCGCCGCACAACCGTGTGCGAGGCTACTACCCCTCGAACGCGAACCGGGGGAACGCGACGTCACCGGCGTAGCGAGCCGAATCGCCCAGACCGTCCTCGATCCGCAGCAGCTGGTTGTACTTGGCGACGCGCTCACTGCGGGCGGGCGCACCGGTCTTGATCTGACCGCTGCCGACCGCCACCGCCAGATCGGCGATGGTGGTGTCCTCGGTCTCGCCGGAACGGTGGCTCATCATGGTCTTGTAGCCGTTGCGATGGGCCAGTTCGACCGCGTCCAGGGTTTCGGTCAGGGTGCCGATCTGGTTGACCTTCACCAGCAGTGCGTTGGCGGCGCCCTTGGCGATACCGTCCTCGAGCCGCTCCGGGTTGGTGACGAACAGATCGTCGCCGACCAGCTGGATCTTGTCGCCGATCAGATCTGTCAGCGACACCCAGCCGTCCCAGTCGTCCTCCGACAGCGGGTCCTCGATGGAGACCAGCGGGTAGGCCGACAGCAGGTCGTTGTAGAACTCGGCCATCTGCTCGGCGGTGCGCTCACTGCCCTCGAACTTGTAGCCCGCGGTGCTGTAGAACTCGGTCGCGGCCACGTCCAGCGCCAGGGCGATGTCGCTGCCCAGGTTGTAGCCGGCCTTGCCGATCGCGGACGCGATCAGATCCAGTGCCTCACGGGTGCCGCCGGCCAGATCGGGGGCGAAACCGCCCTCGTCGCCCAAGCCGGTGGCCAGGCCCTTGGACTTCAGCTCCGCCTTGAGGGCGTGGTAGACCTCGGCACCCCAGCGCAGCGCCTCGCGGAAGGTGGGCGCGCCGATCGGGGCGATCATGAATTCCTGGACATCGACACTGGTGTCGGCATGCGCGCCACCGTTGAGGATGTTCATCATCGGCACCGGCAGCACGTGGGCGTTGGGGCCGCCCAGGTAGCGGAACAGTTCCAGATCCGAGGACTGCGCCGCGGCGCGCGCGACCGCCAGCGAGACACCCAGCAGCGCGTTGGCGCCCAGCCGGGACTTGTCCGGGGTGCCGTCCAGATCCAGCAGCACCTGATCGACCGCGCGCTGTTCGACCGCGTCCAGGCCGATGACCGACGGCGCGATCTCGTCGAGTACACCCTCGACGGCCTTGCGAACGCCCTTACCGCCGTAGCGGTCCCCGCCGTCACGCAGTTCCACGGCCTCGTGCTCGCCGGTGGACGCGCCGGACGGCACCGCCGCCCGGGTCATCGTGCCGTCGTCGAGACCGATCTCGACCTCGACGGTGGGGTTACCGCGCGAATCCAGGATCTCGCGAGCTCCGACCTGTTCGATGATGGCCACTAAACGACACTCCTTCGGCTGCTGACAATCAATCCCGGGGCCCTGCCCACCGACGTCCATTCGCAGATCACACGGCGGGCCCGTGCGCTTGCGAGCCTAATGGGTGCGGTGGTCCTCGCACGACACCGGTGCGCACCCGCCACGGGAGATACCGCAGCGCTCCGCACCCGGTTCATGCGCGGCGGCCGACGCTGTATGCCGCCGCCTTCGTCCGGACGGTCGCCATATAGGTCGTGGATTGGTTGTAGGTCAGGATCGCCTGCTGCCATCCCTGCGGGGTCCGCAGATCGCCACCGCTGGCGCAGAGGTAGCGCGCGGCGGTCAGCGACGCGTCATCGATGTTGTCCGGGTCGAGGCGGCCGTCACCGTTGGCGTCCACCCCCCAGTGCCGCCAGGTCTCGGGCAGGAACTGGAACGGCCCCTCCGCACGCACGTAGACCGGAGCGCCGGCGAGCTCGGTGGCGTCGCTGTCGAGAATCTTTGCGACACCGGGTGATCCGTCGAGCGGCACACCGCGGATCGGCGGCCGGACCTCACCGTCGGCGTCCAGATGCGACCCGCCGTGGCTACCGTGTTTGCTCTCCACCCGTGCGATACCGGCGATCGTGGTCCAGCCGATCCCGCACTCGGGTGCCGAACGGGCCATCACGGCCGCGGCATAGCCGTAGGCCGCCAGCGCCACGGTCGGGATTCCGAGCGTGTCGGATTGTCCAGCGGCCCAATCGTGCAATTGTTCGGCACTGCGACCGGGAGCGTCGAGATCGATGGGTGGCACCGGCGCGCCCACACCGGGCGGTATCCCGTCCGGAATCGGCGGCAGGTTGGTGATTCCGGAACATCCGGACAGCACTGCTGCCGTCGCGACGGCAGCGAAGGCGAGGGTCCGGAAACCGGAGACAGTCGGGCGCACCTTTCCATCATCCAGATTCCCGCGTGGGCGGTTACCGATCCGACCGGGCATCGGGAGGCCACGAGCACACGATCAGCTACCGTTCGGAACGGCCCGTCCATGCGCGAAAGCTATGTCCGTTCGCATTCTTTAGGTAAGCCTTGCTTAAGATATCCACAGCGACTAGCTTCGCTGACCGAGTCTTCACCACCTGCGTCATCCCCACTCCGAGGAAGGGAACTCCTGGTGAAAAACGTTCTCCGCGAACGTAAGACACCCCACTACGAAGAATACGAGAAGATCGACCGCCGCACACTTCCGGAAGAAGCAGCGGCGGCCGTGCTCTGTTCGGCCAGAGAGATCGCGCTCACAATCGATCACGGGCCCAGCACCGCCGATCTGCCGGCGACACTCGCCGATCCCATGCTGATCCGGCTGGTCGATGCGTACGCCGCCGACCTTCCGGCCGCGGTACGCGTCGCCCTCCGTCCGCCCGACACCGCCGCGGGCGCGGCGATCATCGGGCGGCTGGATGTGCCCGAGGCCGGCCTCGGTGCCACCCCGCACGATTGGCGCGAGGCCGCGAAATGCGCTCTGCCCGCGTCGTTTCACCTCGATATCGCCATGCTGCTGCTGGCGCGCTGCGCCGGTGAGCCCTTCGGCTGGCAGGGCCAGCAGGGCGGCCGGCTGGTCAACAACATCCTGCCCACCCCGGGACACGAGGACGAACAGTCCGGTGCGAGCAGTACCACCCTGCTCAGCCCGCACACCGAGGACGCCTTCCATCCCGAACGCGCACATCTGCTGCTGCTGGGCTGCCTGCGCAATCCGGAGAATGTCGGCACCACGATCTCCTCGGTGCGGCAGGTACGGCTCGAGCCCGAACAGCACCGGCTGCTCACCGAATCCACCCTGCCGATCCTGCCCGACGTCTCCTACGGCGAGGATTTCGGCGAACACCGCCCGGCGCCGGTGGCGACCATCGGCACCGGCGCGCACGGCCCGACGCTGCGCTACGACCCCGCCTACACCCCCCTCGACGAGGCCGATGACGAATACCGTTGCGCCTACTCCGAACTCGGTGCCGAACTGGAGCGCGTCTGCCACAGCGCGGCGCTGGCTCCCGGCGAATTGCTGCTGATGGACAATGATGTCGTCGTGCACGGCCGGGTTCCGTTCACACCCCGCTACGACGGAACCGACCGCTGGCTCAAACGGGTGAACATCCGGCTGACCCGGCACCGCGCATCGGCCGAGGCCGGTGAGAGCGGATACGGCCAGCGCACGGTTCGTCCGTTCCGGTCGAAAACCGCTGGGGAGCAGGACAGCTCGAACACATGAACCGAAGGAAAGCAGTGAGCCGACCCACACCGTTGCGCGTACTCAGCCGCAGCGATCTCGCCGATGTCCCGATCGCCCCGAGCGAGGTGGTACGCGCCGTGGAGGACGCCTATCTGGCGCTGGCGCAAGGCGAGTCGGACAACCCGCGCAAGCTCAGCGTGGCACATCCGGACGGCTGGTCGGTCGCCTACGCCATGCTGGGCCGCGACGGCCGCCGCCGGGTGGTCGCGATGAAGACCTCCTACAAATTCGATCCGAGCCACGACCGCAGCACCAAGCGGTACTACACCACCATCACGCTGTACGACGATGCGACCGGAACGCCGATCGCGATGATGGACTGTTCACGGGTGGGCGCCCTGCGCACACCCGCCGTCTCCGGCCTGCTGGTCCGCGAGACCGCCCGGCCGGGCGCACGCAGTGTCCTGCTGATCGGCACCGGCACCCAGGGCCGCAACGCACTGCCGCATCTGCTGGCCGCGAATCCGCAATTGGATCGGCTGATGGTCTACGGAACCCACACCGAGGGTCTGGCGGCGGTCGGCGAGTATCTGCGCACGCACGCGCCGCATCGTGAACTCGAGGTGGTCGACGACCCCTACGCGGCCGCCGCCACCGCCGACGTCGTGCTCGCGACGGCGGGCCCGGGCACCGAGGTGGCTCTCGAATCCTCCGATCTGGCACCGGGTTCGGTCGCGGTGCTGGTCGGCTACGGCCTGGCGCCGTCCGCCCTCGTCGATGCCGATCGGGTCGTCGCGACCAGCGCCGAGCAGATGGCGCTGACCGGCACCGACATGGCCGGACCGGACGGCCGGCTGCGGCCGGTGGACGCCGAACTGCCGGCGATCCTGAGCCGCCGCCTCCCGGCCCGCATCCGCCCCGACGAGCGCTTGTTCGTCTACAACAGCGGCCTGGTACTCACCGACGTCGCGGTCGCGCACGCACTGGCCGAACGCGCGATCGCCGAGGGACGCGGTACGGAGGTCCCACTGTGGGACTGACCTCGCGCCGGAACGGCCGGGACCGGTGACCGCGGACGCCACTGCGCGGTCGATCACCGCCGCACCGCTGCCCGCCCACCGCGCGGAATGGGAGCAGCGACTGCTGGCCGATCCGGATCTGCCGGGCGATATCGCCCACGCGATCGGCGGTCCGTTCCACGTGTTGTATCCGGAACAGGTGGGCGCCCTGATCGACGCCTTCACCGAGCAGTTCCGGCGCAGCGGTGTCGACGGAGCGATCTACTACGGCAAGAAGGCCAACAAATCCGCGGGCGTCGTCCGGGCCTGCGCCGAGCACGGCGCGGGCGCGGATGTGGCCAGCGCCGGCGAACTGACTTCGGCACTGGCACAGGGCATCCGGGGGCGCGATCTGATGGTGACCGGCCCCGCCAAATCCGACGATCTGCTCTGGCTCGCCGCCCGCCACGGGGCCCTGATCGCGATCGACGAGCCCGGCGAATTCGATCGGCTGGCCGCACTCGACGCCCCCGCGCGAGTGCTGCTGCGGGTGCTGCCGCCCGGTTCGGACAGCCGCTTCGGACTCACCGACACCGAGATCGAAGCGCTGTTGCTGCGCACCGACGCGACGTCGATCCGGGTGGAGGGGTTCAGTTTCCACCTCTCCGGCTACGATCCGATCGCCCGTTCGGAACTCGCCGCGGCCCTGATCGAGCGCTGCCTGCACGCTCGCACCCTGGGCCATCCGGTCACCACCATTTCCATCGGTGGCGGTTTCGGCGTGGAGTACCTGTCCGGCGACGCGTGGCGCGCCTTCACCGCCGGCCAGCACGCCGGCTGGTTCCACGCCGGGAAATCCTTCGGCTCCTATTACCCGTATCACCAGCGCCCGGCCGGTCCCGCGGCACTGGCCGCGATCCTGGACCACGGTGACCTGGCACGGGCCCTGCGCTCCGGCGCGCTGCGCCTCGCGATCGAGCCCGGGCGCGCCCTGCTCGATCGCGCGGGCAGCACCGTGTTCCGGGTCCAGGGCGTGAAAACCCGTACCGCGCATGCGCTTCCCTATCAGCTGCTCACCGTGGACGGCACCAGCCTGAGCCTGTCCGAGCAGTGGTTCGACAGCGAATACCTGCCCGACCCCGTGCTGTGGCCGATGCGACCGGGTGCGGTAACACCCGCGAGTGTCGGCGCCACCACCTGCCTGGAGTCGGACATGCTCAGCTGGCGGCGCATTCCGCTGCCACGCCCGGCCGTCGTGGGCGATCTGCTGATCTACCCGAATACGGCCGGCTATCAGATGGACTCCAACGAGTCGGCCTTCCACGAACTGCCGATTCCCCCCAAGGTGCTGCTGTCCGGCGGCACCGGATCGGATCCGGCCCGGCCGTCCCGGCTGCGCTGGACCCTCGAGCGTTGACCCACCCCACCACCACTGCCACGAGGAGACTCGCCATGCCGATCGTCACGCGCGTGACGGACCTGATCGGGAACACTCCCCTGTTCGAGCTGGCCGCCACGGCCGGCGGCACCCGGCTGTTACTCAAGCTCGAACAGTTCAATCCGACCGGTGCGGCGAAGATCCGGATGGCGCGCGAAATGGTGCTCGACGCCGAGCGGCGGGGTTTGCTGAAAGATGGCGGGCATATTATCGAGTCCACATCCGGAAATACCGGACTGGGACTTGCGGTGGTCGCGGCCGAGCGAGGCTACCGATTCACCGCGGTCGTGGACCACCACGCCTGTAAGGACAAACTGCGCGCGATGCGAGCCATGGGCACCGACCTCGTCTACGTCGCCGACGACGGGGACGACACACTATCCACCTCCGCCCGGGAGGATCTGGCCGAGGCGATGGCGGCCGCGCGACCGGACGCGTTTTTCACCGAACAGCACAACAACGATGCCAATCCGGTCGGCTACTACGCGGTCGCCGAAGAATTGCTGGAAGATCTCGGACACGTCGATATCCTGCTGTCCGCGGTCGGTACCGGCGGCTCGCTGTTCGGTACCGCGCGCCGGCTCGCCGACTTGGGACATCCCGCGCGGGTGATCGGCGTGGAGCCGGTCGGATCGATCGCCTTCGGTGGGCCGGGCGGGCCCTACTGGCAGTCCGGCACCGGAACCCCGCCGGGCGCGACCGTGGGTACCGCCGTGGACTATTCACTGCTGGACGAGGGCGTCACCGTCTCGGATGTGGACGCCTTCGCCACCGTCCGCGCGGTCGCACAGCGGTCGGGCCTGCTGATCGGCGGATCCGCGGGCGGCTCGGTTCATGTCGCGCTACAGCGGCTGGAGGAATTCGAGCCGGGTTCGACGATCGTGACGATCGTCTGCGACGGCGGCGAGAAATATCTCGACACCGTCTTCGACGACGAATGGATGAACGAGCGCGAGCTGCTGGACCACACCGCCGAACACGCCGTCACCGATCTGCTCGACCGGTACGCGCCGTCGACCGCGGCGAGCCGGCGAAATCTGGTCGGTGCGGAGTGAATCGCCCGATCGCCGAGGCGGCACGACATCCGGGGGTGCGGTGATGACGGCGATTCTGCTCCGTGGCGACAGCCGGCGCCTCACCGCACTCGCCACCCCGATCGCCCTGACCCAGCTGGCTCAGGTCGCGATCTCCACCACCAATATCGCCCTGATGGGCAGCCTCGGCGTCGACCAGGTGGCGGCCGGCGGCCTGGCACTGGTGTTGTTCAACCAGATTCGCACCATGTGCGTCGGCCTGATCACCGCCAGCGGTAATCAGGTCGCGACCGTACTGAGCCGGGCGGAGAAACAGAGCCGGTCCGCCGATGACGAGATCCGCGAGGTCGTGCGGTCGAGTTTCCTGATCGCGACGATCGCCGGGCTGCTGGGCGCGGCGATCCTGGTCGGCCTGGGCTGGTCGCTGCAGTGGCTGGGCCAGGACGCGACCGTACTCGCCGAGGCGCGGCCGATGATGGTGGCGCTGGCGCCGGGTCTGCTGCCCTGCCTGTGGTTCCAGGTCATCCGCCAATACACCGTCGGGATGCAGCGGCCACAGGCGCTGCTGGTGGTGACACTGGGGTCGGTGGCGGTGAATGTCGTTGTCGCCCTGGCGCTCATCCATGGCTGGGCCGGACTCCCCGCCCTGGGCCTGACCGGTGTGGGCGTGGCGTCCTCGCTGGTCTTCCTGCTCACCTTCGTGGTGTTCTGGACGATGGTGCGCCGGGACGGGGTACTGGGGCCGATGCTGCCGGTCCGAATATGGCCGGTGCGCCGACGCACCGTCGTCGCCGAACTGCGCCTCGGCACTCCCATCGCGCTCACCTACGGTTCGGAAGCGGGCATGTTCTCGGTGCTCGCGCTGGCGATGGGCACACTCGGGCCGGCCGCACTCGCCGCGCACAATGTCGTCTACCAGCTGGTCTACATCGTGTTCCAGATCGCGGTCGGACTCTCCCACGGGGCGTCCATCCTGGTCAGCCGCGCGATCGCGCGCGACGAGTATCGGCGCGCCCAGAATCTGGCCTGGCTGGTCCTGCGCCAGGCCGCGGTGGTGGCCGCGCTGGTCGGCGTGCTGTACGTGATGGCCCCCGATCTGGTGCTGCACCCCTTCCTCAGCGGCCACGACAGCGCCACCGCCGACCTCGCGCACAGCATGTTGCTGATCGCCATCGTGCTGCAGTTCTTCGATGCCGCCCAGAACATCGGCAACGGGCTGCTACGCGGGCTCAAAGACACCCGGGCCGGATTCCGGCTGTCGCTGGTGGGCTATTGGATCGTCGGGCTGCCGACCGCACTGATGCTCGCCTTCCCGCTCGGCCTGGGCGCGGCCGGAGTGTGGTGGGGCCTGACCGCCGGACTCGCCGCCACCGCGATCCTGATGTTGCGGCGATACTTCGCCCTGCTGCACCAGCGCGAGCGCGCCGAACCGCGGCAGTTGGCCGACAGCCTCAACTGACCCGGATGCGGTTCGGGGTGGGGCAGCACACGCCCGATTCCCCCTCGAATTAGGATAGGCTTACCAAAATTATTGGCACATGGTGAGTTCGAGGAGGAACAGCGGTGCGGATGGTGATCCTGTTCGGAACCGAGATGGGAACCGCCGAGCGGGCGGCCGAGGCCGTCGCCGACGTCCTGGCCGGCCGCGACGTCGCGGTCCACGACATGGCCGACTTCGACGTCGACGACCTGAACATCCAGGATTTCCACATCCTGGTCTGCTCCACCTACGGCTCCGGCGATCTCCCCACCGGCGCCGAACCCTTCTTCGAGCAGCTCGACGACCGGCTGCCGGATCTCACCGGCCTGCGCTTCGCGGTCTTCGGTCTCGGCGACACCGTCTACGGCGACACCTTCAATCGCGGCGGCGAGATCTGCGCGGAGAAGTTCGCCGCCCTGGGCGCGGTCCAGGTCGGCGAACACGGGCGCCACGACGCCTCGGAACCGACCCGGGCACACGAGCAGGCCCGGGTCTGGGCGCGCACGCTCCCGATCGGCACCCTCGCCGCCGTATGAATTCCGCTCCTGCCGCCATTTCACCAGCAGAGTTCCTGTGCCCCCGGGTACACCCCAGCGGGTAAGCGGCACAACGGTTTACACTGGGACCTCAGCCGCGGTGGCCGATACCGCGTGAGCCGACGTAAGGTGACGAGATGGTAGCCAGAGCCGGAGAACGTCAACAGCCTGCCACCGAACATCCCGAACTGGACGTGCTGCCGACCTGGCCACTGGATACCATCGCCAACCTGGTCACCACCGATCCCTCGCCGCACGCCATTCCCGTCAGCTGGCCGGTACGCGCCGGTGACAGGCAAATTCTGCTGAGCCTCAAATACGATCGTGGTTCGCTGGCCCGGCTGCGCAAGCGGCCCGATGTCGCACTGCTGATTCTCGGCGGCGGCAATGTGGCGCTGTGCGCCCGCGGCCGGGCCCGCGTCATCGCCGATCCGATGCCCGGTGCCGAGGACTACGTCGCGGTCGCCATCGATGTCGAGGTCATCGACGATCACCGCCAATCCGCCTTCGAGGTGGACCACGGCATCCAGCGCACGGTGCTCGACGAGCCGGAACTCGAATACCTCCGCTCGCGTGTCGCCACCCTGCAGGAGCTGGCCGCACAGCACAATTGACGGCCATGATCGCCGCCTTCTCGGTCACCCCGCTCGGCGTAGGCGCCGATGTGGGACGCGCCGTCGCCGAAGCCGTCCGCATCGTTCGCGCCAGCGGCCTACCGAACGAGACCAATGCCATGTTCACCACGCTCGAGGGTGACTGGGACGAGGTCATGTCCGTCATCAAGCAGGCCTCCGACGCCGTCCTCGCCGCGGCCCCGCGGTGCAGCCTGGTGCTCAAGGCCGATATCCGCCCGGGGGTCACCGGCGCGCTGACCAGCAAGGTCGAGACCGTGGAGCGATACCTCGCCGAGGGCTGACGGCTCCGAGTTCTCCGCTAGTCCACCGCGGGCCAGAACTCGCGCCACCGTTCCGCGCTCAGCGGTCCACGTTCACCACGCGCCTTTTCGGCGGCGTCCTCTGCCGCGCGGATACTGGCGGCAAAAGATAAGGCCGCCTTGCGCAGCCGCTCCTCGGCGCTCTCCGGCCCGCCCAGGGCGACCGCGCGCAGATCCCCCGGCACCAGATCCTCCGGCAGCCCCGCCTTGGCGCTGCGCGAGCGGATCTTCTCCGCGAGCGCCAGAGCAGGCTGGGCCATCGCGATACCGTCGAGGCAGGAGCGGCGGGCCTTCTCGGTGAGTTTGCGCTCCTCCCAAGCCTTTTCCTGGGCGGCGACCTTCGCGTCGACATCGGCGCCGACGTCGACGGCGGGATCGGTCAGATGCGGGCTGCGGTTCACCAGTTTGGCGACCAGCGCCGCGGCCACGTCCGCGACGGTGAATTCGCCTGCGGCCTCGGCGATCCGGGAGTGGAACAGTACCTGCAGCAGCAGATCGCCGAGTTCCTCCTTGATGGTCTCGGCATCCTCCTGCCCGATCGCATCGAGCAGTTCGTAGGTCTCCTCCAGCAGATACGGCCGCAGCGAGTCGTGGGTCTGAGTGACCTCCCAGCCGCCGAAATTCCACAGCCGGTCCATCACCTCGACGGCTTCCGCGAGCCCGTGCGCGATCCGCGCGGATTCGGCCGCGGTGCCGACGGCGCCGGTCCGATCCGGCCCGGCCCCGCTCACCCGACCGGTACCTCGACCGGCACCGACAGATCGACCATGCCCTTGGGTTTTCCGTCCAGCGTGAGCAGCAGATCGGCGACGAACTGCAACAGCCGCACATCGCGTACCCGGGACGCCCCCACACTGTCCTCCACACGTGGCAGCGGCAGTTGCACGATGCCCGTGGTGGGCCGGTAGCTCGCACTGGGATACAACCGCTTGAGCCGCATCTGTTTCGAATCCGGCAGCTGCATCGGCGAGACCTTCAGCGTGGTCCCGGTGACACCGGCCTCCTGGATGCCGTACTCGCGGCACAACAGCCGCAACTTCGCCACCGACACCAGGCGCCCGACCTCCACCGGCAACGGGCCGTACCGGTCGACGAGTTCATCCACCACCGCGCCGACCGCCGAATCGTCCTGAGCGGCTGCGAGTTTCCGATACGCCTCGAGCCGCAACCGCTCGCTGGCGATGTAGTCCGGCGGAATGTGCGCATCCACCGGCAGGTCGATCCGCACCTCCTTGACCTCTTCCTCGGTCGTGATCGGCCGGCCGTCGGCGGCAGCGCGGTAGGCCTCCACCGCCTCACCGACCAGCCGCACGTACAGATCGAATCCGACGCCCGCCACGTGGCCGGACTGCTCCGCGCCGAGAACGTTTCCGGCGCCGCGGATTTCGAGGTCCTTCATGGCGACCGCCATACCCGCACCCAGATCGGAGTTCTGCGAAATGGTGGCGAGGCGGTCGTAGGCGGTTTCGGTGAGCGGCTTCTCGGCCGGATACAGGAAGTAGGCGTAGCCACGTTCCCGGCTGCGCCCGACGCGGCCGCGCAGCTGATGCAGCTGGGAAAGACCCAGCGCGTCGGCGCGCTCGACGATCAGGGTGTTGGCATTGGAGATGTCCAGACCGGTTTCGATGATCGTGGTGCAGACCAGGACGTCGAATTCACGTTCCCAGAACCCCTGCACGGTCTTCTCGAGCACATCCTCGTTCATCTGCCCGTGTGCCACGGCGACACGCGCCTCGGGGACCAGATCGCGAATCCGCTTGGCCGCCTTGTCGATCGAGGAGACCCGGTTGTGCACGTAGAAGACCTGGCCGTCGCGCAGCAATTCGCGGCGCACCGCGGCGGCGACCTGCTTGTCGTTGTAGCCGCCGACGTAGGTGAGGACGGGGTGACGTTCCTCCGGCGGGGTGAGGATGGTCGACATCTCGCGGATTCCCGCCAGGCTCATCTCCAGGGTGCGCGGGATCGGTGTCGCGGACATGGTCAGCACGTCGACATGGGTACGCAGTGCCTTGATGTGTTCCTTGTGCTCGACACCGAAGCGCTGTTCCTCGTCGATGATGACCAGGCCGAGTTCCTTCCACCGCAATCCGGTCTGTAGCAGCCGGTGGGTGCCGACCACGATATCGACGTCACCGACGGCCATCCCGTCGATCACCTCGCGCGATTCGCCCGGATCGGTGAAGCGCGACAGGCCCTTGACGGTCACCGGAAATCCGGCCACCCGTTCGGTGAAGGTCTGCAGATGTTGTTGTGCCAGCAGCGTTGTCGGCACCAGCACCGCGACCTGTTTACCGTCCTGCACGGCCTTGAAGGCGGCGCGCACCGCGATCTCGGTCTTGCCGTAGCCGACATCACCGCAGATCACCCGGTCCATCGGGACCGCGCGCTCCATATCGGACTTCACCTCGGCGATCGCGGTGAGCTGATCGTGGGTCTCGGTGAACGCGAAGGCGTCCTCCATCTCCTGCTGCCACGGCGTGTCGGGCGCGAAGGCGTGGCCGGGCGCGGCCTGCCGCGCGGCATACAGCTGGACGAGTTCGGTCGCGATCTCCCGAACCGCCTTGCGCGCCTTGCGTTTCGTATTCGCCCAGTCCGAGCCGCCGAGCTTGGACAGGCTCGGCATCTCGCCACCCACGTAGCGCGACAGCTGATCCAATGAGTCCATCGGCACGAACAACCGGTCGCCCGGCTGACCACGCTTGCTCGGCGCGTATTCGATGACCAGATACTCCCGGCGCGCACCGCCGACGGTGCGCTCGATCATCTCCACGAACCGGCCGATGCCGTGCTGATCGTGTACGACCATGTCCCCGGCGGTCAGCGCGAGCGGATCGACCTGGTTGCGTCGCCGCGCGGGCAACTTCTTGCCCTCACCCGGTGCGGTGACCCGGTTACCGGTGAGATCGGATTCGGCGACCACGACCAGTTTCGCGTCGTCGAACACGATGCCGTCGTGCAGCGAACCACACAGCACCCCCACCAGCCCGCGCACCGGTTCGGCACCCGGCTCGAGGGGCGCCGCCGGTACATCGGCATCGGCGAGGCGTTCCTGAATACGTTGCGCCGTACCATGTCCCGCGACCACGATCACGGCGCGGCCGCCGGTGCCGACATGTGCGCGCAGTGACGCGAACACGGTCGCGACCAGTTCCTCGGAACCGCGTGCGGCGGGCGTGGACAGGACGGGCAGCACGATTTCGGCCGGATCGTCGGCCGCCAGCGGACTCAGGGTCCACCAGGGCAGTCCCCGATCCTCCGCATCGGCGCGGACGATGTCGAGTCCCCGGTAGGCCGAGGAGGCCAGATCCAGTCCGTGCGCGCCCAGCGGCGCGGCGCCGCCGAAGGAGGCCGCGGTCCACGACGCCTCGAGGAACTCCTGACCGGTGCGCACGAGATCGGCGGCCCGGGTACGGACCTTCTCCGGATCACACAGCAGCACTTGGGTTTCGGCCGGCACCACGTCGGTGAGCAATTGCAGTTCACCGGGCCGCAGGACCGGCAGCAACGCTTCCATGCCCTCGACCGGAATGCCCTGGGCCAGTTTCTCCAGCATTTCGACCAGTGCCGCATCCGCCGGATTGTCGGCGGCGACCTTGGCCGCGGTCTCGCGCAGCTCCTCGGTCAGCAACAGTTCCCGGCAGGGTTGCGCCACAACGAGGTCCACCTCGACCTCGGTGAGCGAGCGCTGATCGGCGACCGAGAACGCGCGCAGCTCGCTGATCTCGTCACCCCAGAACTCCACGCGCACCGGATGATCCGCGGTGGGCGGGAAGAGGTCGAGAATGCCGCCGCGGACCGCGAATTCACCGCGCTTGCCCACCATGTCGACGCGCTCGTAGGCGAATTCGACCAGTCGCGTGGCCAATTCGTCGAAATCGAATTCGGCGCCCACCCGCAGCACGACGGGTTCGATATCGCCCAGTCCACCGGCCATCGGCTGCATCAGCGACCGCACGGTGGTCACCACCACCCGCAGCGGTTCGGGATTGCCGGGATCCTCCGGATGCGCCAGCCGCCGCAGCACCTGCAACCGGCGGCCCACCGTGTCGGCACTGGGTGAGAGCCGCTCGTGTGGGAGCGTCTCCCACGAGGGGAACAGAGCCACGCCGCCCCCGATGATCTCGCCCAGTTCGACGGTCAGATCATCGGCCTCCCGCCCGGTCGCGGTGACCACGACCAGCGGCCGCGCCGCGGCCACCGTCGCCGCCACGAACGGCCGGATCGCCGAGGGCGCGACAAGTTGCACCGACGTCCGCCCGATCAGCTCCCGAACCCGGGCCATCGCGGCATCGGTACCGGCCACCTCGGCCAGTCCCGCAAGAGGTGGACGACGGCTCGGCATGAAAGAACTCCCAAATGCGCAGACAGCGAATAGACCGGCCCACCGAGTCTAGTTGTGGGCAAACACCCCCAGCACGGTGGTCCCGAATACGTCGACAACCGACCGAAGGCCCGAACCTCCTCCGGTAACCGGAGGCCAGGAGCACTCCACCCGGGTCAGCGTTTCCGAGATGGTCCACCCGGGTGGTTTTCGGCCCGCCTCGATTGTGGCGCGACGGAGGGAGGGAGCGCAGCGACCGACCGTAGGAGTGAAAAATCGAGGCCGAGGGGCCGAAAAACCTGCCGGAGCGACGCGGAGGCCAGAACTACGGCACGTACCGGCGGAGGCGCCGGGCCGCGAACTCCCTGAAGTAGGCGACCTTCTCGGCCGGCACGATCGACGGCAGCAGAAAGTACCACATCCGTTCCATCCGCACCGCCATCTGATCGATGGATTCGGTGCCGACCGCCGTGATGTGCACTCCGGCCGTCATCTCCTGCAGGAGCAGGCCGATGGTCTCCGGATCGAGTTCGGGCTGGAGATCGCCTTGCGCGATGGCGCGTTCGGAGAGCAGGCGGTGGGTCTCGCCCCAGTTCTTGGTGACGTTCTCCCCGGAGGCGCCGCGATAGTCACCGATCTGGTGGGTGAGTTTGAGACTGGCACCGACCATCGGATCGTTCATGGTGAGGTCGGCGACCACATAGGTGATGCCGATCGCCGCCTCGAGGGCGGGTACCCGGGGGTCGAAGAATCCCTGGCACGCGTTGACCAGTCGCTCGTTGCCCTGATCGACCACGGCGCGGGCGAGTTCTTCCTTGGAACCGAAGTGGAAGTACAGCGCACCCTTGGTGACGTTGGACTGCGAAATGATCTCGCTCAGGCTCGCATTCGCGTAACCGAGTCGCAGAAAGACGTCGGCCGCGCCTGCCAGCACCGAATCGCGAGTGATTTCCGCACGCGCTTGCCTAGCCATCAGATCCGCCTGTCCTCAAACCAGCCATCCTGAAGTAGACCGATATCCCGAAGTTGACCGACATCACAGCTCGAACAGCACTTGAAGGATGGGTGAACCGTACCATCCGACCGCCCGCCGCCAACGGAATCGAGCATTAAGACCAGTCTCCTTCGCAAATCCTGGGTTAACCGTCCAGTTCGGCCCGTGTTTACCCCACCGGACCAACCGCTGCTGCCCCCACTGAACCCCTAATCCCCGCCGTCCCGCCTGTATCTCCCCCGCGGTCCCGCCTGAATCACTCCCACCGTCCCGCCTGAATCACTCCCACCGTCCCGCCCTGTATCTCCCCCACCATCCCGCCTGTGCTCTTCCCCCGTCCGACCCGTTGACGCTCCCCTCGCCGCGATCAGAGCCCGTTGCCGCTCGGCCATTCGGAGGCGAGCTGGGGGTCGGCCTCGAGGTGCGCGAGCCCGTTCCAGCACAGATTCACCAGATGCGCGGCGACCACTTCCTTGGTGGGTTCCCGCGCGTCGAGCCACCAGGTCGCGGCGGTCGCGACCATGCCGACCAGCGCCTGGGCATAGAGGGTGGCGAGACTGGGATCGAGGGCGCGGCGGCCGAAATCACCGGCCAGGATGTGCGCGACCTGATTGACCGCCTCGTTCAGCAGACTCGAGTAGGTTCCGTCGGCCGCGGCGGCGGGCTGATCGCGCATCAGGATGCGGAAACCGTCGGTCCGTTCCTCGATATAGGTCAGCAGCGCCAGCGCAACCTGTTCCAGCCGGACCCGGGACCGATTCTGGGTCAGCGAGGAGGTGATCATGTCCAGCAGTGTCGACATCTCCCGGTCGACCACGACCGCGTAGAGTCCTTCCTTGCCCCCGAAGTGTTCGTAGACAACCGGTTTGGACACCTGCGCGCGCTGGGCGATCTCTTCGATGGACGTGGCGTCGTACCCGCGCTCGGCGAACAGTGTCCGACCGATCTCGATCAATTGCTGCCGCCGCTGGGTGCCGGTCATCCGTGGACGCGGCGTCCGATTCACATCACCCGAAGTCACTCCCCCGCCTCTCCGCGAATTTTTCCGGTCGCAAGCGCATGGAGTTTTCTCGACCGGGCCGACGGTCGGCAGCTTACTCCAGGTCAGGGGGCACCCAACGAGTTACCCGCATGCTTCCGAGACCGCGCGTCATGTTTCTCGATACGGTGTTTCACCGGCGTGGAGGACCACCGAGGCTAGGTCTGAGCAGGCAAGATCTGGCGGCGATTCGAAGTGCGGCGGACCGGCTTTCGCGCCGGTTCTCGCGAGCACAGTCGGCGACTCGCCGGGCACGCGCTCCCCGTCCGCGGCGCCCGGGAAAGAGCTCCGCACCACCGATTTCGCAAGCACACGGGTAACTCACCGGATACATCCGGCCCCGGCCTGCACCTCACCGGGAGCCCGGTCGGAAAAATTCCCGGCTCCCGCGAACGGCAAAATTCGCGGAGAGGCGGCCCAGCGTGCGAGGATCTATCCGCATGCCGTGGCGTGGCGGTGGATCCGAGTGGTCCGCCGGTGCGACAATCCGCCGTAGTGTAATGGCAGCACCACTGATTTTGGTTCAGTTAGTTCAGGTTCGAGTCCTGGCGGCGGAGCTGGCGATGGGGCTGTGACCTGCGCGGATATTGTGGCAAGCCCCGAGCCGA
The DNA here is from genome assembly GCF_040679495.1 of Nocardia sp. NPDC052254. NCBI lineage: Bacteria > Bacillati > Actinomycetota > Actinomycetes > Mycobacteriales > Nocardiaceae > Nocardia > Nocardia sp. NPDC052254. The sequence continues at coordinate 212,141 of NZ_JBFAUW010000010.1, read as the reverse complement.
TCGCTACCGGCGGTGACTTCCCGATCCCCCGAACGACTGTGTCGCCGGGCCCGGGTTCGGGTGCACTAGGGTGTGGGCGGTCGGCGCGCCGCCGGCAGCCGAGTGCGCTGTCAGCCAGGACAGCTCACCAGCACGATGACAGGCATACAGGCAGCCGAGGGAGATCCATGCCACAGCAGACCGCCGTCGTCGTTCTTGCCGCCGGTGCCGGAACTCGAATGCGGTCGAAGACACCCAAAGTGCTGCATTCGCTGGCCGGTCGCACCATGCTCGAGCATGCGTTGCACGCGGCGAACGAGATCGACCCCACCGCACTGATCACGGTGATCGGCCACGATCGCGAGCAGGTCGGCGCAGCGGTGAATTCCGTTGCGGCGGAACTGAGTCGCCACATCGTCTCCGCCCTCCAGGAACAGCAGCTCGGCACCGGGCACGCCGTGCAGTGCGCACTGACCGCGCTACCCGAGGACTTCACCGGGGATCTGCTCGTCACCTCCGCCGACGTGCCGTTGCTGGACGGGCACACGCTGTCCGCGCTGCTGGACGAACACCGCAGCTACCACCCGCGGCCGGCGGTCACGGTGCTGACCTTCGTCCCCGAGGACCCCAACGGCTACGGCCGCATCGTGCGCGACGAGGACGGTGGTGTCCTCGAGATCGTGGAGCATGCCGACGCCAGTCCCGAACAGGCCGCGATCGGCGAAGTCAATTCCGGCGTATACGTTTTCGACGTCACCGTGCTGCGGAAGATGATCAACCGGCTCACCACCGCGAACGCCCAGCACGAGCTGTATCTGACCGATGTGCTGAAGCTGGCGCGCGAGGCCGGCCATCCGGTCCACGGCGCCCGCCTGGTCGATGCCGCGAAGGTGACCGGGGTCAACGACCGGGTGCAGATGGCCGCGGCGGCCCGCACACTCAATCGCTACATCGTCGAGCGCCACATGCGTGCCGGTGTCACCGTGATCGATCCGGCCACCACGTGGGTCGACGCCGGGGTTCGGATCGGCCGCGACGCCGTCATCCGGCCCGGTGTGCAACTGCTGGGCGCGACCGTGATCGGCGAGGATGCCGAGGTCGGTCCCGATTCGACACTGACCGATGTGGTGGTCGGCGAGGGCGCGAAGGTGATCCGGACACACGGTGAGGGCGCGACCATCGCCACCGGTGCCACCATCGGGCCGTTCGCGTATCTGCGCCCCGGGACCATCGTCGGGGAGTCCGGCAAATTGGGTGCGTTCGTGGAAACGAAGAATGCCAGCATCGGCGCGCATTCCAAGGTTCCGCATCTGACCTACGTCGGCGACGCCACCATCGGCGAGTACAGCAACATCGGCGCATCGAGCGTGTTCGTCAACTACGACGGCGTGACCAAACATCACACGGTGATCGGTTCGCACGTCCGCACCGGCAGCGACACGATGTTCGTCGCACCGGTGACGGTCGGCGACGGCGCGTATTCGGGTGCGGGTACTGTGCTGCGTAGAAACGTTCCGCCGGGGGCGCTCGCCGTATCGGGCGGAGCACAGAAGAACATTGAGGGCTGGGTGCAGCGGTACCGTCCCGGGACGGCCGCGGCGCAGGCGGCGGCGGAGGCTATCGCGGCCGACAACAGGGCGAGTCAGGCAATCGAGCAAAAGGATGGCAACACAGAGTGACCGCGTTCTCGACCGACAACCAGAAGAACCTGATGCTGTTCTCGGGGCGTGCTCACCCCGAGTTGGCGGAGCAGGTCGCGAAGGAACTCGACGTCGCGATCACACCGCAAACCGCTCGCGAATTCGCCAACGGCGAGATCTTCGTGCGGTTCGAGGAGTCCGTGCGCGGCTCGGATGCCTTTGTGCTGCAGAGCTTTCCGGCACCACTGAATCAGTGGCTGATGGAACAGCTGATCATGATCGACGCGCTCAAGCGCGGTTCGGCCAAGCGCATCACCGCCGTGTTGCCGTTCTACCCCTATGCCCGCCAGGACAAGAAGCACCGCGGTCGTGAGCCCATCTCCGCGCGTCTGGTCGCCGACCTGCTCAAGACCGCCGGTGCGGACCGCATCATCACCGTCGATCTGCACACCGACCAGATCCAGGGCTTCTTCGACGGCCCGGTGGACCACATGCACGCGCTGGTCCAGCTGTCGGAGTACGTGCGCAACCACTACAGCACCGACAACTGCACCATCGTCTCCCCCGACGCGGGCCGCGTGAAGGTCGCCGAGAAGTGGGCCGACGCGCTGGGTGGCGCCCCGGTGGCCTTCATCCACAAGACCCGCGACCCGCTGGTGCCGAACCAGGTCAAGTCGCACCGCCCCGTCGGTGACGTCGCGGGCCGCACCTGCATCCTGATCGACGACATGATCGACACCGGTGGCACCATCGCCGAGGCCGTGCGCGTGCTGCGCGAGGCCGGTGCGGGCGATGTGGTCATCGCCGCCACCCACGGCGTGCTGTCGGCCCCCGCGGCCGAGCGGCTGGCCTCCTGCGGCGCCAAAGAGGTCATCGTCACCAACACCCTGCCGATCACCGAGGACAAGAAGTTCCCCTCGCTGACCGTGCTGTCGATCGCGCCGCTGCTGGCCCGGACGATCCGCGAGGTCTTCGAGAACGGCTCGGTCACCGGCCTCTTCAACGGCAGCGCTTAGGCTGGGCCGCCTCCCGGGACTTTTGCGTGCCGTGAGGTGGTCGGTGGCTTCGGCTCCCGGTCTCACCTTGTCGCCGTGGGGAGTTCTGGGCGTGCCCGGTGAGTTACCCACATGCTCGCTGGATCAGTGGTCTCGTTGGATTCTTCCGACGGGGCCACTGGTCATTTTGCGACCCTCCAAGCGCTCGAGCAGCGGTTCTATTCACTTCAGCCTGGGGCGGCGGTAGCGTTGAGGGAGGGTACGCCGGATTGCTGGTGGTGTGCCTGCCCGTGAGAGAGGCGAGCTTCGGGATGGCCGACGAGCGCGAGGAGTTCCGTTTGACGGACGAGGTGTTCGATATGGACGACGAAGACCGCGAGGATCTGGACTACGACCTCGGCGATGACGAGCAGGCCGATGAGATTCGTGAGTATCAGCGTTATATCGACGATCCCCCGCAGGATCTGGTGATCGAGTACCACGAGAACAACGACGACGGCCGGCTCGGGATCAAGAGCGAGTTGGACCAGGAGTGGACGCGGCGGCGACATCGTGACGAGGAGCGGGCCGAGGACGATCGGCCCGCCGAGGTCGCGGCCATCGAGGTGGTCGACGAACCCGGCGACTGACCGGCGGCCCGGCGCCCGGCGATTTCCCCGTCGGACCGGGGCACTAGATTGGCGGAATGAGCGGATTCGCGGGGTTCCCGTTCGCCGGGCTGGACTTCTACGAAGATCTGGAAGCCGATAATTCGAAGGCTTTCTGGACCGCGCACAAGCATGTCTACGAGGCGTCGGTGCGCGCGCCCATGCTGGCGCTGACCACAGAGCTCGAAGATGACTTCGGGACGGCGAAGCTCTTCCGGCCGTATCGCGATGTGCGGTTCGCGAAGAACAAATCGCCCTACAAAGAGCATCAGGGTGCGTTCGTCGCGGTCGCCCCGGGTACCGGATGGTATGTGCAGATCGGGGCGCCCGGACTGTTCGTGGCGGGCGGCGTGTACGCCATGACGCCGGAGCAGCTCGCGCGGTTGCGAACCACGATCGACGACGATGTCCGCGGGCCCGAACTGCAGCGCCTGCTCGACGAATTGACCACGGCGGGTTACGAAGTCGGCGGCGATCAGCTCAAGACCCGCCCCAAGGGCTATGCCGCCGACCATCCGCGTATCGATCTGCTGCGGCACAAATCGCTGGTGGTGCGCCGGAACTTCGGTGCACCGGACTGGCTGAAGACTTCCCGCACCGGCACCGAGGTCCGCACCGCCTGGGAGGCGATGCGGCCCCTGGTGGACTGGCTGGGCGCGGTTCTCGGTCCCTGACGGTCAGCGCCGCTCGGCGAGCACCAGTACGAAACGATCGTCCGGATCGGTCCACACCTGTTCGGTCGTGAACCCGGCGGCCGCCAATTCCTGCGCCAGGCCGTCGAGCCGGAACTTCGCGGAGATCTCCGTGCGCATCTGCTCGCCGGCCGCGAAGTGTACGACCAGGCCGAGGTCCGCGATCGACACCGTCATATCGCGAGTGGCCTCCAGGCGCATCTCGATCCATTCGTTGTCGGCGTCCCAGTGCGCGATATGGGTGAAGGCGTCCGGATCGAAATCGGCGTGCAGCCGAGAGTTCAGTACGTGCAGCACATTCCGGTTGAATTCCGCCGTCACCCCCGCGGCATCGTCGTAGGCGGGCACCAGGACGGCCGGATCGGTGACCAGGCCCGCACCGAGCAGCAGTTGTTCACCGGGTTCGAGCACCCGCTGAATACCGGCGAGGAATTCGGCCTGTTCGGCGGGCACGAGATTGCCGAGGGTGCCGCCGAGGAAGGCGATCGTCCGGCGCCCGCCCCGGGGCAGATTGTGCAGGGTATCGGTGAAATCGCTGACCACGCCGTGCACCGCGAGATTCGGGAATTCGACCCCGATCTGCGCGGCGGCGCCGCGCAGCGCCGATACCGAGACATCCTGCGGTACATAGGTCTTCAACGGCCCCTCGGACAACATGGCCGACAGCAGCAACCGGGTCTTGGCCGCCGAGCCCGCGCCCAGCTCCACCAGCACCTCGGCCTGCGCGATCCGGGCGATATCGCCGACCACCCGTTCCAGCAGCGCGCGCTCGGTCCGAGTCGGGAAGTATTCGGGCAGCTCGGTGATGGCCTCGAAAAGCTCACTGCCGCGGGCATCGTAGAACCATTTGGGCGGCAGGGTCTTCGGCGTCGCGGTCAGTCCGCTCCGCGCGTCCGAACGCAGGGCGACGGCGAGGTCCTCGTCGGTGAGGTGGACTTCCAGCGTCGGTTCGATCATGAACGCGCCCTTTCGGATTCATCGGGTCCAGCGGAGAGAAGAGAGGGTCGGCTGTCGAGGGATGTGACGGTCAGATGACCGGGCCGCATGGTCAGTACCTGCCGATCGGCGATGGGCCGCCAGCGCGGATCGTCGTCATAGGGTTCGGACGCGACGACTGCGAGCTCATCGGTGACCAGTACCGACAGGGAGTGATACACGGTTGTCGCCCAGAGGGTTCCGCCATCGGCGAGCAGGAGGTTCAGCCGTGCGGCGGGGGCGCGCGCGAGGATCGCGAGCGCCGTCCCCGCCAGAACATCGGCGACCTCGTCCGTGGCGACGCTCGCATCCGCACGCGGCTCGCTCATATCTCCGGTTCGCGCCTCGACCGCGCCTGTTCGTCCCGACAGGGCCGCGCGCACGATCACCCAGAGCGCCGCCGAATCGGTCGCGGCTTCGGCCGTCAGCAGATCCGGCGCACCGAATTGCGCTGCCACCTCGGGCAATACCGCGCGCCACTCGGGGATCACACCGTTGTGGCTGAAGGCCCAGCATCCGTCGACGAACGGCGCGCAGGCGGAACGCTCGACCGGCATACCGACCGTTGCCGATCGCACCGCCCCCAGCACCGCCGTCGACCGCAATTGCGGCAGGACCTCGTCCACGGCGGGATCGGTCCAGATCGGTGCGGGGTTGCGATAGCGGCTGGCCCGCAACCGGATCGGCGCCCGACCGCCGATCCGCCCGGGACCTGCCTCGGTGCCGTCGCCGATGCCCGCGCGGCCGGCACCGTCACCGATGTCGGCGGTGGCGACCACCTCCGGAACCCACCAGGCGACACCGAAACCGTCGGCGTTGATGGTGCCGCCGCGGCGCATGTCCGTGGGCGCCCACGCCTGGGTGCGCAGGGAATGCGGCCCCCGCGTGAGGATTTCCCCCACCGCGGCCGGTGGCCCCAGATAGCCGAGGTGCCGGCACATCAGCGCTCGTCCGGTCGCAGATCACGGGCCAGGCGAAACCCGGAGAAGATCTGCCGCCGGATCGGATGATCCCAGTTGCGGAAGGTGCCGCGGCAGGCGACGGGATCGGTACCGAACGAACCACCACGCAGGACCCGATAGTCACCGCCGAAGAACACCTCGGAGTACTCGCGATACGGGAAGGCGCCGAAGCCCGGATACGGCTCGAAACCCGAGGAGGTCCACTCCCACACGTCACCGATCAGTTGATGCACCCCGCCCGGGGAGGCACCGGCCGGATAGGCGCCCACATCCGCCGGTTCCAGATGACGCTGGCCGAGATTGGCGGTGCTCTCGCCCGGATCCGCATCACCCCACGGGTAGCGGCGCGACCGGCCGGTGGTGGGATCGAAACGCGCGGCCTTCTCCCATTCGGCCTCGGTGGGCAGCCGCTTGCCGGCCCAGTTGGCGTACGCCTCGGCCTCGAACCAGCACACATGCACCACCGGCTGCTGCGGACGCACCGGGCGCACGCTACCGAAAGCCCTTCGCCACCAGCGATTGTCGGAGTCGAGCTCCCAGAACTGCGGAGCCCGCAGATCCGATTCGACCCGATGCGCCCAGCCACGCGACGACCACAGCTCCCGGCGCCGGTATCCGCCGTCGTCGATGAATGCCTGATATTGCGCATTCGTGACCGGGGCGGCGTCGATCGCGAATCCGGGCACGTGCACCCGATGCTCGGGCCTTTCGTTGTCCAGCGCCCACGGGTCGGTGGAGGTACCCATCACGAATTCGCCTGCGGGAAGGACGACCTCGTCACCGACCGCGACCCGGGCACCGGGTGCGGGCGGGGCCGAGAGTGCGACCGGGCCGCGGCGTAGCTGATGAGTGGCCAGCATGGTCTCGTCGTGTTGCTGTTCGTGCTGGGCGATCATTCCGAAGGCGAAACCGCTGTCCACCAGACGATCTCCGCGCAAGGGACTGGTATCGAGGACATCGAGGACCTTTTCCCGGACGGTCCCCACATAGCCGCGAGCCTGGGCCGGATCCAGCAGTGGCAGGGCCGGGCGATCGGCGCGGGGGTGACGGAACGCGTCGTAGAGATGGTCGATGTCGGCACGCACCGGCTCGCGAGCACCGACATCGCGCACCAGCCACAGCTCTTCCTGGTTGCCGATATGAGCGAGGTCCCACACCAGCGGGCTCATCAACGGTGAATGCTGGGCGACCAGTTCCGCCTCGTCGACCGCCTCGGTCAGCAGGGTCGTACGGGCGCGGGACCTGGTCAGAACCTCCGCGATCCGGGTGCGCAGACGCTCCGTCTCGGCGCGATCGTTTCCGGTGTGTGTGGTCATCGACGTTCTCCCCACAGTCGTGCCGGGTGGCTCATCATGGTCATTCGGCATCTCCTGCGGGCTCACAGCGAGCGATCGCACCGCCGGGCGTGCGCCCCTCGCGACAGCGGCGCACCGCGGCACCGATCTGGTCGGCCGCGTCATCGGTACGGGCGTGTTCGGCGGCCAGCGCCAGCAGCGCCACCGCGACCTCGCGGATCTGCGGATCGGCCAGACCACAGCGTGCCGCCATGGCCCAGTCGTCGGCGACCGGTTCGGCCACCGCGGCCGCCTCGGCCACCACCGCCGGTGCCGACATCAGCGCGTCGACCGCATGGATCGGCACCGTCCACTGCTCCTCGGGCTGGGCGTCGAGGTACCGGATCTCCAGATGTCCGGACGCGCGGACCTGCGGAAAAATCGTGGTGAGGTGGTAGTCGAGGTCTTCGCGCTCCGGTCGCCGGCCGATCTCCTCGTCGAGCGCACCGCACAGCCAGTCGGCGAAACTCGCCCCTGGCGGCGCCGTCCAATCCGTCTCGGAGCCGCCGCGCCGCACACACAACAGCGGGACATCCAGCGCCCACCGGCCGTAGTCGGTGATCGGATCGTTCCAGTTCCGCACCGGCGGCCGGGTGCGGGTGTGGTCGAGCCGCAGCCAGGTCCGCATTCGCTGCGAAGCCCAGGTACCGGCGGGGGCACCGCGCAGTCGCGGGGAACAGGCGAAGGCCGCGAGCAACGCCGGGCCGATCGTGTAGAGCGCGTTCCACCGGGCGGCGATTTCGGCACGATCGGCGCCGGCATCCACGCTGACCTGCGTGGCGGCCGTATTGCACATCATGAGTTTGCCGTACGGTCCGACACCCGCGAACGACCGTTCCATCGCTCGATAGCGGGGCAGCCGGAGGACTCGGCGAGCCCGGCGATCCGGGTCCGCGGCGCCGGAAATGATTCGAATGGACCGGGTTTCGAGCAAACCGGACAAGAATTGAGAATCCTCGAGCAGCCGGGCACACAGCTGCGAGGCATCGTCGAAGGGGGCGCTGGAGAGTTCGACCTGACCACCGGGTTCGAGGGTGATCCGGCTGCCCCCGGGAAGCACTTTGGCGGGAGAATCGGGCGAAATGGACTGCGGTGCATAGGGACCCAACGCGTCGGCCAGCATCGACAGCCGCGGACGCGAATCCGACGCCGAAGACACACCACACGCGGTGAGCCACTCCAGTTCGGCGCCGATGAGTCTGGGCGGCCCCTGCTTGAAGCAGACACCACCCACATAAGCCTCCGCCACGGCCCGCGACGACAAACCCACACCCGGCTCAGCCGGTGCCTTGTCCACAGTTACCGCCATGCCAACCTCCGCTCAGCCCGCACAGGGTCGACCACCGCCCCGGTCCGGCCGGTATCGCGTGTAGCCGTACAACAGAAGACCACGCCAGGTTCTTCCACCGACTCGAACCAGATTAGTCGCGGCCACCGACAGGAAATCTGACGAAACGGTGAACAGCCTGGTCACGGCCGGACCGACAACACCACCGCGCCCGCCGAACGGCGCTGTTCGAGCCCGCGGCGGCGAGCGGCGGCGGCAGCGGCGGCAGCGGCGGCAGCGGCGGCAGCGGCGGCA
>NZ_JBFAUW010000010.1:45016-203238 GCF_040679495.1 Nocardia sp. NPDC052254 | reverse complement strand
GCAGCGGCAGCAGCGGCAGCAGCGGCAGCAGCGGCAGCAGCGGCAGCAGCGGCAGCAGCGGCAGCAGCGGCAGCAGCGGCAGCAGCGGCAGCAGCGGCAGCAGCGGCGGCAGCGGCGGCGGCAGCGGCGAGCGGCAGCGGCGGCAGCGGCGAGCGGCAGCGGCGAGCGGAATGTGGGCGTAGATGATCCTGGGAACCAGCTCACCGGCCCGCGCGGCCGCGAGCGCCTGCTCGACATCGGTGCGCTGTTCCGCATCGGATGTGCGGATGACGACGCCGAGGGCACCGCCCATACCGTCGAGCCCCGTTGCGACAGCGTGCGCGCCTCGAGCGGGGCCGGATTCCCGGAGGCGACCCATACACGGCCCGATGCGCGGCCTCGACCGGATCACGGCGCGCGAGCCGGCCACGCGCGCCATGGTCAGCGGAGCAGCGTTCCACCGCGACAAGTGCGAACTGGTCGAACAGATATTCGCCGAGGCGATGGTGGAGATGGCCGACGTCACGGCCATGTCGAGCGAACGTCTGGCCGGACAGAGCGCGAGGGGATTCGTCCCCGGCATCGTCGGGGCGATGTCCGTTCGAACGATCGTGGGGTGGCTCGACACCGATCGGCCGAGCCCGCCGCAGGAGAGTGCCGCCGCGGCTGCGCAGCTGATCCAGGCCGTGCCGGCAGCGGTTTGCGGCGATGACGACCGCCCATGACATACCGTCGTGTCGTGCTCGATATTCCCCGCCTGCGCGCCGATATCCCCGCCTACGCCGATCCGGCCGGCCTGTCACCGGTCTTTCTCGACAGTGCCGGATCCTCCCTCCCGCCACAGGTCGTGGCCGACACCATCACCGCCCATCTGCGCCGCGAGGGCGAGATCGGCGGATATCGCGCGGCCAATGAGCGGCTCGACGATCTCGCGGGGGTGAAATCCGCCATCGGCACGCTGATCGGTGCCGATTCCTCCTCGATCGCCCTCAGCGACAGCGCTTCTCGTTCCTGGTCGGACTTCTTCTACGCCGTCCCATTGCGCCCCGGCGACCGGATCCTCATCTCCGGTTCGGACTACGCCAGCAATGCCATCGCCGCCCTGCAGCGAGCCCGCGCCACCGGAGCCACCGTCGAAGCGATCCCGAGCGATGCCACCGGCCGGATCGATCTCGAGGCCCTGGCCGAGCTGCTCGACGACCGCGTGAAGGTGGTGTCGCTGCTGCACGCACCGACCAATGGCGGCCTGGTCAATCCGGTGGCCGACGTCACCCGGATCGCACATCGGGTGGGTGCGCTGGTGCTGCTGGACGCGTGCCAGTCGGCCGGTCAGCTCCCCATAGATGTCACGGAGCTGGGTGTCGACGCGATGTCGGCCACCGGGCGGAAATGGCTGCGTGGACCGCGTGGCACCGGATTCCTCTACGTCCGGCCGGAGATCTGCCGGGAGCTGGAACCCAGCCGCCTCGATCTGCACAGTGCCGCCTGGACCGGACCGCAGGATTACCGGATCGCCGCCGACGCCACCCGATTCGAATTCTGGGAATGCGATGTGGCGGCACGGCTGGGATTGGGTGCGGCCGTGCGCTATCTGCTGGATCTGGGGCCGGACAACGTCTTCGCCGCGGTCGCCGCCAATGCCCGCTATCTGCGCGAACACCTGCCCGGCGTGCGCGGAGCCACCGTGCGCGATCTGGGCACCGAGCATTCGGGCATCGTCTCGTTCACGATCGAGGGAATCGATCCGGTCGAGATTCGCGATCGGCTCCGCGAATCGGATATCACCGTGACGGTGAGTCATCGCGGTTCGACGCTGCTGGACATGTCGGCCCGCCACCTCGATGCCGTGGTTCGCGCCTCACCGCACTGCTTCGTCACCACCGCCGAACTCGACCGCTTCCTCGATGCGGTCGAGCGGCTGGCTCATACGAACTGAGCGCGGCGCCTACCGCGCGACGGCCTCTTCCACAACATCCACGGGATACCTGGTCCCCAGCGGCGCCCGGTCGCCGTAGACGAAGTTCGCCACCAGATCATCGGCGACCCGGGCCAGCTCATCGCGCCCCTCCACCGCGCCGCACCAGTCCAGCGGGAGCTCGGTGAGTCCATGGCAGGCGCCCAGCAGATTGCCGGCCACCGCGCCCGTGGAGTCGGAATCACCGGAATGGTTGACCGACAACAACAGTGCGCGGCGCGGGTCACCGGACCGGTCGGCCTCCAGTGCGCAGTAGACGGCGACGGCCAGGCATTCCTCGGCCACCCAGCCCTCGCCGACCGTCTCGACGCCTTCGGAGGTCGCCGGGCCGGCTTCGGCGGTCGCCACGGCCCGCCGCAGCGCCGCCGCGGTCTCCGCTCCGCCGGGAGAGTTCTCCACCTGAACAATGCTGTCGCGTACCGCGGTTCGCAGATCGATTCCGGTGACCACCCGATCGATGAGTGCGGCGAAGGCGCCGGCGGCCGCGGATCCGGTGGGGTGGCCGTGCGTGAGCTGGGCACAGCGCGCGGCCAGTTCGAAGGCACCCTCGGGACCCAGCGCCGCCAATCCGAAAGGCGCCGAACGCATCACGGTGCCGCAACCCTTGGAGTCGGGATTCACCGAGCCTGGTGTGCCGAACGGCTGCGGCGGAATGTACTGCGCCGTCTGCCGATTCAGCCCGCCCATACAGGCGTTGCCCGGTGCGCGCACCGCGTACAGATACGGCAGACTCGACAGCCAGCCGTCGGACCGCGGACCGGGCCCCGATTCCCGCTGAGTCTGCAACCAGCGAAGATAGGCGCGTCGCAGCACCGGTACCGGGTCGGCGCCCGGCGCGCACCGCAACAGTCCCTCGGCCGTGAACAACGTCATCTGCGTATCGTCGGTGATGTGCTTGGGCGCGGGATCGCTTGCCGCCGGAGCGAAATCGGTGAGCCCGTCCGGCCCGAACCGATCGCGGATCTGCTCCAGTTTCAGAAATTCGATCGGCCACCCGAGTGCGTCACCAACCGCCCCACCCAGCAGCACACCGCGATATCTGTCGAAGATCATCGTATGGTCCCGCACAAGCGAATCATCGCAGAAGATCATGTGATCCCGCAGGCTGACCGGAACACCACAGCCAGATCGCACGGCGACAACCGATTTCGAAAGCACATGGGTGACTCACCGGGTACCGGCCGACAGAACCACCCTCGCACCGCCGGTCACCGACGCAACCCCCGAACCTGAACCAGGCCGAGATTCCCGGAGTGGTGGGTCAGTGCAGTTGGTTCTGAGCGGTTTCCAGCCCCACGCGCAACAGCAGTTCCACCGCGTCGGCGGTCTGTTCGACCAGGACCGGAACCTCTTTGCGTTCGGCGGCGGCAAAGGGTTTCAATACGAAATCGGCCGGATCCTGGCGCCCGGGCGGGCGGCCCACGCCGAAGCGCACCCGCAGATAGTCCTTGGTGGACAACGCATTAGAAATCGAGCGCAGCCCGTTGTGGCCGCCCTCGCCACCACCGCGTTTGAGCCGGATACTGCCGAACGGCAGATCGAGTTCGTCGTGCACGACGATGACCTCGGTGGGCACAACCGAGAAGAACCGCGCGAGCGCCGCGACCGGCCGGCCGGACAGGTTCATATAGCTACGCGGCTTGGCCAGCAGGATCTTGCGGCCGTCGAGCCGGGCCTCGAGCAGATCGGCACCCGACTTCTTGTGCACGGAAAACCGGCCGCCGATGCGCTCGGCGAGCACATCGGCGACCAGGAAACCGGCATTGTGACGCGTGCGCTCGTATTCGGTCCCGGGATTACCCAGGCCCACAACGAGTGCGGGCGCGTTCGAATCCGTCATCGAAACGATGGCGTGGCGCGAATTATTCGGCGCTCTCTGCCTCGGCCTCGGCTTCACCCTCGGTGGCCTCGGTGGCCTCGGCGGCCGGGGCGACGATGATGTTGACGATCAGCTGCTCCGGGTCACCGGCCAGGGTGGTGCCCTTGGGCAGCGCGATCTCACCGGCGGTGATCTGGGTGCCCGCCTCGATGCCCGCGACGGAGACCTCGATGGATTCGGGCAGCTTCAGCGCGTCGGCCTCGACCGACAGGGTGGTGGTCTCCTGGGTGACCAGGGTGCCGGGGGCGGCGTCGCCGGACAGCGCGACCGGCACGTCCACGACGACCTTCTCGCCACGCTTGACGATCAACAGGTCGGCGTGCTCGATGTAGCGGCGGATCGGGTGCACGACCACGGACTTGGTCATGGCCAGCTGCTTCTTGCCGTCGATCTGCAGGTCCACGATGGCGTTGGTGCCGTGCTCACGCAGGATGGCGGCGAAGGCCTGGGCGTTCACCGCCACATGCGTCGGCGCCGAGCCGTGGCCGTACAGGACAGCGGGAACGTTGCCGTCACGGCGGGTACGTCGTGCGGCGCCCTTGCCGAATTCGGTGCGGGTCGTGGCTTCGAGAACGCTGACGTCGGACATGACTGGAATACTCTCCTACGGCTTTCCGGGGCGGACGGTGTGCTGGCCAGATGCCATCCGTATTCGGACCATCTGGCGAAAGGGTCTGCTTGTCGGGAGACGACCACACGACAACGACCGGAAGCCGAGCCGCGTCGATCACGGTGTGCACTGGGTGCCACACCCTCGCCGAGACAACCCGAGAACAATAGCATGTGACCGAAACCGCCCCGTGCAACCCCCCGATACGGTAATGCGGTCCCGGAGTCAGGCCGATTCGGCCCGGAAATTCGCGGCGTAGCAGTCGACATACCGGCGGCCCGAGCGCATGGCCAGTTCGACCATCAGATCATCGGTCGCCGCCCGCACCGCGGCCCGGCCGACCGGCTCGAACCGGCGCGGCGGACCGAACACGATGCGCACCTTGCCGAACCGCAGCAGCCGCGCACCGCGCCGATCCACCCGATCGGTGCCGGTCAACGCCACCGGGACGACCGGCGCACCGGTCCGCACGGCAACCCGGACGACGCCGGTCCGCCCGCGATAGACCCGGCCGTCCGGCGATCGGGTGCCCTCGGGATGAATCCCCCACACGCCACCGGACGCCAGAATTCCGACCGCCGCGGCCAGGGCGTCGGCGGCGGCCGAACCGCCCGTCCGGTCCACGCGCACCTGGCCCGTCGCCGTCATCACCCACCGATTCAACCGGCCACGCCACCCTCGCTCGTCGAAATACTGACTCTTGGCCAGGAAGGTGATCCGGCGGGGCAGGACCAGCGCCAGGTACAGCGAGTCGATCGCGGCGAGGTGATTGGCGGCGATGATCACCGGCCCCTCATCCGGAATATTGTGCAACCCTTCGACTTTCGGGCGGCCCAATATTCGCAGTACGGGACCGATCAGGATGAATTTCAAAATCCAATACCACATACCACTCCTCCACGAACCCTTGTAGACAGTGTCTACCCATGCTAGTAGACACTGTCTACTCAACGCATCCGCGGATCGGCACAGGAAGAGGCGGACCCGGAACACGTGCCGATCTCCGCCGCGACTGATGCGGCGCGCCACTCCGATTCACCCGAGGTGCGTCCACACCGCTCCTGGGCGCGACAATGTGTGGCATGGGTGTGGACGAACCGGTGCGAGAACGGCTGGTCAGCGTGGGGGTGGCCATGCTGGAACAGGTCGGGGCGGCACAGCTGGGACTGCGCGCCATCGCCCGCGAAGCGGGGGTCTCCCATGGTGCGCCGCGGCGCTATTTCCCGACCCACAACGCATTGCTGGCCGGGATCGCGGTGCGCGGATTCGCGGATCTGAGTGCGCGTTTCGCCGCACACGATCACGAACCACCTCGGGTGCGCATCGACCGGATGGCCACCGAGTACATCGACTTCGCGGGCCGGCGACCGGAGATGTTCACCCTGATGTTCCGGCACGACCTGTTGCAGGGATCGGGGGAGAATCTGCGTCGCAGGACGTTGCCGATCTATCGATCCTGGGTGGACCTCGTCGCCGAATGCGCCCCCGACCGTCCGGCGGAGCGCGCCTTCGGCCTGTGGACGAATATGCACGGCATCGCCACACTGGTCGCCAATCGCAGCGTCGAACTGATCGCCCCCGGGATCGGTCTGGACGCACTGGTACGCGACACCGTCGCACTGCACATGTCGGCCTGAGAAGGTCCCGGACTCCGGCCAGGGTCCGCGACCGGGCCGGCTGGCCGGCACGCCTGTGACCGGGCGCTTTCCCGTCCGAGACGGAGATCCCGGCGCGGGCCGGATTCACCGGTTCCCGTATTCTGATGCTTTGCACTCATCCCGCGAAGAGGAGCCGATCGGTGAATTCCCCCGCAGCCAGCACGACCACATCCGGGCGGGTGGCGCAGGAGGCGGAACGGCGGCGCACCTTCGCGGTGATCTCCCACCCCGACGCGGGTAAATCGACACTCACCGAAGCGCTGGCACTGCACGCCAAGATGATTTCCGAAGCCGGTGCCATTCACGGGAAATCCGGCCGCAAATCCACGGTCTCGGACTGGATGGAAATGGAGAAGGCGCGCGGTATCTCGGTCAGCTCCACCGCGCTGCAGTTCGAATACGGCGAGTGCGTGATCAATCTGGTCGACACCCCCGGCCACTCGGATTTCTCCGAGGACACCTACCGAGTGCTGACCGCCGTCGATGCCGCGGTCATGCTGATCGACGCGGCCAAGGGCCTGGAGCCGCAGACGCTCAAACTGTTCCAGGTGTGCCGTCATCGTGGCATTCCGGTGATCACCGTGATCAACAAATGGGACCGGCCCGGGCGCGCACCGCTGGAACTGCTCGACGAGATCAGCGAGCGCATCGGCCTGACCCCCACTCCCCTGTTCCTGCCGGTCGGTATCGCGGGCGATTTCCGGGGCCTGCTGCGCCGCGGCGACGAGGGCACCGCGACCGAGTACATCCATTTCACCCGCACCGCCGGTGGTGCCACCATCGCTCCCGAGGAGTCCTTCGCTCCCGAGCAGGCGGCCGCGCGTGAGGGTGAGCCGTGGGACACCGCCGCCGAGGAGAGCGAACTGCTCTCGGCCACCGGCCAGGACCACGATCAGGAACTGTTCCTCGCCGGGCAGACCTCACCGGTGATCTACGCCTCGGCGATGCTGAACTTCGGTGTGCGCCAGATCTTGGACACGCTGGTGTCGCTGGCTCCGCCGCCCGCCGGGCGCGCCGACATCGCCGGCACCGAGCGGGAACCTGCCGATCCGTTCAGCGCGGTGGTGTTCAAGGTGCAGGCGGGTATGGATGCCGCCCATCGCGACCGGCTGGCGTTCATGCGCATCGTGTCGGGTGAATTCGAACGCGGCATGGTGGTCACCCACGCCCAGACCGGCAGGCCGTTCGCGACCAAATACGCGCTCACGGTCTTCGGCCGGGAACGCGCGACCGTCGACACCGCCTATCCGGGCGATGTGGTCGGCCTGGTCAATGCCACCGCCCTGGCTCCCGGGCACACCCTGTTCGTCGACAAGAAGGTGGAGTTCCCGCCCATCCCGTCCTTCGCGCCGGAACATTTCGCCACCCTGCGCGCCCGCAGTGCGGGGAAGTACAAGCAGTTCCGCAAGGCCATCGACCAGCTCGATTCCGAAGGTGTCGTGCAGGTGCTGCGCAACGATGTCCGCGGTGACGCCTCTCCCGTCCTGGCCGCGGTCGGCCCGATGCAGTTCGAGGTGGTCACCGCCCGGATGCAGGCCGAATTCAATGTCGAGACGCAACTGGACTTCCTGCCCTATCAGCTGGCCCGGCGCACCGACGCGGAATCGGCGCCGGAACTGGATCGCCAGCGCGGAGTCGAGGTCTTCACCCGCACCGACGGCGTGATTCTGGCTCTGTTCAGTGACAAGTGGCGGCTGCAGTACATCCAGAAGGAGATGTCGGAACTCACCCTGGAACCGCTGGTCGCGACCGCGGACTGACGAGCCGGGCCGCCTTCGGACCGCCGGCCAACCAAGTACCGGCCGAACACCCTCACGCATCGAAAACCCTGATGGTTTTCGGCCCGCCTCGATTTTGGACCGACGGAGCGAAGGAGCGCAGCGACTGAGCGGAGGAGGGAAAAATCGAGGCCCAAAGGGCCGAAAACCCGCGTCGGCGAAGCCGACGCCAACAACTCAGCCGATCGCCTCGTCGGGCTCTTCCTCGCGCCCACCGGGGATGTCCTCGATATCGGAGACCACGGCCGGGATGTCGGGGACCGTTCCCGGCTCGCCCGTGATCACACCCCACCGGCTCGCGGTCAGCCGCAGGCTCGGCAGGTCCGACAGCGACAGCACCACCTCGTAGGTCCGCTCGTACCCGGTGTGGGCGATCCGCCAGCGGCCGTCGTCGCAGCGCACATATCGGTCGTTGTAGAAGGCCGCCCCGCGCAACAGCATGTTGTGGCCGGGGATGAGGACGGTATCGGCCAGATACCAGGTCCCCGTCGCCGCGTCGCCGTCGACATCGATTTCGGGGTGGTCGCACCGGTGTTCGGTGATGACATGCGGACCCAGGGTATTGCGCATGAACGCCAGGAACGCGTCACGCGATTCGAACTGCAGGTACTCGCTGTAAGTCGCCGTCGCCTCCGGGATCATCGTGTCGGCGAAGTCTTCCCACGACTTGGTGTCGAGTGCGCGCAGGTACCGGAATTTCAGCCGGCTGATCGCGGAGACCGCATCGGAATCCATACATCAACAATCCCACCGGATCCGGCTAATCTGCGCAGATCGGAAAATCTGTATCGGATCGCTATACAGCGTTCACCGGTGCGGCCGGATCAGGAACCGTTGATGGTGAAGCAGGTCTTGCAGAAGTCTTCGCCGAATTCGGTGAGGCGCAGGCTCTTTCGCACGATCTTGGGGACCCGGCCGGCCTGTTTGAGCGCCGATTCCACGATCGGCTGGACCTCGAGCACCATATAACGGCTCAGCACCACCGGATCGTCGGATGTGGTCAGCAGACCGAGCCTGGTCAGGTTGATCAAATACAGCCGCGACCGGTCCGGATACCGCACACCGGCCTGTTCGGGTACGGAGGTCAGATCGCCCGCGACGAGCTCCGAGCCGATTCCGAGCGGCCGGTTGGTACGCACGTCGACCGACGGCTGCGGGCCGTTGATGGCCATGAATCGCAGAATGCGGGCCTCGTCGGAGGCGAGCTGATCGAGGATGCGGTCGTAGGCGGGATGCACTTCCTCGGTGAAGTACACATCGGCCGACCGGGCGAGCAGATTGTCACCGCGACGGCGCAGATCGACCAGGCTGGCCGAGCGGACCAGCCCACCGCTCGCGGGCGGCGGCGGATGCCCGTTGGTGGGTACGTAACTGACGATCTCGCGGACCGACCCCTCGGTCACGCCGAGCACACTGCGGGCGACGGACTGCAGTGCGGCACCGGTGCGTTCGGCGATCTCGGTGGAGGATTCGCCGTCCAGCGCGGCCTGTGCGATCTGCTTGGTGACCTCGAAACCCGTACCGACCGCCCACTGCCCGCCGCGGACCGCGGTACCCGCCGCCAGCCCCGCTGCCCGGAAGACGCCGCGGATCATGCGGGCTTCGTTGCTGATCTGCCGCTTCTCCACATCCGAGCTGCGTTCCACAGCACGGGAACCGGGTCGGACCACATCCTGTCCGGTCCTGTCGTCTGTCACGTCCGTCTCCGAGTATCGCCAGGTGAACGAATCCGCCCACATATCCCTACCGCGCCATGAGCACCGACACCCCGTACAGCGTCTGCGGCATGAATGTGGTTCCGGTCATTCTTGCGGCCACCGCTGTCCGGTGCGACATTCCCATCGCACGATGTGATCGAAGCCTCTGCCGATACGCTACCGTGTACCAGCTGCCGAGCTGAATCCGATGGCGACTTACGCGGCGGCCTCCATGGTTACGCACGCTGCCGCCTCCGGCCACGTCGCTACAGTCGCAGAATCCGATGGCGACTTACGCGGCGGCCTCCGTGGTTACGCACGCTGCCGCCTCCGGCCACGTCACCAGAGTGGCAATTGGACCCGTTTCCTGAATTCACAGTAAGGTTCGCCTGGCCGACGGGGTACGTTGAAGTGCTGGTGTGACGGCGGTCACCGGTAAGGGGTCGGCAGGAGGGTGTCGTGCTGGATAGTTTGCTGGGTTTTCACCCAACGATTTTGCTCGAACTGATCACGATCCCTCTGTTCACGGGCGTCATCGGCTATATCACGAACTGGACCGGCATCCTGATGCTGTTCAAGCCGATTCGTTTTCACGGGTTTGCGATGCCCGGTCTGAAATGGCTGTTTCCCTACCTTCCGAAGCGCATTCAGGTGCTGCCGTTGCTGCAGTACGACGGCCGGATGGGATGGCAGGGAATCGTTCCCTCGCGCGCGGACAAGATGGCATCGATCGCCGTTGACAAAGGCCTGTCGAAACTCGGCAGTGTGGCCGACTTCTATCGCGAACTCGAACCCGATGAACTGGCCGCGCACCTCACCGATATGGCGCAGTCCCAGATTCGCGAGATCGTCGAGGACATCGCCCGCCGCGAACATCCCCAGCTCTGGTACAACTTGC
This sequence comes from Nocardia sp. NPDC052254, assembly GCF_040679495.1. NCBI lineage: Bacteria > Bacillati > Actinomycetota > Actinomycetes > Mycobacteriales > Nocardiaceae > Nocardia > Nocardia sp. NPDC052254. Next base: position 192,764 of record NZ_JBFAUW010000010.1, on the reverse strand, counting down.
CCGCGCCGGTTCGCGAGCGGGTGCACGAGCGGGTCCGCGAACAGTTGCCGGAGATCCTGAAGGAACTGACCGACGAACTCGGTTCGAACATCGAACAACTACTCGATGTCAAACAGATGGTGATTCGGTATTTCCAATCGCGGCCGCAGTTGCTCAACACGGTTTTTCAGGTGCTGGGCGCCAAGGAGTTGCGGTTCATGCAGAACTTCGGCTTCTATTTCGGCGCGCCGATGGGTCTCGTCCTCGTCGCTCTGCTGCATCTGACCCATTGGTCGCCGTTGGTGGTGCTGCCGGTGGGCGGCGTGGTGATCGGCTGGGTGGTGAACTGGATCGGGCTGAATATGATCTTCGCGCCCGCCTATCCGAAGTGGTGGTGCCCGTGGCGGCAGGGTTTGCTGATCAAGCGGCAGCCCGAAATCACCGAGGGCTACGCGGAATTGGTCGCGACCCAGATCATCACGATCGCCAATGTCGGTGACGAACTGCTGAACGGACCGCGCTCCGACCGCACCATGCAGATCCTCGAGGACACCTTGCGCCCGGCCACCGATCGCGCCCTCGGCCCCATGCGCGGGGCTTTGAAATTCATGATCGGCAACCGGGACTATGCGACGCTGCAGAACCGGTTCACCGATGAGGCCAAATCGCTGGCACCGGTCGCCTTCGCCGATCCGGGCTTCAACGCGCAGCAGAGCAAACAGGTCAGCCGCTACATCGCCAAGCAGATGGCGGCGCTCAAACCGCCGGACTTCGTCGACATGTTGCGCGCGGCGATCAAACAGGACGAGTGGCTCTTGTTCGTTCACGGCGGTGTGCTGGGGCTCATCGCCGGTTACGCTCATCTTCTGATCTTCGGAACGGAAGTGGCGAACGTATGGCTGTGAGCGGACCCGGCTCCGCCTCGGAACCCGATGGTGGCGCCGAGTTCTCGGATGAGAACGAGACGACCGCCGCACCCGAGGCCGACATCGAGGCCGAGGAGACGATCGAGGACGCCGAGTACACGACCGAACTTGTCCGCCGCCCGTCCGCGGCCGTGGTGGTCGCCGATTCCGGCGCCGCCGGACCGGTGCGCGTCACCACGGGCGTCGTGCGGGTGGCACTGGGTGCGGTGACCGAGGTGGCGTCGTGGGGGCTGGGCACCGCGGTCGGGGTGACGGCCACGGTGGTGCGCGGCAGTATGGCCGGGCAGCCACCGCATCGGGTGCTGTCGCAGGCCGGTGACCAGGTTCGCGCTTCGGTGCGGCGCGCGCTCGGGATCGACGGCGCGCACGCGGGCGCGCCCATCGCATCCGATGCGCCCAGCTTGCGCGAACGCGGCGCCGAACTGCTGCGCCGGTCCGCCGATGTGCACGGCGAGGACGCCGACCATCCGGCCTTCGCCCGCATCCTGGCCGAGCTGGCGCCGGACGAGGCTCGCATTCTGCGCTTCCTCTACCTCGACGGCCCGCAACCCGCACTCGACATCCGCACCGGCCGCGCATCGAGTGCCGGAGCACAACGATTCGAGGCCGGGATGTCGCTGATCGGCGAGGTCGCCGCCCTGCGCTACCCCGACCGGGCGGTCACGTATCTGACGAATCTGCGGCGGCTGGGCCTGATCACCGTCGACGGTGATCAGCTGGGCAATCCGGCGCGCTACCAACTGCTGGAATCCCAGCCCGAGGTACGGCGGCTGATGAAGCGCGGGTTCGGCACCAAGGTGAACCATCGCAGTATCGCGCTGATCCCCTTCGGCACCGACTTCACTCGAACGTGCCTGCCGGTGCCGCTGGACCAGGCGCTCTGAGCCGACGCCGGATGCGCTGCCCGGGCGCCGGCGGCGCCCGGAGGGTCACCGCTGCGGATACGGCCGTCGCCGAGCTCAGCCGACCTCTTCGGCCAGCTCCAGCCAGCGCATCTCGGTCGATTCCTTCTCGCTCTGCACCTGTTTCAGCTCCACACCCAGGCTGACGAGTCTGTCCGGGTCGGTCGCGGCCTCGGCCAGTGCCACGTGCAGCCGTTCCTCGCGCTCGGTGAGTTTCTCCAACGCCCGCTCCAGCCGGCCGAACTCCTTGCGGGCCGCCCGGTATGCCGCGGAATCCGTTGCCGGAGCTGAGTTTTCGGCAGGAGCGGAACCCGCCGAGGGACGGCGGGCGGCTGCTGCTGCCGCGCGCTTGCGCAGGTATTCCTCGATACCGCCGGGCAGGTTGGTGAGTTTCCCGTCGCCGAACAGGGCCCAGGTGGAATCGCTGATGCGCTCGATCAGATAGCGATCGTGGCTGATCACCACGAGGGTTCCGGGCCAGCCGTCGAGCAGATCCTCCAACTGCTGCAGGGTGTCGATGTCCAGGTCGTTGGTGGGCTCGTCGAGCAGCAGTACGTTCGGCTCACTCATCAGGATGCGGGTCAGCTGCAAGCGCCGGCGTTCACCACCGGACAGGTCACCGACCGGCGTGCGCTGTTTGGCGGGTGTGAAGCCGAGCCGCTCGGCCAGTTGCCCGGCACTGATCTCCTTGTCCCCCAGCATGGTTCGTTCGGCGACATCGGAGACCGCCTCCAGTACGCGCATATCGGTGGGCAGATCGTCGAGTTCCTGCCGGAGCCAGCCGATCCGGACGGTCTGACCCTGGATCCGCTTGCCTGCGACCGGATCCGCGTCACCGGCCAGTGCGCGCAGCAGGGTCGTCTTACCGGACCCGTTCACCCCGACCAGACCGACCCGCTCACCGGGCGCCAGCCGCCAGGTCAGATCACGGACCAGCTCGCGGCCGTCGGGGGTCGCGAGGGTGGCATCCTCGAGTTCGATCACCACGCGGCCCAGGCGCTTTCGCGCGAACGAGGCCAGCTGCACGTTGTCGCGCGGCGGCGGCACGTCGGCGATCAGCGCCTCGGCGGCCTCGACCCGGTAGCGCGGCTTGGAGGTGCGGGCCTGTGGTCCGCGCCGCAGCCAGGCCAGCTCCTTGCGGGCGAGATTGCGGCGGCGCGCCTCGGTGGCGTCGGACTGGCGGGCGCGTTCGGCGCGGGCGAAGATCCAGTCGTTGTAGCCGCCCTCGTAGCTTTCGACCTTGCCGCCCACCACTTCCCAGGTTCGCGTGGCGACGGTGTCGAGGAACCAGCGATCGTGCGTCACGACCACCAGCGCACTGCGGCGGGCGAGCAGATGTTCGGCCAGCCACTGCACACCCTCCACATCGAGGTGGTTGGTGGGCTCGTCGAGCACCAGCAGATCGAGTTCGCGCACCAGCGCGGCGGCCAGCGCGACCCGGCGGCGTTCACCACCGGACAGATTCGTGACGGAGCTGCCCATGCCGAGATCGGCGATGCCGATGCCCTCGAGCACACTGCGGATCCGCGGATTCGCGGCCCATTCGTGCTCGGCCACTCCGTCCGTCCGAGCGTCCTCGGCCAGACCGGCGAGCACCACCTCACCGACCGTGGCGCCCTCGGGCAGCACACCACGCTGGGTCACCACCGCGATGCGCAGCCCGTTGATCCGGCTCACCCGTCCACCGTCGGGTTCCTCGATTCCGGTCAGCACCTCGAGCAGGGTGGTCTTACCGCCACCATTGAGACCGACGACTCCGATCCGCTCACCTTCCTGCACGCCGAGGGACACATTGTCCAGCAGCGGGGTGATTCCGAAGCTCTTGTGGACCTGCTCCAGATTGATCAGATTCGCCAAGGGTCGATCCTCTCCGAGTACGGCGTGCCTGGGGGTACGTGCCGCGAGCTCGAAGGGGCCCGGCGGCCGTGTCGCCGCACCGCCAGCGCTCCCCCAGCGGCGATACCACGCCCGTCGGCTTTCGTCTGTGCACCTTACGGCAATACCGGACACGGTCCCGGTGCGGGTGAGGGTCGCCGAGAGCACATCCGGGTCGGTCCGGCCGAGGGCCGGACAGCGGTCACGCGGCGTTGCGGGGCGGCCCCGGCAGCGGAGCCACGGCGACGGCCTCGCGGGCCGCGGGCCCGGTCGGATCGAGGGGCTGGGGCCGTTGCGCCGCACACCCTTCCGGGGAGGCGACGGGCAGCGGTTCCCGACGCGACGCGCACTCCGTCCGCCGGCGATGGCGGCGGCTTTCTCGTCGTGAAGGGCTGCCGCGACCTCGCGATGGGCCTGGGCACGGGCATCCTGCTGGTGACCGGCCAGCGCCGCGCCCTGGGCTGGGTCCTGCTGATGACGGCCGTCGCCCCGCTCGGCGATATGGTCAACGTCGCGGCCCACCACGGCTCCACGGCCACCACGTTCGGCGTCCACGGCCTGACCTCGGCGTTGATCGCGGCCACGGGTCTGCTGCTCCTGCGCGAGACCGACAAGGCGCACGAGGTCCAGCAGGTCGCCGGCCCCGCGTCCGCCGCGCAGCCTGCCTGAGTTCCGCGCGATGTCGGCTTGCGGGCCGCATCGATCGCGGCTACATTTCTCGCAATCCAATCGGTGCTCTCCAGAGGTATGCCGTAGTGCGGGAGCATCCACCTCCGATCGCGAGGTGCGGAGTGGGCGGCGCGATTTTGTCGACCCCACTGATGGAGAATTCTTGATGATCACCACCGAATCCGGCCGCATGACATTCGGCATCGGACTGCCGATCGGCGATCCGGAAGGCCTCACCGAATGGGCGTTGCGAGCCGAGAACGGCCCGTTCAGCACCCTCGGCCTGCTCGACCGGCTGGTCTACGACAACCCGGAACCCCTTGTGACACTGGCTCATCTGGCCGGGGTGACACAGCGCCTCCGGTTGCAGACCGAGGTGCTGATCGCCCCGCTGCGGGAGCCCGCGTTGCTGGCCAAACAGGCCGCCACCCTGGATCGGCTTTCGCACGGCCGCCTGACCCTCGGCGTCGGTGTCGGCGGGCGCGCCGACGACCATGAGGCTTCCGGTACCGAATTGCGCACGCGTGGAAAGCGTTTGGATGCGCAGATAGCCACCATGCGGCGCCTGTGGGCGGGCGAACCCTACAGTGACAGTTGCGCCGCCATCGGCCCGCTACCACACACCGCGGGCGGACCGGAACTGCTGTTCGGCGCATTCCAACCCGCCGCACTGGAGCGGGTCGCGCGCTGGGGCGGCGGCCTGCTCGCCGCGGCCCCGCCGGCGTGGGCGCCGCGATTGTTCGACGCCGTGCGCCGATTCTGGGCCGAATACGACCGGCCCGGATCGCCCCGGATCGTCGCGCAGGTCAATACCGCGCTCGGCGCACCGGAGGTGATCGACGACGCGCGTGCGGCGATGTCGGCCTACTACGCCTTCAACGAATACGGCAACAGCATGGTCGACGGCATGCTCACCGAACCGGCCCAGATCCGCACGGCCGCACAGCAATTCGCCGATATGGGCGTCGACGAGGTGGTCTTCTACTGCTACGGACGCGATCCGGAGCAGGTCGATCGGCTCGCCGACATCCTCGGCTGACATCGGGATGAGGCCGGTCAGTACTGGCCGGCCTCGCCCGTCACCCGGGCACCGGGAACCGGCCCGGCGGCGGTGCGCACGCTGCGGCAGACACCGGCACCGGCCAGTTCCGCAGACACCGCCACCGCCGCGGACTCGCTGCCGCACAGGAAGGCACAGGTGGGGCCCGATCCGGAGACGATTCCGGCCAGCGCACCCGCCTCGACTCCGGCCCGCAGGGTGCGGCGCAGGGCCGGATTCAGCGACAGCGCCGCGGCCTGCAGATCGTTTCCGAGCAGCGGGGCGAGCTGGGCCGCATCTCCGGACGCCAACGCCTGCAGCAATTCCTGCGGATCGCCCAGCCGCGGCGGTTCGCCTTGCTCCCGCAGCCGGTCGAGTTCCCCGAACACCCGCGGCGTCGACAGTCCGTCCTTGGCCAGCGCCAGCACCCAGTGGAAGGTGTTGCGCGACAGTACCGGAAGGAGCTGTTCACCGCGGCCGCGCCCCAGTGCGGTACCGCCGTGCAGCGCGAAGGGCACATCACTGCCGAGTTCGGCCGCTACATCGGCCAATTCGTCGCGCGACATCTCCAGATTCCACAGCTGATTCAGCCCGACCAGCGTTGCGGCGGCATCCGCACTACCACCGGCCATCCCGCCCGCGACCGGAATCCCCTTCTCGATCGCGATCTCGACCGTCGGCGCCCGGCCCGCGAGATGTCCGAGCCGCACGGCCGCCTGCCACACCAGGTTCGTTCGATCGACGGGAACTTGCGCGGCACCCTCACCCTGCACCGTCACCGCGAGCGAGCCCGCCGGGGAGATTCGCACATCGTCGGCGAGGGAGAGCGCCTGGAAGACCGTGGTCAGTTCGTGGTAACCGTCGCCACGCAGGTCACCGACCCCGAGATGAAGATTGACCTTCGACGGGGCACGCACGACCACCGAACTGGGTACTACAGACAGCACGGGGCAAGGTTATCCGGCCGCGCCGCAAACGGCTGGTTTGCCGCGCATCCCGGTCTCGATCGATGGGTGACACACCTCTCGTACCGCGATGAGCTGCGGTGATCTCACGCATGCCCGGAGCACCCGTGGCCGCCGCCGGAATTCCTCGCTGGAGCGGCTTGCATCAGGTACCCATGGGGGGTATGTTCGGAGATGTCAGGGGATACCCCCTCACCGTATAAAACGATCGAAGGAAGCGACAATGGCTACCAGCACCTACACCGTCACCGGAATGACCTGCGGCCACTGCGTGGCGTCGGTGCAGAAGGAGATCGGCAAGATCGACGGCGTCACCGGCGTCGATGTCGACCTCGCGTCCGGCCGCGTCCAGGTCGAATCCGCCGCCCCGCTGACCCCGGCCGACATCGTCGCCGCCGTCGACGAGGCGGGATATCAGGTGGCGAGCTGAGATGAACGATCGACTGAAGTTCGCCGCGTTCGGCGGCGGGCTGGTCGTGCTGTTCGGGGCCGCGTTCGGTATCGGATCGCTGGTGGGCGATCCGACCGAGCCGGCCGCCGGCCACCACACCTCCGCGACCGGCGAAGCCACGGGCACCGGGCTGCGGGCATCCGAATCCGGATACACCCTCACCGCACTGAGCGCACCCACCACCACCGACACCCCCGGCAGTCTCCGCTTCCGGATCGACGGCCCCGACGGCGCCCCCGTCACCGCGTACACCGATCTGCACGAGAAGGATCTGCATCTGATCGCGGTCCGCTCCGACACCACCGAATACCGGCACGTGCACCCGGTCCGAGATGCCGCCGGCACCTGGTCCATCGACTGGACCTGGCGCACGCCGGGCACCTACCGCATCTTCGCCGATTCCCGCCCGGCCGGCGCTCCCGGTGAACTGGTCCTCAGCAGTACCGTCACCGTCCCCGGACCGGCCACCGACACACCACTGCCGGCCGTTTCGCGCACCACCACCGTCGATGGTTACCGGGTCCGCATGGACGGCGATCTGTCGACCGGCGGCAGCGACGTGAGCTTCGCCGTCAGCAAGGACGGGAAACCCGTCACGGATCTGCAGCCCTATCTGGGCGCCTACGGGCACCTGGTGGCACTGCGCTCGGACGATCTGTCCTATCTTCATGTTCATCCGGAAGGCGAGATCGGCTCGACTCCCGCCGGGCCGCGGGTCGCCTTCCACGCCCAGGCGCCGAGCGCCGACGCCTACCGCTTGTACCTGGACTTCGCCCATGACGGCAAGGTCCACACCGCGGAGTTCACCGCCGATGCCATCGGCGGTGCGACACCCGGCCCGAACACCCACGACCGGCACGAAGGAGGTCACCAATGAGCGCGCCCACGACCGAGCGCTCCATCGAACTGGAAATCGGTGGGATGACCTGCGCCTCCTGCGCCGCGCGGATCGAGAAGAAACTCAACCGGATCGACGGGGTCAGCGCCACGGTCAACTACGCCACCGAGAAGGCGAAGGTCAGCTTTCCCGAATCGGTGACGCCCGATCAGATCGTCGAACGTGTCGTCGACACCGGCTACACCGCGACCGTGCACGACAGCAGGCCGCCGGAAAGTGCTGCCGCCGAGGATGTTCCGTCGAATTCACCGCTGCACGAGCTGCGCCGTCGACTCCTCGTGAGCCTCGCACTGTCGGTTCCGGTGATCGCCCTGGCGATGATCCCGGCACTGCAGTTCCGCAACTGGCAGTGGCTTTCACTGACCCTGGCCACCCCGGTGGTGTTCTGGGGCGGCGCCGCCTTCCATCGCGCCGCCTGGGTCAATGCCCGGCACGCCACCGCCACCATGGACACGCTGATCTCACTGGGCACCCTGTCCGCATACGCGTGGTCGGTGTACGCCCTGTTCTTCGGTGATGCCGGCATGCCCGGGATGAAGCACGGTTTCAGCTTCTCGGTCGAGCGGGCCGCCTCGGCGTCGAACATCTACTTCGAGGTCGCCGCCGGGGTGATCCTGTTCATCCTGGCCGGCCGGTACTTCGAGACCCGGGCCAAGGACCGCGCCGGATCGGCGCTGCGGGCACTGCTCGAATTGGGCGCCAAGGATGTGGCCGTCCTGCGCGAGGGTGCCGAACAACGGGTACCGATCGCGGAACTGCGTGTCGGGGATCTGTTCCTGGTCCGCCCGGGCGAGAAGGTCGCCACCGACGGTGTGGTCACCGAAGGTGGTTCGGCTCTGGACATGAGCATGTTGACCGGTGAATCGGTGCCGGTCGAGGTCGGTCCCGGCGATCCGGTGATCGGCGCGACCGTCAACGTCGGCGGTGTACTCACCGTGCGGGCCACCCGTATCGGAGCCGATACCCAGCTCGCCCAGATGGCCGCGCTGGTCGAGGACGCGCAGAACGGTAAGGCGCCCGTGCAGCGGCTGGCCGATCGGATCGCCGGTGTGTTCGTGCCGATCGTGATCGCGATTTCGGTTGTCACCCTGGGCTTCTGGCTCGGCAGCGGGTCCGCGGTGGCGGTGGCCTTCGGTGCCGCGGTCGCGGTGCTCATCATCGCCTGCCCGTGCGCCCTGGGCCTGGCCACACCCACCGCACTATTGGTCGGCACCGGTCGCGGCGCCCAGCTCGGCATCCTGATCAAGGGACCGCAGGTGCTGGAATCGACCCGCCGCATCGATACGGTCGTACTGGACAAGACCGGAACGGTGACCACCGGCACCATGTCGCTGGCAGATGTGATCGCCGCCGAGGGCCAGGACGCGGACGAATTGCTCACCGTCGCCGCGGCCGTGGAACACGGCTCCGAACACCCGGTCGCACGGGCCGTGGTGCGCGGCGCCACCGAACGCGGGCTCGGTGGTGAATCGGTGCAGCAGTTCGTGAGCCACGGCGGCAAGGGCGTGCAGGGCCTGGTCGGCGATCGAGCCGTCGTGGTGGGACGCACCGAGTTGCTGGCGGATTGGTCGGTCGAGATCCCGGAATCGTTGGCACAGGCCAAATCCGAGGCCGAGCGGGCGGGCCGGACCGCGATCGTGGTGGCCTGGGACGGCACGGCACGCGGTGTGCTCGTGATCGCCGACGCGATCAAGGCCACCAGCGCCGACGCCATCGCGGATGTGCGTGCACTGGGACTGACCCCGGTCCTGCTGACGGGCGACAATGCGGCCACCGCCCGCACCGTCGCCGATCAGGCCGGCATCGACGAGGTCATCGCCGAGGTACTGCCCGCCGACAAACTCGATGTGGTGAAGCGGCTGCAGAACCAGGGCAAGGTGGTCGCGATGGTCGGCGACGGCGTCAACGACGCGGCCGCCCTCGCCCAGGCGGATCTGGGCCTGGCCATGGGCACCGGCACAGATGTGGCGATCGAGGCCGGCGACATCACCCTGGTGCGTGGCGATCTGCGCACCGTGGCCACCGCGATCCGGTTGTCCCGCGCCACGCTGCGCACCATCAAGGGCAATCTGTTCTGGGCCTTCGGCTACAACGTCGCCGCGATCCCGCTGGCCGCGGCGGGTCTGCTCAACCCGATGCTCGCGGGTGCGGCGATGGCGCTGTCGAGCGTGTTCGTGGTGAGCAACAGCCTGCGCCTGCGCCGGTTCCGCTGACCACCAGCACAAACATGGCCGACCGGACCACCGATCACTCGGTTCGCCCGGTCGGCCATAATTTCTGTGCGAATACACGAATACGCTGTCGAGTCAGATGAATTCATCGGGCCGGCACGGCACGAGGAGATTTCAGGGGAGCACATGACCGTTCTGTTCGGGGCCGGAATGGCGATCTGGTTCGCCAGCGTCGCCGCCCTGTTTCTCGCCCGGGCTCTCGACGGCCCCACCCAGCGCTACTTCCAGCTGAGTCTGGGCCTGTGCGCGGTGGGATCGCTGGCCCTGGCAGCCAGCAGTCCCGCCGTCAGTGGTGCGTCCACCGAACGGAATGTCGTGGTGAGCAGCATATTCGGGGGGATGGCCATCCTGTGCGTGTACTCGATCCTGATGGTGCGCCGCCGCAACGAGCCCCCGCCACCGGTGCGGGATCCGCTGGCGACGATTCAGGCCGCGCGGGAGATCCCGGGCATCGAGCAGACTCGGCTTTGATCAGCGGAGGCCCATTCTCCGCCAGGCCCGCGATGTCCCGCGGCACCGAGCCGACACCGTCGCTGTCGAACGCGCGGCACGTGTTCGCCGCCGTACCGGATGCCGAGCTGTCCCACCGATCCCGATCCAGCTCGGCGTCAGCTCTGTTCGGCCAACCGTACGAATGCCGCGGTGTCGAGCGTTTCCCCGCGAGCCGTCGGTGCGATTCCCGCGGCGACCAACCGCCGTTCCGCCTCCGCCGGGGATCCCGCCCAGCCCGCCAGTGCGGCTCGTAATGTCTTGCGGCGCTGAGCGAATGCCGCATCGACGACCGTGAATACCCGCGCACGATGTTCGGCGTCGAGCGACCATGGCGGCCGCTCGTAACGTTCGATGCGCACCAGACCGGATTCGACCTGCGGAACCGGCCAGAACACCTGTCGGCCCACCGCTCCCGCGCGCCGTACGGTGCCGAAGAAGCCCGCCTTCACACTCGGCACCCCATAGATCCGCGAACCGGGCTCGGCCGACAGGCGATCGGCCACCTCGGCCTGCACCATCACCAAAGCCGTTCGGATGCTGGGCAATTCGGCCAGTAGATGCAGCAGCACCGGCACCGCGACGTTGTAGGGCAGATTCGCCACCAGCGCGGTCGGCGCGCCAGGGACATCGGCGGCGGAGACCCGCAGCGCGTCACCGGGCACCACCGTCAGCCGGTCCATCAGCTCCGGGGCCCGGTCGGTCACCGTCTCCGGAAGATGTTGCGCGAGAACCGGGTCCAGCTCGACGGCGATCACCCGATCCACCACGTCGAGCAGCGCCATGGTCAGCGAGCCGAGCCCCGGCCCCACCTCCAGCACCACATCGTCGCGATGCACTCCCGCCGCCGCGACGATCCGGCGCACCGTGTTCGCATCGTGGACGAAGTTCTGGCCGAGCTGCTTGGTCGGCCGCACGCCGAACCGCTCCGCCAGCACCCGCACCTCGGCGGGACCGAGCAGTTCGGCCAGGCCACGGGCTTCGCTCACAGGTTCGGACACGCCCGACAAGGTATCAGTGCGACTACGGCACGGTGGGCGTGGACCGGACGCGCGCGAAGAACTGGTCCATGGCCGCCCACATCTGCGGATTCAGATCTCCGTGCTGGCCGGTGCCGACCACGGACTGCGCATCCACCCCATTGGCGGCGAATTGCGCGGCGAGGGCGGCGTGCAGCGGAGAGGGCACGGTTTTGTCGGTCGCGTTGAGCAGCAACAGGATCGGAGCGTTGTAGCCACTGGTCGGTATGGCCATGTAGTCGGTCAGAGCGGCGGTGAACTGCGGATCGCCCAGCGGCCTGGAGAACAGCTGTCCGAGCGGCAAGCCCTTGACCTGCTGGACCATCTTGTCCAGGCACGCGGCTTCGATGCTGTCGAGTAGCCGGCGGCCGCTGGGGCTCAGATAGCTGTTCACATCGATATCGGGCCGGGTCTCACGCAGTCCGACCAGGATCCCGGAGATGAAGGCGGTACTGCCGTCACCGATCGCCGAGGTATCCGGCACCCACGGCCCGGCGGCGGGCAGGACCTTTTCGACATCGGATTCCGGATCGACCGCGATGGTCCCGCGGAAGTCGAGATCGGGCGCGTAGGTCCGTTGCATGTGGCTCGTACCCAGTGCGGCTTGTCCACCCTGCGAGACACCGGCGGCCACCCAGGTCCGCGACAGCTGCGGATAGGCGGCCCGGGCCGCCCGCACCATATCGATGGTGGCGGTCGCCTCGGTCCGGAGCTGCAGGTAGGGGTGCGGGCCGGTATCGAAAGCGCCCAGACCGAGATAGTCCGTCGCCACGACCGCGAACCCCTGCGACTGGAAGTACTGCAGGATGCGGTTCTCCTTCGCCCGGCCGACCGGGAAGGGCGCACCCTCGGGATTGGAGATCCCGCTGCAACCCATCCCCAGGCCGGCGGTCCCGTGGTCGTAGGCGACCACGGGCCAGCCACCCGGGGGTGCTTCGCCGGGCGGCAGGAAGACCGCACCGCTGGCCCGCGCCGGTGCGCCTGCGGAGGTCGTCGTCCAGTAGTCGAGCACGGAGCCGCCGGTCATGCCGTGCCAGCCGTCGGGCCGTGCGGTGACCGAGATCGTGGTCCCGGCGGGCTCGGCGGCGGCCCGCGGTACCGCCACCACGGAGACCGCCAGCAACGCTCCCGCCGCGAGAGCCACGGCCGCGAGGGGACGGCGCATCCGAGCCGAGCCATTCGACACACGCATGAGGCCACCTCACATCGTCGGGGATCTGCCGATTTTACGGCGCCCACCTTCCGCGCACTCGCGAATCACCAGGCCGTGGCGTCACAGAGCGTTGACGGAAACTGATACACGTTCTAATTTCTGTGTATTCGCCGAACGGGCGGTGGCGCATCCGGTTTCACCGTGCCCGAAGCAGGAGAGGACGACCGCTATGACGCGCAGGCACGAGGGACGACGAGTGGTGGTGACCGGGGCGGGCTCGGGCATCGGACAGGGCATCGTGGCCCGCATGCTCGCCGAGGGCGCGCACGTGGTGGGCGCCGACATCTCCGAACCCGGCCTGAAGGCGACCGTGGCCGCCGCGGGCGAGCACGCCGATCGCCTGCACACGGTGACCGTCGACGTGGCCGATCCGGAATCGGTGCGAACGGCGTGCGGTGCGGCCGTCGATCATCTGGGCGGACTGGACGTCCTGGTCAACGCGGCCGGAATCATGCGCACCGCACACACGCACGATATGCCGTTCGAATCCTGGAACCAGGTCATCGGCATCAACCTCACCGGCACCTTCCTCATGATGCAGGCCACCCTGCCGGCGCTGCTGCGGACCGAGCACCCGGTGATCGTGAACTTCTCCTCCACCGCCGCCTTCGGCTCCCACCCCTACATGGCCGCCTACGCCGCGTCCAAGGGCGGCGTCAACGCGATGACCCATGCCGTGGCCCTCGAGTACTCGAAACAGGGGCTGCGCGCGGTGAACATCGTCCCCGGCGGGATCACCAGCGGCATCACCAGCAACCTCGAGACTCCGGAGAACGCCGACTGGTCCCTGTTCGCCCGCCTCACCGGCTGGCTCGACGGCGGCGCCCTGGGCAGCCCCGCCGACGTCGCAGGCGTGGTGGCCATGGTTGCCTCCGAGGACGGCCGCTACATCACCGGTTCCGAGATCCGCGTCGACGGTGGCGCGCTGATGTGAAGGGCCGCCCGCCACCAAGGTCAGCGTTCCCGAGACGTGCACATCGATGGTTTTCGGCCGCCTCGATCTTGGACTGACCCGAAAACCCCGCCGCGGCGAAGCGGCGGACACAAATTCAGCTGATCCCCAGCCGACCGGTGCACGTGGGCCAGGCTCCCCATCCTTGCCGGGCCCGCGTCACCTCGGCAATGGCGATCTGTTCCTCGCGGGTGGCCAGATCCGGACGCTCCGCGTAGCGCAACCCGCCTTGGCGCGACCAGGTGTTCGTATCGAACTGGACGCCCCCGAAATATCCGTTCCCCGTATTGATTCCCCAGTTTCCGCCCGATTCGCATTTGGCGAGTGCGTCCCATACCGCCCCGTCGCGTACCGGCGGCACCTCGGTGCCGGGTTTGGCGCCCTTGCGCACGGTCTTGGCCTGCGCGGGGACGATGACGGCATGGTCCACGGCTTCCCGCCCGGCTTCCTGACCGTTGACGATGGACACGTTGTAGGTGACGTCCTGCACCCCGGCCTTGCCCGGATTCTCGACGACCGTCCGGCTCATGTTGAGGTCGGCATCGTCGATGACGTTCTCGGGAGGATCGAGCGGTTCACGCTCGGTGACCTTCTCGGTGCGCTTGCGGGTGACGGTGATCTTCATACCGTCGTGCAGTGTGGTGGTGGCGCCGGGTTCGACGGTGTCCTCGCCGGCCAGCGGCACACCCTGCACCTGCAGCAGTTCGCCGACGGTCGGCGCGGCCAGCCGGACATAGCTCATCGCGTCACCGTTGTCGGACAGCTGAACGGTGCGCGGGCTGGTGACGGCCAGCGCGGCGCCCTGCAGCGGCAGCGGGGTGGGACGCGAGGGCGAGACGAAGACATCGCCGGGCAGCTGCAGCTTGGTCAGCGCGTCGCCGACGGTGTAGGCGGTCGTCCAGACCTGCTTGGTCCTGCCGTCGAAGGTGAGGGTGACCGGGCGGGCGCGATCGAGGGTGATGGTGGCGCCATCGGCGATATCGGCGTCACCGCTCGGCGATACCGAATCCTTGCCGGCCAGCGTGAACCCGCCGGCCTTGAGCACGCCCTTGACGCTGGCGGCCATCGTGTGGACGGTGGTGTGCTGCCCGTCGACCACCAGCGTGACGGTCTTGCGATTCACGATCGCCAGACTCGCCCCGATGATGAGGGCGATCAGCATCGCGGCGATCGCCGCGTAGAGCAGCGGCGATCGCGACGTGTTGATCCGCTGGAGAGCGGATATCCGAAACTCCGGCATGGTCACAATACGATAACGAGGGGCTCGGTCCGTGGCAACTTCATGCCCTGGAACAGGGGATTTCCACATCACGATTCGATATCGTCGACCCGGAAATATTACGACCGCGCAATCGTAAGTGAACTGGAGCACACCGCGCGCTCCAGCCGCCGGTTATGTGACGCACTGCACGCCGAATTCGATCGCGACGTCCGCGCGACCCTCGTGGCGGGGCACGCTGCCCCGTCCGGGCCTCGTTCGCCGAGGCTCCGAGAGGGGCCGGGGCTCAGGAACGCGGCAGCCCGTAGACCCGCTCGGCGTTGGCCGTGGTGATCTCGGCGAGTTCGGCCGGATCCTGTTCGCGCACCCCGGCCAGGGCACGGACGGTATACGGCAGGCAGTACGGCTCGTTCGGCGCGCCTCGGAACGGATGCGGCGTCAGGAACGGCGCATCGGTCTCCACCAGGATCTGCTGATCCGGCACCACCTTGGCCGCCTCCCGCAGCTCGTGCGCGTTCTTGAAACTGACCGTGCCGGAGAAACTCAGCACATATCCCTCGGCCACGCAGGCCAGCGCCATGTTCGCGTCGGAGGAGAAGCAATGGAAGATCACCGTCTCCGGCGCACCCTCGTCCAGCAGCACCGCCAGCAGATCGTGATCGGCCTCGCGATTGTGGATCATGAGCGGTTTGCCCAGCCGCTTGGCGAGGTCGATGTGCCAGCGGAAGCCCTCGACCTGCTCCTCTACCGTGGCGCAGCCGTCGAGTTTGCCCGGCCAGTAGTAGTCGAGTCCGGTCTCGCCCACCGCGACCACCCGTGGGTCGGCGGCGAGTTTCTCCAGTTCGGCTCGAGCGGAATCGTCGAGGACGTTCGCGCGGGTCGGATGCAGGGCGACCGCGGCGTACACCCGCGGATCCCAGTGCGCGGCGTCGACGGCGAACCGGGCGGCATCGAGATCGTCGGCGATGGTCACGACTCTGCCGACACCCACCGCGGCGGCCCGATCCACCATGGCGGCAACCGATTCCGCGTCCGTCGCACCGCACGCGTCGAGATGGGTGTGCGCGTCGACCAACGGCGACAGCGGTTCGGGCGGCTCGGGTGCGGGTCGTTTACCGGGCATCGGACCAGATTAGACACCCGCGGCGAACGCGCGACCGCCCCGGCGCCTGCGGGCGGGATATCGGCGTGAGGCGATAATGGCGGCGGATTAGAGTGGACCCACCATGAGCGCACCCGAACGCACGGCACCGGCCTTCTACATCACCACGGCAATCGCCTATCCGAACGGCGCACCGCATATCGGCCACGCCTACGAGTACATCTCCACCGATACGCTGGCGCGGTTCAAACGCCTCGACGGCTTCGACGTGTTCTTCATGACCGGCACCGACGAGCACGGCCAGAAAGTGCAGCAGGCCGCGCGCGCCGCGGGTGTGAGCGTGGAGGAATACGCCGCCCGCAATTCGGATGTGTTCGAGCGGATGGACAAGGCGCTCGATATTTCCCACGACCGGTTCATCCGCACCACCGACGAGGATCATCTGGCCGCCAGCGTCGCGATCTGGAAGCGGATGCAGGCCGCCGGTGACATCTACCTCGACACCTACGCGGGCTGGTACTCCGTCCGCGACGAGGCGTTCTACACCGAAGAGGAAACCACCGTCGCCGAGGACGGGACCCGGCTGGCGACCGAAACCCGGACGCCGGTGGAGTGGACCGAGGAGTCGAACTACTTCTTCCGGTTGTCCAAGTATCAGGACAAGCTGCTCGAACTGTACGAGAACACACCGGATTTCATTCTTCCCGCCACCCGCCGCAACGAGATCGTCAGCTACGTGAAGGCCGGCCTGAAGGATCTGTCGATCTCGCGGACCACCTTCGACTGGGGCGTTCCGGTGCCCGGCGACCCCGCACACGTGATGTATGTGTGGGTGGACGCGCTCACCAACTATCTGACCGGCGCGGGCTTCCCGAATACGGATTCGGCGTCCTTCCAACGGTTCTGGCCCGCCGATGTGCACATCATCGGCAAGGACATCACCCGTTTTCACACTGTGTACTGGCCGGCGTTCCTGATGTCGGCGGGCATCGAATTGCCGAAACGTGTATTCGTGCACGGCTTCTTGTTCAACAAGGGCGAGAAGATGTCGAAATCGGTCGGCAATGTGGTGGATCCGCTGGATCTGGTCGAACAGTACGGCCTGGATGCGGTGCGGTTCTTCTTCCTCCGCGAAATCTCCTACGGCCAGGACGGCTCCTACAGCCACGACGCCATCGTGGGGCGGATCAATTCCGATCTGGCCAACGAATACGGCAATCTGGTGCAGCGCAGCCTGAAGATGGTGGCCCGCGATTTCGATTCCGTCGTACCGACTCCCGGTGAATTCACCGATGCCGACCGCGAACTGCTCGATCGCGCACGCGGGCTGCTGGAACGCTGCCGCACCGAATTCGACGTCCAGCAGATCCATCTGGCGCTCGAGGCGATCTGGCTGACGCTGGGCGAGACGAACAAATACTTTTCCGCACAGCAGCCGTGGGCGCTGGCGAAATCGGGAACCCCCGAGGACATCGCCCGCGAGGCCACCGTGCTCTACGTGACACTCGAGGTGCTGCGGATCGTGTCCATCCTGGTGCAGCCGGTGATTCCGGGTTCGGCGGGACGAATCCTGGATCAGCTCGGCCAGACCGCGCGCACCTTCGGCGATATCGAGACCCCGATCGTCGCCGGATCGTCGTTACCCGCGCCCGAACCGGTTTTCCCGAAGTACGTCGAGCCGAAATAGCGGCCCGCCGGTATGGAACCGGATCACACGGAGGGCCTGGAGTTCGCCGAGCGGCACCGCACCACACGTGCGGAGGCACTCGCCAGCCCGCGGGGGCGGCTCATCGCCGCGATAGTCGAATGTGTCGGCGCCCGTGGCTATTCCGCCACGACCCTGACCGATATCGTCGGCTCGGCCCATGTCTCACGAAGCACCTTCTACGAGCATTTCGTCAACAAGGAGCACTGCTTCATCGAGGCGGTGCACACGGGCGTGGGCATCATCCGCACCCGGATCGCCGACGAACTCGCGGAACTGCCCGCGGACGCCGATCCGCAGGTCCGCATCGCCGCCATGATCACCACCTTCTGCGCGGTGGTGGCCGCCGAACCCAATTTCTCCCGGCTGATTCTGGTGGAGGCACTGTTGGTCGGCGAGGCCACCGCGGGCTTGCGCGATGACGCCGTGGACAGTTTCGCGATGATGTACCGGCAGTTCCACGATCAGGCGCGAGCGCAGGATCCGGCACTGGGTGAGGTGTCCGACGACCTGATCGCCCTGGTACCCGATGGCATCGGCGAACGCACGCGGCGGTTGCTGGTGCGCGATGGCGCGAGCCGAGTGCCCGAAATGGCCCCCGCCTTCATCGAATTCGCGAATACCGTGCTCGGCCTCGCCACGGCTCCGGTGCGCGCCTAACGGTCGCCGCGGGCGGCGAGGACAGCGTCGTAGAGTTCCCGGCGCGATACCGCACCCGCCCGCGCGGCGACCTGCGCGCAGGCATCCTTCAGCCGGATACCGTCGGCGACCAGTTCCTCCACCTCGGTCACCAGATCGGCGGGATCGGCCGAAACCGGTTGGGCGCCTTCGACGACCACCGTGATCTCACCGCGCGCGCCGTCGACCGCCCAGCGCGCGAGCTCGCCGAGGCCGCCGCGCACGACCTCCTCGTAGGTCTTGGTCAGCTCCCGGCACACCGCGGCGCGGCGCTCGGGGCCGAGAACCTCCGCGGCGGCGGCGAGACAGTCGGCGAGCCGGTGCGGTGACTCGAAGAACACCACGGCGCGGGGTTCGGTCACCAGGGTGGCGAGCCACTGCCGGCGCTGCCCCGATTTGCGAGGTGCGAATCCGTCGAAGCAGAACCGCTCCATCGGCAGTCCGGACAGCGCCAGCGCGGTGGTCACCGCCGACGGGCCGGGCAGGCAGGTCACCGGAAGATCGTGTTCGATACAGGCCGCGACCATCCGATATCCCGGATCGCTGACCGACGGCATCCCGGCATCGGTGACCAGCAGCACCGTCCGGCCCGCTTCGATTTCACCGAGCAGCTGCGGAATTCGCGCGGTCTCGACGTGATCGTAGAAACTCACCACCCGGCCGGTGATCTCGACCTCCAGCGCCTTGGCCAGTGCCCGCGTGCGGCGGGTGTCCTCGGCGGCGACGATGTCGGATTCGGCCAGGGCCGCCCGCAGCCGGGCGGACGCGTCGCCGATATCGCCCATCGGCGTCGCCGCCAGCACCAAGCGTCCGGTCTGCTCGCCCATCGCCGTCCTTCCCGCGGAAAACCGCGTCTGCATCCCCACCCGGCACACCATCACACCGCATTCGCCCACCGGCGCGGCACGCAGGTCCGGTCACCGCCGGGCAATGGCTCGGCCCCACCGCATACGATCGGTGCGTGACCCAGCTGACCGATACGCGACCCGCGATCGGGGCGGGCCCGGCTTCCTCCAGTCCGGCGCCGCTGCGCCCCACACCCGATTTCGGCCCCACCGATCGGGCCCGAGGCTGGCTGGTGGCGATCTTCCTCACCGCGATCGCGGCGGTCACCCGGTTCACGATGTTGAACTATCCGACCGACGCCGGCACTCCCGTCTTCGACGAGAAGCATTACGTGCCGCAGGCCTGGCAGATGCTCACCGGCGGCGGTGTGGAGGACAACTCCGCGTACGGGCTGGTGGTGCACCCGCCGGTCGGCAAGCAGATGATCGCTCTGGGCGAGGCACTGTTCGGCTATACGAGCTGGGGCTGGCGTTTCGCCGCGGCGGTCTTCGGATCGATACTGGTACTGCTGGTCATCCGGATCACCCGGCGCATGACCAGGTCCACGCTGATCGGCGCCATCGCCGGGATCCTGCTGATCGCCGACGGCCTGACCTTCGTCTCCTCGCGCGTCGGCATGCTCGACATCTTCCAGGCCGTATTCGTGGTCGGCGCGTTCGGCTGCCTGATCGTCGACCGCGACGACGTGCGGTCCCGGCTGGCACGCGCCGAGGCGGAGGGCCGCATCGCGGTGACCGCGTTCGGGCCACGCCTGGGTGTGCGCTGGTGGCGATTCGGCGCGGGGCTGCTGCTCGGACTGGCGTGCGGCACCAAATGGTCGGGCATGTATTTCATCCTGTTCTTCGGGCTGATGACGGTCGCCTTCGATGTGGCCGCCCGGCGTGCCTACGGAGTCGCGCGCCCCTGGGTCGGCACCGCGGTGCGCGATATCGGCCCGGCACTGTATGCCCTGGTGCTCATTCCGCTGCTGGTCTATCTGGCGACCTATTGGGGCTGGTTCGCCAGTGAGGACGGCTACGACCGCTATTCGGTCGGCAATGCCGTCGGCACCGGCGGCACCTGGTCCTGGATTCCGGATGCGCTGCGCTCGCTGTGGCACAACCAGGGTGAGTCGCTGAAGTTCCACTCGAGCCTGACCAACTCGGCCGGCAATCATCATCCCTGGGAGTCCAAGCCCTGGTCGTGGCCGATGGGGTTGCGGCCGATGCTGTACTACTACGCCGACAACGGTGTCACCGGCTGCGGCCAGGCCGTCTGCGTGAAGGCGGTCATGCTGATCGGCACCCCGGCGATGTGGTGGTTGTCGTTGCCGATGCTGGCGTGGGCGCTGTGGCGCGCGATCACCCGCCCGGACTGGCGGTATGCGGCGATGCTGGTCGGCTACGGCGCCGGCCTGCTGCCCTGGTTCGCCGATCTGGACCGCCAGATGTACTACTTCTACGCGGTGCCGATGGCGCCCTTCCTGGTGATGGGCCTGGCCCTGGTCCTCGGCGACATCCTCGGTCCGGCACCGCTGCTGCGGAACCGGACGGGCCGGTGGATCGTGATCGGCGGCGAACGCCGCAGTCTCGGACTACTTCTGGTCTGTCTCTATCTCGGCCTGGTGATCGCCAATTTCATCTGGCTGTGGCCGATTCTGACCGCGCTGCCGATCACCCCCGGAGATTGGCACAACCACCTCTGGTTACCGAGCTGGCGTTGACCGCACCGGCTAGTCGCCGATCTCCCCCAGCGCCGCCCGCACGTAGCGCAACGCGGCCTCGTCGTCGATGCCGAGGCGGCGGACCGCGGCGACGTATTCGGTCGCGGCTCGCCCCGCCGCATCGCGCGTCGGGTCCCCCGAGGACGCGATGAACGAGCCGAGCCGCCCGCGAGTCTCGATCACGCCGTCCTGTTCCAGTTCACGGTAGGCGCGCGCGACGGTGTTGGGGGCCAATCCCAGCCGCCCCGCGAGCGCGCGCACCGTCGGGATCTTGGTCCCGGCGGTCAGCTCACCGGATTGCACCCGGGCGACGACGCCCAGACGCAACTGTTCGTAGGGCGGGACCGTCGAATGATGGTCGACCGGAATATCCAACATCGGTGCTACACCTCGTCACGCGACAACGGGCACGACAGACATCGCGGCCCTCCCCGGCCGGAGCCGAGTTCGGACCCCGGAATGGTCAGCACCTCGATGCCCGCCTCGGCCAGCCTGCTGTTCGTATTCTCGTTGCGTTCGTAGGCGACCACCACCCCCGGTGCCAAAGCGAGTGTGTTGTTGCCGTCGTCCCACTGTTCGCGCTCGGCGGTCACCCCGTCCAGACCGGTATCGATCACACGTAACTTGCCGATGCCCATCGCCTCCGCCGCGGCGGGCAGGAACGGGTCCGGGCCGCTCATTCGCACCGACTCGCCGTCGGAGCGAATGGTGAATGCGCACAGCGAATTCTGCACGCCCGGATACATCACCACCGCATCGGAATCGACCATGGTGCAGACCGTGTCCAGATGCATGGTCGCGCGATTCTGGGCAATCGGCACCACCAGTACCGTGTGGGCGAGCGCATCGTCGAACAGGCTGCGCGCCAAGGCTTCCGCACCCGCCGGGGAGGTCCGCTCCCCCACACCGATCGCCACCACCCCGGGCGCGAGCAACAGCACATCACCGCCCTCCATCGGCGCGGTGTGCGATTCGTAGGCGCGGCGCACCCCGAGGAACCGCGGGTGGAACGCGTAGACCAGATCGGTGAGCGAGGTCTCCCGGGCCCGTGCGGGTAACGCGAGCGAGGTGATGGCCACCTTCGGCCCCACCCAGAACGACGAATCCCGGGTGAACAGCAGGTTCGGCAGGGGGTCGATGACGAAATCGGTACCGTGGTGCATGCGCCGCACCAGCGAGGTGGCATCCGGTTCGAACGGCAATTCGTCGAATGTCATGCCCGCCATGAGAATTCGGGACAACTCCGAGGCGGGAATCGCGCGCAGATACGCTTTGAGATCCTCGGCCAGCGCGAACCCGATGCGCCGGGCGTCCACGGCGGCGGTGATCCCCATACTGCGCCCGGCGCCGCTGACCGCCAGCGTCTCGGTGAGCAGATCGGCCAGCAACAGCACCTCGACCCCGCGGCCGCGCAGCACCCCGGCGAAGGTCTCGTGTTCCTGCTGCGCCCGTTCCACCCAGGGAATGGCGTCGAACAGCAGTTGATCGTTGTTGCGCGGGGTGAGCCGGCGCAGCTCGTCGCCGGGCCGGTGCAGCAGCACCGCACGCAACGTCCCCACCTCGGTCGTCACGGAAAACGGTCCGGCCTGGGGCACCGCCTCTGTTGCCATAACCCGACCGTAATGGGCCATCGCCGGGTTGGCACGCAATTGTCGCCCACCGCATCGGCTTCGCACCCGTTGTCGGCGGTTCCGGCCCGCACTTCAACTACCTGAAGTATTGTTCAGGTATGCCGCATACGACCTGGCAAGCCAAGGAGCTCACCCCGGGCCAACTGTCCGAACGCAGCGGAGTCGCCGTGTCGGCACTGCATTTCTATGAACGCGAGGGCCTGATCGCCAGCCGCCGCACCAGCGGTAATCAGCGGCGATACTCCCGGGAGACGCTGCGCCGGGTGGCATTCATCCGGATCTCGCAGCGCGTCGGGATTCCGCTCAGCGAAATTCGCAAGGCCCTCGACACCCTACCGGAGGGACGCACTCCCAATCGCAAGGATTGGGAACGATTGTCGATAGCTTGGCGAACCGACCTCGATCAGCGCATCGAACAACTGTCCCGATTGCGCAACAGTCTCACCGGTTGCATCGGCTGTGGCTGCCTGTCACTCGGCAGCTGTCGCATCGTCAACTACCACGACCACCTCGGCGACGACGGGCCCGGCGCCCGCACCCTGGACGTCAGCATCGACTGCGATCAGCCCGATGATTCCGGCAATTGCGAAAAATCCTCCGGCCCTGCCGAAGCCGCACCGGAGCCCTCGATGTGCGATGTCAGCGAAGGAATCTGTTGAACTGGTCGTTCGCGCGGCGCATGACGAACTCGTAGGGCCAGGCGAACTTTCGCGCCCACCAGTACCCGAACCGGACATCGAACGAGGTGTAGACGATGAAGTGGTTCTTCTCGATACCGCGCAGCATCGCCCGCGCCGCGTCGTCCGGCGAGGCGGCGTGGGACTGGAACCGCTTCACATAGCGGTCGATTCGTGGATCCTCGCGATCCACCCCGGCGATCTCGACGGTCTGCACCAGATGAGTGTTCACCGCGCCCGGCACCACCAGGTGCACCGTGATCCCGTGCCGGGCCAGATCGAACCGCAGCACCTCCGACACACCGCGCAGGCCGAACTTGCTCGCGCTGTAAGCGGCGTGCCAGGGGAACGCGAGCAATCCGGCCGCCGAGGACACATTCACCAGCGCGCCGCCGCGCCCGGCCTTCACCATCGCCGGAACGAAACTCTCGATGACGTGGATCGGCCCCATCAGATTGACGTCGACCATCGACCGCCAATGCCGGTGTTCCAGATTCTCGACCGTGCCCCAGGCCGAGATCCCGGCCACATTCATCACCACATCGAGGCTGCCGTGGCTGCGATGCACATCCTCGGCGAAGGCGGCGACCGCGTCGTAGTCGCTGATGTCGAGGGCCCGCGATTCCAGCACCTTGCCGCCGGATCGCCCGATTTCCTCGACGGTGGCGGCGAGACCGTCGGCGTCGATATCGGTCAGAACCAGCTCGGCGCCCCGGTCCGCGGCGGCGATGGCCGTCGCCCGGCCGATTCCGCTGGCCGCACCGGTGACCAGAGTCTTCTTGCCGCTCACGGACTTCAAGCGATCACGCACGCCGTTCCTCGAATGCTCTGGGGTCGGGCCCGTCATACCGGGCACCCGGACTGACTGTCTCCGTTGTCCAGGAGCATACGTGTTACCGGCCGCGGCGGCGTGCTGCCCGGCCGGTCGACACTGCCACGATTACGACAATTCGCTCATTACCGACAGCATTCCGTCGACCGCCACCGGCCAGGGAAACTGTTCGGCCCGCGAACGAGCGGCCCGGCGGCGTTGTGCGGCCGGGCGGGCCAGCACATCGGTGACCGCGTCGGCGAAGGCGGACGGATGATCGGCGGCCACCGCCCCGCAATCGGCGGTGACGATATCGGCCAGTGCCGAGGACCGGCTGGCCACCACCGGAGTCCCCGCCGCCAGTGCCTCGAGCGCCGCGAGTCCGAAGGTTTCGTGCGGTCCCGGCGCCAGCGAGATGTCGGCACTGGCCAGCAGGGTCGCCAAATAGGTTCGGTCGTCGATGAATCCGGTGAAGTGCACACCCGGCCGGCCATCGGGCAACGCCACCACACCACGCGCCTGCCGGGCCAGCGCATCGCGGCGCGGACCGTCGCCGGCGACCACCAGCCGCACGTTCACCCCGCAGCGGCGCAGGCGATCCACGGCCTCGATACTGCGATCGACACGCTTTTCCACCGACAACCGGCCACAGTGCACCACCAGATGCGATCCGCCCAGCCGGGCCCGCAACGCCCGATCGTGCCGATGCGGTGCGAACAGTTCCAGATCCACGCCCAGTGGGACCAGCGCGAGATTCTCGGCACCGATGCGCTCGAATTCGGCGCGGGCGAAGGCAGTCGTGCAGACCACCATGTCGAAGTCGGCGGCCGTGCGGCGATTGGCGATGTCGGCGCCCCGGCGGGCCACCACCGTGGGCAGCACCTGCCCGAGCAGCCGGTCGAGCCGCTCGTGCGAGATCATCACCGAAGCGATGTCGCGGCGGCGCGCCCAGCGGCCGAAGCCGCGCAGGGTCAGCCGGTCCGACACCTCCAGCGCATCGGGAGCCAGCCCGGTGAGCAGATCGGCCACCGGCCGCGGATCGGTCGCGCGATAGCCCCCGGTCCACGGAATCCCCAACGCCGGCACGGTGATTCGCACCACCCCGCTGGGCAGGATCTCCTCGTCACGGTGCGCGCCCGGCACGATCAGCACCACCTCGTGCCCGGCGGCCACATATCCGGCGCCGAGGTGATGCAGTGCGGTGCGAAGCCCGCCCGAACGCGGGCCGTAGAAGTTCGCCAGTTGAGCGATGCGCACGCGCCGATCGTTGCGGCCTCGCGAACCGCCGGGACCAACACGGGGTGAATCGCCGCGGAAGGTTCGGCTAATGGGTCAGCGCCCGGTGGCGACGACGAAGTGTCACCCCCTCGGTCGACGACAGGCTCGGCTATCCGCGAGCGGGCCGGACCCGGATCATGCCGTGTGCCCGCTCCGCACCGAGCCGGGACAGTTCGGCCCGCACCGCAATCCACTCCGAATCGGAGAACCGGATCCGGAAGACGAACTCCCGCGTCGCGTCCACATCGTCGTCGGCGAAGACGGCCGCGCAATTGGCGCGGTAGATCCGCTGATCGTCCGGATGTATCGCCGGCCGCTGGGTGCACCAGCGATCCAGCGGCGGAAGCGGCGGACTGGTCCACTCGTAGACCACACCCATCGCAAATTCCACGAAGCCCACCCCACCGCCACGCGACCGGGACACCGCCCGCGTGATCGCCAGATCGGTATCGGGCCGGGGCGGACTCACATCGGTGATCTCGTGCAGCAGCGCGCGGGTGATGTGCGCATCGCGGGGCGCGTCCGCGGAACCCAGGTGCGGATCGGCACGATGCACCCGAACCGCCAGCTGGAAGGTGCGCACGACCTCGTCGTCCCCGCGGATCGCCACCTCGCCCTGCCACCGGCCGGCCGGATCGGTTCCGGCGATGACCGCCGTGTAGGCCATCCGCTCGTCGAAACGCACCATCCGGCCGAAGATCTCGGGCGGAGTCCGTACCAACCGCACCTGCTCCGGCGCGCGTGCGAAGGCGAGTTCCTCGAGTCCGGGCCCGTGATGGGCCAGCTCGGTACCGGCATCCCAGTCCCAGGCCGCGACCGCCCGCCGCGGTGGTGGCCGCTGCCCGCTCGACCCCACCCACAGATGCACACCGTGCACGGCACCGAACGAGCAGAAGATCGGCACCCCGATGGCGGTCCAGTCACCGTCGGACAGTACGACGTTGTTGCGCGGATCATCCACGGCGCCAATACTTTCGATGGGAACAGCCCGCGCGGCCGCCGCGACGGCGGCAGTCGCCACGGCGGTGGCGGCCGCACCCAGCGATCGGCCGGCCCGCGCCGTCGTCGTCCAGTCCCGGATACGGGACCCGTCCGCGACGACGGTCGACTCCGGGCCGGGGGCCAGCGTTTCCACCAGCAACCAAGCCGGACTCGAGGATTCGGACATTCCCCGCGATCAGATCCGGTGTACCCCACGGGAGACCCGCGGAAGTTCCAGGTCGAGCGGAATCCGGCCCGCGGCCAGATGGGGCTCGGCCTGATCGGCGGGCATCGGGCGCGCGATCAGGAAACCCTGGGCTCGATAGCAGCCGAGGCCGACCAGGGTGCGCGCCGCGACGGCCGTCTCCACGCCTTCGCCGACCACTCCGAGGCCGAACGAACCGGCAAGTCCCACTATGGATTTCACAATCGCCAGATCGTCGGTACTGGCACCGAGGCGCTGCACGAAGCCGCGGTCGATCTTCACCGCGTCGACCGGCAGTGCCTTCAGATGCGACAGCGAGCTGTAGCCGGTGCCGAAATCGTCGATCGCGATCTGCACACCCATCCGCTTGAGGCCGCGCAACGTCACCTGGGTGCGGGTCAGATCCGAAACCACGACATGTTCGGTGATCTCCAGGCAGATCGAACTGCCGTCGATCCCGTGCCGGCGCAGCACGTCCTCCACGCATTCGACGAAGTCCAGGCTCACCAGCTGCACCGGCGAGACATTGATTCGGATCACCACATTCGAGGCAAGTCCGGCACGCCGCCATTTCGCGAATTGTGCGCAGGCCGTGCGCAATACCCAGCGCCCCAGCTCGCCCGCGAGATTCGTCGCCTCGGCGACCCCGACGAACGCACCGGGCGGCAGCAGGCCGCGGGTGGGGTGCTGCCAGCGCACCAGCGCCTCCAGCGCCACGATGCGACCGGTCCGCAGATCGACCTCGGGCTGATAGTGCAGCAGCAGCGAGCCGTCGGATACCGCACCGCGCAGATTCAGCTCGACATCGTCCTGCAGTTCGAATTGCGCCCGCATGGCGTCGGTGAAGACCGCGACACCGTTGCCACCACCGGCTTTCGCCGACAGCAGGGCATGATCGGCGCGGCGCAGTACATCGGCCACCGTGGTCTCCCCGGGCATACCCAGCGCCACACCCACACTCGCGCCGCGGCTCACGGATTCGCCGCCCACCGACACCCGCCGGGTGATGAGTTGCTGAATCCGGGTCGCCTCCAGTTCGGCGGCCACCGAATCCACCGGCTTGGCCGGCACGATCACGAATTCGTCGCCGCCCAGCCGCGCGATCATGTCGTTCGGGTCCAGATGCTCGCGCAGCCGCGCGGAGAGGGTGCGAATGAAATTGTCACCCGCGGTGTGGCCCAGGAAATCGTTGAGCGCCTTGAGCCGGTCGAGATCGAGGAAGAAGGCGGCCACCGGTCCGGGACTGTCCGGGCGCAGCCGCTCCTCCATGTGTTCGAGCAGGGCGCGGCGATTGGCCAGTCCGGTCAGATCGTCGTGCAGGGCGATGTAGCGCAGACGTTCCTCGGCCACCACCCGGGCCTGCAATTGCGCCAGCAGGGCGGCAATCGCCTTGAGTACGTTGATCTCCCGGGTGCTCCACTCGCGGTCACCGGCCTTCATGAAGCCGAGCAGACCAGTGGATTCACCGCGCGAGAGCAAGGGGACGGCCGCGGTGGTGACATCGCCGAAGCCGGAGGAGCGCCGGATCGTCTCCTGGAAATCGGAGTACTCCGGGGTCGGGCGGGCGACCATGGGCTCGGTGGCGTGTTCGATGGCGCGGAACACCGAATCGGCCTTGTCGAAATACACCACCCGCAACGGGTCGGGGTCGGGGACGTTCGGACGCGGGGGCCATTCGGCGATGAGCACGGTCGCCCGGCGTTCCCGGTCGGTATGGCGGACGAAACTGAAATCGACGTCGAAGTAGTCGACCAGTTTGGCCAGCACTCGTTCGGTCGCCGCCACCATCGTCGTGGCGTCGACACCCATCAATTCCGCAGCGACCTGCGTTACCAGTGAGTCGAGCGTTCGCCGAGGCACCTTGTCTCCGATCGCGCTATCCACGGCATATCAAGGGAAGGACGTCCACGCCCCGAGCGTCGATGGTTCCGCCCTGAACCGACGTTAGTGTAACGACGTATCGCGGTGAAATCGCGACGAGTTCGCGGTGAGATGCGAGGAAGAATTCGCGGGAGCCCGCTGTGCGGGCGAAATCTCGGGGGCGCACGCGGTCGTCGACAGCCATATCGACGCGGCGCACCGGTGCGGCTTCCAGCCCAGTCATACAGTTCCTACTCTGTTGCTGCGCGACCCTCCGACCGTTTCCACACGACATGCGGTACCGCTGGTGTCGGATAGGGTCACGTAGGGCAGTATCCGTCATCGCAGCGGAATTGACCAGACGTCTGGCAAATCTTCCGAAACCCGAGTCGGCGGTCGGGAATCACAGCAGGTCACCCTAATACCGGCGAACCAAACACAGAACAACAAGACTGTCCGGTTCGTAACTGGCTACCTTGCGGCAACCTTCCGTTCACATCAATATCGAAATGAACAGCTCCAGCTGGTCGGCACCGTGCCAGACCTCGATCTCCTCGCAATATGCCCGGGTGATCTCGGCCGATGCGGTCGCGTCGTCCACCTGCGCCCAGACATCCTCGACCGGATCGTGATAATCACCATTCGGTTCGAATCGGGCGTAGACACCCTTGGGCACCCGGATCATCACATCACCGACCGGAACCCGATCCGGTGTCGGATATTCGTAGCTGACCAGCACGTTGTAATTTCCGGCCGGATCGGGAACGTAGGCCGTGCACAGCGATCCGCCGACCCCTCGATCACGCAGCCGATCGCGCAGGAACTCGATCAGCTCGCTGTTGCTGACCTTGAAACTGGGACGCACCCGCGGCACCACCAGGCCGCCGTAGATGGCCGTGTCGCGGACCACGATCGAATAGCTCATCGGGGATCGACCGCCAGGTACAGATCGATCTTGTAGGCGTGCGGATAACACTCGAAATCCCCGGTGAAGGTGCGTTTGATCTGATTGTGCTCCTCGGCGTAGGCAATCTGTGTCCACAGATCGGTCATGACCTGCGGGAAATTGCCGACCGAGGAGAACCGCGCATAGGACCCCGCAGGCAGCCGGGACACGATGTGGCCGCGCGTCACCTGGTCGAACGACGAGCACTCGTAGCCGACGATCTGGGTGTTGAACGTGCCCGGATCGGGTGCGAAATCGGTGTAGGAACAGGCCAGCGGTCCACCGAGTTCCTGATGCAGCACGGCGGCCCAGGCCGCCTCGAGATCCTGGTCGCGCAGTTTTCCGAGCGCACGTTTCGGACTGCGCACCGGTAGCCCGGCGACCCACGTCTCGTCCCGTTCGACGATTTCGAACTGCATGAAAGAACTCTCTCGATGTGATCACATCGGGCCGCGCAACCGGTGCTGCGGCGGACCGTCCGGCCGGAAAACGCCATGCTATCAACACCGAATGAGAGCAACCCGCACCTCGGCGCGCCGCTCGATCGAACATTCGACCAGTTCAACCGCAGCGACCGACCGGTCCGCACACCCGAAACTCGCCCCACCGCGGAGTTCCGGCCGCTGGGCCACCGGTCCCATTCGCCCGATCTCGAACCGGACCCGATCACCCCGGAGTGCCCCACCCCGGATTCCAGCCGCCGAGGCCATCCACGCAAATGTTGAGCTATCAACGTTGCCTGGGTATGACACCCATGTGTCGAACGGGCACACTCACAGAGGTACCCACCGAACGGAGGCTCCGATGGGGCACAGCACCACCCACAGCGAACCCGCCCGCTACCGGCTGTGAGCGACACATACTCCGATCTGGCGGCGATGGATTCCGCCCTGATCGAGTGCCGGGCCTGCCCCCGCCTGGTGGCTTGGCGCGAACAGGTGGCGCACGACAAACGCGCCGCCTTCCGCGACGAAACCTATTGGGGCCGACCGGTCACCGGCTTCGGCCCGGCCGACGCCTCGGTACTCCTGGTCGGACTGGCACCGGCCGCCCACGGCGGAAACCGCACCGGCCGGATGTTCACCGGCGACCGCAGCGGCGACGTTCTGTTCGCCGCCCTGCACGCCATCGGCGCCGCCACCCAGCCCACCGCCACCTCCCGCGACGACGGCCTGCACCTGATCGGCACCCGAGTCACCGCTCCCGTGCACTGCGCACCCCCCGACAACAAACCCACCGTCACCGAACGGGACACCTGCCGGCACTGGCTGATCACCGAACTGGACTTGCTCGCCCCCACCGTCCGCTCGGTCGTCGTCCTCGGCGCCTGGGGCTGGCAGGCCCTGATGCCCGCCCTGACCCAGGCCGGCTGGCAGGTACCCCGCCCCCGACCGAAATTCGGCCACGGCGCGCACTACTCGATCACCCCCGCCCGCCCCGGCCGCCACCGGATCGACCTGTTCGGCTGCTACCACGTCAGCCAGCAGAACACCTTCACCGGCCGCCTCACCCCCGCGATGCTGGAAGAGGTCCTCACCACCGCCACCGAAGCGGCCGGCCTCCCCCTCACCCGTCCCACCTGACCAGTGCCTCCACCAATCCGACCAGCGGATTCGGAATCTCTCACCCCCACCTGCTAAAGTTTTCCTCCGTTGGCCCGGAAACGAGCCACGGGGCTATGGCGCAGTTGGTAGCGCGTCTCGTTCGCATCGAGAAGGTCAGGGGTTCGATTCCCCTTAGCTCCACCGAAGAAACCCCTTTGACCAGGCAAAAATTCAGAGGGGTTTTTCCATTCCAGGGGTCAGTTGGCCCGTGTGGTGGTGGGACCACCAGGCTGCGCCGAGGCGAGTCCGGCGCACCGGACGATGCGGTGGCCGCTCGGCCGTGGCACACCCGCTGCCACCCGCCAGGCGAACAGGGCTCGATTCAGCGACTTCATCAGCGCGAGCATTCCGCGCGCCGCCGCACAAGGCCGCGAGGTCCTCCACCCGAAGCCCGAAACGAGCCCGGGCTCGCAGCAGGCCCAGAGGGACCACCACACCCAAGCCTGTGACCTGGCGAAATACCGTGTCAGCGGGCGTGTCAGGTGGTTGTCAGGGCGTTGTCAGCCCCGACGCCGAATGTTGTCGGCATGACGAACAACAGCCTCGCCTCCACCACCTCGGCCTGGACCGGCATGGTGACCATCGACGACACCGCCCTGGCCGTCACCGACACCGGCGGCACCGGCACCCCGATCATCTACTGCAACGGCCAATTCGCCACCCAGGGCTACTGGAAGCGCGTACTCGCCGACCTCGGCACCGACTACCGCCACATCACCTTCGACGAACGCGGCCGCGGCAAGAAATCCCAACTCTCCACCGATTACTCCTTCGAAGCCGCCGTCCGCGATGTCGACGCCGTCCTCGAAGCCCGCGGAATTCAGCACGCACTGATCGCCGGCTGGTCCTACGGAGCATTCGTCGGCGCACACTGGGCCAGCCGCAACCCCCACCGCGCCCTGGGCGCGGTCCTGATCGACGGCGCACAACCCCACGACTGGCTCGACGACGCGATGGAACAACGCATCCGCAAGCTGTTCAAACGCCTCAGCCCCCTCACGACACTGCTGCGCCCCACCGGCCTGACCCCACGCCTGAGCGCCACACAACAGGCCGAATGCAACATCGAACTCGGCAAGATCTCCCGCGAAGCCAACCTCGGCCCCGTACTCGACAACATCACCGTCCCCACCCGCTACATCGTCGCCTCGGGCGCGTCATTCGGAAGCCACGGCGACGAACAGGAGCTCATCCGCGCCAGCCTCGACAACGTCTGCGCCCGCAACCCCCACATCCGCATCAGCGCCAAGGTTCCCAGCAATCACGACCACATCCTGCGCAAGGACTTCCACGCCATCGCCGACGCCATCCGCGACATCACCCCGTCCCACCACTGACAACCCGATCACCCGAACTCGTTACACCGCAACATATTCGAAGGAGCACACCCTCATGTCCATCACCCTGACCGACCACGACGCAGCCACCATCCGCACCGCCGCCTACGGCGCCGTCGCACTGATCGCCGCCGCGGACGCCACCGGCAAGCCCCACAAGACGGCCACCCAGGGGTCGCTGGCCCTGTACTCCGCGACCGGACCCCTCGGACACGTCCTCGCCGCGAAGTCCAAAGACATTGCACTGCAGGGCAAAACCGTCGCCGAACTCGCCGACCACGTACTGCCCGCCCTCACCGACGCCATGAACCTGCTCACCACCCAAGACCCCACCGAAGCCGACAACTTCCGCAGCACGGTCCTGCTCGCCATCGACGCCTCCCGGTCCCATCGCAGCACGCCCGACCCCGTCGTGGCCGCCATGGCCGACAAGATCACCTCAGCCCTCGACGCCGCGTGACAGCACGAGAATCCGGCCGGAACCCTCGGCCGGATTTCCCGTGCGCAATCGCGTCCCGCGTTCGGTCGCCACGTTCGACGCCGGATTCGACATGCCGGTTGCCCGGTGCGGGTCGAATCGGTATGTCAGCCCACGTCTTCGGTGGTGACAGGTTCGGAGGCCAGGGGGAACAGGATCGGGCTGAGCAGGTATGGCCGGCGGTCCGTGGTCGCCGACTGGGCTACGCGGGGTGCGATCACGGCGCGGAGGTCGGTGATGAACGCGGCGAGTTCGTCGCGGTCGAGCCAGATCGCGTGCTGGCGATAGCCGACCAGATCATCGGCCGGATCGGCCTTGTCACTGTCGAGGTAGGTCTGGAATTCGGCGAGCAGGGTCGCCATCGCCACGGCGAAGATACGACGATGATCGTCGACGGACGCGGCGGCGTCGATCACCGCGCGTTCGCGGCGCAGCCGATAGCTGCGTTCCACCGCACCGCGGACACGGTGTTCGCCGGCGAGATCGAGGATGTCGTGCTCGACGAGCAGGTCGACGTGGCGGTACACGGTGGCCTTCGAAACATCGGGCATCCGCCCGCACAGTTGCGAGGTGGTCATGACACTGCCCCCGGACAGGGCGTGCACGATTCGCAGCCGAACCGGGTGCGCGAGCAACTCCATAGGGTTCACATCCCAATATTCTCAATTCTGCTACTGTTTGCAAAGTTGAGAACGTTAGCGGGCCGACACCCCCCCGATCGGGAATGACGCAGTCGGCGGGTTCGAGGAGGTTCCGTTCGGATGACGATGACGACTGCGGAAGAGACAGGGATCGAGGTCGTCGAACTGTTGCGGGCCAATGGTTTTACGCATGTGCACGAGAAGTTCGCAGCACATCTGCGGGCTTTGGTCTCGGCTGAGAATCTGCGCGACGCATGGGACTCGGTTCAGCGACGGCACGGACGGGTCACCGAGGTCGGTGAAGCTGTCGGTGAAGCGGGCCCCGCGGATGTGACGACGGTGCGAATCCCCATCGATCTCGAGCGCGGGAAGCTGCTGATCGAGCTGGTCATCGATGATTCGGGCCGGTTGACCGGGCTCCAGCTGACACCGCCCACCGAACCATGGCGGCCGCCCGACCATGTCGACGAGACGGCGTTCGACGAACAGGACGTGACACTCGGCACCGATCCGTACACGGTGTCCGGCACCCTCACTACGCCAAGACAATCGACCGGATGCCCAGCCGTGGTCCTGTTGGCCGGGGGCGGCCCGTTCGACCGTGACGGAACCGCCGGCTCGAACAAGCCACTGAAGGATCTCGCCTGGGGCTTGGCCGGCCGTGGCATCGCGGTGCTGCGGTTCGACAAGATCACCCACACCCACCGCAACGCGGTTTCCCATGTGGACGGGTTCACGATGACCGACGAATACGTCCCCCAGACGGTGGCGGCCGTGGGCGTATTGCGCGCACACCCGGCGGTGGATGCCGAGCGGGTGTTCCTACTCGGGCACAGCATGGGTGGAAAGGTCGCACCCCGCGTCGCCGCGGCTGAACCCGCAATCGCCGGGATGATCCTGATGGCCGCCGACGCCGAGCCGATGCACCGGGCGGCGGTTCGCGTCACCCGCTACCTGGCCGCCCTGAGCCCCGGTGGCGAGGCAGCTGCCCGGAGCGCGATCGAAACCCTCACTCGTCAGGCCGAATTGGTCGATGCACCCGAGTTGTCACCGGCAACACCGGCCGGTGACCTGCCGCTCGGACTGTCCGCCGCGTACTGGCTGGATTTGCGGGACTACGACCCGGTGGCGACGGCCGCGGCCGTCGGGAAGCCGATGTTGATCCTGCAGGGCGGTCGTGACTACCAGGTCACCGTGGACGATGACCTGGCCCGCTGGCGGGCCGGGCTGGAGGGTTGTCGCGGGGTGACCATCCGCGTCTACGACGCCGACAACCACCTGTTCTTCCCCGGCACCGGTCCGTCCACTCCGGCCGAATACGCTGCACCCCAGCATGTCGACCCGCAGGTCGTCACCGACATCGCCACGTGGCTCACCACCAATTCACCGGGCCGCCCGACGCGCACATGTTCCGACGCAGATCTCCTCGCGCGATCAGGCGGACCCGGCAGCACTGCGCTCGACCCGACAGCGGAGCGGCCCGAGGCATGACCGGTCCACCACCGGCCCGTCGTGGTACCACAACCTCCGCGCCCACCCGGCTACGAGCGCGCGAAGTGCACGGCGAGAACCGATGGTGGGCGGTCGCCGACGCCGCGTGGCCGCACTTCGCGCAGTTCCGCGCCGATGCGGGCGACCGCGAAATCCCCGTCAGCGCGCTGGATCCCGTCCACTGAACTCGACGACCGACGATCAACGCTCGTTGTGCGTGGCCACTGCGCGCTGCTCGCGGAGCTCGTCGGAGATCGCCTGTACCGTCCGGGGGCCGCTGTAGTGGTAGCCCTGCGCCAGCGAGAAGCCGAGATCGGCGAGCGCTGCCGCTTGGTGCGCGTCCTCCACCCCTTCGGCGACGACCTCCATGTCGAGCGCCTTGCTGAGCGCCTTGAACACTCCGAGCAACGGCGGCGCGGGTGAGTCCGCGGTGATCGTCGCGACGAAGGACCGGTCCACCTTGAGGATGTCCGATGGAATCGCCGCCAGCCTGCTCAACGACGAGTAGCCGGTGCCGAAATCGTCGATGGCGATGCGAATGCCGGTGCTGCGCAAGGCGTTCAGGTTGTCGATCGCGTTCTTCGACTCGGCCTCCAGCTGTGTCTCGGTGACCTCGAGTACGAGTTGGCGGGCGGGCCAGCCGGTCGCGCACAGCGTGCTCCGTACCCGATCGGCGTAGTCGCTGTCGGCCAGTTCCAGACCGCTGACATTGACGTTCAGGGTGAAGTCGTCGTCGCCGACAGTTCCCCGCAACCCGACCGCGTCCTCGCAGGCCCGGCGTAGTACCACCCGGCCCAGGTCGGCGATCAAGTTGTACTCCTCGGCGGTGCGGATCACCCCGATCGCGCCGAGGCCGGGCTCGGTGGCCGAGGACCAGCGCAACAGCGCCTCGACGCCGACGACCTTGCCACCCGAGGACAGGTTGACGATCGGCTGGTACCGGACTTCCAGGTCGTCTGCCGCGATGGCCCGCCGCAGTTCCTCGGCCAGGGCGCAACGCTGCCCGGATTCCAGCATGGTCAGGCTGCGGCCTGCCTGCTTGGCCCGATAACGGCCCACATCGGCCCGGCTGACCAGGATCGACGCCGGTTCGCCCGGTCGCCATGACGTGACGCCCGCGGAGCAGCCGGAGGGTGTCGCCGCGCGCATCCGGTCGGTGAGCCCGACCGCGGCCTTTTCGGTCGTATCCGGGAGCAGCACCGCGAAGAGGTCGCCACCCAGCCGGGTCAGCGTCTGTTCCGGCGTCAGCAGATTGCTCCAGGTATCGGCGACCCGCTGCAGTACGGCATCGCCCGTGGGCTGGTCGTGGTGGTCGTCGAGCATCTGGACGCGGTCCAGGTCGGCCAGCACCAGCGCGGGACGTTGGCCGAGCCGGCCGGCCTTGGCGATCTCGGCGTTCAGCAAGCGATCGAAGCCACGCCGGTTGAGCAGTCCGGTGAGCACATCGATATCGGCTTCCGCGGCCCTGCGGGCCAGGATCATGACCACGACGCCGACGACGACGGCCACCCCGGCCGGGACCACACCGATCCACCAGGGCATTTGCGCGCGAGTACCCAGCACCACCATGCAGCACACCACGACGAACGCGATCTCCAGGCCGGTGACGCGCGTGCTGAAGAAGAACGCGGCGTCGCAGGCGACGAAGACGTAGATCGACGACAGCGTGACCGCGGCGGTATTGCCGGGGAGCCAATGAATGGCGACGGTGATCAGCACGGTCCCGAGCAGGACCAGGATCGGGTGCAGGCGTACCGGCATCCGCTCGCCCAGCAGATTCACCACGATGCCGGTCACGACCGCGACCAGGGCCACCCCGAACACGATGGCGCGGCTGCCCGACCCGTCGCCCGTCAGTGCGCTCACCACGGCAGCGAGCAGTCCGCCGACAAAAAAGAAAGCCCCTGTGGTCCAGGACATGAGGCTCGCTGTTGCGACCGCCGATGCTGCCCGCGCCCGAGGGCGGGAACCACCGCGGGTTCCGACTCCTCGCATCTCTCCAGATTAGCCACCCTGCCCGGATCGGATTACCCAGTTCGGCGCCCCAGCGCGGAGTCGGCGGGGCAGTGGGGCGCAGGTGTTCGGACATTGCACAGTTACGGACTCCCCACCCGGGAGATTATGGCGTGGATCACAGCGGTTCGACTAGTTTCGACATGGGTGGCCGGACCCGTAGGTCCCGGTCCGGTGTGCGGAGGACCGCCGATGACGGTGTCGCCGCCGAGCCACACCGGATCGAGATGCGGGAGCTGTCCATCGACTCGATCGGGCGCGGCCGGAAAGGGACGGTCAGGGATGGGTATCGGTGACATCGACGGCCGCCTGATCGTCCGGCCCGAGATCGCGCTGTCCTGGAAGCGGTCCGCACTGAGCGGAGTCGACCCGGATGCCGGTTTCGACGCATCCCCCGATACGAATCTGGACCTGTCCAGCCGGTTGTTGCGGGCCGCGCGTCCGATCCTGGACGAGATCGCGCGGCAGATCACGGGGACCGGGATCTGTGTGCTGCTCGCCGACCGGGATTGCCGCATCGTGGCCCGGGTGTTCGACGACCACGTGATCGAGCGGAAGATGGAGCGGCTCGGCGTGGTGCTCGGGTCCCACTTCGGCGAGGACACCGCCGGGA
This sequence comes from Nocardia sp. NPDC052254, assembly GCF_040679495.1. Classification (NCBI taxonomy): domain Bacteria; kingdom Bacillati; phylum Actinomycetota; class Actinomycetes; order Mycobacteriales; family Nocardiaceae; genus Nocardia; species Nocardia sp. NPDC052254. The sequence goes on along the minus strand of NZ_JBFAUW010000010.1, from coordinate 155,338 downwards.
CGAACGCGCTGGGCACGCCGCTGGAGGTGCGCCGGGGAATCGTGATCAACGGCGAGGAACACTTCCTCGAACAGTTCAAGGGACTGAGCTGTTACGGACACCCGATCATCCATCCCGTCACCCATCGGGTGGAGGGCATTCTGGATATGACCCGCGCTGCGCCGCAGGCGAGTTCGCTGTTCGGACCTTTCCTGCAGCGGGCTGCCGCCGATATCGAGCGGCACCTGCTGGAGGGATCGAAGGTATCGGAGCAGCGCCTCATCGATGCCTTCCACCGGGTCTCACCGCAGCAGCATCTCGCCGTGGCGGCGATCGGCGAGGACATCCTGCTCAGCAACCGGACCGCCGTCGACCTGCTCGACGTGGCAGATCACGCGATGCTGCGCGGTCTGGCCGCGGACCTGCTCCCGGACCAGTCCCGCACGGTCCGCATCGAGTTGGCCTCCGGCGAGCCTGCCACCGTCCAGGCCGATCGGATCGCCGGAACCAACGGCGGCACACTGTTTCTGGTGCGACCGGCACACCGGAGGTCGGCACCGATCCCGCGAAACGCGACCGCTGACAGGTCGGGCGCGCAGCGAACCCGACGCGAACTCGAGCGGGTGCGCCGCAATCGGGACGCCGTCGCGGTCATCGGTGAGCCGGGCTCGGGCCGCACCACGGCGGCGCGCGACCTCGCCGGAACCGAGGCCGGGCACTGGATGGACGCCACCCGGATCCCGCTCGTCGGCCTCGATCGCTGGCTGCGCACCCTCGCCGAGCATGCGGCGACATCGGATGGTGTGCTGGTCGTCGAGCACGCGCAACTGCTGCCGCTCGCCGCACTACCCCTGGTGACCGAGCTCGCCACAGCGGACGGGTACCCACGAATCATAGTGACCTGCAGTCCATTCGATGATCTGCCCGCAGCCGTCGCCGCGCTCGTGGCCCGCTGTCCGCAGCGGATCGTGATGCCGCCGCTGCGGCAGCGCGGCGCCGAACTGCCCGAGATCGCGCAGGCGATTCTCGACGAGGTGGCGCCCGGCGCGAGTCTGACCGCTGCCGCACTCGAGGCACTGGCATCAGGGGAATGGCCGGGCAATCTCGGGGAGCTGCGAGTCGTGCTGACCAACTCGGCGGCCGCGGCACGCAGTAGCAGGATCGGACTTCCGGACCTGCCGGAGTCCTACCGGACGAGTGCGAAAGTCTCCCGTCTCGCCGGACGCGAACGGGCCGAGCGGCAGGCGATCATCGATGCGCTGCAGCAGTGCGGCGGCAACAAGGTGCACGCGTCGGAGCGACTCGGAATCAGCCGCAGCACACTGTATTCGCGGATTCGGGCGCTGGACATCTCCGTCTAGGCACTGTCCGAACCTTGCACAGTTAGCGATGTCGAATCCCACGCAGTATGGCCTACGTCACATTCGAACGATGACGTTCAGCACCGCAGGAGGATCCGATGACGGCGATCGCCGAATTCCCGCTGATGACCGAGGTTCAGACCTTTCTGGCCGGCGGGCCGAAAAAACTGCTGATCGGTGGCGAGTGGGTACCGGCGGCGTCCGGCCGCACCTTCGCGACCCACGACCCGGCGACCGGCGCCGTGATCGCCGAGGTCGCTCACGGGCAGGCCGAGGACGTCGACCGCGCGGTGCGCGCGGCACGCAAGGCCTTCGACGAGGGGCCGTGGGTGGCGATGAAGCCGAACGAGCGCGAGCGACTGCTCTGGCGGATCGGCGACATCCTGTCCGAGCGCGCCGAGCAGTTCGGCCAGCTGGAGGCGCTCGACAACGGCAAGTCGGCCGGGATCGCCACCGCGGTCGACGTCGCCTGGGCCGCGGACGTTTTCCGCTACTACGCGGGCTGGGCGACGAAGATCGAGGGCAGCACGGTCAACGTCTCGATGCCGTTCGCGCCGGGCGCGCAGTTCCACGCGTACACGCTGCGCGAGCCGGTCGGGGTGTGCGGGCTGATCGTGCCGTGGAACTTCCCGCTGCTGATGGCCGCCTGGAAGCTCGCCCCGGCGCTGGCCGCGGGCAACACCGTGATCCTCAAGCCGGCCGAACAGACTCCGCTCACCGCGCTGCTGCTCGGAGAGGTGTTCCAGGAAGCCGGTTTTCCGCCCGGGGTGGTCAACATCGTCAGCGGGTTCGGTGACGCGGGCGCAGCGCTGTCCGGGCACGACGACGTCGACAAGGTCGCGTTCACCGGCTCCACCGAGGTGGGCAAGAAGATCGTCGACGCCGCGAAGGGCAACCTGAAGAAGGTCTCGCTCGAGCTGGGCGGCAAGAGTCCGAACATCGTCTTCGCCGACGCGGATTTCGATGCCGCCGTGGAGGGGTCGCTCAATGCCTGGCTGTTCAATCATGGTCAGTGCTGCGTGGCCGGCACCCGGCTGTTCGTCGAGGACCGGATCTTCGACGAGTTCACCCAGGCCGTGGCGCACGCCGCGAGTCAGGTCACGATCGGACCCGGCCTCGACCCCGCGACGCAACTGGGACCGCTGATCTCGCAGGAGCAGTTCGACAAGGTCACCGGCTACCTGCGCGAGGGTCTCGCCGACGGTGCCCGTGCGCTGACCGGCGGCAAACGCTGGGGCGAGATCGGATTCTTCGTCGAGCCGACCGTCTTCGTCGACGTCGACCCGGAGTTCAGCATCGTCCGTGACGAGATCTTCGGCCCGGTCGTGGCCGCGCTGCCGTTCAACGCCGACCAGGGTGTCGCCGCGGCGGCCAACGACTCGATCTACGGTCTCGCAGCGGGCATCTGGACCCGGGACATCTCCAAGGCGCACCGTACCGCGCGCCAGATCAAGGCCGGCTCGGTGTGGATCAACCAGTACAACGGCTTCGACACGGCCATGCCGTTCGGCGGCTACAAGCAGTCCGGCTGGGGCCGCGAGCTGGGTGCGGCGGGTCTCGACGCGTACACCATCACCAAGTCCGTCAACATCGCACTCTGAACGCCCGTTCCGAAGAGGAGAATCACGTGAAGACCACCGCCGCAGTCCTTCTCGAGGCCGGTAAGCCGTTCGAACTCATGGAACTCGAGCTCGACGGCCCGGGACCGGGCGAAGTCCTGATCAAGTACACCGCCGCGGGGCTGTGTCATTCGGATCTGCACCTGACCGACGGGGACCTGCCGCCCCGCTATCCCATCGTCGGCGGTCACGAGGGGGCCGGGATCATCGAGGAGGTCGGCCCCGGCGTGACCAAGGTCGCGCCCGGCGACCATGTCGTCTGCAGTTTCATCCCGAACTGCGGCGCCTGCCGCTACTGCTCGACCGGGCGGCAGAGCCTGTGCGACATGGGCGCCACGATCCTCGAGGGATCGATGCCCGACGGCAGCTTCCGCTTCCACGGCAAGGGCCTGGACTTCGGGGCCATGTGCATGCTCGGCACGTTCGCCGAGCGGGCCACGATCTCACAGCAGTCGGTGGTCAAGGTCGACGACTGGCTCCCGCTCGAGACCGCGGTCCTGGTCGGCTGCGGTGTGCCGTCCGGCTGGGGCACCGCCGTGAACGCCGGCAACCTGCGGGCCGGCGACACCGCCGTCATCTACGGCATCGGCGGGCTCGGTATCAACGCCGTGCAGGGCGCGGTGAGCGCCGGCTGCAAGTACGTGGTCGTGGTCGACCCGATCCCGATGAAGCGGGAGCAGGCACTGAAATTCGGTGCCACACATGCCTTTTCCGATGCGGCCACCGCCGCGGAAAAGGTCGACGAACTGACCTGGGGACAGGGCGCGGACGCGGCGCTGATCCTGGTCGGCACCGTCGACGAGGAAGTGGTCTCGGCCGCCACCGCGGTGATCGGCAAGGGCGGAACCGTGGTGATCACCGGACTCGCCGATCCGGAGAAACTGACCGTGCACGTCTCGGGTGCCGACCTGACACTGAACCAGAAGACCATCAAGGGCTCGCTGTTCGGGTCGATGAACCCGCAGTACGACATCGTGCGGCTGTTGCGGCTCTACGATGCCGGCCGGCTGCAGCTCGACGAGCTGATCACCAACCGGTACAGCCTCGAGGACGTCAATCAGGGCTATCAGGACCTGCGGGACGGCAAGAACATTCGAGGGGTGATCGTGCACCGATAGGGCGCGTACTCGTGGTGCCCGCTTTCCCGTGGTGGAGGGCGGGCACCGAGCCGAATATCTCGAAAGGCGTGCCCGATCGGGTATCGACCGAGTTTGATGGTGTGGTGGATGGCACCACGATGCCGAATCCGGTGAACCTGGTGGTCGGAGCGGCCGCGAGGGCCGGTGGAACCGCTGGGCGCATGCTGGGGTTCGGCCTCGGCATCGCCCGGCGCGTGCCCGGCGTCCAGCCGGCGCTCACGGAACTCCGACAGCGCGGCGCCGAGACACTGGGTGCCGTCGACGCCCTCACCGAGCAGATGTTGCATGCGGGGATTCGCCGGGTGGTACGGACCGCGCTCGACGCTGTCGACCTCACCGCGATCGTCGTCGACAACGTCGATCTCGACGCGGTGGCCGAACGGATCGACGTCGACAAGATCATCGGGCGGGTCGACCTGGTCGTGCTGGCCGACACCGTGATCGAGGGCGTCGACCTGCCGCGAATCATCCGGGAGTCCACCGACTCGATGTCCGCGGAGGCAGTTCTGGGCATCCGGAGCCAGGGGATGCACGCGGACGACGCCGTCGCGGGTTTCGTCGGGAGGCTGATCCGGCGCGCACCTCCCGAATCGGGCGCGAAGTGAGGACCCCTGCCCACCGTCCGGCCGGCATCGTGACCCGCTCGATCGCATCAGGGGTCGATGTCGCCGTCGTCCTGATGATCATGGCCGCGATCTACGTGAGCCTCGCGTTCGCCCGGCTGATGTTCTCGCCACAGGATTTCACCTGGCCCGACGCCGGTGCGGTCATGTCGACCAGCATATTTCTGGTGGTGTCGGTGCTGTACCTGACCGCGTGCTGGGCGGTCAGTGGTCGCACCGTCGGCGCCGTGATGATGGGACTGCGCTTGGTGACCCGCGACGGCGAACTCGTCGGATGGCCGCGCGCCCTGCTGCGAGCGGTGCTCTGCGTGATGTTCGCGGTCGGATTGTTCTGGGTGGTGATCGACGCCAACCGGTACTCGCTGCAAGACATCGTCCTGCGCACCACGGTCGTCTACGACTGGCAGCCGGAGCCCCATCCACAGCCGTAGGGCGGGCCCGTCGGCCATCGCGACCGCGACGGCACATCAGTCGCAGAAAGAACAGCTCGCGATCTCCGACCAGCCGAAGCACAGCGGCCCAGTCCGCCATCCGCCCGATATGTACACGCCACGAATGCGGTCGCCGTCCGCCGACCCGCCGCCGTCAAGGCTGCTGTTCGTTCGCGTGCCGGCTCGGCGGCTCGTCGGCGCTGTATTCGTCGACCTGGGTCCAATATCCGGGTGCGTAGAACCGGGTGACACCGGCGGCGCTGACCGCGAGGACTCCACTCGGGCCGAAGGTGTAGCTGTAGCCGACTCCGTACTCCACGACGGTCGAATCGGCGAGATATACCACGAAGGCCATGGATCAAGGCTATCGCCGATGGGTTGCCGGGCGGGACCGCGCGCGATACCGGATCGCGCGCGGTCCGCACCGATTGCGATCCGCCGGTCTGCGGACGTGCGCTCATCTCGCGGCCGTCACCTTCGGCGAAGCGGTCGGTGGATGCGCGATCGACGGGGTCGACGGGCGGGCCGCCGCGGTCGGTAGCGCCGTCGGACGGGTCGATCTCGCCGGTAGCGGGAGCTCGGTCGCTCTCGGTGCCGCGGTCGTCGTGGACCGTGTCGATGTGGTCGTCGGTGATGCGGGGCTCGTGGCCACCTCCGAGGATGGGGATGCCGTGGCCGAACCGGCCGGCGTCGTGCTCGCGGGCACCGTGGTGGTACGGGTCGGCACCGGTGTCGTGGTGGTCGGCACCGTGGTGGTCACCGTGTCGGAGGTGACGGTGACGCTCGACGGATCAGCCGAGACCGTCACCGTGCTCGGATCGGCCGGCACCGTGACCGGCGGCGGTTCCACAGGTGTCGTGGTGACGGTCACCGTGGGCAGCGAGGTCGGGGCGGCCGCGCCCGGTTCCGGTACTCCCAGGGTGGCCTGGATCGAAAAGCTCGCCGTCATGGAGAAACTCGCGCTCATCGACGCAGCCGTCGAGGCATCGGTCGTCGGGACGGTCGTCGATTCCGGCGCAGTGGGCGTGGCGGGGTCGGTGGAATCGGCAGGCGGCGGGGCGGTTCCGGTATCGGCAGTGGCATCGGTGCCGGTGTCGGTTTCGGTGCCGGTGTCGGTGTCGGTTTCGGTGCCGGTGTCGGTGCCGGCTACCGGTCCGGAAACCTCGCTCGGTGCGTCCGCGGTCGCGCTCGACATGACAGCCTGGCTTCGGACGGCGTCGGCCTCGAAGGCCCGCACAGTGGGTCCGGCCGTGAACGCCGCCGCATTGCCCGCCCGAACCAGCGGGATCGAGTCCGCCCGCACCATGAGCGTGATCCCGATCGCCGTGGTCGCCACCGCGGCGATCGCCCCCGCACGCGATATCCGCCGCCGGAAGGTCTCGGCAGATGTCGCGGCGGCCGGTCGGCGCCATCGCGGTATCGGCGGCGGCGGCGGTGCCGCATCGATATCGGGCTCGGCCACTGGGTCTTCGCTGTGATCGTCGGCAGGCATTCGAGTACTTCTTTCTCCCAGCACCGCGGCACCTCACCGAACAACTCCAGGAGGTATCCGCGATTGATATTTTCACCGAGAGTGCACAGCAAATTCTGGGCGCCGGAAATCGAAGCGCCGAGAATTTATCTCAACTCATGCCAGGCTTCGTGATCGAACGTTTCACGGCCTGGAGTAGGGAGTGACATCACGCAGCCGTTGTCGGTGAATTCGTTGTAGTTCACCCGCGCGGGTGAGAAAGTCGGCGATTGTTTCGAGTTCGGCGGAGTCGTACCAACTCAATAACATCTTGTAGCTCTCGACGATCATGGGCACGACGATTTCCTGAACGCGATGGGCCGCGAGTTCGGTAGCCATGACGATCACGCGACGACGATCGGTCGGGTGCAGCGAGCGGGCGATGTAGCCCTGCTTCTCCAGCCGGTTGAGCATGATCGTGACACCGGCGGCGGTGAGGCCGAGCCGTTCGGCCAGCAGTCCCGGAGTCGTCGACTTCTCATCGTGGAGCAGCACGATCTCCAGCGCGCGCCGATCGGTCTCGTTCACACCCAGCACTCTGATCAATTCGCGGACCAGATCCTCGGCGGTTCCGTGGTAGAACTCCAGGGCCCGTTTGAGCTCGTCCGAGATCCGGTCGGGTTCGGTTGCTCTCGGGCACACAGGCTTTCCCCTCGATCACTTGAAACATGAAACCGCTCAGCAGAAGTCACCGATCAAGACATGCTCGGATTCCGAGCACCCGAGTCCGTCGGGAGGTCAGGGAGATCGGTGGATTCGCCGGATACCGCCGACCGCGGTAATGCTGCGCGGATCGAGGGCGGCACGGCAATCACAGCTGTGCGCAATCGTTTTCCCCGCGTGCGGCAGGGATCGCCGCCGGGCGTCGGAAGCGAGCATGTGGGCTCCTGTCAATCGATTGGCCGACAGCCCGGACCGCGGCTGACAGGCATCACGAAAGCGGGCACCGCTCGGTCGTCGAAGCGACCGTGGATGTGCCGAAATGCACTGTACGACACAGCGGCCGATGCGATACTGTGCATCGCATTATTCGGTCGAAGTGGCTGTCGTTACATCAAACCCGAAGCGGGGCAACCACTGTCGAGGGAAGCGGTCACCCGGTTCGATTCGGGCGGGACTGGACCGGGCTGCTGGCACAACCCGGTCCAGACATGATCACCACAGGCTGCCGCCGCGGACACCGGTCATCACGCCTCGGCACCTGTCCGCGCACTCAGCTGACGGTCGTGGTGGTGAGGGTCGGAGACGGGTTCGGGTAGCACGAGGTCGCGACATTGCCGACCAGTGCGACGTTCGTCGTCATGGTCATGCCGGGACTGGCGTAACTGGTCCCCGCGTATTTACTGGTGATCGACGTTCCGGCGGCACCGGCGGTGACGTTGATGGTCACCGCCGGCGGAGTGAAGCTGGTGCCGCCCGCGATCGGACCCGGCACGGTCAGAACGACATTCCCACCCGATGTGGCGACGGTGCCGGCCACGGTACCCCCGGAGGCGGTAGCCGAGACCAAAGTCGAATTCGCCGGAGTGGGAAAGGTCATCTTCAGGTTGCTGATGTTGTTCACCGTGAAGCCGGACGCCGAACTGGGAACCGACGAGGCGCCCGGCGTGAGAGTGATGGCCACCGCGGAGCCCGACGCCGCCGAACCCGGCGCCGTGCCGGTGACCGAGGTGGACATGCTCGAGGTTTGACCGATACCGAGGATCGTGCCCTGACAACTCCAGTTCACGCTGACCGGGGCGGCATTCGCCGGTGCCGCCAAACAAAAGACGGCAGCGGCGGCCGTCGGAACGAGAACACCGGCACGAAGTACGGACGAGATGGATCGCATGACTATCTCCAGAAAATGCTGAGCAAAAGTGGGCGTTTAAAATATAACCTCTTCTCATCTTTTCGTGGTTGAAATCGACAATTTCAAACGACCGAAAGAATCATTATCGACTATTAATAGTTAGCTCCGGAAAGTTAATTCCCAGCAAGATTATTTCCCCTGGTCCGAGTTTATTCATGTCACATATCCGCGGGTCCATCAGGGGTGGGCAAGGACGTAATTCACCGAATACCGGACCGAGTCTCCGAGCCGGGCGCCGGCACCGTCATGCGATCTGCCTATTGAACAGACGCTCCGGCAGGACTTCACTGGATGTGAGCCTGACATGCCCTGACCTGGTGTTCGGCCTGGCCTCGACCATCCACGAACACCGCCGACGAAGGTAAGGAATCATGGATGAAACTGCCCGAGACCAGCGATTGCCCCGTCGAATCGACCATCTGTACACGACCGACCCGCAGTTCCGGGCCGCGGCACCACTGCCGGAAGTGATCGACGCCGCGCAGCGGCCCGGATTGCGGCTGTGGGAAGTGGTGGCGGAGTACCTGAACGGCTACGCCGACCGTCCGGCGCTGGCACAGCGTGCGCGTGAGGTCACGCGGGACGAGACCACGGGACGACGGACGACGACGTTGCTGCCGAGCTTCGACACGATCACCTACGGCCAGTTGCACGACCGGGTCACCGAGTTGGCCGGCGCATGGTGGTCGAGCGGCTTTCGGGCCGGTGACGTCGTCGCCGTCCTGGGCTTCACCAGTATCGATTACGCACTGATCGACCTGGCGTGTATCCGCCTGGGCGCCGTGTTCGTACCGTTGCAGACCAGCTCCACGGTTTCCCGGCTGGCGCCCATCGTCGCCGAGACCGAGCCGCGGATCTTCGCCAGCAGCATCGAATCGGTGGATGTCGCGGTCGACGTCGTACTCGGTGCTCCCTCGGTCGAGCGGTTGGTGGTCTTCGACTACCGCAGCGACGATGACGAGCAGCACGAGCGGTTCCAGTCGGCGACCATGCGGTTGGCCGAAGCCGGCCGCTCCGTGGATGCGATTCCGCTGCGACAGGAGTTGGATGTCGGGCGCGGCCGGCCCCGGGCACCGGCGTTCGTCCCACCGGCGGGCCAGGACCCACTGTCCACTCTGATCTACACCTCCGGCAGCACCGGCACGCCCAAGGGGGCGATGTACACCACCGACCTGGTGGCGCGACTGTGGCTGCGTCCGCACGGCCTGATGCCCGACAGCGGTGTGCGGATCCCGGCGATCCATCTGCAGTACATGCCGCTGAGCCACATATACGGGCTGGCCTGGCTGATCGGCACGCTGTCGGCCGGCGGTATCGGATATTTTGCCGCCAAGAGTGACATGTCCACTCTGTTCGAGGATATCGAGCTGGTTCGGCCCACCGCGCTGAATCTCGTTCCGCGCGTGTGCGACACCATCTTTCGACGCTACCGCCGAGAGCTGGATCAGGTGGCGGGCGATTCGCAGCACCCCGACGTCCTGGACGACATGGTGAAATCCACACTGCGCCAAGACTTTCTCGGTGGTCGCGTGGTGTCGGCCATGTGCGGCAGCGCGCCGTTGTCGGCGCAGATGCGCGCTTTCATGGAGTCGCTGCTCGACTGCCCCGTCGACGACGGCTACGGCTCGACCGAGAACGGTGGCGGAATCCTGCGCAACGGGCAGATCATGCGCCCGCCGGTCACCGACTACAAACTCGTCGACGTTCCCGAACTCGGGTACTTCACCACCGACCGGCCGTATCCGCGCGGCGAGCTCTGCCTGAAGACGACCAGCCTGATTCCCGGCTATTACCGGAACCCCGAGCTGACGGCCGAGATATTCGACGAGGACGGCTTCTACAAGACCGGCGACATCATGGCCGAGACCGCGCCCGATCACCTGGTCTATCTCGACCGCAGCAACAACGTCATCAAGCTGTCACAGGGTGAGTTCGTCGCGGTCTCCCAGCTCGAGGCCGATTATGCCGCGAGCCCGTACATCCGGCAGATTTTCGTCTACGGCAACAGCGAACAATCGTTCCTGCTGGCGGTGATCGTGCCGAACCGCGATGCGATCGGCGACGGGGACGCCCGCGTCGTCATCTCGGAGTCGTTGCAGCAGAAGGCAACCGAGAATCGGCTCAACGGCTACGAGATCCCGCGCGCCTTCCTGTTGGAGCCCGAACCGTTCACCCTCGAGAACGGTCTGCTGTCGGGGATCGGCAAACTGCTGCGCCCGGCGCTGAAGGCCCGATACGGCGAGCGACTGGATGCGATGTACGCCGAAATCGCAGCGGGACAGGAGAATCGGATCGATCGGATGCGTGCCGATGCCCGGGATCTCCCCACGATCGACACCGTTCGACGGGCCGCCGCGGCGACCCTCGGTTCGGAGGCCGACGGATCGGGTCTGCCGGCCGACGCCGCATTCATCGACCTGGGCGGCGATTCGCTCTCGGCGTTCTCCTTCGGCTCGCTGCTGGAGCAGATCTATCACATCGATGTTCCGGTGCAGACGATCATCGGTCCGACAGCGACCCTGGCCACCATCGCCGATCACGTCGACGGCGAACGTACCTCGACCTCGACACGCCCCACCTTCGCCTCGGTGCACGGCCGTGATGCCACCGTCGTGCACGCGTCCGACCTGACGCTGGACAAATTCATCGACGCGCAGACGCTGGCTGCCGCACCCACGCTCGTGGCGCCGAGCGGGACGGTGCGCACCGTCCTGCTCACCGGCGCCAACGGATATCTCGGCCGATTCCTCTGCCTGGAGTGGCTGGAACGGCTGGCGAAGGTCGACGGCACACTGATCTGCCTGGCCCGCGGCGCCGACCCGATCGCGGCGCGCCAACGCATCGAGGCCGCGATCGACAGCGGTGACGCCGAGTTGTCCGCCCGCTTCCGCGCCTTGGCGGACGAACATCTCGAGGTACTCGTCGGTGACGTCGGTGCGGCCGAACTCGGCGTCGACACCCCTACCTGGCACCGTCTCGCGCAGTCGGTGGATCTGATCGTGCACGCGGCCGCGATGGTCAATCATGTACTGCCCTACAGCCAGCTGTTCGGCCCGAACGTGGTGGGTACCGCCGAGATCGTCGAGTTGGCGATCACCGGGCGGCTCAAGCCGATCGACTACATCTCGACCGTGGCGGTGACCGCACTACCCGACGGCAGTTTCATCGGCGAGGACGTGGACGTGCGCGGCGCCAGTCCGTCCCGTTCCCTGGACACGTCCTATGCCAGTGGCTATGCGACGAGCAAGTGGGCCGGCGAGGTGCTGCTACGCCGGGCACACGATCTGTGCGGGCTGCCGGTGGCGGTGTTCAGGTCGGACATGATCCTGGCGCACAGCCGCTACGCCGGCCAGGTCAACGTGACCGACATGTTCACCCGCCTGGTGCTGAGTCTGGTGACGACCCACATCGCGCCCCGATCCTTCTATCAGCTCGACCCCGCGGGCAACCCGCAACGCGCCCATTACGACGGTCTTCCAGCGGATTTCACCGCCGCGGCGATCACCTCCCTCGGCGACGACAGCACCGGCGACTACCGCACGTACAACGTGCTCAACACCTACGACGACGGTATTTCCCTGGACACATTCGTCGATTGGCTCAGTGCGGCCGGAAACAGAATCGACCGGATCGACAACTACGACGAATGGCTGAGCCGGTTCGAGGCGGCGCTGCGGGCGCTGCCCGAGAACCAGCGGAAGAACTCCGTACTGCCGCTGCTGAGCGCGTATGCCCGGCCGGCGGCACCGATGCCGGTGACCCCGATGCCCGCGGAGAATTTCCGTTCGGCGGTGAAATCCGTTGCGATCGACCACACCCGGGATGTACCGCACCTGACCGAACCGCTGATCGACAAATACGTCACCGATCTACGGCAGTTGGGCCTGCTCGAGCCGGTATGACCCAACTGGTCTGACCACTTGACCTCTGACCACTGGGTGCCTACTGTTCGACTGTGGCATTGCGACGGATCGATCGAAGGACCGCGCCGGATTCGGTGTACGACCAGCTCGTGGGCGAGGTGCTCGACGGCGAGCTCCAACCCGGGGCCGCACTGCCGGCCGAGCGGCAACTGGCCGAGGTGCTGGGCGTGTCGCGGCCGACGGTGCGGGAGGCCATGCAGCGGCTGGCACACAGCGGCCTGGTGGAGGTGCGCCAGGGCGGCGCGACCATCGTGCGCGACTTCCGCCGCGCCGCGGGACTCGACCTGCTGCCCCGCCTGATCCTGCGGGCGGGCCACCTCGATCACGATGTGCTGCGCAGCATCCTGGACGCACGGCTGACCATGGGCCGCGAGGTCGCCGGGCTGGCCGCCGAACGCGGCGCCCCCGATCTGGCCGAGATGCTCGGCGATGCCGTGGAATCGCTTGCCGCGCAATCCGACCCGCTCGCACAGCAGTTGGAGGCCCTCGGCTTCTGGGACCACGTGGTCGATGCCGCGGATTCGATCGTGTACCGGCTGCTGTTCAACGATCTGCGGGCGGTCTACGAACCCGCCATGGTGGCCCTGGCACAGGTGATGTCGGCCGAGGTCGGCCAGATCGACCGGTACCGCGCCCTGGCCGAAGCGATCGGTGCCGGTGACGCGGCGGCCGCCCGGCAGGCGGCCGAGCGGCTGTTGACCACGGCGACAACGGAGTTCGACACGCTGATGCGGCACCTCGAGGAGAACACACCATGAACGTCACCGCGCGAATCCACAACGCGAAGACCGAAACCCACAGCCGCCGAAGAGATCTCACCCTGAGCGCGGCCGCGCGCGAATTCGTGCGTCATCCGTCACCGTGGATCATCGCGGGACTGCTGGCCGCCGCCGCGACGGCCCGCATCGTCGTCGGCGACTGGCAGTACACCGACGCGGTCGTACCCGCCGTCATGCTCGCACTGTTCCCGTTCACCGAGTGGGTGATCCACGTGTGCGTGCTGCACTGGCGGCCACGCCGGATCGGCAGACTCACCGTGGATTCGCTGCTGGCCCGCAAACACCGTGCGCACCACGCCGATCCGCGCGACGTGGATCTGATCTTCATTCCGTGGCAGACCTTTCTGTGGTTGCTGCCCGCGCTGCTCACCATCGCCCTGCTGGCCTTTCCGCGGCCGGGTCTGGGCCTGATCTACCTGACCACGCTCGGGGTGCTCGGCGTGAACTACGAGTGGACCCACTACCTGATCCACACCGACTATCAGCCGCGAACCCGAATGTTCAAGGCGGTCAGGAAGAATCACCGCCTGCACCATTTCAGGAACGAGCACTACTGGTTCACCGTCACCACCTCGGGCACCGCCGACCGCGCGCTGGGCACCCACCCCGATCCCACGGCGGTCCCCAACTCCCCCACCGCGAAATCCCTGCACGCGCAGCACGCCGGTTGAGAGCCGGGCCGGGGCCTACCGGCCACATCGGCCGTGCGCCCGTACCGTGCCGAGCGATTCGCGGTCAGGCCGCCGCGTCGAGGCGAGTGCGGAGGAGGTCGCGGCCGGTTCCGATCAGCGCCACCACCTCGTCGGCGTCGTAGTAACCGGCGAAGCGGTGATCCGCGGCCGCGAGCTCGGCGAGCAACAGCAGACCGATCAGCGTCCGAGACAACCGATGACAGGCCCGTTTCACCGAGGACTCGGCCGCCGCGGCGGCCATCTTCGCCGGCGCGCTCACCACCTGGTCGCTGATGAAATCCGGATTGTCGGCCAAGCCCGGATCATCGGATATCCGGGCGGAGGGGACCCGGGCCGCGACGTCACCACGAGCGCGCAACAACCAGGCCTCGAGCGCATCGGCGGCCACCACCGGACACCACACGTTGTAGTCGACCGTGCCGTCCCGGGTGCGGGGCGGCTCGGTGATCACACCTGTCACCGAACGCAGGATCGCGAGTGCCTCATCGTCACGGTCCATCGCCCACAGGTGGACCGACAGGTCGACGATCTCGTACAACTCCTTCATGCGGGTGTGGGACCAGCGTTCGACCAGCGACGATTTGAACTTCCGGAGGTACCGATTCACCTCGTCATCGGGATTCGCGGCGGCCGGCGGGGCTACGTTCGCGGCGGTCCGGGGCATCGAGCGATCCTATCGATCGCGGGTGAGACTCTGCGCAGAGATCGTCGCACGCCAGGACCGACGGCAACCTCGTCACCGGGAAGAACCCCTGGATCGGCGCGGCGGCTCTACGCCACGCTTCCGCCGAGAACACCGCTCACGTACCGCAGGTCGCCCAGACGCATGGTGTCGTCCTGCAACGACTGAAGTCCTCTGGCAGTGAACAGGTCTCGAATGGTGGCGCCGTCCAGTTCCCAGCCCAGCCGCCTCAGGTAGGGCCCCGCCTCGTTGCGCTCGCCGAAGTGACGCAGCTTCTCCATGTCGGTGTCGAACCCCTGAGTGCGCCAGCGGTCGGAGATGCGGCGCAGGCCTTGTCTCGTCTCGGCTTCGTCGCCGGGCCGTGGGTTGGGCCGGCTTTCGGTGGCCACTCGGCTGCCGGGTGCGCTGAGTGCGGTGACAGTGTCCAGGAGGTGATCCTGTGCCTCGGGCGGGAGGTAGCTCAGTAGACCTTCGGCCGACCACGCGGTCGGGCGGGCGGGGTCGAATCCCGCGATTCGCAGGGCGGCGGGCCAATCGTCGCGGAGGTCGGCCCCGGCTGTTCGGCGATCGGCAGTGGGGGTGGCACCCAGCTCGACCAGGGTTCGGGTCTTGAATCCGATCACCTGGGGCTGGTCCACCTCGTAGACGACGGTGCCGGGCGGCCAAGGCAGTCGGTAGGCGCGGGAATCCAGGCCGGCGGCCAGGATCACGGCCTGCGTGATGCCCGCACTCGTCGAGTCGAGGAAGAATCCGTCGTAGAAGTCGGCCCGCACCTCGGCCATGTCGATCCAGATGCGGTCGACCGAATCATCGTGGGACACTTCGCCGGTCGCCAATCGGGTCAGGTGGTCGATGCCGACCGCGCGGACGAGCGGTTCAGCGAACGGGTCGTCGATGAGATCGGCCCGGGTCGCTATCGCACGGACGGCCGCGGACATGGTGGCGGTCGCGCCGACACCCGAGGCCGCATCCCAGGAATCTCCGCCATATTCACCGAAAGTCATGTGCTGCCTGTCTTTTCGCGTCGATCGCCACTGCGGCCGCACTCGGCCTGGTGGTTCGGGACCTTCGTCACCACCCGAGGAATGCTGCCAGGTCGGCGTTCTCGTCGTCGGCGTCACCATAGGTGAAGGCGGCGGTCGCGAAGCCCGGACCGAACGACGCCGAAGCGACTTCCGAGACATGGTCGTCCGCCCAGCCCCATTTGCTCCCGATCACGGCCGGTATGCGCGCGGTTCCCCAATTCTGCACCGTGCCGTCGGCGGCGATCGGGCTCGCGCCGGCCATCCAGGCGAGCAGCGGCGAGAAAGGCGTGCCGCGTTCCACGGCGGCGAGGAAGTCTGCGACATCGCTTGCGCTGGTGACGGACTCGCCCCAGAAGGCACCGCGCCGGGTGTCGGTGAGCCCGAACTCGGCCGCGATGGCGGCGATGGCGGCGGGGTACTTGTCGTCCAGGGTGGTCGCGGCATCGTTGTCGGACAATCGGATCGCACGCTGCGCCAGTTCACGATCCGCTACGGACCCGTCGCCGTGGCGCAGGACGTAGTCGGCCAGAAACAGCTTGGCCATCGACAACGCGGGACGCGGTTCGCTCGAATTGCTTGTGCCGGTGCTCATTCCGGGGATCAGCGACACGATCACGAACGATGTGCGCGGATTCGGCACCGCCGGGTCGCCGGTCGGACTCGCCGTCGCGCCGGCGGTACCCGTCATCAGCAATGCCACGACGGACGCCACAAGAATTGTTCGCACGAGCGTTCTCCCTCTTCCACTCCGCGGCATCCCACCGGGTGCGGGATGTCTGCGCCGGTGTTCGTCGAGCAAGATCACGTTCGGGACGAGCTGGATCGCTTGTGCATCGATTCCACTACAGCGATCGACACGCCACGCGACACGCCACGCCGAACACCGGGCGACGATTCGGGAACGAGACCTGATCACCCCTGCCCAGGCGGCGGCGCGACCGGAAACACCTCGAGCTCGGCCGGTGGCAATCCCGGCGCCACGAGCCCTGTCCGTCGCCGGGCACGCGCAAGCCCGGTCAGCGCGCGCGAACCACCGCACTGCTCCGATCTACTCGAACTGCGGAGCGGGGTCTTCGGTCACTTCACCGACCGGACCGGCCGCCTGATCCAGCGTCTCCAAGCCGGCGAATACCGCAGGGCCGACGACGATCGGATCCGACGTCCGGGCCCGGCACGGCGACCGGCGCGCCTGCGGTGAATCTCCACGCTCGCACCGCAGAATCCCTGCGCATGGCAATGGGACGCAGATCCGCACTCGCCTTGCTGGCGGGGCTACCGCTGCTCGCGGCGGGGACCGCGGGTGCGCAGCCGGTGGGAGGCGCGCCGCGAATTCCCGGGCGGTACACGATGACCGCTTTCCGGGCCGACAGTGACACCACATTGGCGGTGTACGAATCGGCGGATGGCACACGGTTCACACCGGTGGCCACCCACGCCTACACACCGCCGACGGGGTTGGTCCGCGATCCGAGCGTGCTGCTGCACACCGACGGCTGGTACTACCTCGCCTACACCATGGCCGCCGACGCGACCTCGATCGGCTTGGCGCGCAGCCGGGACCGGATCAGCTGGACGCCGATGGCACCGATACCCATGCTGGTGCTCGGGCGGCTGGAGGGGACATGGGCACCGGAATGGTTCGTCGATGCGACCGGACGCGTCGGGATCATCGTGTCGCTGACCTGGGGGCACGGCTTCTCAGCACACCTGGTGACACCACTCGGGCCGCAGTTCTCCGCGTGGACGCCGCCGATCCCGCTCCTCGGCCTGTGCCCCGGCCGCCCGGGCTCGCTGGGCTACATCGATACCGAGCTGGTGCGGTTCGACGGACGGGTGTACGCGTTCGTGAAGAACGAGGACACGAAACTGATCGAGCTGGCGGTCGCCGACCACCCGCTGGGCCCGTACAGCTTCGTGGCCGTGGGGGATTGGGCCGGCTGGGGCGGTCCGCGCGAAGGCCCCTCGGTGGTACCACTGCCGGGCGGCGGGCATCGCATCTATCTCGACGCCTATACCGAAGGCCGCTATCTCTACAGCGACAGCTTCGACGGTTTCCGGACCTGGTCGGCGCCGGCCGAGTTGCCCGGACTCTCCGGCATCGTCCGGCACGGCACGGTCCTCGCCGAATTCGGTCCGACGGCGGCATCGTGACGGCGAGGCCCTCGCCGGGGCCGTGAAACGCTGCAGCGGCAAACATGCCGAACCCTGCGGCGGGCCATCTCGTACTCAGAACAGACATCCCGAAATTTCGATCCGAGCCGAGGTCGCCATGACCGAGTTGTCACCGTTCTACGCGGACGTCCAGGCGCACTACGACCTGTCCGACGAATTCTTCGCACTGTTCCTCGACCCCACCCGCACCTACAGCTGTGCCTATTTCCGCGAACCGGACCTCACCCTCGAACAAGCTCAACTCGCCAAGATCGATCTGTCACTCGGAAAATGCGATCTGCGTTCCGGCATGACCCTGCTCGACATCGGCTGCGGCTGGGGCTCGACCATGCTGCGCGCCATCGAGAAATACGACGTGCGGGTCATCGGCCTGACGCTGAGCCGAAACCAGTACGAGCACGTGCGCACGCTGCTGGCCGCCCTGCCCCGGCACGCCGGTGAGGTGCGACTGTGCGGCTGGGAGGAATTCGACCGGCCGGTGGACCGGATCGTCTCGATCGGTGCCTTCGAGCATTTCCGGCGCGAACGTTACGACGCGTTCTTCGACAGCTGTCATCGGCTGCTACCACCGGACGGCCGGATGATGCTGCACTCGATCATCGGATTCCACCGTCACCAACTCCGCGATCTGGGTATCCCCGTCACCCACGAATACCTGGCCTTCTGCAAATTCCTCATCGACGAGATCTTCCCGGGCGGCCAGTTGCCGCAACCGCAGTGGATTCCCGAATACGCCGAGCACGCGGGTTTCACCGTGCAGGACGTCCAATCCCTGCGGCCGCACTACGCTCGCACCCTCGACCTGTGGGCCCAGGGGCTGCGCGAGCACCGCGCCGAGGCGATCGACCGCACATCGGTGGCCGTCTACGACCGCTACCTGCGCTACCTCATCGGCTGTGCCGATCTGTTCCGCGACGGCTACATCGACGTCCGCCAGCACGTCCTGCTCAACTGACCCACGCCCGGCCGGACTCCGGCGGGCGGCCCCATCGTGTCTTCACATGCTCACTTCGTGCCGGTGAGCCGTTCGATTCGTGCCAGAGTGCGGGTGCCGCCGTCCACTTCGAGCTGCACCCGCACCGCGTTCGAGTCTCGCCAGGCACGGATGGACACCTCGTCGCCGCCCAGCACCGGCCCGGCATGCTCCAGAATCACCCGGTACGGGGACGCGGCCGCCTCGGGGAACCACGCGATCGCCTCCTCGACGGCCTCCCAGTGCACCGCGTTGTTCACATGCCCGTAGCGGTCGACATCGGTGACGCGCAGCGGGAAGGGCCGCAACTCGGCATCGGCGGCGGTGTGCTCGCGCAGTGCCGGCCGCCACCGCAGCCGGTGCTCGGTGGTCGCGGCGAGCATCGGCGCCATGAAGCGCTCGCTCATCCGAGCGGGACGCCCGGCCTCGATGTCGACGTGAATGAGGAACATCTCGGCCTCGATCAGCCCGCCGAGTTCACTGCGCACCTGGATGCGCATATTGCACCACCGGTTCGACAGCGCCGACGGCCAGCGCCGCAGGTGCACCTGATCACCGAACTCGATGGGCCGCAGCACATCGATCACGGTGCGGCGCACGATCCAGCCCTGATGCAGATCCCCCTCGTCGACGACCCCGAGATGGTCGTAGCCGATGTCCTGCAGATACCGGGCCACCGCATCCAGGCGTAGCCGCTCGCGACGGTCGGTGTCCCCGAGCCGCACCGGCCACTGCTCATGGAATGCCCGGCTCTCATCGGGGCAGGGTGTCAGCGGAAATGCGATGTCGGCCAACCGATCGACAGCGGCTGTGCTCATGAAACACGCTCCTTCCCCAGGTCCCGAGCCAGCGTAGCGGTCGTGCGTGCCACCGGGGGCCGACCTTCTCACCCGATTCGGATGAAGCGGTACCCGCCGGCGCATCGGAACAATTCCGCACATGGTCGCCGACAATCTGGGCCCCGTGGAACTGGCGGTGCTGTCCTTTCCCACACTACGAGTCCCCTATGCGGTGGTGCAGGGTCTGCGCGAGGTGGTGGATCAACGATTCGTCACCATCGTCGACCTGGTGTACCTGGCGAAGAACGCCGAGGGCGAGATGATCCAGGTCGAAGTCGACCAACCGCTGGGCGACATCGGGCTGGACGAACTGACGGTGGAACCGAGCGGACTGGTCAGCGACGAGGACCTCGACATCGTCCGGGATCTGCTCGAACCGGGCAGCTCGGCCGTGGTCGTCGTCTACGAGGAGACCTGGGCACGCAAGCTCGCCGGGACCGTTCACGACAGCGGCGGCGAGCTCGCATTGCAGGTGCAAGTCCCCCGCGACGCCGTCGAGTCGGCGCTCGCCGCATCCCAGGAGGTCCGGTAATGGTGTTTCGAGCAGGGCGGATCGGCCGGCCGGGGCTGCTGGGCACGGTGGCACGCACCGCGGTCGTCGCCGGCACCGCGAGCGCCACCGCCAATGCGGTCAATCGTCGCGCCGTACGCCGCGAGCAGGAGCAGCAGGCCTACACCGATCAACAGGCCTACGCACCGCAGCAGGCCTACGCACCGCAACAAGCGCAATACACTCCGCCGCCGGCGCCCGCGCCCGAGGCAGGCGATGATCTGGTCGCCAAACTGCAGCAACTGGGCGAACTGCATCGCTCGGGTGTGCTCTCGGATCAGGAGTTCGCCGCGGCCAAGGCACAGCTATTGGCTTGATCGCACCCGAGTCCGGCTGCGCGGCAATCTCTCTGGCGTGACGTCTGCGCCCCGCAACCGGCCATCGCCGTGCGCAGCGAATCCGGATCGGAGATGTCACCGACGACGTGGTCGAGATCGAGGTCTTCCAGCGCCCGGCGCGAACTCGTCGGCCGCACCAGTACCGGACCCGCTCGCCCCGATCACCGCCGTGGAGATGCTCACCGCAAAAGATGGACACGTGTTCAAGCACGCGTCGATATTCGAGTAGGCGAGGTCGGCGGTTACAGCCGCAACCGGGCGGCCGCGACACCCCAGAAGACACGACGGTCGAGGAAGTCGAAATCCCAGCTCTCGGCGATCCGATACAGGGTCGCCACGATCGCCGAGACGTCGAAGTCCTCACTTCGCGCGGCGCCGGTCGATTCCAGTTCTGTCACAACGTATTTGGTAGCGGTCTCCGATGTAAACACCAATTCCCCTTCCGTCCGTGCGCACACACTCGGCTGTGGAACTGCTGCCGGCCCCGATGCACCCCGTCCACCGCATCGGCCTCTTCCGGCCACCGACCTCCGAGTCGGCTACAGCCGCGATATCAGAGGACTTATTTCATATCTGTATATAGCACAAAACCGGCAGAATCGCGCAGCGAAGAGCCGGTCGCCGGAGGGTTGCGAAACAGCCCGACAGAGTTCGATACCTGGGATGACGGCATGTGCGCGGCGGCCGGTTCGAACCGATACTCCTCGGCGAGCCCCCGCGGCCCGCACCCGGCGGACGCCACCACGTGTCCAGTGGCATTGACGAGCACGCGGGAGGCCGCGGCATCCGGTCCGCTCAGCGTGTTCGGACCCGCTCGGCTTCGGGCTGTGCGGCCGATTCGAGTACCCAGCGTCCCGGCCACCAGATCCGCCGGCCGATCAAGGCGAACAGGGCCGGAATGACCACCGTGCGCACCACGAAGGTGTCGAGCAGAATTCCGATGCCAACCACGATGCCGAGCTGGGTCAGGGTGATCAGCGGCAGCACACCGAGTACCGCGAAGACCGCGGCCAGAACGATCCCCGCGCTGGTGATGACACCACCGGTGGATGCCACCGCACGCACGATCCCGTCGGTGACGCCATGCCCCGGCGTCTCTTCGCGGGCACGGGTGACCAGGAAGATCGTGTAGTCGACACCCAGCGCGACCAGGAAGAGGAAGGCGAACAGCGGGACGTTGGTGTCCAGGGCCGGGAAACCGAAAAGGTGCGCGCTGACCAGACTCCCGATCCCCAGCGCGGCCAGTGCGCTCAGGACCGTCACACCCACCAGCAACAGGGCCGCCGGAACCGCGCGCAACAGCACCAGCAGGACCACCAGGACCACGGCCAGAATGAGCGGAATGATCAGGAGTTGATCGCGGCGGGCCGCATCGCGGGTGTCCAGTGCGGCCGCGTCGGACCCGCCCACCAATGCCTGGGCCCCCGGCTCGGCGGCCAGTCCCGTGCGCAGACGCTCCACCGCGGCGAAGGCCGCATCCGATGCGGGCGGCGCGTCCAGCACCACCGACCAGCGCGTGAGTCCGTTCCCGGAGACGCCGGCCGGGGTGGCGCGGACGACGCCGGGCGTCTGCTCCAGCACGGCCGTGACCGCGGCGGCGGCATCGGTTCTCGCGAGCACGATCGCGGGATCGCTCGAGCCGGAGGAGAAATGGGCGCTCAGGGTGTCCAGGCCGTCGATCGACTCGGCTCGCACACGGAACTGTTCGGACTGCGCGAGGCCGATATGGGCGAACGGCAACGCGCACGCACAGGCCGCCAGGGCGATCAGGGATACCGCCGCCACGACCACCGGCCGCCGGACGACTTTCTCCGCGACGGCGTGCCAGGCGCCGGATCGGGTCGTGTCGCGCCCGTCGTCACGAGGAATGAAGGGCCAGAACACCTTTCGACCGCACAGCGCCAGAGCCGGTGGCAGCGCGGTGAGTACGAAGACCATCGCGACGAGCAGCCCCACCGCCCCGAAGGCGCCGAGGGCCCGGGTGTTCGGCAGCAGGCCGAGCAGCAGTGTGAGCAGAGCGAGCACCACGGTCAGATTGCTGGCGAGCACCGCGGGTCCGGCCCGGCGCACCGCGATCCGCAGGGCCGCACGATGATCGGCCGTGCGGTGCAATTCGTCGCGATACCGGGAGACCAGCAGGAGCGCGTAATTCGTACCGGCGCCGAATACCAGCACGCTGGTGATACCCGAGGTCGATCCGTCGAAGGTGAGGCCGGTCGCCTGCGCCAGAAAGGTTCCCATCGCCGCGGCGACCCGATCGGCGAGCCCCACCACCGTCAACGGCAGCAACCACAGCACCGGAGACCGGTAGGTGCCGATGAGCAGCACCATCACGACGAGGGCCGTCACCGAGAGCAGCAGCGCGTTCGCGCCGGAGAAGGAGTTGGCGATATCGGCTCCGAAGGCCGGGCCGCCGGTGACCTGCAGCCGCAGCCCCGGCGAAGCACCGTCGCGGGCGGCCGCGCGCAACTCGTCGACGCGATCGGTGAGGGCGAATCCGTTCAGCTCCGACGAGACCGGCACCTGCCCGAGGACGGCACGATGATCGGGCGCCTCGACGATTCCGGAACCCGTTGCACCGCCGCGCATTCGAGCCAGAGCGGCCTCGGCCTGCGCACGATCCGCGACGGTCAGCTCGGCACCGTCGGCACGAGTGACGATCAGCACCGCGGCGGCCGTGTCACCGCCGGGAAATTCGGGGAGCAATTGCTGCACCCGTGCGGCTTCGGCGTTGTCCGGCAGAGATTTCGGCGCCGACCCACTCGATTCGTTCCCGCCCGCGAGCCCCAGCACCGCGATGGCGGCCACCACTACGGCCAGAAGTATCCGCCAACCTTTGCGATCGGCCACGACGCGCGCGTATCGGCTCCACAGGTCCACGCGCCGACTATTTCAGATACTTAAATAATATGCAAAGGCGGGTGCGCACGCCGACTACGCTGGACACACGCGATCAACCGCGACCGCACGGCGTCGCGAAGGCACCGGAGAAGGGAGGCGGTCGTGACCGAGCGCCCGAACGACACGGCGGAGTCCCGTCGCGAGCGCGGGGAGCTCGAAACGACGATCGCTCGCGACATCCGGGCGCTGAGTGCCGTATCGGACCAGATCTCACATCTGTTCGCACACGCGAACAGTCTGCGCCCCAATGATTTCCGGGCGCTGACCCATATCGCCACCGCCGATGCGGAGGGGAGACCGCTCACCGCCGGGCGGCTGCGGACCCTGCTCGGGGTCTCGCCAGCGGCCATCACCTATCTCGTGGAACGCATGATCGAATCGGGCCACATCGTCCGCGAGGCCGACGAGACCGACAAGCGCCGGGTCCTGCTGCGCTACAGCGACCACGGCATGGCGGTGGCGGCGGGTTTCTTCCTGCCGGTCAGCGATCGGACCCGGGACGCGCTGGCCGACATCCCCGATGCCGATCTCGCGGCCACACACCGCGTTTTGACCGCCATCGTGAGCGCACTGCGCGAACACAGCACGTCGATCACGCCACCGGATCGGTCCTGACCGGCGCTAGCGGATGCCGGCGGCGGACGCGGCGGCGGTCAGCTCGTCGAGGCCGAAGGCCTCGACCGGACCGAGTGCGCCGGTGGCACGCACCCCACCGGCCAGTGCGGTCCGCGCACCCCAGGCCAGAATGGCCGCGGTGAATTCGTAGGGATCGACACCGCTGAGAGTGGCCGAGGACCGTACGCGCCCGGCATCGTCGCGAGCCTCGGCGACCGCCCAGGTCCGGGTGTGGGCCCGGGTCGCGGCGTCGGGGCCACCGGTCGATCCCTTCACGACGCCGCCGATCGCCTCCTCGGCCAGCCGCCGCACCGGCGCCACCCGGGCGGCGGCATCGAAGACCAGTGAGGTGAGCTGCAGTCCACGAGCGGCCGGTGACGGCAGGCCCAGGAAGACACCGGTCTCCCGCAGTCCCGGATGAGCACGGTGCAGGATCAGATGTTCCGATCCCGGAATCGACACTCCGGTGCGCGAACGACCGGCCACATCGAACCCACGAATCCGCGCGCCACTGCGTTCGGGCACGATCTGCCCACCGCGCAGCGCGAAGCCGCGCTCGAACAACATGCCCGCCATCGACGCTCGCGTCCCGCCGCTGGTCCCGGGACTGGCGATGAAGTACCCGATATCGACGCCGGTGGCCCGCGGTGCCTCGCGCAAGGCGATGGCGGCCGCCAGATTGCCCGGCACATAATCGAATCCGAAGGCACTCAGCAACGCCACCCCGGCCCGGCGCGCCTGTTCGTCCCGCTCGAAGACGTCGCGGATGAACGGGCCCTCACCGGTCGAGTCGAAGTAGTGCGCACCCGCGTCCAACGCCGCGGCCAGCGCGGGGCCGCCGTATCGCAGAAATGGCCCCACCGTCGTGATCAGTACGTCACCGCGGCCGAGCAGCGCCCGGACCGAATCCGGATCGGCGACATCGGCCACCGCGGTGTCGGCCCCACCGAGCTCGCCGGCCAGTGCACCGAGCGCGGCGGCATTGCGCCCGGCGAGCACCGGCGCGGCACCCGCCGCGGTCAGGGCTGCGGCGGTCAGACGCCCGGTATACCCGGTCGCACCGAACAATACGATTTTCGCCAACACCATCACCCGCATTCGCTCGACTGCACTCCGCACCGTATCCGACCGTTCAGCACCGTCGCATCCGGTCACCGCCAGGCTCGAATGTCCACCAATTCTTTACCCTGGGGGACACCCGGCCGAGCAGTTCGAGACATCGAGGGAGCAGCTATGAAGCCCCTGGCGAGATACGCGGCACTGAACGACTATGTCGATCTCGCGCAGTCTCTCGGCCTCGAACCTGCTCGGCTGGTTCGCGAGGCCGGACTCGATCCCGCCGGCCTGAGCATGCAGGACCGCTGGGTGCCCGCCTCGGCCGTGACGGAACTGCTGGAGCGCTCGGCCGCCGAATCAGGCCGGGAGGATTTCGGGCTACTGCTGGCGGAACGCCGGCGGCTGTCCAATCTCGGCCCGCTCGGTCTCGTGATGCGCGAGGAACCGGATGTGCGCAGCGCACTCGTGCTGATGGTGCGCCACCAGCACGCCTACAACGAATCACTGCACATCCGGCTCACCGAGCGCAATGGAATCGCCAGTATGCGACTGCACCTGGACACCGGTGAGCGGGGCGGCACCCGCCAGGCCACCGAACTGGCGCTGGGGGCGGTGCAGGGAATTCTGCACGGCTTCCTGGGCCCTCACTGGCAACCGGCCGAAACCACCTTCACCCATCCCGCACCCCACGATCGCGCCACTCATCTACGACTGTTCGGACCGCAGCTGAAATTCGATCACGAATTCACCGGGATGACCTTGTACACAACGGATCTCGACACCCCGAATCCGATGTCGGATCCCCTGCTGCGGCCCTACACCCAGCAGTTGCTCGACTCCGTGGACACCATGCACGAGACGTCGATACGGGATCGGGTACAGGAACTGGTGGAATTGCTGCTGCCGACCGGGCGCTGCTCGGCCGATCAGGTCGCCCGCAGCCTGGGCGTCGACCGCCGCACGGTGCACCGGCGCCTGGCTGACGAAGGGCACACCTATTCGGAGATTCTCGACTCCACCCGGGTGGATCTGGCCCGCCGCGTGGTGGGGAATCGGGGTCGATCGCTCACCGAGATCGCCGGCATGCTGGGCTTCTCCAGCCCGGCCGGCTTCACCCGGTGGTTCCGCAGCCATCATGGCTGCAGCCCGAGCCAATGGCGTCGGGCCGAAGCGGCGGACCAGGACCGGCGTCGCGGCGGGACTCCGCGCTCGGGAACACGTTCGGGCAGCGGCGAGACGAATCCTCCAGCGGCGCCCGCCGGAGAACCGCAACGCCGACTCAGGCGTGGTGGGTGAAGCCGACCTGGCCGGGCGTGCGGGTGGGGGCGTAACCGAGCTTGGCGAGGGTTTCCTCGGCACCGGTATAGCTGGTGCCGATCTTGTAGATATCGCGAGCTTCCTTACCGGTGGCGACCGCGCGGCCCAGCTCACCCGCGATCCGGACCAGCTGCCGGATCTGCCGCACCGACGTCATCTTCTCGCCCTTGCGACCCCAGATGGTGTCCTCGTTACCGCAGCGGGTGTGCAGGCCCATCGCGATGGCCATCGTGTTCACCGGCAGCACCGAGCGCATCAGGGTTTCCAGAGTCAGGCACGCGCCGTCGGGAACCCGATTGATGAACTGCATGATGTTGTACGGATTGGGCCCGTCGAATCCACCACCGATCCCGACCCAGGTCAGATTCAGCGGACCGGCGTACACGCCGCGCCGGATCAGCCGCTCGACCGTTTCGAGCTGCGGAATCGACGAGAGCTGGAAATGTGGCTGAATCCCGGCGGCCCGCAGGCGGCGCAGGTGTTCGGCCACCCACGCCGGCCCCGCCGGCACCGTCATCTCACGGTAGGCCTCGGCCAGCTCCGGGCGCTGCATCGAGGTGGCGGCGATATCGTCGGCGGTCATCAATTCCATGATGTTCATCTGGCTGGTGTTGATCGCGATGGTCACCTGATCCGGTTTCGGATCCAGCTCGGCGAGCATGTGCCGGGTGTCGTCGGACAGCCACTTCGCCTCGGCCCCTTCACCTTCGGGCGCGAACGAGATCGAACCGCCGACCTGGAGAATCATCTCGGGAACGGCCTCGCGCAGCCCGGCGAGCAGCTCGTCGAACTTCGACAGCCGCTTGGAACCCTTGCCGTCGAGTTCGCGCACGTGGATGTGCAGGACCGTCGCGCCGGCCTCGTAGCAGTCCACTGCCTGCTGGACGTGTTCGTCCACGGTCAGCGGCAGATCGTCGCGGAAGTCGCCGGGCTCCCATTCCGGACCGTAGGGGGCGCAGGTGATGACCAGCTTGTCCTGGTTCTCGGGAAACAGCGCGTCGTCGTGAAAGAACATGGTGATACTCCGATCGAACTCTCTTGTGGTGAAGGAAGTTTCAGAACGGCTTGTCGCCGATGATGCCCGCCCGCTCCATCTTGCGGACGTCGGGGAAATAGTCCTGGACCGCATAGTGCTGGGTACAGCGGTTGTCCCAGATGGCGAAGCTGTTCTCGGTCCAACGCCAGCGGACCTGATATTCGGGCACACTCGCCTGCCGGACCAGGTAGTTCAGCAGTTCCGAGGCACCCGGCGCGTAATCGCTACCGAACCGCACATTCTCCGGAGTGTGGTAGTTGACGAAGTGCGTGGTGAAGGCATTGACGAACAGCACCTTCTCACCGGTTTCGGGATGAGTTCGCACCACCGGATGTTCGGCGTCGGGGAACTGCTCGTGCAGGCGCCGTCGTTCGGCATCCGGGCGCATCGCACCGAAACTCGCCTCGATCGAATGGCGTGCCCGCAATCCGTCGATCCGGATCCGCACCGGCTCCGGCAGGCGGCGATACGCCTGCGCCATATTCACCCAGATGGTGTCACCCCCGACCGCCGGTGTTCGCACGCAGCGCAGCACACATCCCATCGGCGGCGCTTCCCGCCAGGTCGCATCGCAGTGAAAAGCGTTCTCGTAGTGCTCGGGCGCGCTGTCGAGATCCTTGTAGATCCGCACCAGACCGGGGTGGCCGGGATCACTGCCGAGTACCGGATGATCCTCCAGCGGGCCGAAACGTCGTGCGAGAGCGACATGTTCGTCCCGGCTGATGTTCTGGTCGCGGAAGAACAGCACCTTGTACTCGAGCAGCATGTCCTTCAGCGCCGCGAACAGGGTGTCGCTACGGGACACCTCGCCCAGATCCACATCCACCAGTTCGGCGCCGATCGTGCAGGTCAGCGGTCGCACACCGAAGATTCCGGAGCTGGTCGAGATGTCGGTGGGTGCAATGCTCGTCATGACCGATCCTTTCTTTCGAAGCGCGGCCCGACGGTGAGAACCGATGAGCCGACACTGATGCCCTTCTCCAAATCACGATGTGCGGCAACCGCATCCGCGAGTTCGTAGCGCTGATTGACGACGATCCGGATACGCCCGGCGCCGACATGGGAGAACAACTCCCCCGCCAGCTCGGCTCGCTCGGCCGGATCGGCGATGTAATCGGCCAGCGCGGGACGCGTGACGAACACCGAACCCTTGATCGCCAATTGCATGGCGTCGATCGGCGGCACCGGCCCGGACGCCGTGCCGAAGCACACCAGCAATCCGCGCCGCGCCAGCGAATCCAGCGAGGACTGGAAGGTCGTCTTGCCGATGCTGTCGTAGACGACCCGCACCCCGGCGCCTTCGGTGAGCTCACGAACGCGCTCGGCGACCGGCTCGCGGGTGTAGACGATGGTGTGATCGCAGCCGTGTGCCCGGGCGATCTCGGCCTTCGCATCGGTGGAGACGGTGCCGATCACGGTGATCCCCAGGAGCTTCGCCCACTGGGTGAAGATCAGGCCGACACCACCGGCCGCCGCGTGCAGCAGCACCGTGTCACCGGGGTGCAGCGGGTGGATGCGGCGCAGCAGATAGGCCGCCGTCAGGCCGCGCATCGTCATCGCCGCCGCGGTGTCGAACGGAATCCCACCGGGCAACCGAATCAGGTGTTGGGCCGGCATGACCCGCTCCGTGCTGTAGGCACCCAGCGGGCTGCCGGTATAGGTGACCCGATCACCGGCGGCGAAGCCGGTCACACCGGGCCCGGCCGACTCGATCACCCCGGCCGCCTCCACACCCATCCCCGCGGGCAGCCCAGCGGGGTACAGGCCGGTCCGGAAGTAGGTGTCGGCGAAGTTCAGGCCCACCGCCTCGTGGCGGATCCGCACCTCCCCCGGACCCGGATCGCCGACCTCGACCTCCTCCCAGCGCAGCACTTCGGGTGCACCGGTCTCGTAGAATCGAAAGGCATGTGGCACAGCGCATCTCCTCCTGTGGCGGGGTCGTCACCGGCCCGGCAACGGCCGGTGGGCACAGTGCGTGACCGCTTCGGTCATCGGATGCGGCGGTGCAACGCCGGGCGCCTGCCGCTGCACTGTGTATTGCCATCAACGGTAGGCAGCAGACCAAGGTCTTGCTTACCCATAGGGGACGGCATTTTTGGCATTCTGGGACACATAACAGGCGGCGGTGCGGATCGAGCGCGCACGGAAGCGACGGACGACAGCGAACGCACGCACGGTGACCGGCACCAGCCACGGCCGCGAGTCGCAACACCCGAAACGGCCCCTGGAATCACCCGATGATCCGACTTCCGAAATCCCTCGCGCACAGCAAGATTGCGGCAAGCGGGGTCACCGGCCGGGAATGGATCGCCGGGCTACCCGAACTGCTCGACGGACTGGTCCGGCAATGGTCCTGCGTACCGGATGGGCCGGTCGCGCACGGGCAGGTCGGCATCGTCGTTCCGGTGCGCCGCCGGTCACGGGCAGCGGTGATCAAGGTGTCGTTTCCGCGGTGGGCGGATATGTGCGAGGCAGATGCGTACGAGGTGTGGGACGGCGCCGGTGCGGTGCGCTTGTACGAACGGGCCGACGACCGGTTCGCGATGATGCTGGAACGTGGCGGCGGCGCCCTGGCCAGCGCCGGGGATGAGGAAGCTCTCACGATCCAGGGGCGGCTCACTCGCAGACTGGCTGTGGACGCACCCGCCCACCTGCCGCAACTGTCCCACCAGATGAGTCGCTGGGAGCGCGAAATCCGCACGGCTACCGAGACTCTCGATCATCACCTGCCGCGTGCGGCAATCGACGCCGCTCTCACCACATTGCGCGAATGGGGCCCGCACCAGCCGAACACTCTGGTGCACGGCGATCTGCACGATGCGAACATCCTGGCTTCGGGGCGCGAACCATGGCTCGCGATCGATCCCCGGGGTCAGGTCGGAGATCCGGCGTACGACGCCTTCAACGTGATCCGAAGCCCCCGGTTCGCACCGCTGCTCGCCACCGCCGATCCCCGGCCGGGTGTGCTGCGCCTACTCGATATCTATTGCGCCGCAGCCGATATCGATGTCGAGTGGGCCCGCCGCTGGACCCAGGCGGGCGCGGTCCACGAGGCACTGTGGGGCCGGGCGCACGGCGATCCCGGCTGGCTGGTTCACGCCACCGACCGGCTCGCACTGGCACTGACCTGACAGTTGCGCACCGGAGCGCGTGGATCGGTGGCGCCGATGCTCCGGGCGGCGAGCCGTCACCGGCTCGCCGCCGCGATATCAGAGCTGCGCCCAGACCGATTTGGTCTGCATGTACGCCTCGACGCCCTCCCGGCCGAACTCGTGTCCCCAGCCGGACTGCTTGTAACCGCCGAACGGAACGCCGTGGTCGAAGACCAGCTGGCAGTTCAGCGTGACCGTGCCCGCCTGCAATCGCTTCGCGAGACGGTGCGCGCGACCGAGATTGGTGGTCCAGACCGTGGCCGCCAGACCGTAGGTGGTGTCGTTGGCCAGCGCCACCGCCTCGTCGTCGTCATCGAACGGCAGGATCGGCACCACCGGGCCGAAGATCTCCTCCTGATAGAGGCGCAGATTCCTATCGACATCGGTCAGCACCGTCGGGTGTACGAAGTAGCCCTTCCGGTCCAGGCGATGCCCGCCGGTGACGACCTCGACCCCGGCCTTCTTACCCTCATCGATGTAGCCCAGCACGCGGGTGAGCTGCTTCTGGCTGATCAGCGGCCCACTCCCGGCGCCCTCGGAAGGCCCGCCCAGTTTGAACGAATTGGCAATCGCGGCAATACCTTCCACGACCTGCTCGTATACGCTTCGCTGCACGAAGATGCGGGAGCCACAGACACACCCCTGCCCGGAATGGACGAAGATGCCCATCGCGGCCATCATGATCGCCATGTTCAGATCGGCGTCGTCGTAGATCAGCACCGGCGATTTGCCACCGAGTTCGAGCATGACCTTCTTGAGATTGCCCGACGACGCCTCGACGATCTTCTTGCCGACCTCGGTCGACCCGGTGAAGGCGATCTTCTCCACATCCGGATGTGCCGTCAGTTGCGCACCCGCGGTGTGACCGTAGCCGGTGATCAGGTTGACCACGCCCTCGGGCACACCGGCCTCGGCGATCAGGCGATCCAGCAGCAGCGCCGACAGCGGCGTCTCCTCAGCGGGTTTGACGATACTGCTGCAACCCGCGGCCAGCGCCGGAGCGACCTTGGCACACGCGTTGAAGATCGGCCCGTTCCACGGGAAGATCAGTCCCACAACGCCGTACGGCTCCTTGAGCGTGTAGGCGTGCATCTCGGCGAATGAGCCGGAGACACCGCCTTCCATCTGCACCTCGTGCGCGGTGCCGTTGATCTTGGTACACCAGCCCGCGTAGTAGCGGAAGAATTCGGCGCAGGTGGGGACGATCATCCGGGCCTGCTCGATGGGCATACCGGTGTTCAGCGAGTCGAGCTGCGCGAACTCCTCGGCGTGCTCGTCCATCAGATCGGCGATGCGCCACATGACCTTGGCCCGCTGCCGATCCGGCAGACCGTGCCAGACCCCCGCATCGAACGAGGTCCGCGCCCGGGCCACCGCATCGTTGACGGCATCCTCGCCGGCATCGGTGAATTCGGTGATCTGTTCCTCGGTCACGGGATCGATGACCGGGATCACGTCGCCCTTACCGGGCCGCTGACGTAGTTCGTCCAGTACCGACTGCAATGCCATCGCGGATCCTTCCTTCCGGCCGGGTGGGCATCCGAGCCCGTCCGGCCGCGCGGCACCACCGTCGGCGGCGGCGCCGATGAAATTTAGCTCTGCAAATTTGAGTGAGTCATTCTCTAGCGCGAGAATATCATTTCCACAGAGGCGGCGGCAGGGCACGGTACGTTCGTTTCCGCGCGGGCGACGCCCGTGGATCGACCCGGTTTGCCGCGACCTCGGCACAGGCGAGCTCTCGGCATACGGCTGAACTCGATGGATCAACCGATCGGAGCCGGATCAATGTTCATTCGTCATATCGCGGCCGGTGCCGCGCTCATCGCCGCCGCACTCTGCGCGGTGCCCACCGTGGCCTCCGCCGACGACCCCGAATTCCCCCGCAACGGAGTGATTCCGGGCGGCACCTACCACATCACCCGGCACCCGGCCAATGTGCTGGGATCGCCGCTGGAGAACTGCGATCTGCAGGTCTTCGTCGACGGCGTGGTCGTGGTTCTGGTGTGCCCGACCTGGTCGAGGACAGGACGGCAGATCCCGGTCGGGCCGGACGAAGTGTATGTGGCATACGATCCGCAGCCCTTCCCCACGCCCTTCGGGATGGACCTGCGCGATATCGATCCACGCCAAGGGCATTGGATCGGCACACTGAACATCGCCCGCACCCCCACGAGCGCGCCTTATCCGATCGCGGGCATCACGTTGCAGCGCCGCTGAGTCCGGTCGGGCGCCGGGATGTCACATTCCGGCGCCCAGCGTCGTCACCCTGATGAGCACCCACAGGGTGAACGAAAGGACCACGCCATGGATATCGCGTCCCACATCGTCGGCGCCGCCGCCGCGATCGGCCTGATCCTGCACTTCCTCGGCGCGGTCGCCACCACCCTCCGGGCCCACTCGTACTCGACCACGATCTACCCGGCCCTGTACCGGATCCCGGCCGCGGCCACCCTGGGACCGCAACCGGCCCGCTGACAAGTCGAGCGCCGGTCGGCGCCTGATCGGGAAAGGGTGGACCGGGCTCGTAACCTGGACTCATGGTTCAACTCACGACCGCACCGGCCGGCACCGTGCCGGAGCGCGCGGTCGAGGTCCTTGCCGATCGGCGGATCGTGGTGCTGACCGGGGCCGGAGTATCCACCGACAGCGGTATCCCCGACTACCGGGGCCCGGATTCCCCGCCTCGCACGCCGATGACCTATCAGCAGTTCGTGGGTGATCCGGTCTTCCGGCAGCGCTATTGGGCGCGCAATCACGTCGGCTGGCGGCGGATGGATGCGGCTCGGCCGAATCCGGGACACCGGATGCTGGCGCGGCTGGAACGTGGCGGTGTGGTCAGCGGACTGATCACCCAGAACGTCGACCTGCTGCACACCAAGGCCGGCCATCGCGCGGTCATCGATCTGCACGGGAGTTATGCGCAGGTGCGATGCCTGTCCTGTCAGGGCCTGATCTCACGGATGACGCTCGCCGAGCGACTCGAGGACGCCAATCCCGGATTCGCCGAACTGGTGACCGCGACCGGAATCGAGGTGGCGCCCGATGCCGACGCGGTGGTCGCCGATACCGCCGGGTTCCGGATGGTCGACTGCGACGGGTGCGGCGGGATGCTGAAACCCGATATCGTCTACTTCGGCGAGAACGTCCCGAAAGATCGTGTGGGCGAGGCATTCTCGATGATCGACGCGGCCGACGCGGTGCTGGTCGCGGGTTCCTCGCTGACGGTGATGTCGGGCCTGCGCTTCGTGCGACGGGCGGCGAAGTCCGGTAAGCCGATCGTGATCGTCAACCGCGGGCGGACCCGTGGGGACGAGTTGGCGACCGTACGGGTCGATGCGGGCTGTTCGCCGACTCTCGCCGCGCTGGCCGACGCACTGGTCCCGGAAACCGTTCGAGGGTGAACGAATGAGGTGCCGATGGACCGTGGTCCATCGGCACCTCGGTGAAAGATGCTCAGTTCCAGCCGGGTTGCGCTTGGCGTTTGATCGGCGGGGACGAGTTGGCGAGAATCTCCAGGTCCTCGAGGAACCGTTCGATGCTCTCCGATTTCGCCTCGGGGGTGTCGACCTGGTCGCGCACCTTCTCCTCGGTGATCGACAGCATCGCCGCCGCCAGATCCGTTTCCAGATCGCGCACCATCTGGCGACGCAGCTGTGCGACTTGATCGCGTCCCTGTCGCCGCACCCGCTCGACCTCCGCCGCGGCCGCCTCGCGCATCTGCGCCACGATGAAATCGGCATCGGCACGCGCATCGGCGCGGATCTGCTCGAGTTCGGCATGCGCCTCGGTCAGGGCGTTGGCATAGGACTGCTTGGCCTGCTCCAGCTGTGTGGCGGCGTGGTCGCTGTCCTCGAGCTGTTTGGCGATCGCGCCCTGGCTCTTGGCCATGAGCCGCTTCACCGGCGGCACAATCCATTTCACGGTCACGAAGATGATGACCGCGAAGCCGAACAGCTGACTGAAGAAGACCGGCCAATCGAAGGTGATCTCGTATCCGCCGGCGGCAAGAACACCGCCGTTGGTGTGAATCATTACGACTCCCGTCCCCTCCTGCGACCGGCGGTACCGGCGTGCCGACTGTCCCCGACCACCTGGTCGGCGAGCGATTGTGCCAGCGGCTCGACCTCGAGTCGCAGTTCGGCTTTCACACGGTCGGCCTCCGCCCGCAGATGGCCGGCGGATTCGGCGACGATACCGTCGACCTCCGCCTGCGCCTGCGTGCGCAGATCGTCCATGATCTCCCGGCCCTGCGCCCGTGCCTCGTTGCGGATATCCGCCGCCTCGGTACGGGCCTGTTCCAGGGCCGTCTGATATTTCGCCTCGGCCTCGGCGAACACCTGTTTCGCCTCTTTGGCGTCGGCGGTGGTCGCCTCGACCCGCTCCTCGCGTTCGGTCAGCACCTTGCGGATCGGCGGAACAACGAAGAACCAGATGACTCCGAGCACGATCAAGAAGATGATCAGCTCGACGAAGAAGGTGCCGTTGGGAATGAGGAAGTTCCCGTCGGCCACCACATCGGTTCGCGCGGACATCTCGCCGATTACTTACCGGGAGTGGCGAATACGAACAGGGCCATGAATGCCAGGTTGATGAAGTACGCCGCCTCGACCAGACCCACGGTCAGGAAGAAGTTACCGCGCAACCGGCCTTCGGCCTCGGGCTGGCGAGTGACACCGTTGATCAGTGCCGAACCGGCGAGACCGTCGCCGATACCCGCGCCGATGGCGCCACCGGCCATGATGAGACCGCCGCCGATGAGGGCGCCCTGGACGATTGCTGGATCTGCTGCCATTGTTCTCTTCCTGTTCTCCAACGTTGACCGATCGACGAGACCGATCGGGACTGCCGTTCAGTGGTTTTCGTGCTCCAGCGTCATGGACTGACTGAAGTAGAGGACGGTCAAAAGCGAGAAGATGAACGCCTGGATGGCGCCGACGAACAAGTCGAACATCTTCCAGATGGCGTTCGGCCCCCAGGCGATCCAGTACGGGAACAACGCGATCACCGCGACCATAACGCCGCCGGCGAACATATTGCCGAACAATCGCAGCGACAACGACAGCGGTTTCGCGATCTCTTCGATGATGTTGATGAGCACCATCGGTCCCCAGCCCGTATGTCCCTTGAGCAACTGCTTCACGTGGGTCAGCGGACCACGCCGCTTGATACCCGCCGCGTGATAGAAGACGAAGACGAACAGCGCCAGGGCGTAGACGAAATTGACATCGGAAGCCGGCGGGAAGATGAATTCACCGCGTCCGTACTGCATCGGCAGAACCGATATCCAGTTCGACAGCAGAATGAACGTGAAAAGCGTTACCGCCAGCGGCAATACGAACGGCGCGATCCGCATTCCGATCGCGGATTCCACCTGCCCTCGCATCTGCACGGTGACGGTCTCGAAGAACAACTGCACGCCGTTCGGAACGCCGGAGGTGATCTTCATACGGAGGAATATCGCCAGGGCGAGAACGATCACGGCGGCGACCGCGGTCGAGATGATGGTGTCGACGTTGAACGTCAATCCCCACAACTCGGCGGTGGCGTGGTGACCCACTTCGATCTTCGGCTCTTCTTCGGCCAGGATCATCGTCGCGATAGTGCTGCTCATGACTGCTGACGGAGCCCTCTCCACTCGGGCACAACGGTATGCAAGACGAGGATGACCTGGAACAACGCCAAGCCGAAGAAGATGCCGACGCCATCGGGACGGGTCAGGAACGCGACGATGATCGCCAGCACGGTGAGAACGATCAGCCGACTGGCCGTCGTCAGTGCCAGCAGTTGCTTATTCGGCGCTTCCGAACGAGTAATTCTCGTGACCGACCGGAGGGTCAGCTGCGCATTGAGCCATCCCAAACCCAGTCCGATACAAATGAATACACCGAGCAGCAACCGATCCAGTGGACCCGTTACCACCAAAGCCAGAACGCCGAATGCGGCTACCATAATGCCCGCACGACGTAACCGCAGTTTGTCGATACTCACTGCGACACCACCATCGCCGCCATCCCACCTCGTAGTAGGTCGTGATCGAGGTCAGCTTACACATACCAACCTCCTTGCGTAGCAACATTTTTGATCTTCGTATACTTGATCTTGAATTTTGCGCAGGACACACCGGGAGAATCGTTCCAGTGACCGCGAGGCTACCCATTCGGACACTTTCCGACCTGCAGCAAACTCTCTAATTACGGACATTTCGGACCGCTCTCGCAAGAGCGCGGCAATGGTAAATTCGCGGTCAAATTGCCATACAGTGCGAGTAATATCTGAGCGGGAACCCTGAACGAAAGCCCTATTTGCCCGAATTGTCCATCTTAATGACAATTCTCGATAGTCCGCGCCGACGCCTTATATATAGGCGTCATATCCGGCCGCCGTCGCGAGCCGGACGGGCCCGTCCGGTCAGCTGCCGGACCGGACCATCCCCGCCGCCCCCGGCAATCCGCCCACGACACCCTGTCTCGATTGCACAAATTTTGCCTTCTACCAGGCATACCCGGACATTTTACTGGCGAAGGGTTACCGTGTCTGCTGCTGGGTAACACACCCAGCGGGGCCCTCCCGGCCCTCCGATGAGGGGAACCGAAGTTCCCGAGAGAGGCCTTCGATCTCCGGTCGCTCTCCATGCTTGGTCGCAGCTTCACACGTTGAGGAGGCAGTACCATGAGCAGTAACCCGTCAGGCTCGGATTCCTCGGGCCCGTCCGGCTCCAGTCCCAGCGAGTACCCCGGATCCCTGCACGCAGACGCCCTGCGAGCACCGGAATCGGAGTACTCGGTCACCCTGGACGATGCCGCACTGAACCCGGAATCCTTGATCTACAACCTCCACGGATCCGGTGCACCATTACATATCGTGATGGTCGCGCCACCGTATTTCGAAGTTCCGCCCGCGGGTTACGGCGGAGTCGAAGCCGTGGTGGCTCAACTGGCGGACGCATTGGTCGCACGCGGGCACCGGGTCACTCTGCTCGGCGCCGGCCGCCCCGGGACCACTGCACGGTTCATCCCCGTCTGGGACGACATCCTCGCCGAACGCCTCGGCGATCCGTTCCCGGAGGTTCTCAATGCGCTCAAGGTCCGGCGCATCATCACCGAACTGGCACGCACCGAACGCATCGATGTCGTGCACGATCACACCTTCGCGGGGCCGTTGAACGCTCCGATGTATTCGGCCCTGGGCATTCCGACCGTGGTCACCGTGCACGGCCCGGTCGACGGCGAGGCTCAGGAGTACTACAGCTCACTCACCGATACCGCCCAATTCGTCGCCATCAGCGATCGGCAACGGTCGCTGGCGGAGAATCTCAACTGGGTGGGGCGGGTCTACAACACCGTGCGGCCGGCGGAATGGCCGTTCCAGACACGCAAACAGGACTTCGCCCTCTTCCTCGGGCGCTATGCCCCGTACAAGGGTCCCGACCTGGCACTGCACGCGGCGCACGAGTCGGGGATCCCACTGGTGCTGGCGGCGAAGATGAACGAGCCGCCGGAAAAGGCCTACTTCGAGTCCGCGGTGCGGCCACTGCTGCGGGACACCGATTTCGTCTTCGGTGAGGCCGATCAGATCGCGAAGCGGCTGCTGCTGGCATCCGCGCGCTGTCTGCTGTTCCCGATTCGCTGGGAGGAACCGTTCGGCATCGTCATGATCGAGGCGATGGCCTGCGGCACGCCCGTGGTGGCGCTGCGCGGTGGTGCGGTAGAGGAAGTGGTCGACCACGGTGTCACCGGCATCATCTGCGACGATCCCGCCGAACTGCCGGCGGCCATCGCCGCGGCCGACGACATCGATCCCGCCGCCTGCCGGCGCCGGGTGGTGGAGCGGTTCTCGGTCGACCAGTTGGGCGCCGGTTACGAGGCGGCCTATTACACCGCGATCGGCAAGACCGCCGCGGGGCGGATCACGGCAGAGGGTGTTCCGCTGAGCCTGCCGCTGTCGGCCATCGGAAACGGCTGATTCGCAGATCCACGAACCCGTATCCGGTCGCGCTCTCCGCGCGGCCGGATACGGCTCTTCAGCGGGGTAGCCCGCCGAAGCGCCCCTCCCAGCGCACCAGCACCTCGGCCAGGATCCGGGCCAGCTCGGCCCGGTCGTCGTCCGGTAGTCCGGACAGCAGCCCGGCCTCGTAGGCCAATTGACGCGGCATCAGCCGATCGATCACGGCCCGCCCCTCGGCACTGAGCGCGATATGTGAGACCCGGCGATCCCGGGTATCCGCCCGGCGCCCCACCAGACCCCGCTGTTCGAGTCCACGCAATCGTTTGGTGACCGCCGCCGGGGAGGCGAAGGTCTCGCGAGCCAAGCGGCCCGGTGTCAGCTCACCGCCGACCCGGCGCAGGGCGAGCAGCAGATCGAACTCCGGTCGCGTCAGTTCCTCGTCACCCAGCGGAGCATCGCTGACCTGCTGCAACAGCGCCGAGCATCGGTTGATGCGGCCGATCACCGCGATCGGGCTCAGATCCAGATCGGGTACGGCCCGGGCCCACTGCCGCATGACCTCGGCAACGGCGTCATCGGCTCCGGCCTCGGTGGCCCTGTCGGCGCTCATGCGGCCACCGTAGCCAGCGATCGGACCGGAAGCCGATCCAGCAGCTGATGCCCGGTCCGCTCCGCGGCGATGATGCGCTCGTCGGGAAGCGGCGCGCTCCACCATTCCCCCGCCGCGGCGTCTGCACTGGTGCGAACCTCGATCAGCGCGGCGGCCAGGCGAGCCCGGTCCGAACCGTGGCCACTGCCGGATTCGACGGCACGGCGAGCGCCCCCGATGGCGGTGTCCAGATCACGCAGCGCCTTGACCACCCGATCGGCGACCCGGCGGTTCGGAATCACGAAACAGATCACCACCGCGATCACCGCACCGACGCAGGTATCGAGCCAGCGGTCCAGTCCGAGTTCGGCGGCCGGGCGCGGATTCACGAACTCGACCATCGCCAATGCCATCGGCGTGATGAAAACCGAAGCGACCCAGTAGTTCCGGGAGACGGTCGCCTCGACGATCACCTGACAGGTCAGCGCCAGCGCGACGAGGGTCACGGGGCTGTGCATCCACGGCGCGACCGCGGCGAACAGACCGACCCCGACCAGATTGCCGAGGACACGTTGCACGGTCCGTTGCCATGACAGCGCGGTGTTCGCGACGATCAGCACCGCGGCGGTCATCACCGCCCAGTAAGGCTTGTCGACGCCCAGCGCCAGCGAAATCCAGCCCGCCGCAGCCGATCCGATGGTGACACGGGCCGCCAGCGGCAGTCCGGAAGCGCCCGGCCGGAAGGACCGCAGGACGCGGCGCACAGCGGTGCCGCGCGGCATACTCGGCCGCCCGAGCGCGATACCGCGGATTTCGGATTGCTCGGCCGCGGCGCATTCGATACGCGGGACGGGGTGCCCACGCCGCAACGCCCGGCCGTACTCCGCCAAGGTTTCGGCTCCGGCCGATGCAGCCGCCGGATCCGGTGCCACGGCGCGATCCGCCACGGTCCCGTCCGCGATGGTGCCCGGCTGCGCGTCCGAGGGGTAGAGCCGGTAACCGGGACCGCTGGGTCGCGTTGCGGCAGCGAGGGTTTCGGCCCGGGCCAGCAGTCCCGCCAGTGCGGTGAGCTGCGGTACGGTCCGGGCGGTCGAGGGGACCCGGGCCAGCGCGTTCCATCCGGCCTGCACCGCCACCGCGGCATCGTGACGGGCCCGCGGGAATCCGGGATCGCCGAAGGGCATCCGCAGCAGTCGTGCCGTCGCCTCGACGCCGCGCGCCACCGCCATCCGCTGCGGGCCGTGCGGGCGTACCAGCGCCGGAGCCATGCACACACACCACGCCAGCGCCCCGCCCAGCAGGATCAGGCCGATGTGCCCGGGAAGTTGCCCGGCACTCTGCGGCACGAAGGCCGCGCTGGACACCACGAAGGTGAAGATGATGTTGCCCGGCGGTCCCATCCGGGAGGCGTCGCAGATGAGTTTGTAGAGCCCGGCGAGGACCGCGATCACGGCGACGCGGACGGCCGCGGACTCGATCAGCGCCGATGCGGTCAAGGCGACGGCGGTGCCGGCGACCATGCCGAAAACGACCCAGGCCAGGGTCCGGGCGCGGGCGGCATAGGGCATACCGTGCGCGTACACCGCGCACAGCCCTCCGGCGCTGGTGTAGAAGGCCAGCTCGACCCGGCCGGTGGCCAGCAGCACGATCTCCGGCACACCGATGGCGATCACCGCGCACAGTGCCGACTGGTACCAGGTGTCGGCGACCGGGCGCATCCGGAAGACCCCGCGCAACGACAGCATCCGCAACGTGTGACGAATACCTGCGATGGACGAGGGCGAGGTCGGATGCGGCATCCGTAAACCTTAACAGGTATTTTACTAGGAAACTATACGAGTGACCAATGCCACCGTCGGCTCCTCGGAGCGCCCGAATACCGGTGTGCAATTCATCGGCATTCGATCGCCATATTGCGAACGCAGAATATGTCCACTGCAGTTCTCGCGCGACAATCCGAAAATGCCATGACGCACATTGTCTCCGGCATCGGGAAGACAACGGAAATCACGCTTTCGGTGAAATCCCGAAAGCGTCCTGGAGCACCATCCGCTATCGCTCGCGGCTCTGCGACTGCCGGTATGCCCGCGGTGACATACCCATCCACCGACTGAAGGCATGTGTGAAATTCGCCGTCTCCGCATAGCCCAGCCGCCGGGCCACGTCCTCGACCGTCGAACCCGCCCGCAGCAGCTCCGCCGCGGTGTTCTCCCGCACCGTGTTGAGCAGGCCGCGGAAGCTGGCCCCTTCCGCGGTCAGCTGGCGGCGCAGGGTTCGCACATTGATGTGCAGTTCGGCGGCGACCTCGGCCATCGACGGCACCGTCCCCGGGTCACGCAGCAGACGCTCACGGACCAGCGTCGACAGCTTCCATCCCCCCTCGAGCAGCACCGCCAGCGCCTCGCGGCACTGCCGTTCGATCAGGCTGGCGGTATGTGAATCCGCGTGCGGCATGGTCAGTTCCAGGAATGAACGGGGCAGGACCAGGGCCGTGCGCGGGCTGCCCGGCACGATGCGCTCGACCGTCGCGACCTCGGCCAGGGCAGCGGCGTAATCGGCATCCAGTTCCAGTTCCAGCCGGAGCCCAGGGATCTCGACATCCAGTGCGCGACCGGCCACGAAAATCAGTGCCACCTCCCGTTCCAGGAAGTATGCGCGCAGGTCGTCGGGTATCACCGAACCGTCGGCGACCAGGGCGACCTCATCGCCA
The DNA here is from genome assembly GCF_040679495.1 of Nocardia sp. NPDC052254. NCBI lineage: Bacteria > Bacillati > Actinomycetota > Actinomycetes > Mycobacteriales > Nocardiaceae > Nocardia > Nocardia sp. NPDC052254. The sequence continues at coordinate 113,531 of NZ_JBFAUW010000010.1, read as the reverse complement.
CCGTCGTCCACCAGGTCGTAGCGTGCCGCCACCGACACCAGATCCTGGTAGCGGATCGCGATCGCGAGGACATCGGCCATTGTCGCGCTGGCCAGGGCCGCCAGGCCGACCAGCCCGGCCTTGCCCAGAGTGGCCTGCGCGGCGGTCTCCACACCGAGGCCGGGCCGGTCGCCGAGGGCACGAAGAAGATTGCGCGCGACCGCGAATTCCTGCTCCGGCCAAATTCGCAGGTCTTCATCCGACAGATCACCGGGGGCGATTCCCGTGTCCGCCAATAACAGTGAATCGTCCAATCCGTGCGCCGAACCCACTGCGACCATCATGCGCACACTGACGCTGCCGTGCGGTAACACATCCGACGGCGTACCGAACCCAAGCACAAGTCCGAAATTACCAATATTCGGTCCGTTCGGCACATTCCGTCTCCCAAAACTGGGGGCATAGCCTCGACAGACCGTCATCGGCAAGGGATGGCCGAGCGGGCAGGCAGGGATCTAGGAGGGCGAGCGGACGTGGATATGTTCAGTACGTGTTGGATGGAGCCGCTGGATCTCACGGCCCACAAAGCCCATCAGATCATGCAGATGCACCGCAGCTGCCGCACCGACGAATGCCCGCGCCGACGGGCAGCACTCCGGGTTCTGGTCGAGGCAGGCCGGCTGATACCGGATTCGTCGCGGGTGCACTGAGCAGGACACGGGCGGTGGTCGGGCCGCGTCACTCACGGCCCGATCGAGAACGATCGAACCGCTCATCCACGACCCGAGGGACACCCCGCGCGGTAACACCGCGCTGCCGTCTGCGCCTCAGGGCCCATCAGTCCGTCCAGCGATCGGTCCACGCGTGCGCGATTCGGCGGGCGCGGGCGGACGGCATCCGATCGGGTTCGGTGAGTACCGAGATGGTCAGGCCGTCGAGCAATCCCAGTAGTTCCGCCCCGGCATCGTCGGATTCGTCCGTGCGTGCCGGATTCGCCGCAGCCAGGACCCGCGCAATCAATCCCTCCATCTGCTCCCATTGCCGGCGGTGCAGCCGCGCGATCTCCTCGTCGTGCGCCGCACGGGCCGCGAGTGCGAGCCACACCCGCGCCAGCCGATCGTCCGGACCTGGCGCCACCAGCAGATCGACCAGGCGCGACAGCAGCTGCCGCGGCGGCATCCGCGTCATCGCCTCGGGATCGAATCGCCGCTGGACCTCGTCGCTGACGTATTCCCAAACCCGCTGCAGCAGATCGCTCTTCGTCGCGAAATAGTACTGGACGGTTCCGATGGACACCCCGGCTCGGCTGGCCAGCGTGCGAATGCTGACTCCCTCGATACCGTCCTCGGCGATCACATCGGCCAGCCGGTCCAGGAGTTGACGACGGCGGTCCGAGACACCCGCTCCAGCCGCGGGTGCCCCGCCACCGTTCACCTCAGCGCTCATCGGCCTCAGCGCCCAATGCCCCGGCTCCTCTCCCGCTGATCACGGGCCCGATAGTAGCGCCAGGCCTGATCACCCACCTGCCGCGCCAATGCCATCGGCTCCCGGCGACCGTCGCCACGCCCGGCACGATCGACCACCGCCGCGAAGAAGAGCAACAGCACGCCGAGCCCGCCGAGCCCGAAATAGAGATTGTCACCGGTGAGATCGACGAGCAGGCGAGCGGTTTCGTTGTCCGGTCCGGCCAGTGCGGGACGAATGACCTCGAGCTGGAGCAGTCGCACACCCTCGGCGACCAGCCACACCACCCCCGCACCCGCCAGCGACAACCCGGCCAGGCGACGTTCGCGGGCCAGGCGCAGCCCGATCACCAGCGAAACCGCCGCCAGCGCGATCACCGCCGCCTCACCAGCGCCGAACACCAGCTGCGCGCCGCTCATCGCGCCTGCGCCCTCCGTGCGGGCCGGCGCACGATCACCAGCAACAACAGCGCCCACGCGAGGACCAGCAGCAGATTGCGTATCCCGGCGCCGAGTTCCATGCGGTGCGTGATGCCCTCGGCGCCGCCGGACCCGAACCACATCACCTTGCCGGTGACCACGCCGACGATCGATGCGATCGACGCGATGACCGCGGCCACGAGAGCGATACCGAAGGCACCGCCCAACCTGCGCCGGTAGTACACCGCGATCGCCGCGCCGACCAGCGGCGCGCACAGACCCAGCAGTTCGACGATACGAAACATGTGCGAACACCCCTCTCATACGTTCGTATGGATGACCATACGGATGTATGAGAGGATCGTCAATACGATCGTATGAACCTCATCGGTCCGTGGTGAAGCTCCATTCGTCGCCGTCGGGCCAGATGACGCGGGTCCCGTCGGTGCGGCGCAGAGTTCCGGCGGAATCGGAGGTCCATTCCGCCGGATCGAAGCGCTCTCGCTCCCGATCGGGATAGATCGCGGCGGTGCGATCGGCGCGGACGTAGGCGCCGTCCTCGCGAGGCGTCCAGGCGGCCGGATCGAAGGTCTGCAACAGATCGTCCGGGGTGAGCACCGCCATCGGGCCGTAGCGGTGCAGGCGGGTGCCGTCGGGCCGCGAAATCCAGGCAGCACCGGTGGTCGGTTCGGGTTCGGTGGCGCCCGCCCAGACGATCTCGGCGGTATCGGGTGCGTACAGATCACCGCGCTCGCCGTGCCGCCACCCGCCCGGCGCGCGCCGCAGCCACGGCTTGTCGTCCAAGAGCTCGCGCACGCCGTCCAGATCGGCGGGCTCACCGAAATGCGCTGTGCGGATGCCTTTTTCCGCGCGGCGCAACATGGCGGTCAGGCGCGCACCGGGCCCCACCTCGATGGCATATCGCACGCCCCGGGCGGACAGCCCGGCCATCACCGCATCCCACCGCACCGGTGCGCAGATCTGCGCCGACAACGATCGGGCTGGATCGGCGGCCGTGCGGGACCACTCGCCGGAAGCACCGTCCACCACCGGAATCCGCGGCGCAGCGAACTCGACGGCGGCCAATTCGGCGCGCAAGCCGCTGGCGGCCGGTTTCATCAGGGGGCAGTGGAAGGGCGCGCTGACCTCGAGCTCGCGGACGATCGCGCCGCGTTCGCACGCCAGTTCCCGAGCGCGAGCAACCGCTCCGCGATGTCCGGAGATGACCACCTGACCGGCGCCGTTGTAGTTGGCCACCGCGACGATCTCCGAATGTGCTGCCGCATCGCAGATCTGTTCGACCACCTCGGCGTCGAGACCGAGGACCGCGAGCATCGCCCCCGCCCCGGGTCCGGCCGCCTCCTGCATGAGCGCACCGCGCCGGCGCACCAGCCGCACGGCGGTGGCGAAGTCGAGGGTGCCCGCGCAGACGTGTGCGGTGAATTCGCCCAGGCTGTGCCCGGCGACGACGAGGGGATGGCATCCGGTCTCGGCCACCAGAACTCGATGGGCAGCCACACTGGTGGCCAGGATGGCGGGCTGGGCGAATTCGGTCCGGGCCAGCTCCGCGGCCGTACCGCCGAAGCACAACTCACTCAGGCCGAATTCCATTGCGGCATCGGCGGCCTCGAAGGTCGCGCGCGCGATCGGCCAGGCGTCGGCCAGCGCCTTGCCCATACCGGGGAACTGCGCGCCCTGACCGGGGAATACGAATGCGAGCATGTCAGCCGATCCTCAGCAGTGCGACACCCCAGGTTCCGAACCCGTGGCTGATGGTCATGACGATCTCGCCCGGCGCGACGCCGTCGTCGAGGTAGGTCCGCAGATTGATCAGATTGTCGGCGGAGTGCACATGGGCGTAGTCGGCGATGTTGTCCAGGTAGGACAGTTCATGGTCGAGCCCCGCCGATTCGGCCATGAACCGCACCGCATCGTCGTTGACGTTGTTGGCGATGATCCGGCGCACATCGCAACGGTCGAGTCCGGCGCGGTCGAGCATGTCCGCGACCGCGCGCGAGAGTCCGCGTCTGGTCAGGCCCGCCAGGGCGGGCATGGTGGCGATCCGGATCAGCTGGTTGGTGCCCTGATTGGCGCCCAGCACCTCGACCCGCGACGGTTCGGCGGAGGTGATCAGGCAGCTGGCGGCGCCATCGCTGAGCACCGACAGGGCATCGCGCAGAATGCGGGCTCGCGGATCGGGACAGGTATCGGCCGTGACCACCAGGACGTTGCGCGCCGAGCCCGCCGCGACCAGGCTGTGCGCGATGCGCAGTGCGCTACCGAAATTCGCGCATTCGGCGAGGCTCACCCCGATCGGGGTGGCTCGGGTCAGACCGAAACGCTCACAGAAACGCAGGAATTCACCACCCGCCAGTGTTCCGGTCTCCGGACTCGACGAGGCGTAGACGAGCAGATCGATCTCGGTGGCGTCCACCGGGACACTGCCGAGGGTCGCCGAGACCACCTCGCCGGCCAGCTCCAGCGGTGATCGATCGGTCCGGCAGTAGTGGTGCAGGCCGAGGCCGGTCATGTTGTCCAGCAACATCGCATCCGCGCGCAGTGGTTCCAGGGTCGCGATCGGCGCGCGCTCGCCGACGGTGTAGGCGATCCCGTGCAGGTAGACTCTCATCGGGACACCTCTTCCCGCAGGCGGACGGCCAGATAGGTGTGCATCGCACGCACGGTCGGATGCTCCCAGTGCACCGCGGCGGGCAGATCGATGCCGAGTGCCGCGGCCAGGCCGTTCTTGTATTCGAGCAGCGCCAGCGAACTCATACCGAGGTCGGGAAACGGTGTACCCGGGTCTATTTCGTCGATGTCGAGGCGAAGTACCGCGGCCGTGCGCGCCAGCAGCAGATCCCACAGCGCGCGATCGCGGTCCTGATCCGGCAGTGCCCGCAACTCCCCCGCCGGTGCCGCCGGCCGGGATCGGCTGCCGCGCAGCGACTCGTACAGCGGCACCGAGTCCGTGAACGGATGCGCGCCGAGCCAGACGTCGGGATCGAGATCGATGACGGCGGCGCGTGGCCGGCCGTCGTCGAGCAGGTTCTCCAGCAAGGTGTGCGCGGCAGCCGGTGCCAGCGCGCGAATTCCGCGGCCCGCCAGATATTCCTCGGTGGCATCGCCGCGAGCGGCCAGTCCGGCGTCCCGGAACGGTCCCCAGGACACCGCGGTCGCGGCCAGGCCCTGGCTGCGGCGGTAGTGCGCCAGACCGTCGAGAAAGGCATTGGCGGCGGCGTAGTTCAGCTGACCACCCGAGGGCAGCACGGTGGCGGTCGAGGAGTACATCACGAAGTACTCGACCGGATCGCCCGCGACCGCGCGGTGAACATTCCAGGCGCCCAGGGCCTTCGGCCGCAACACCGGATCGAATGTCGCCCAGGTCTGGTCGGTCAGCAACGCGTCGCGCAGCACCGCGGCAAGGTGGAAGACTCCGCGCACCGGACCGCTCCGGTCGCGCACCCGCGCGACCGCGCCTCGAACCTGTTCGAGGTCGCCGACATCGGCCCGCTCCACCGAGACCCGGGGCCCGGCCGCGTTGAGTTCGTCGAGCACGGCCTGCTCGGCGGGGTTCGGTTCGCGGCGGGCCAGCAGGGCGACCCGTGCGACGCCGCCCGCGGTCAGGGCGCGAGCCAGCTCCAACCCGAGCCCACCCAGACCGCCGGTGACGATGTGGCAGCCTGGTTCGCCCAGTCCCTGGGCCGCCCCGCGGACGATGTCCGCCCCCGCGGCCTCGTCGGTCACGAGCACCACTTTGCCGAGGTGCGCGCCGGTACTCATGGTCCGGAAGACCTCTGCCGCCCGCGCGATCGGATGGCACTGCACCGGAGGCGGTTTCAGCTCCCCGGCGATGATCCGGTCGAGGGTGCGGTGGAACAGTTCGGCGAAGATCTCCGGCCGTTCGCGGTGCAGTCCGGCCATATCCACGGCGGTATAGGTGAGCCGCCGGGTGAAGTACTCCAGTGGCAACCGGCCGGAGCCGTGGATATCGCGTTTGCCCAGTTCCAGGAGGATGCCGTCGGCCGCCAAGGTGCGCATGCTCGCTTCCGCGGCCGCACCGGCGAGTGAGTTGAGCACGATGTCCACGCCCGCGCCCCCGGTCACCTCGCGCACCCGATGCTCGAATTCGGTACTGCGCGAATCGAAGACGTGCTCGATGCCCAGCTCGCGCAGATACCGGCGCTTGTCCTCGGTACCCGCGGTGGCGATGATCTCGAGGTTGTGCCGGCGCGCCACCTCGATGGCCGCCGATCCGGTTCCACCGGAAGCGGAATGGATCAGCACCCGCATTCCGGGACGCACCCGCGCGAGCTGTTCGAGGGCATAGCAGGCGGTGGTGTAGGCGGTCGGGAGTGCGGCGGCCACGGTCAGATCGAAGTCGTCCGGTAACCGGTACACCAGCGCGGCATCGGCGACGGCGTGGGTGGCCAGACAGTTCAACGCCACCGCGACGACGCGGTCACCGGCCCGCACCGCATCCACCCCGGCGCCCACGGCCACCACCGTGCCCGCACATTCCGAACCCGATGCCACCCGCGCGTCCGGGGCGGTGAAGAAGCCCATCGCACCCATGACATCGGCGAAATTCATCCCGGCGGCGGCGACCGCGATCACGACCTGCCCGGGTTCCGGAACCGGCTGGGCCCGTGCGCGCAGGGTGACCGAATCCAGCTGTCCCGGGTCGTCGACATCGACGCCGAATCCGCGCGCTCCGGCCGCGACGATCGTCGGTCCGGATTCCAGCCGCACCCGATCCAGCCGGGCCACGTACCGGATGCCCGAGCGCACGGCGATATGCCGCTCGGCACCGTCGGCGAGTTCGGCGACGAGTGCGGCCGCATCGTCGTCCTCGACTCCGGCATCCGCGGCCAGATCGATGAGTGTGGTGCGCAATTCGGGATGTTCGGCGGTGAGCGCGGTGCCGAAACCCCACAGCGTGGCCTGCCAGGGATCCACACATTCACCCGACACGGCCTGGCCGCCGCGGGTGACCACCCACAGTCGCGGGGCCGGCGCGCAACGCACCAGCGCACCGGTGAGGGTCAGCAGTGCGGACAGATCATCGAAGGTGGTTGTGCCGCCGTCGGTTCCGGCCAGGTACACGATGTGCCCGGGTAACTCACCGCCCGCGGCCGCGATGAGCGTGTCCGGGTCGGCCGCACCGGGCGCCAGGACGGCCGCGACACCACCCACCGCGGCGATCTGCCCCGCCACCCGGTTCACCGAGATCGAGGATCCGGGCTCCTCGATGGCGCCGGTGACCAGCCACCGCCCCGGCACCGGTGGACCGGTCGGCGCCGGACGCTGCTGCCAGTCGATCGCCAGAATCGCCGCACCCGAGTCTGATTCACTCTCGTCGACGCGGGTGGCGGTCAATGTGCGCACGGTGGCGACGAGCGTGCCGTCCGGCGCGTAGACATCGATGTCGGCGTATTGCCGGCGCCCCACGCGGGCACAGTCACGCACATGGGCGTACACCCGGGGCGGAATACGGTCGGTGATGTGGATGGCGCCGATCGCGGACGGCAGGAACAGTTCATCCCCGGCCAGCGCGCCGACGACCTGAAAACAGCCGTCGAGTACCGCCGCGGCCACCACGCCGTCCTCCGGATCACGGGCGCCGGACGCCGCGTCCACCAGACCCAGTGCCTGGCCGTCGCCGGTGAAGAGCTCCGTCACGGAGCGGAACGCCGGACCGTAATGGGTTCCGGTGCGCGCGTAGTGCGCATACAGCTCGCCCGGATCCGAGGGCGTCGAGCAGACCGCCCGCGCCGCCGCGAGTCCTGGTGCGGTGAGCGGTGATTCGGCGGCGACGATCCGGCCGCGCGCGTACTCGGTCCACACCGTCGCCACCTCGCCCGAGGGCGCGCACAGACGGAATTCGTCCTCACGCAATACGACCTGCACCTCGCGCGGACTCTCGGCGGACAGATACAGCGCCTTGACGAACTCGACATCCGCGAAATGGCAACCCGGCCCGAAACCGTGGCGCAGCCGGGCGGCCGCCGCGAGATTCACCGACCAGGCCCCGGCCGCGACCGGGTGGCCCGCGACCGCGTGATCGGCCAGCCAGGGGGTGCGGGCGAGGTCGACCGTGCGCCGCAGGATCCGCTCACCGGAATAGGGAGATTCCACGGCCGCCGACATCGTGGCAGCGCCACCGGTCCGGTCCCAGTCCGAGCGGGCCCAGAAGCGCCGGTGCTGCCAGGGGTAGGACGGCAGTTCGGCGATCTGCCCGGTGATGCCGGCATCGGCCCACCGCACGGGCATCCCGTGCACGTACAGCCGCGCGATCAACTCGACGATGTCGCGGCGCGCGTAGCCGTTGCGCTCGAGCGATCCGACCACCCGGCCCGGTGTCGCGGACATGTCGATTCGAGTGCGAACGGCGTCGACCAGCACCGGGTGCGGGCCGATCTCGACGAGAACGGCGGGCCCGTCGGCGAGGACCCGCCGCACGGTGGCATCGAGCTGGACGGTCTCGCGCAGATTGCGTACCCAGTAGCCGGCATCGAGTTCCGCACTCGGCAGATGATCGGCCGTCACGGTCGACAGGAACGCGGCCCGGGCCTCGGCCACCGGCCGCACTCCCTCGATACGCTCGGCGAACTCCGCGAGGTGCGGATCGAGCTGGCGACTGTGCGCGGCGGCATCGATCTTCATTCGGCGCGGATCGTATCCCGCTGCGGCCAGCGCCTTTTCGAGGCGATCCAGATCCACGACGGGACCGGAGACCACCACCTGGGCCGGGCCGTTCACCGCGGCCAGATCGAATTCGCCCTCGACCTGTTCGAGCCACGACGCGAGTTCGTCGGTGCCGATCGGGACCGACAGCATCCCTCCGCCGCCCTCGACGGCGCGCAGCACCCGATTGCGGTGGTGGATGATCGCCGCCGCATCGCCCAGGGTCAGCGCGCCGGCCACGTGGGCGGCGGCGATCTCACCCACGCTGTGACCGAGTACCGCGTCGGGCCGCACTCCCTGCTGCGCCAGCAGTTCCGACAGACCCACCTGCACCGCGAACGACATCGGCTGAGCGAGATCGATACGGCCGCCGTCGGATTCGCCCATGGCCAGCAGTTCGGCCACGTCCGCGTCCAGATACGGCTCGAACGCGGCCGCACAGCGGCGCACCGCGGCGGCGAAGACCGGACTGTCGGCCATGAGCTGCGCGCCCATCCCCGCCCAGTGCCCGCCGAATCCGGCGAAGACGAACACCAGTGCGCCCGGATCACCCTCGCGGCGGCCCCGGATCACCGCGGCGCGATCGCGGTCCTCCGCGATGGCGGTGAGGCCACGGTGCAGTGCGGCGGGGGCCTCCCCGATCACCACGGCACGATGGTCCAGCGCGGCACGCCGCGAGGCTGTGAAACACAGGTCCCGGCATCGGCTCGCGGCGCTGTCGGCCACCCGGTCCCGCCAGCTCAGCGCGGTATCGCGCAGGGCCTGTCCGGTGGCGGCCGACAACGGCAGGACCAGCAGTTCCCGGCCCTGTCCGGGCTCGTCCGCGGTGACCGGATCGGACACCGGCGGGCCGGTGACGACGACATGGGCATTGGTCCCGCTGAACCCGAATGCGCTGACCCCCGCGTACACCGGCCCCGCTCCGGGCAGTTCGCAGATCTCGACCGGCACGGTGATCGCCATCCGATCCCAGTCGACCAGCGGATTGGGCGCGTCGAAATGCAGTGTGGGCGGCACGATGCGATCACGGACCACCGTGATCGCCTTGAGCAGGCCCGCGATTCCCGCGGCCGGTTCCAGATGCCCCAGATTGCCCTTGGCCGACCCCACCAGCAGGGGCCGCTTTCTTCCGGTGCCGAATACGGCTCCCAGAGCGCGTAATTCGATCGGATCGCCCAGCGGTGTTCCGGTCCCGTGCGCCTCCACGTAGTCGATGGCGTCGGCGTCGAGCCGGGCCGCATGCAGCGCCTCGCGCAGGACCTGTTCCTGCGCACGGCCGTTCGGTGCGGTCAGGCCGTTGCTGCGACCGTCCTGATCGACCGCGGTGCCCACGATCGATGCCAGGATCCGGTCCCGCGCCGCCCGCGCGGCCGACTCCCGCTTCAACACGACCACACCGCAGCCCTCGCCGCGGACCAGGCCGTCGGCGGCAGCGGCGAAGGGAGCACAGCGATTGCTCGGCGACGGCGCCCGCAACTTCGACATCGAGATCATCGACTGCGGTGAGACGATCAGATTCACCCCCGCCACCAGCGCCAGATCACATTCCCCCGCACGCAGACTCGCCACGGCGAGATGCAGGGCCACCAGCGCCGAGGAGCATGCGGTGTCGACCACCAGGGCGGGCCCCCGCAGTCCGAGGTGATAGGCGAGACGCCCGGCCGCCACCGAGGGGGCCGACCCGGTCGCCGAGTAGATGTCGACCACCGCGGGATCGGTGGCCGCGGCGCCGTAGTCGTTGGGGCACATGCCGACGAATACGCCGGTTCGGCTCTCCCGCAATCCTTCCGGCGGGACAGCCGCGTGCTCGAGCGCCTCCCACGCGACCTCGAGCAGCAGCCGCTGCTGCGGATCCATGGCCTCGGCCTCACGAGGCGAGATGCCGAAGAAGGCCGCGTCGAAATCGGCGATATCGGTGAGGGCGCCCATCTTCGCGATGTAGGAGCGGCCGGGTGCGTCGGGGTCGGGATCGAAGTAGCGCTCGACATCCCAGCGATCCGCGGGCACCTCGACCACACCGTCGCCGCCGGAGCGCAGGAACTCGGCGAAACCGTCGAGCGAGTCGACACCGCCCGGCAACCGGGCACCGGCACCGATCACGGCCACCGGTTCGCTGCGCTGGGCCAGGGCCGCACGGGCGGTGCGCAATGCGGTGATCGCTCCGCGCAGCGCCGCGCCGCTCTCGCCGGATTCGATCGGGGGTGTCGGGGTCAAGGCAGTACCTCTTCCAGGGCGGCCACCTCGGCGCGCGCCAGCGCGATGAGGTCGGCTTCGCTCAAACCGTCCAGCGGCGTATCGGGATCGGCGGCGGCCGCGACATCGGGACGCACCGGCACGACCGGTTCGGCGGCGGCCGGTTTTTCGGCGGCCGACAGGCGCGCGGTGATCTCCGCGATCTGCGCGGTCACCGTGGGGAATTCGAAGGCAAACGCCGCCTCCACCGGTAGCGCCAGCGCGCGGCTCAAGACATTGCGCAGTTCGACGGCCATCAATGAGTCGAAGCCGAGTTCCTGCAGCGGGATACCCGGTTCGAGCTGATCGGCGTCGGTCAGCTGGAAGACCTGGCGGACGCTCTCGGTCACCACGGCGCTCACCCGGCGGCGCAACAGGAACAGATCCGCCTCCGACACCGCGGGCGGTTCCGGAGGGTGTGTGTCCGTGTCCGGACCGCCGGTCGTGCTATCCGATGCCGCCGTGGCGGTCGAGCTCGCCTCGAGCCAGAACCTCCGGCGTTGAAAGGGATAGGTGGGCAGCGTGATTCGGGTGTAGCGCTCGTCGTGCAGATCCCGCAGATCCTCGATCGCGCCGGCGGCGAACAGTCCGGCCACGCCGCGTATCTGCTCACTGCGCGCCGTCCCGGTACTCAGCAGCCGCCGCTGCTCGGCACCGGGACGAGACCGGGCCAGATCCAGTACGGCGGCGCCGGCGACCTCGACGAGTACCGTGCACCCCAGTTCCGTGACGGTGTCGAGGGCTCGGTCCACGGCGACGGGCCACAGCGGGCGCTCCGACCAATAGTCGGCGCTCGTCGCCCCGAGCCGCGTTCCGGTATGCGGGGACAGGACGGTGAGCTCGGGCTCCGCGGCCGGTACCGGCACACCGCTGCCGACCCGATCACGCAGTTCGGCGTGGGTGGTCGCCGCGATCCCGGCGGCCCGCAGGTGTTCGGACAGCGCCTCGCCACCGGCCGGACCGGCCGCGAGCAGGTACCGATCGCCGAACCGGCCGCGGAATCGGGCACCGATATCGGTCACGAGGGCCTCGAGCAGTTCCGGAGCATCGGTGCGGGCGACCACCCGCTCGTCGTGCAGCGCCGCCGGAGAGACCGAGGCGCGCAGTGCCGCAGCGGGTTCGAGAATTCCGGCGATCGCGGCGGCCACATATTCGCCCACCCCGACCCCGAGCACGGCGGCCGGTCGCAATCCGAGCGACTGCAATTGCCGCACCATGGCGTAGCGGTGCACGAAGGCCAGTGCATCGGCCAGTCCGGGCACCCGTTGCGCCTGATTCGGGGCCAGTCCGGCGAACAGTGCGGCCCGGAAACCGTCCCGGGATTCGGTCGCGGCCAGACATTCGTCCACCGCGGCCCGCAGCGCCGCCGAACCCGTATAACTCGCCCGATCCAGCGGTTCCACCCCTGGCCCGCGATGGCCGATCAGCAGTGCGGTGCATACGGTGGCGCCACGTGGCACCCGCCCGATCGTCACGGTCGCGGGCGGCGTACCCGCCACCTGCGCGTCCAGCCCCGCCGCGAGGGCGGTCGTGGTTCCCGCCACCACAGCCAGCCGATGCTCGAACAGCTCGCGACCGAGATTCGCAGTGGCGCAGATGGATTCGATGTCACGGGGTTCGGCGGTGCGCAGCGCCACCGCGAACCGCCGGGCCTGGGCACGCAGTGCCTCCGGCGTCCGTGCGGACAGCGTCAGCACGCCGGCCGGGGCGGGTGTGCTCACCGCGTCCGGTACCGGGGGCTGTTCGAGTACGAGGTGGGCATTGGTCCCGCTGAACCCGAACGAGCTCACACCCGCGATCCGGGCACCCACCGGCCACGGGGTGGTCGCGGTCGCCACCCGCGCCGCGCCGGCTGCCCAATCGATGCGTGGATTCGGCTCCCGCACATGCAGTGTCGCCGGAATGGCGGCGCGTTGGACGGCCAGCGCCGCCTTGATCAGGCCGGCGATTCCCGCCGCGGTTTCCGCGTGCCCGAAATTCGACTTGATCGATCCGACCCACACCGGCGCGCGCCCCGACCCGAACACACTGTTCAGCGCGCCGATCTCGATCGGATCGCCGAGTGCGGTACCGGTGCCGTGCGCCTCGACGTAATGCACCTGTGCCGGTTCGACATTCGCCACGCTCAGCGCCGCGCGCACCACCGCCTCCTGGGCGTGTGCGCTGGGCACGGTCAGGCCGCCGGTGCGGCCGTCGTGGTTGACCGCGGAGCCGCGGATCACCGCGTAGACACGGTCGCCGTCGCGCTGTGCCTGCGACAGCCGTTTCAGGACCACCAGGCCGCAGCCCTCGGCCCGGCCGTATCCGTCGGCGGAGGCGTCGAAGGTCTTGCACCGCCCGTCCGGCGACAGCGCGCGGATCCGGCAGCAGAACATCGTCGACAGCGGCGAGAGGATCAGGTTCACCCCACCGGCCAACGCCGTCGAGCAATCACCGTTGCGCAGACTCTGCACGGCCTGATGCACCGCGACCAGCGACGACGAACACGCGGTGTCCACCAGCGCGACCGGTCCGTGCAGATCCAGCGCGTAGGCCACCCGCCCGACGGCGATACTGGGCGTATTGCCCAGGCCCGCATAGGCGCTCATCGCCTCGGGCCGGTTCGCCACCGCGATGCGGTCGTAGTCGCGCCAGCTGAATCCGACGAACAGGCCGGTGTCGGACCCGCGCAGTCGCCGCGGTGCGATCCCGGCGTTCTCCAGTGCCTCCCAGGCGATCTCGAGCAGCAGGCGTTGTTGCGGATCCATCGCGTGCGCCTCGCGCGGCGAGATGCCGAAGAATTCGGCGTCGAAGGTGTCCACGGAATCCAGGAATCCGCCCCGGGTGGTGTAGATCGTGCCCGGCTTGTCCGGGTCCGGATCGTAGTACCGGTCGATGTCCCAGCGGTCCCCCGGCTGGTCGCCGGTGGCGTCGACACCACCGCGGACCAGCTCCCACAGACTGTCCGGCCCGGTGACACCTCCCGGAAATCGGCAGCCGATCCCGACGATCGCGATCGGCTCCGCGGGCCGGGGTTCGTTCAGCCGTTCCCGGGCCGCGCGCAGAGCGGCCGCGATGCGCTGCTGTTGTTCGGAATTCGCTGCCGACATGTCGCTCACCACTGTGCGTCGCTGTGTAATGCCGCCTCGAGCAGGGCGAGTTCGGCGGCGATGGGATCTTCCGGTGCGTCCGCGGCATCCGCCGCAACGGGCTCCAGCGCCGGGCCGGGTGCCACGGCGGCCGGTGCGGGTTCAGGTGCCGATTCCTCGGATTCGATGGCGGTGAGCAGGAATTCGGCAGCCGCGTCGATATTCGGGTAGTCGAATCCGAATGTCGCCGGGAGACCGAGACCGAATCCGTCCTGCAGCCGGGAGCGCAGTTCGACCACGGCCAGTGAGTCCATTCCGAGTTCGGTGAACCCCCGGCCCGGATCGAGCAGGTGGGCGCCGTCGAGTCCCAGCACCGCCTTCACCTCCGCGGCCGTGATCTCGCGCACCAGCGCGATGCGATCGATGCGCGCACCCGCCCGCACCCGCTCCCGCATCGACGCGCTCGTCACCGCGGGAGCCGGCGCACCGGCCGCGAGGTTCCCGTACCAGGGATCACCGGCCGCCGCCGCGGCGAGTTTCGTCCACTCGACGTCGGCGGCGACCACGGTCGCACCGGCCGCGCGCAGATTGTTCAGCAGCAACCGCAGCCCCTGGGCCGGGGCCAGCGGACGGTAGCCGCGCAGTCGTGCGCGCTCGCGTTCGGCCGGGTCCAGGCGGGCCGCCATGCCGATCTCGTCCCAGGGCCCCCACGCGATCGCGGTGGCCGCCACCCCCCGGGCCCGCAATATCGAGGCGTAGCCGTCCAGATACGCGTTGGCCGCCGCGTAGTTGCCCTGTCCCCCGGCCCCGACCGTTGCCGTGAGCGAGGAGAACAGCACCACGAATTCGGTGTCGGCGCCGAGGATTCCGAGTAGATTGCGCAGGCCGCCGGCTTTGGGCGCGAGCACGCGCTCGAACCGCTCGGCAGTCGATCCGGCGAGCGTCACGTCGTCCAGGACACCCGCGGCGTGCACGATGCCACCCAGCGGCCACGGCGCGTCGGCGACCGCGTCGGCGAGCGATCCGGTCGCGACATCGGCCACCCGCACGGTCACCGGACACCCCGCACCGCGAATATCGGCCAGCAACCGTTCGACCTCGGCATCGGGCGCATTACGTCCGACCAGGACGAGATGACCCGCCCCCTGCCCGGCCAGCGCCTGCGCCACCCGGGGGCCGATTCCCCGCAGACCGCCGGTGATCAGATAGCTCCGATCGGACCGGATATCGATTCCGGTGCCCGGTCGCGCGCGCCGCAGCCGCGCGACGTACCGGCGCCCGGCGCGATGTGCGATCCGCAGTTCCGCCGATCCGTGCCGGATCTCGGTCACCAACCGGCGCAGCGCCTCGTCGCCGTCGTCCTCGAGATCCACTGTGCTGCATCGCACTTCGGGGAGCTCCCGCCGAACGACGGTCGCGACGCCCCAGCGGGCGGTGGCGGCGGGATCACCGACATCGCCGTCGCCGGTCACCGCCTGTGCGCGCCGGGTGGGCCACCAGATCCGCACCCGCTGCGATGCCAGTGCGGACAGCGGCCGCACCGCCGCCGCACAGCGTTGCGCGAGCGTCCGCACGTAATCGGTGCGGTCGTCGTCCACCGGCGACAATCCACGCAGATCGACGAAGCCGCGCGCCTGGGCAGGCAGGAGTTCCGCAGGCCACACACCCCGTTCGGCGGGGGTGGCACCGTCGGCGAGAACGGTCACCGCCTCGATTCCGTACTCCTGCGCGATCGCGCCGAAACGCCGCAGCCGATCGGCGCGATCGTCCACCACCAGCAGCGACACCGGTTGCGCGGCCGCCGTGTCCGTGGCGGCGCCGGTGCGGACCCACTGCTGCTCGTGGGTGACGTCGGCGCTCTTGTGCGCCAGCGCGCGTTCGACCTGTGCCCGGCCGATGCGCCGCGATTCGAATCCGTCCACGGCCACCACCAATTCCCCACTGGTGCTGTACATCCGGATCTGGGCGGTGAAGGCGTCGTCGCCCGCCTCGTGCCCGCCGATCAGCCGGGCGTGAATCCACAGCGGGCCCTCGGTCCGGCCGCCGCCGAAGTAGTAGCGATCGATACTGAACGGAACGTAGATGTTCTCCTGCGCCCGCAGCGCGTCGTTGTCGTACTTCCAGCAGCTGTTGAGCACCTGGAACGCCGCCTCGACCAGACCCGGATGCACGGGTTCCGGCCCGGTCACCACATCGTCGGGGCGCACGGTCCGGCACAGGGCTTCGTTGTCCCCGCGCCAGATGGTGTCGATCCAGTGGAAGGAGTTACCGGTATCCAGGCCCGGGACCCAGACATCGCGATAGAACTCGTGCCCGGACAACTCCTCGGGACAGCGGTCCCGCACCTCGCGGCGCACGACGTCGATCAGTATCGAATTCGGTTCGGGTACCGCACTTTCCAGCGTCGTACGGAACAGCGCCGGCCACGCCGCGCCGGGCCGGCCGGTGGCGCTGACCTCTCGCGCGCAGAGGGTCACCTCCCAGCCCCCGCCGCCGGGCCGCAGCACCAGTTGCGCCGTCCGGCTGCCGCCGTCGGGCACCGCGAACGGGTGGAGGAACAGGGTGTCGCGCAGCACGCAGGGGCCGTCGATGTGCTCGGCCGCCGCCGCGAGCACCATCGCGATGTGCGAGGCACCGGGGACCACTGCCGTACCGAACAGCCGATGGTCGGCCACGTATGCCGGTGCGTCGCAGGAGAAATCGCGTTCGTAGCGGATCTCCTCCGACAGCGGCAAGGCCATCCGGTGGCCGGGCAGGAGGCTCGCGTCCTCGGCGGTCTCCGTCCGCCGCCGCGCGCGCCGCGCGTCGACCCAATATCTGTCGCGTCGGAATGGATAGGTGGGCAGCGGGATCCGCCGGCCGGAGGCGAACGGTCCCCACGGTGTGAGACAGACATCGGACCCGCCGACGTACAGTTTCGCCGCCGCGATCAGCAGGGCCCGGGGGAATTCGTGTGGCCCGTCGGCGGCCAGGACGATCCGCGCACCGTGCCGATCGGCGGCCAGTCGCAGCCGGGCCCGATCATCGCCGCGCGCGCTCAGCACGAGTAACCGGCCACGCCCGGCCGCCACCGCGGCGGCCACCACGGCATCGAGGGAATCCGCGTCCCGCATCGCCGAGGCGAGCCACAGGTCGCCGTCCGGTGGGGAGGTAACCGTCGGCACAGCGGTGGATTCGGCGACCTCGACCGCTCGCAGGGCACTGCCGAGGTCGAGTGCACCGGCCGCGACGGCAGCGGCGTATTCACCCGCTCCGTATCCGATCACCGCGTCCGACGGCAGGCCGCAGGCTCGCCAGATCTGGGTGAGAACGTAGTGCCGCGCCAGCTCACCGGCCGGATCCCCACCGGCCGCCGTGACCTCTTCGTAGGCCCGGCGCACCACCGGATCACCGGCGTATTCCGCCAGGAACTCGTTGACTCCCTGCTGCGGCACACCACCGAGTACGAGACACACACCGTGTTCGGCAACGGGATTCGCCTCGGTGAAGAGCGCGGCCGCGGGCACATCGTCGAGATGGGCCGCCAGCGCGGAGCGCAGTTCCGGCACCGAGGAGGTCACCACCGCCAGGCGATGTTCATGGTGGGCCCGGCCGAAACCCGTGGTGAAACAGAGGTCCTGAATCGAAGCGCCGGGATCTGCGTCCAGGCGGTCCAGATGGCGCCGGACCAAGGCGCGCAACGCCTCCGGAGTCCGCGCCGACAGCCGGAACAGACCGGTCCAGCCGTCGGCCACCGGAGTGTCCGCACGCGGCGGCGCAGCCTCGAGGACCGCGTGGGCGTTGGTGCCGCCGATACCGAAGGCCGAGACGGTGGCGATCCGCGGCCGCCCCGGGGGCCACGGCCGCGACACCGGCGACACCCGGAACGGCGTATCCGCCCAGGGAATCCGGCTGCTCGGCCGTTCCAGATTCGCCAGCCCCGGCAGCACCCCGTGATCGAGGGCCAGCACCGCCTTGATGAATCCCGCGATGCCGGCGGCGGTGTCGAGGTGGCCGATATTGGCCTTCACCGACCCCACCTCACAGCGATGCTCCCCCGGGGCGCCGAATGCCTCGGTGAGGGCGGCGATTTCCATCGGATCGCCGAGCGCCGTGCCGGTTCCGTGCGCCTCCGCGTAACCGATCTCCTGCGCGCGGACCCCGGCTGCCCGGTGTGCGCGGCGCACGACCTCGACCTGGCCGTCGACACCGGGCGCGGTGAAACCGACCTTCGCCGATCCGTCGTTGTTGATCGCACTGCCGCGCACCACCGCGAAGACCCGATCGCCGTCCCGTACCGCGTCCGCGAGGCGCTTGAGTACCACCGCCCCCGCACCGTTACCGAATATCGTGCCCGCGGCGCGCTCGTCGAAGGCCCGGCAATACCCGTCCGGCGAGGCGACCATGCCCTCCTGATGCAGATGACCGACCCGATCGGGCACCCGGACCGCCACCCCGCCGGCCAGCGCGATCTCACATTCCCCGCGGGCGATCGACTGGCAGGCCAGATGCACCGCGACCAGCGAGGTCGAACACGCTGTCTGCACCGTGACCGCCGGACCGCGCAGATCGAGCCGGTATGCGATGGACGTCGGCAGGAAATCGGGCTCGTTGCCCACCTTGATCTGATAGTGCTGGGTGGCGGGCAGGTGGGTGAAATCGTCGGCGAAGTACCGGTGGAAGTAGCTGCTGGGCAGCCCGCCCACGAACACCCCGGTGCGCGGACGCTGCGGTGCGCCTCCGTAACCCGCGTGTTCGAGTGCCGCCACGGCGGTCTCGAGCAGCAGCCGATGCTGCGGATCGGTGACCTGCGCCTCGCGCGCGGTGAAGCCGAAATATCCGGCGTCGAATCCGGCGATGTCGTCGAGGACCGCGGCGGTACGCACATAGTTCGGCGCGGCGATCCGTTCGGCGGACTCACCGGCCGCCAGCAGTTCCTCGTCGCCGAGTTCGGTCATCGTGGTGCGGACTCCGGCGATCACATCCCAGAACTCGTCCGGATCGGCGGCGCCCGGCACCCGGACCGCCATGCCGATCACCGCGAACGGTCCACTGCGGTCGACGTTTTCGGCATCCACACCGTCCTCGTGGGCCGCCACCGCGCCGGCGAGTGCCGCCGTCAGCGCCGCCACCGTGGGATACCGGAACAGATCCGTGCGTGCGATCGGCAGTCCCAGCGCCTGTTCCAGGCCCGCGTGCACCCGGGCCACGAGCAGTGAATTACCGCCCAGATCGAAGAAATTCGCGGTAGCGGGCACGGTGTCGTGGCCGAGTACCTCGGCCCAGACCGCGGCGATCGTGGCCGACAGCGCGGAGGAGGTGGCGGGCGGCGATCCGGCGGGCGTGGAATCGGCCGGTGCGGGCAGTCGCGATCGATCGATCTTGCCGGCCGTGGTGCGCGGAACCTCCTCCAGCACAACATATCGCGCGGGGACCATGTAGCTGGGAAGCAGGGCTCGCAGCCCCGCCCTGAGCTCGTCGGCGTCGAGTATCGCGCCGGGCACGCCGACGAGATGGCCGACCAGTTCACGTCGCTGCGGATCGTCACCGTGCACGGTGACCACCGCCTCCCGCACCCCCGCGACCGCCCGCAGCGCCGCCTCCACCTCCCCCGCCTCGATCCGCAGGCCACGCAACTTCAACTGGTGGTCGGTGCGGCCGAGATAGTCCAGACGGCCGTCGGCGGTGCGGCGGACCCGGTCACCGGTGGCGTACAGCCGCTCCCCGCTGCAACGGTCGACGACGAAGCGCCCGATCTCGTCGTCGGGATCGACATATCCGCGGGCCAGGCAGACACCGGCCAGATACAGCTGGCCCGGAACCCCCACCGGCACAACCTGTCCCGCACCGTCCAGGACGAGCGTTCCGACATTCTCGAGCGGCCGGCCCAGGGTGATCGCCGCCCCCGGCAGCACCCGCTCACCGGTGACGTCGACCGCGGCCTCGGTCGGGCCGTAATAGTTGTGGAGCGCCGTATCCGGCAGCAGCCGGTGGAACTCCGCCGCCACATCCGCGGGCAGCGCCTCACCACTGGTGGTCACGTAGCGAAGCGATGTGCACTCTCCGGCGCCGGGTTCGGCCAGCCAGGCCCGCAACATGGACGGCACGAAGTGCGCCACGGTGATCGACTGCGCCCGGACGATGTCCACCAGATACCGCGAATCCCGGTGACCTTCGGGTTCGGCGAGTACCGACAGCGCGCCGTGCACCAGCGGATAGAACATGTCCCATACCGAGACGTCGAAGGTCAGCGGGGTCTTCTGCAGCACCCGGTCGGCATCGCCGATGCGAATCTCGTCGTGCAGCAGCCGGTTACAGATCGCGGCATGTTCGATCAGTACTCCCTTGGGCCGGCCGGTGGAGCCCGAGGTGTACAGCACGTAGGCCAGATCCGTCGGCGCCCCGGCCCGCGGCGCGGCGGGCTCCGCGGCCTCGATCTCGGTCCACACCGCCGTCAGATCGATCGCGGTGACGCCCGCGGTGACCGCGAGGCGGCCCGCGATCTCGGCGTCGTCGCACAGCACCACCGATACCCCGGAATCGCCGAGGACGGCCGACAGCCGGGCATCGGGATCCGCGGGATCCAGCGGCAGATAGGCCGCACCCGCCTTCATGATCCCCAGGGCCAGCACCGGCACCCGCCACGACCGGCGCACACAGAGGGCGACGATGCCGCGCGGCCGCACCCCGAGCGTGGCCAGATATCCCGCCACCCGGTCGGCCCGCTCGTCGAGTTCGGCATAGGTCAGCGTGGTGTCCCCGGCCACCACGGCGATCCGCTCGGGCCGGGACGCAGCACCGTCGGCGATCAGCGCGTGCAGCGTGGTCGCCGGACGCTCGGCCCGGGGACCGGAGACCCGGCCGGCGGCGAGTTCGGAGGCCGGCAGCATCGGCAGTTCGGTGAGGACCCGTTGCCCGTGCGCGGCCATGGCGTCGATGAGGACCGACCACTGCGCCACGAGCCGGCTCACGGTCTCCGGTTCGAACAGCTCGGTGTCGAATTCGCAGCGCAGGGTTCCGGTGCCACGGTCGGCGACGAACACCAGATCACATCCGACCACGGCATCGCAGGCATCCTCGGCGGCAGCGGGATCGACGGTATCGGGCTCCCCCGCGGCGAGTTCGCAGAAGGCGACCTGGAACAGCGGATGCCGGTCGAATACCTGCGCCGCGCCCAGTCCGACGATCAGCTCGTCGAGGTCGAAACCCTCCCGCACCGCGATCAGATCCGCGCGGGCACGATCGGTCCGCGCGATCAGTTGCGCGGCGGTGAGCTCGGGCCCGGCCGCCACCCGCAGCGGAATGGCGGTCACGGAATCGCCTTGCGGCACAACCATCCCGACGACCACGTCGGCGTGTTCACCATGGCGGTGCAGCAACGCGATCAGCGCCGCGAGCGACGACTCGACCGCACCGGCCGCGACGGTGTGTTCGCATCGGTCGCGCAGATAGCGCTGCACGGGACCGCGCGGCAGATCCGGCGCGATCGCGATGACTCCGGGCTCGAAATCGACCGGGACGCAGGTGTTCCCGGAAGGACAGTCCGCTTGCACAGTAACTCGATCCACTTATCCGGCGGTGACCGGTTCGACCAGGTGATCGCCGATGGCCAGGACATCCAGGCCCGCGGTGACGAATGTCTGCAGCGCTTCGGCGGGCGTGCGCACGATCGGCTGGCCCTTCACATTGAAGGAGGTGTTCAGCAGTATCGGCATCCCGGTCTGCTGCCGGAATGCCTCGATCACCGTCCAGAACCGGGCATTTCCCGACCGCGATACGGTCTGCACCCGCGCCGAACCGTCGACATGGGTCACCGCGGGCAACTGCTCCCGGAACTCCGGTCGCACCGCGGTGATGAACAGCATCCAGGCGTAGGTGTCGACCTCGTGGTCCTTGATGTCGAAATAGGTGGTCGCGTACTCGTCGAGCACCGCCGGCGCGAACGGCCGGAACGCCTCGCGCTTCTTGACTTTCGCGTTGATGATGTCGCGCATCCGCGGATGCCGCGGATCACCGAGAATGCTGCGATTTCCCAGTGCGCGCGGCCCGTATTCCAGCCGTCCCTGGAACAGCGCCCCGATCTGCCCGGCGGCCAGCCGGCGTCCGAGTTCGGCCGCCAGTTCCCCGAAGTCGCCGAACCGGGTGGCGCGGCAATCGGTCCGGGCGGCCAGCGCGTCGGCGATGTCGTCGTTGTCGAATTCCGGCCCGCTCAGCGGGGTTTCGAGCTCCGCGATCGGCTCGGAATCATCGTGATGGTGGACGTACAGGGCGGCGCCCAGTGCGGTGCCGTCGTCACCGGCCGCGGACTGGATGTACATCCGCTTGAACTGCCGGCTGCGCAGGATGACGCCGTTCGCGGTGCAGTTGAGCGCGACCCCGCCCGCCATGCACAGGTTCGTCGCGCCGGTCTGTTTCCGGAAGTGCCGCAGGGTGTGCAGCAGCGTCGCCTCCAGCGCCGCCTGCAGCGCCGCCGCGATGTCGCGGTGATGGTCGGTCAGCTCGTCCTCGGGAGCCCGTGCCGGACCGAAGATCTCGGCGAGCGCCTTCAGCGTGCCGCGATAAGTTTCTCGGTCCCAATCGGTTTCGTTGCGGTACAGGGCGGGAATGGTAAAGGTGCCGTCCGGTCGCAGATGGATCAGATCCATCATCGCCGCGAAGTGTTTGCGGTGGTCTCCGTAGGGCGCCAAGCCCATGATCTTGTATTCGTCCAGACCGAAGGCGAAGCCCAGATAGTAGGTGAAGACACCATAGAGAATTCCGAGCGAATTCAGTTCCGATACCGTCGCGATCGGCTCGATACCGGCGTCCGAGCCCAGTGCCACGGTCGCACTGTGCTGTTCGCCCATACCGTCGGCGATCAGGATCAGAGCCGAATCGAATCCGCTCGGATAGAACGTGCTGGCCGCATGCGCCAGATGATGCGGTACCTGTACCAGCCGGTCGTCCCACGCACCACCGAAGGTCTCGGTGAGCCGGTCCAGCAGCACCTGCCGGGCGAAGACCTCGCGGAATCGGGCGCGGGCGAGATCGCTGTGCTCGAAATCCGCGCGCAGGGGTTCGTAGGAGAACCCGTGTGCCAGTACATCGACCGCGTCGATGCCGATACCGGCTCGCTCGAGGGCCCACCCGATGGCGTGTTCGGGAAACGCGCCGGTCGCCTTCTCACCGATGAACCGCTCCTCGGCCACCGCGCCGACCAGGCGCCGGTCGTGCAGCAGTGCGGCGGCCGAATCGAACCCCTGGGTGATGCGGTGGTCGCGCCGGTCCAGACCCGGAAAGCGGGCCTGTTTGAACGGCACACTGTTGTGCAGACCGCTGATCCCCATGATCGTCTTCGGCTGCGCGGCAGGCATTCTCACCATGGCGGATGCTCACAATCTTCGTGCCCGCGGACGCTTGCGGGCGAAATACTGGCTGGTCTCGTACAGTTCGACCGCGATGTCGGTGTCGGGGACGACGCGCCGCAGGAAGGCACGATGCGCGTCGATGTCCGCCGGATCGGCGCCGGCGAGTTCCAGGTACGCCGGAACGCACTGCTCGAACCCCAAGGCGTGCAGCATCTTCGCCTCGGGCATCGCCGATACGGGCTGGAACCGATCCCGGCGGGCGACGATGAACCCGGCCTCGGCAAGCAGTCGTGGCGTGCTGCGGTAGCTGTCGTGCGCGGCGCCGCGTGCCCGGCCCAGGGCGAACCACCACTCCCGCCACAGATCCGCGGCGGGATCGTCACCCGGTACGAAGCGCAGCGCACCCACATCCGACATCTCCAGCAGCAGGGCGCCGTCGTCGGCGAGCATGCGTTCCATGGTGGCGAGGGCGGCCACCGGATCGGCGACGTGCATGAGCAGGAACCGGCTGTAGACCCAGTCCACCGACCCGGCCGCCAGCGGCGCGTCCTCGATACTCGCGTGCACATAACGCACCTGCGGCAGATCACCGATCAGCCGCCGGGCGATCTCGAGTTGTTCGACCGAGGAATCGATCGCGTACACCAGCCCGTCGGGCCCCACCCGATCGGCCAGCCACGCCGTCATCGTGCCGTGCCCGCAGCCGATATCGGCCACCGTCGCCCCCGGCGCCAGGCCCACCGATTCGACGAAGGCACGGGAACTGGGGTTGTAGTGCTGATCGAGCAGGGCCAGGCGCGCCGCATCGCGATCGCCGACGGCCATGCTGTAGGTCATCGCTGCAGCCATTACGGCCCTCCTATGAATGCCGGGCCGGCTCGTGGTCGAGAGTGGAGACCCAGTGCAGACTGTGGTCGCGCTCCGGATCGGGCAGCAGGTAGCAGCCGTGCTGGCGCGGCCGGCGTGACGGCGTCACCTGCGCCACCGGCGGGCCCGCGCCGAAGTCCAGCCAGGAGGCGGGAATTCGCGACACATCGCTGACCAGGAACCCCGAGTCCGGCGGATAACCCCACACTCGATCGAGCCCCGCCACACCGTGCACCTGCAGGAAGACCTCCAGTTCGGCCACCGCCTCGTCGATTCGCCCGGGTACCATGGCGATCTCGTCGCGCACCCGGGCCGCGATCTCGGAGACCGTGGATGCGCGCACCCACCCGGTCTCGACCTCGAGCAGCATCTGCAGAAAACCGTTGCCGAAATAGGTCGGCCCGAGTTCGGGAACATGGCGGCGGATGTCGACCGGGCAGGCCAGGGTGATGCGCTCGGCCTCCGCGATCGCGGCGTAGTCACGAAAAAGGCTCGCCGCCAATAAATTCGAGACCGTCAGCTCCGAATCGCGCGCCTGCTCCTCGAAGGCGGCGAGGTCCATGACGCCGGTGCGCACCCCGAGTTCGGGCAGTACCGCACCGGCGGCGACGGTCACGAATCCCGCCCGGCGCAGCGCATCCGGATCGACCCGGTCGCGTTCGCGGGCCTGCGGGCGGGTCAGCACCGTCCGATCGCAACGCGGAGACAGGAAGCGCGCGCCGCGCGCCCGCGCGGCCCAGGCCGCGAGGAAGAAGAACAGGCCGTATCCATCGGCCAGGCCGTGCGACATCGACAGTCCGACCGCGGTCCGATCACCGCGGCTCACCACCCGGCCGCGGGCCGCGACATTGCCGACGCCGATCTGCACCGGATCGACACATTCACTCAGCGGGGCACCGGGATCGCCTGTGGTGGACCGGATCTCGGGACGCGGATCATCGACGTCCAAGGCCAGGGTGTGCTCGTCGAGTTGTACGAGGGCCGCATCCGCGCCCGCGAATTCACGCGCGGTCTCGATATAGGCGGCGACCAGCCGTCCGGGCTCGAGTACGGCATCGAACTCCACCACGAACTGCAGCGGACCGGCCATGTTCGCCGTCCACATGTGATCGACGGCCGACAGCGGTAGCGGCGCCATCCTCAACTCCTCTCCAGGGCGTCGAATTCGCCCTGCAGCAACTGGTTCCACATCACCCGCCGCCGCGGCTTGCCGCTGGTGGTGCGCGCGATGAGTCCCCGATCACCGACGAACAGGCGCAGCGAGATCTCGGTACCGAGTGCGCCGGACAGCACCTGCCGCAGCCGGACGGCCTCCACCGGCCGATCCTCGACCAGTACCGCGACCCGGGCGGCGCCCAGGGCGTTACCGGCCAGGGCCACAACCCGATTCGCGGGCACCCCGAACGCCTCCACCACGGCTGCCTCGATGTCCTCGGCGTAGACGGTCCGCCCGCGGACCTTCACCGCATCGCCCACCCGGCCGATCGGATACACCTGCCCGTCCACCAGCAGTCCCGCATCACCGCTGGCCAGCGCCCCGTCGGCAGCACGCGACAGGTCCCGGATACCGTCGGCGGCCTGGTACCCCTGGGCCACGCTGGGCCCGCCGACGATCAATTCACCCGGCGCACCGCGATATTCGGCGGTGTCGGCGACCCGCACCGTGGTGGTGTCCAGCGGCGCACCGCAGCCGACCAGCCAGCGACGCCCGTCCGTGAGCGGCGCCGACATCAGTTCGAACGGGCCCTCCACCGCACCGGTCGCCGGCGTCACCGCGGCGACCGGGACGGATTCGTCCGGTCGTACTCCCGACACCGCGAGGGTGCTCTCGGCCAGTCCGTAGGCCGGACACGGTGTGCGCGAACCGAATCCGTACGGCGCCAGTCGCTCGGCGAATCCACGCAGCACGACCGGATCGACGCGTTCGGCTCCGACGATCATCACCCGCCACGGCTCGAAATCCATACCGGCCAATGCCTCGTCGGTGAGCTTGCGCAGCAGATAGCCCAGGGCGAAGTTCGGAGTCGCGGTGATCGTCGCACCATCGCGGCCGAAACACGACAACCACGACACCGGATCGCGCAGGAAATCGATCGGTGTCATGGCGGTGATGTCGAGGTTCAGGATGGTCGGGGTGATGATGCAGCCGATCAGCCCCATATCGTGATACGGCGGGAGCCAGGTGGCGATCCGATCGGCCGACCGGAACTCGAGCCACCGATCGATCGCGGCGCAATTGGCTTCCAGATTCGCCACCGACACCTGGACCGCTTTCGGGGATCCACTGCTGCCGGAGGTGAATTGCAGCAAGCCGATTCGATCGGGAACACAGCCTGGAAGTTCGGCGAGATCCGGCACCGCGGAGGATGTGCCGACAATCGTCGCCCCGCCCCGTGATTCGAGCACCGGTCCGACGAGGGGGATCAGTTCATCCGCGACGATGAGCGCCGACGGATCGGCGACGGCGAGCAGCGCCGAGAGTTGCTGCCGATACGCCGACTCGTTCTGCAGCGGGAGCGGCGGCGCCAGTGGATTCGGTGTCGCACCGGCCGCCAGCACACCGAAGAAGTCGGCCATGAATCGATCCGGCGCCGATTCCACGATCGAGACGACCGCACCCGGACGGACACCGGATTCGATGCAGGCGGCGGCCACCCGCCGCACCCGCGCACTCAGCACCGGATAGGGAATACGCCGCTGGTCGCCGTTGTCGGCGATGGTCCAGCCGCGTTCGTCACCGTCGTGAGCCAGCCAGTCCAGCAGGCCCGTCATGGCTGTTTCGCCCGCAGCGCGTCGCACACCATCTGCTCGACGTCACCGACGGTCACCACATTCGTCGCACCCGAATCGCCGCCGGCATCGATTCCGAATCGGACCTGCAGGCCCAGCGCGAGTTCGATCAGCGCCAGCGAGTCATATCCCAGTTGTTCGGCCAGCACGTCGTCGGCGGCCGGTTCCGCCGCGGGCTGGGGTGCGTGCCGACGGACCAGTTCACGCACCTGGCCGCGCACTTCATTCTCGTCCACGAAATGCTCCCGAATATCTGACCCGATCACCGTTCGAGAAATGTGATCGGATGTGCCTCACCGTGTATTGATTCGTATTCCGACGCGGCTGCGGAACAGCCTGTGCGCCACATTTCCGAGAGATCGCCGATGATATCGTCGGAAATTCCTGTAGATGCCATTCTGCGGGCCAGTGAATTGGCCGCGAATTCCCATTGGTCGTCCAATATCTCGGCACGTCTCCGCAAAACCGGAACCAAACGTGGAAAGGGATCACGAGTTTCCGGATCCACGAGCGTCCGCGCCGCCGCCGGAATATGCCTGCGAATAGCGTCGATAATGTGTTCGCGATATCCACTGCGCACCCCGGTACGCAGTGCCAGTACACCGAACGAGATATGACGGGATTCGTCGCGGGCGACATTGGTGATACCCGCACGCAGCACATCGAACTTCGGCAGCGCCCGCACGGTCCCGAGCACCGTATGCAAACCGGTCATCGCGACGGCCCCCTCGACGAGCAGGTGGTACACCACCACGCCCTCATACCAGGCGGGCAGATCCCGTGGGTCCGCGCGCACCCGCTCCACCGCGTCGACCAACGCCTTCTCGAACAGATCCCCGACCCTGTCCACGCCGCTGACCTGGGCCAACTCCTCGTTGCCCAGAAGGTCCGAGAGGAAGGCGAGATAGCGGCGGAAGAAGACCGTATGCCGCGCCTCGTCGGCCAGCTGCGTGGCCAGATACATCTTGTAGTCGACCTCGGGGGCGGCGTAGGCCAGCGGCGCCAAGGTCTCGGTGACCGTCGTCTCGCCGACCAGGAAGCGCGCCAGCGTGGCCAGCAGGGGCAGTCGCGCGAACGCCGGCAACCCGGTCCAGCCCTCGCCATCGCGGTCGCATTCCAGGCTCTGGGCCTGCCATTGCTGCAATTCCCAACGACGATAGAGATCGAGGGCGGTGACCCGTTCGGCGAGATCGCTCTCGAGCTCGTCCACTACTGTCGAATTGTTCACGGCGATTTCTCGATCTGTCAGGGCAACAGTTCATTGGAAATCGATAGCAGAGTGCTTTCATTCACGTCGATCAGCCCTTCCAACCGCCCAGCTACCCCACGCACAGCGTTCCGTCTGCTGCGGCGCGTCAAAACCAGTGACTACGCATCCGTACCGGAAGGGTTAAATCCTTCGATCCTGTGGACAGCGATTCTGCACGGTGCCCGAGCTTACTCCGGAAATAGTCCGCGAGCCACTCGTAACGGCCAGATCACAACGGCAAAAGGTTACCTATGAATTAGCCGTCCGTTCAACCATCCCAGTGAGTGGACACGCATGTTTCACATTCTGGCTGACAGCTCACCACCCCCACCCCGCCACATCGATAGCCAGTGGTTGGCTACCACGCCGTCCCGAAGCCAGATTTCCGGCAAATCAGCCACCACACACCGCAGCGGCCGCCACCGCGCAGCCCCTGGCTACGCTGTGGCGGCCGCTGCGGCGGTCCCTATTCGCCTGCGGCGCGGCGGATTTCACCACCCGAGGCCCGGTTCCTGGTGGCGCGCGCCGCGGCGGCGTCGAAATGCTCCAGATGGTCGAACAGCGGGTCCTCGTCGTCGACGTCGAGGACCACCGCCCGCCGGCGCAGCGCACGCGCGGCATCGCGATCCATCCCCGGCCGCCGCTCCGTCCGCACACCCTCCTGGGCGTCCAGCGGTTCGTCGGCCTCCTCCGCACGCTGTCGCGTACCGGAGAGCCGCCCCGCGCGCCGACGGCGGATGTCCTTCTCGAACCGCACCTGACGCCGCAAATAGCCCAGATACGCGCCGAGCGCCACCAGCGACAGGCCACCGGCCCACCACAGGATCGGGTCGACCGCGAGCGCGAAGACACCGAAAAGCAGTGCGCTCGCGATCAATCCGAGTGCGGCACGCTGGCGGAAGCGGTACCGGGCCACTCGCGCGATCGCATCCGCCTCGGGATCGAAACCGCCGCGCCCGCGGCGGGACGGCACGAAATCGCGGCCGTCGGACTCGTCATCGTCGAAATCGTCGTCGAAATCGCGATCGCTCAGGCGAGCCGGAACCGCCGCGGTGGGCGCCGGAGGGATCCGCGCCATCGTCGCCCGGGATCGGCCCGCGCCACCGCCGTCGCCCGCCCGGTCACCGTCGAGATCGGCGTCGGGAGCATCGCCGGAATCGTGTTCGGCGGCTTCGGGTTCCATGTCGTCCGGATCGGTGGTCTCGAGATCGGCCGCATCGTCGCGGAGTTCGGTGTCGTCGCCCGCGGCGTACTCGGTCGCGGCGTCGACATCGTCGTCCAGTCCGTCGCGCGACCGCGATGTCGCATCGTCGCCGGCGCGCCGCGACGCCGCCGAATCGGTGTCCCCGGGTGCGTTCGGTTCGTCCTCGGTGACGGGCTCATCGGCCGTGTTCGTCATCCGGTCCTCCGCATCATCGCCGTGAGAAAGCCTTTTCTGCCGAGGGGCAGGCACCCAGTCCGGATCGGTCTCATGTCCGGTGGCCGGCCCTTTCTTCGCACGTCGTCTCGTTCCACCTCGATACAACACCCGGGTCGCCAGGGCGGCATCGGTCGTGCGGCGGATCCGCGGATGCCGATCGGCGAGCATCGGGAACAGCACGAAGACCCAGAGCACGACCAGAGCGATCCACAAGATCGAATTCGGCATCGCGCGCTCACCTCCGTCCCCGCCTGACCGCTGTCCCTTCGACAGTTTTTCGGGTTCTCGCCATTTGTTTCGTCCTGGCACCGGACGCACCACCGACGTCCGTAGGTTAATCCGGCGTCACAGGAATTTCCCGAAGGCGCGCCGTCCACATCTGTCCCACCCGTCACAAGCCGGTCATCCTCCGGCACCCCGCGGCGCTCACCGAAACCGGTGTGCCACAAGCTCGATCACGGCGGAGTGGCGCGGCCGGACCGGATCAATCGGTCCACCACGGTCCCCGAGACCTCCTCCACCGTCATTCCCACCAGCAAATGATCCCGCCAGGCGCCGTCCACGTCCAGATAGCGGCGCAACACACCTTCTTCGCGGAAGCCCACATTGCGCAGCACCGCCTGACTCGCCAGATTCTCCGGACGCACCGTCGCCTCGACACGATGCAGTCCCACCGCGCCGAAACAATGATCCAGCCCCAGCGCGAGCGCCGCGGTGGCAACACCCTGACCACCGACATCTTTGGCCACCCAGTAGCCGATCCACGCCGAACGCAGCGCACCACGCACGATATTGCCGATGGTGAGCTGCCCACTGAAGGCACCGTCCACCTCGATCACCATCGGCACCATCGCACCGCGGCGCGCCTCGGCCTTCAGGCTCGACCACAGCGACGGCCAGTTCGAGGCGTGGTTGCGCGCCTCCCAGGTACCGCGGCCGGTCGGCTCCCACGGCTCCAGATGCTCGCGATCACGCAGCCGGATCCGCGACCACGCGGCCGCATCGCGCAATCGGATGGGGCGCAGGGTCACCCGGCCGCCCGGTACCCGCACGGGACCGAGATGAGCGGGCCAGCCCGGATGCGCGGCAGCCCGGAAGATATTCATGTCCACATCTCACCCGCGCTGCGCGAGAAATGCGACCTGGACCTCGTCACCGGTGCGAACCTCGGTGACCTCCGGGTCGATGACGATCAGACTGTTGGCCTCGGCCAGTGTCGACAGCAGGTGCGCGGAACCGTTGACGCCGAGCGGCTGCACCAGATAGTCGCCGGTCTGCTCGTCGCGCATCAACTGGGCACGCAGGTACCCGCGGCGGCCGTCCATCGAGGTGATCGGCATGATCGTGCGGGCCCGGACCACGCGGCGCATCGGATGGCGGCGGCCCAGCGCGATCCGGATCAGCGGTCGCACCATGATCTCGAAAACCACCAGCGCGCCAACGGGATTGGACGGCAGCAGGAAGGTCGGCACCTCGTCGCGGCCCAGCCGGCCGAAGCCCTGGACCGATCCCGGATGCATCGCGACCCGATCGATCGACAGCTCGCCCAGACCTTCCAGTGCCTCGCGGATCTGGTCCGAGGCCCAGCCACCGACCGCGCCCGCGATCACCACGACCTCCGAGCGAACCAGCTGCCCCTCCACCACATCGCGCAGCCGATTCGGATCGGCGCTGACGATGCCGACCCGGTTCACGTCCGCACCGGCGTCACGAGCCGCGGCGGCCAGGGCATAGGAGTTGACGTCGTAGACCTGTCCCGGCCCGGGGGTGCGATCGATATCGACCAGTTCACCGCCGATCGAGATCACCGACAGCCGCGGACGCGGGTGTACCAGCACCTTGTCCCGCCCGACCGCGGCCAGCAAGCCGACCTGGGCCGCACCGATGATCGTTCCGGCCCGCACCGCGATATCGCCGGGCTGCACATCGTCGCCGATGCGCCGCACATAGTCGCCCGACCGGACCGGCTCGTAGATCTTGATCCGGGCCCGGCCACCGTCGGTGAAGTCCAGGGGCAGAACCGCATCGGCCAGAGTCGGCAGCGGCGCACCGGTATCGATGCGCACCGACTGCCGCGGCTGCAATCGGATGGGCTGGCGGGATCCGGCGGCGACCTCACCCACGACGGGCAGCGTCAGATCGACGAGATTGCCGTCCTCGGTGCGCACCTCGGCACCCGCACCCTGCACATCGACGCTGCGCACGGCATAACCATCGATCGCGGCCTGGTCGAAACCGGGTAGTGGACGTTCGGTCACGACGTCCTCGGCACACAGCAGACCCTGAGCCTCGGAGATCGCGACCCGGACCGGCCGTGGGGCAACGGCCGCCGCGGTCACCTTGATCTGCTGGTCCTCAACCGAGCGCATGCCGCCCTTCCCCTTTACTCCGACTGATCACCTCGTCATTGCGACGAGGTGAGCTGCGGGTTCCAATCCGGAGCGAGCCGACGCTGCAACCACTCGCGCAAGGCGGGGCCGTATTCGTCTCGCTCCAAAGCGAAATCGACCGCAGCTCGAAGATAACCGCCAGGGTTGCCCAGGTCGTGGCGCGACCCACGGTGGACCACCACATGAACTGGATGACCTTCCGCGATGAGCAACGAAATGGCATCGGTGAGCTGCAATTCACCGCCGGCACCCGGCTCGATGCGGCGCAGTGCGTCGAAGATCGCGCGATCGAGCAGATACCGGCCCGCGGCGGCGAAGGTCGAGGGCGCATCGGCGAACGCGGGCTTCTCCACCATGCCGACCACCCGCAGCACATCGGGATTGGTGGCGTCGGGAACCGGGACGACATCGAAGACGCCGTACGCGCTGACCGCCTCCTTGGGGACGTCGATCGCGCACAGCACCGACCCGCCGCGCTTGCGGCGTACCCGGGTCATGACATCGAGCACACCGCACGGCAGCACCAGATCGTCGGGCAGCAGCACCGCGATGGCGTCCTCGTCGTCATCGAGTACCTGTTCGGCCTGGCTCACGGCGTGACCGAGTCCCAGCGGTTCCTCCTGAACCACCGAGGACACATCGAGCAGGCCGGGTGCCTTGCGCACCTTCTCCAGCAGATGGAATTTGCCGCGTTCGGCGAGCGTGCTCTCGAGGACGAGATCCTCGACGAAATGGGCGACCACACCGTCCTTGCCCGGTGAGGTCACGATCACCAGGCGCTGTGCCCCCGATTCGGCGGCCTCGGCGGCCACCAGTTCGATTCCGGGTGTGTCGACGACCGGCAGCAGCTCCTTCGGCACGGTCTTGGTCGCGGGCAGGAACCGGGTCCCGAGTCCGGCCGCGGGAACCACCGCGGTGCGGAAACAGGACGTCGCGGCGGTCACGGCCTGCGTCGCGTCCGATCCGGCGTCAGCTGTCATAAGTGCACACCCTATCCATCGATCTCGTCGTCGGACCGGCTCACCACCGGCCCGGCATCTGGGAAGCCTAAGCGGCCGCGGCGGTACCGTCGCACCGAAGCGGTTCGGCGGCAACCGCGCCGAGACCGTCTCCGGATGTGACGAACAAGTGCCGCGAGTGCGGCCGGAACCGTTGGTTCGCGGTGTCACCAGCAGCTACGCGCCACCGCATGCGCACAGCGATTCCCCGTCACGGCGGCCGGGAAACACGACGGCGAGCAAACTCACTGTTCACCCGCTTAGGGTGAGGTCGTGGACAGCGCCGGTCAGCGGGACAAACAACAGTGGCGGACGGAATTGCTGGCGCGCCGCAAGGCCCGCACACCGCAGGTGCGGGCGGCCGAGGCCGCCGCCCTGGCGGATTCGGTCACCGCCGTGTTCGACACGTTCCCGGAGGCGGCCGGCGACTGGGTCGCCGCCTACATCCCGGTGGGCGGTGAACCCGGCTCACCGGCCTTCCCGGACGCACTGCGATCGGCGGGCGCCCGCGTCCTGGTACCCGTGACCGGCCCGCCCGGTCCGCTGGATTGGGCCGAGTACACGGGCGAGTCGTCCCTGCGCGAGGCGCGCTACGGATTATTGGAACCGGACGGCCCGCGGCTGGGCCCGGATGCGATCGGGTGGCCGCGGGTCGTGCTCATCCCGGCACTCGCGGTGGATCGGCGAGGGGTGCGGCTCGGCCGGGGAGCCGGGTATTACGACCGCAGCCTGCCCGCGGCCCGGCCCGACGCTCGTCTGGTGGCGGTGGTCCGCGACGAGGAAGTGGTGGACGTGCTGCCCGAACAGCCGCACGACCGGCGCATGGGCTGGGCACTGCGGCCGATCGGCGGTCTGCGCGCACTGGGCGGTGGCGCGGCGGAGTCCCGCCGCGGCGAGTGATCGGGAATCAGCGCCGGATTGGCACTGTTGGCACTGTCGACTGTAGAGTGCTAAAAGACGGAAACCGTGGAGGTTCGCAGGTGCCTACTTACTCGTATCAGTGCACGCAGTGTGGTGACAAGTTCGACATCGTGCAGTCGTTCTCCGATGACACCCTGACCACCTGCGAGAAGTGCAACGGGAAACTGCGCAAGCTGTTCAACTCCGTCGGCATCGTCTTCAAGGGCAGCGGCTTCTACCGCACCGACAGTCGCAACGGTTCGTCCACGGCCACCGAGCCCGCCTCGAAGCCCAGCGAATCCAAGTCCAGCGATTCGTCCAGCTCGTCGTCGAGCAGCTCGAGTTCGTCGTCGAATTCCTCGAGCTCCTCCAGCTCTTCGACCACCGGTACCGCGGTCGCCTGATCGGGATTTCCCGCTCCTGAGTTGTCCACAACCGCACGGTTGTCCACAGACCGGTTCCGACCTGCGTCTTCATCGAATATCGGAATTGCGCCGGTCCTACTGTGGCCGCCATGTGGCAGCTGCGATTCGATCATCCGCGCTCCGGTCCCGATGCCGATCTGGGCCGGTCCCGCATCACCGAGCTTCTGGCCCGGTTCCGTCCTTCCTGGCTCGACCTCACCCTCGCCCGCCGGCTGTCGGCGGTAGCCCTCGCCGCCTTGGCGGCCGTCCTCGCACTGCGGGGTGACCCCGCCGCCCATCGCCGTTCCGTCGTGATCGCGGCGCGTGAGCTCACACCCGGGCGAATTCTCGCGGCCGAAGATCTGCGCCGTACCGAGTTACCGGCGGCAGTCGTACCCGCGGGCGCCGTCACCGATCCGGCACAGTTGCTGGGCGCCACCTCGACCGGCGCGGTGCACACCGGAGAAATCCTCACCGACCTGCGCATCGTCAGCCCGCGGCTGGCGGTCGCGGCCACCGGCGCCGCGGAGGCCCGCATCGTGCCGATGCGCTTGGCCGACAATGCCGTGACCGCCATCCTGCGGCCCGGCGATCGAGTGGACGTCGTCGCGGCCGACGATCCGCCCGCGGATTCCGGGCCACACGCACAGCGCCGCGCGCCCACCGCGCGCACCCTGGCCGCGAATGCCGCCGTCGTGCTGGTCTCCGGCACCGGCGCCACCGGCGCAACCGCCCGGGCGGCCACCGAGCACATCGTGCTGCTGGCACTCGATCCCGAACCCGCCGCCACGGTGGCCGCGGCGTCGCTGCACACCGCCTTGACCGTGGTCTTCCACTAACTTCGGCTGTGTTCGCCAAGCATTTGCCACAACCGTCCGTTAGCATCCGGAATAGCTCATCCGATAGCGGATCGCAATCGCCTCGGATACCACGACCAGACCATTCGGCGCGGCCGCGGGCACGCCAGATGAGACAGGAGCCGCAATGCTGAAGGGTTTCAAGGACTTCCTGCTCCGTGGGAATGTGATCGATCTGGCGGTCGCGGTGGTGTTGGGTACCGCGTTCACCGCGGTCATCACCGCCATCGTCGAAGGGTTGGTCAATCCGATCCTGGATCTGTTCGGTGGTGCCAACGAGCACGGCTGGGGTTTCTATCTGGATTCCAGCAAACCGTCCACCTTCGTCGCACTGGGCCCGATCGTCACCGCGGCGATCAATTTCATTCTCATCGCGGCGATTCTGTACTTCATCCTGGTCCTGCCCGCCTCACGGCTGATGAAGAAGCGCAAGTCGGCCGAGGAGCTGGAGGCTTCGGAGGTGGAGCTACTCACCGAGATCCGGGATCTTCTCCGCGAGGGCAGCAAGAGTTCCGGTGGCCGCCACGAATTCTGATCCGCCACTGACGAATCGACCGCGGGCCGGTGCATCGGCACCGGCCCGCGGTCGTGTCTCCGACTACTGAGCGGCGGTCAGCCCAGGCCGAACGGCTCACCCCACAACGTCACCCAGGAAATGACGTTGTCGGTCTCCACCTCGACACTGACGAATGCCCGTGCCTGCGCGTAACCCAGACATCCGGTGAGGCCGATGGGCTCATTCGACCAGGCCTTCGATCCCTCGGCACCCTCGAACTTGTTGCGGGGC
The DNA here is from genome assembly GCF_040679495.1 of Nocardia sp. NPDC052254. NCBI lineage: Bacteria > Bacillati > Actinomycetota > Actinomycetes > Mycobacteriales > Nocardiaceae > Nocardia > Nocardia sp. NPDC052254. The sequence goes on along the minus strand of NZ_JBFAUW010000010.1, from coordinate 77,697 downwards.
TTGTGCGCGGCAGCATCGACGTCATCGGACGCCTGGGGATCGAGCACGTAGAACGATCGTGCCTGGCCCGGCGCCAGGGTGAGATTGCCACCGACACTGCCACCGGCATCGGGCCTGGCGTTCTCGCCGTCACTCCAGTCCATACTCGCGGTCGGACCGCCATCGGCACCGCCGCCGGAGATGTCGACCTGACATCCGACGGTGTAGCCGGGATAGATGCTGCCGCCGACCACGGTCGTGCCACCGGACAACTCGACGTGCGCGTCACCGGAGACCCAGGCATTGCGGCGCAAACGCATGGCACCGGCGGACGAATCGGTATGCACCGACTCACCGTCGAGCCGGACATGGACCACGGTGCCGTCGGACAAGGTCTTGGACAGATCGCCACCCGGCAGTGGGACGAAGATGTCGGCATCGGCCGTACCGGTGGACAGCAGGCCGATGATGGTGGTCGCCACCGCAGCGGCACAGGTCAGACGGGCCGCGGCTGCGCTGATTGTCATAACAGATATTCCTCGGGCATGAATCGCGTTGTGCGCGAGGACATCTTACGGGTCCGACGGCAGTCGGCACGAACGGCTCGGCACAACGTCCGGAGCGAGAAAACGCCCGATACGGCATTGCCGTATCGGGCGCGGGGTGACCGTTGTCAGCCGTGGTGGGGCGGCACCTGCGAGCGCAGCCAATCGTCCGAGGAGCTCGGCAACTCACCGTCGGGCGAGCGCTCGTCACTGGTGGTTCGCGGCAATGTCTCGCCGAAAACGCGGGCCAGCCGGGCGGCTTCGGCGGCCGAGCGGGCGCCACCGCGCCCGGGACGATCCGCCGCCGGCGCATCGTCGTCGGGGCGCTGCTCGTCCGCCGGCCGCTCGGTCATTCCGCCAGACCGGACAACTCGTCGACGACCCGGCTGACCAGCGGGCCGAGAGTGGCCATTCCGTCGCGGATGGCATCACGGGCGCCCGGCAGATTCACCACCAGGGTGCTGCCCGAGACACCGGCCAGACCGCGTGAGAGCCCGGCGTCGAGCGAACCCGCGGCGAGCCCCGAGGAACGCAGTGCCTCACTGATACCGGGCAATTCGCGATCGAGGACCTCGAGGGTGGCCTCGGGGGTGACATCGCGCGGCGACATACCGGTACCGCCCACGGAGATCACCAGGTCGACACCGCCGATGACGGCCGTGTTGAGCGCGTTGCGGATCTCGATCTCGTCGGCGGCCACCGGAATCGTCGCATCCACCAGGAAGCCGATCTCGGTGAGCAGTTCGGTGACCAACGGTCCCACCGAATCGACCCCGCCATGCGCGGTTCGATCATCCACGACCACAACTAGGGCACGGCCCGCCACAGGAGCATCGATTTCCATATCGCTCACCGTAGCGTCTGTGGGCGACAACCATTCCGGTCCCCCGGCCTCGCCGTCGTCCGGTGGCGGGAGCACGGTCAACGGGCGCGGTTCACGGATCATCTGGCACCCTCCGCTTGTGCGGCGCCGAGGGTGACCTCGACGGTTTTCGGATTCTGTCCCTGCGGATCGGTGTAGGTCACCTTGACCTTGTCACCGGGCTGATGTGACCGTACCGCAGCAATCAGCGAGTTGCCCGAGTCGATGACCTGATTGTCCACCTTGGTCACGATCGAATTCGCCGGAATCCCCGCCTTCGCCGCCGGGCCGTCCGGGGTGACATCCAGGACCCGGGCGCCGTTGGCGTCGTCCTGGGCGCGGACCGAGATACCGATCTGCGCATAGGTCGCGTGACCGGTCTTGATCAGCTCGTCGGCGATGCGGCGAGCCTGATCCACCGGAATCGCGAAGCCCAGGCCGATCGAGCCGCTCTGCGACCCCTGCCCCTCGGAGGCGCTCAGGGTCGCGATCGCGGTGTTGATACCAATCAGCTTGCCGTTCATATCGACCAGCGCACCCCCGGAGTTGCCCGGGTTGATCGCCGCATCGGTCTGGATCGCGGACAGCACACTGCCCTGCGAACCGGTCTCCCCGCTGGTCGAGACCGGCCGGCTCAGCGCGGAGACGATGCCGGTGGTGACGGTGCCCGCCAGGCCGAGTGGTGACCCGATGGCGACCACCGGCTGGCCGACCATGAGATTGTTCGAGGTCCCGAGGTCGATCGGGGTCAGATCGGACTTGCCCGCCACCTTGATCACCGCCAGGTCCGATACCGGATCGGCCCCGACGATGGTGGCGGTCGCGGTGGTGCCGTCCTGGAAGGCGACCTCGATCTTGGCGTTGGGCCCCGCGCCGCTGGCGACATGGTTGTTGGTCAGGATCAGCCCGTTCGAGGACAGCACCACGCCCGAACCCTCGCCGCCACCGTCGCCCCGCGCGTTGGCGACCCGGATCATCACCACACTGGGAACGACCTTCTGCGCCACCGCCGGTACCGAGCCGGGCGGTGCGGTGGCGGAGGCCGGCGCCACCGGCGCCGGGGCGTTCAGGGCGTTGTTCACCGGCCCGCTGTTGTCGTTCGAGCGGGTGGCCAGCGAGCCCACCGCACCGCCGATTCCGCCGGCGACCAGTGCCAGCACCACCGCGCCGACGAGCAGGCCCGCACGGCCGCGAGAGCGTGGCGCCGGACCGGCCGCGGGTGGCTCGCCCGGACCGGGGTAGGGCGCACCGGGCTGGAAGCCGCCCTGCGGCTGGGGCGGGGGCTGGTCGGCGCCCGCGTACGGGTTGTACGGCGGCATCGGCGCGGTGTGCCCGGCTCCCGCGTATCCGGGATGACCTCCCGCGGCCGCCGGGCCCTGATCGCCCGGATAGTTCGGTCCGCCCGGATGTCCGGGCGGGTCCGCGGGGGCGTTCGCGGAGAACTGCGCGGTCCGCTCCCCCTCGGAGGTCGGCGACGGTCCGGTCCCGGGTGGGATCGCGGATCCACTCGACGGTGTGGCGCCCATCGGCGATGTCGCGTCGGGCGCACCCGACTGCTCGTGTCCCGATTGCGGAGCGGCCCCACCCGACTGCGGAGTCGAACCGGTGGGCTCGTCGCCCCGGTCCTTCGAATCCTCGGTCATTTCTCTCGTTTCTCCTCGAGTCTGTCGCCCAGCCTGATGACAACGACTGAGAGCGGACTGAGACCGTGCTTTCAGTTCTCCATGATGTGTACCGCGATCGGACGGTACCCGGGACGCATTTTAAGGCCCGGAAGGGTTTCGGCCCGCGCTCATTCCGATCGATCGTCGCCGGTCGGCACGGTCGGCGCCTCACCCGGCAACACGATTCGAACCAGCGTGCCACCGCGATCGGAGGTGTCGATGGTGATCGTGCCACCGTGTTTGGACACCACCTGTTTGACGATCGCCAGACCCAGTCCGGAACCGGGCATCGACCGCGAGGCCGTGGTGCGGTAGAAGCGTTCGAACACCAGCTCCCGCTCATCCGGTGGGATACCGGGACCGGCATCGTCGATGGCGATCTCCATCAGGCCCGGACCGGTTTCGCGCATGCTCAGCACGACCTGCGCCCCCGGCGGACTCCACTTCGCGGCGTTGTCGAGCACATTGAGGATCGCACGTTCGAGGCCGGCGTCGTGGCCGTAGACGAACCACGACCGGGTCTCGGAGGCGAACTCCACATCGACGCGCCGGCGCCGCACCCGCTCCAGCGCCCGCTCGGCGACCTCACCGAGATCGACCCGCTCGTATACGGTTTCGGGGGCGTCCTCGCGGGCGAGATCGACCAGATCGCCGACCAGCGTCGACAGCTCCTCGATCTGCGCGATCACATCCGCGCGCAGCCCGGCCATGTCCTCCTCCGGAATCGGCGGCGCGTCGGGCCGCGACGAGGCGATGAGCAGCTCCATATTGGTGCGCAACGAGGTCAGCGGCGTACGCAGTTCGTGCCCGGCGTCGGCCACCAGCCGCCGCTGCCGGTCTCGCGATTCCGCGAGCGCCCGCAGCATCAGATTGAAACTCTCGGTCAGCCGGGCCAATTCGTCGTCGCCGGTGACCGGGATCGGGGTCAGATCGTCGGTGCGCGCCACTCGCTCGGTGGCGGCGGTCAGCCGCGCGATGGGCCGCAGACCGGTACGTCCCACCGTCGCCCCGGCCGCCCCGGCCACCAGAACACCGCAACCACCGATGGTGAACAGCAGCCAGGCGAGCCGGTCGAGCACCTCCCGGGTCGGCTCCAGCGACCGCGAGATCACCAGGGTGGCGCCGGATGTGGTGCGGCGGGCCAGCACCCGCTGATTGCCGACGGTGTGCAGCGAGGCATCGGCCTGGCCGTGGGCGACCGCCATCTCGGCCTGCCCGATGGGTGGGTACATCAGCTGCGGTGGCGTGTACGGGATGTCGACGTCCGGGTAGAGCAGCGCGATCCCGATGTCGTTGGAGTACAGGCTGCTGAACATCAGAATCGCCTGGAAGCCCTGCAGATCGATGTTGTTCTTGACCATCACGTCCGAGCGGCTGCGCAGCTGACTGTCCACATCGGCGTAGAGCGCCCGCGCCACCAGCGCATAAGCGGCGATGGAGGTCACCGCCACGGCGATGGCCACCACCGAGGCCGCCAGCAGGGTGACCCGCCAGCGCAGCGACACCGATCGGGTCAGTGGCATGGGCGGGCGCATTTCGTGCGGATCGAGACGTGGGCCCAATCGCGCCACCCGATCGGGCCGGCCACCGCCACCCGGATGTGATCTCACCACGACCCCGGCCTACGGAGGGGTCTCGCGCAGCACATATCCGACACCTCGAACGGTGTGGATCAACCGCGGCTCCCCCTCCGCCTCGGTTTTGCGGCGCAAATAGCCGATATAGACCTCGAGCGCATTTCCTGAGGTCGGGAAGTCGTAACCCCAGACCTCTTCGAGAATGCGGCTGCGGGTCAACACCCGGCGTGGATTGGCCATCAACATTTCCATCAGCGAGAATTCCGTGCGGGTCAGGCTGATGGCGCGCTCACCGCGCGCGACCTCCCGCGTCACCGGGTCCAGCGACAGATCGGCGAAGGTCATCCGTTCCGAGGAATCGGCGGCGGTATCGACGGTGGTCCGGCGCAGCAATGCCCGCAGCCGGGCCAGTAATTCTTCGAGTGCGAATGGTTTGGGCAGGTAGTCGTCGGCGCCGGCATCCAGGCCGGCGACCCGCTCGGAGACCGAATCCCGCGCGGTCAGCACGAGAATCGGCAGATCGTCACCGGTACTGCGCAGGCGGCGGCAGACCTCGAGACCGTCCAGCCGCGGCATCATGACATCGAGTACCAGGGCATCGGGCCGGGACGCGGTCACCTTCTCGAGCGCGTCGAGCCCGTCGACCGCCAGCTCGACGGAATATCCGTTGAAGGTGAGCGACCGGCGCAGCGACTCGCGCACCGCGCGATCATCGTCGACTACCAGAATTCGCATGGCTTCCAGTTTGACCGGATCGACTGAGAGCCGACTGAGAACGGATCATTCGACACGCCGCACATCCACAAGTGGTGACCTGCGAATTCAGCAAGAATCTCGCCGAAAGTTGCTGGGGTGAGCGAAAGTTGTTGAGCCCAGCGGAATTAGGCTCCGTGTAGTAGAGACCTCCGGATTGCCGCAGACCGTTTCTCACGGTATGTTGCCTGCGGTAAAAGTAAACCTCTAGTTGGTTCTCAACCCGTTGGACGCGAACGGCCAGACGCGGGCGGCGGCCGGAACCCGGGGCACGTGCGCGAGCGGAGGCGACGGAAGCGGGATGGTCACTGCACCGCGTCCATGGCAGAAGAGTCTGTCGAACCTGTCCGTGACCAGCAAGGTCGGCATCGTGCTGTTGCTGCCTGTGGTGCTGGCTTCGGCGTTCGCCGTCCTTCGGATCAAGGACGAACTCGGCACCATCTCACAGCTGGACACCGCCTCCGAGCAGGCGCGGATCATCCGGCCCACCCTCGACTTCGGTTCGGCGGCCAATAATCTCGCGGTCACTGTCGGCAATACCGGTGGGCCGCAATCGGCGCTCGACCAATCGGCGGCGCGATTCGATCAGGCCGCCGCAAATCTGCAGACCGCGCTGCAGAATTCACCGACCGACAAGCGCGTCGCCACCGAACTCACCGAGGCACTGGCGGCCGGCCGGACCCTGCGCAACAGCCTGCACGGCGGTGCGCCGCAGGAGGTCGTGAAGCAGGCCGGCGAGGTCAACAGCCACGTCAGCAATGCCGTGTCGTCGCTGGCGACGCCCAAGGAAACCGCCATCGAGCGCTATTACGTGCAGATGGGTGTCATCGCCATCGCCCGGCAGATGTTCACCCAGCAGCAACTGGCGCTGGAGAGCGGCGAGATCGGCAACAACCCGGCGGTGCTGGCCCAGGTGCTGACCGCCACCGGCGCCGAAATGACGATGATCAATCAATACGCGGTCGTGCAGCCGGAATCGGCGCTGAAACCGGACGTACTGCTGGGCGCCCTGCAGACCCGGGTCGCGGCGCTGAGCCAGAACGCCGTCGAGCCGATCCGGGTGCCCGGTGTCGCGGAATCGATGCAGACCAGCACCGATACCTACACCGAGGCCACCGACCACCTGGTCGACCTGATCACCAACGGCCTGTCCGATCGATCGATCGACGCCCGGGGCACGGTGCTACGTGATGTGTCCCTGGTGGTCGTGACACTGCTCGCGGGTCTGGCCCTGGCGCTGGCGGTCGCGCGCTCGCTGGTCGTGCCGATTCGCCGTCTGCGCCGCGATTCGCTCCAGGTCGCCCATACCGATCTGCCCGCCGAGCTCTCGGTCGTGCGCGCCGGTGGCGCCACCCCGGAGATCGTCCCGGTCGATGTGCAGACCACCGAGGAGATCGGCCAGCTGGCCCGCGCCGTCGACGATATGCACCGGCAGGCGTTGTACCTCGCCGCCGAGCAGGCTCGCCTGCGACTGCAGATCAGCAATATGTTCGAAACCCTGTCGCGCCGCAGCCAATCGCTGGTGGAACAGCAGCTGTCGCTGATCGAGGATCTGGAACGCGACGAGGACGATTCCGGTCGCCTGCAGAGCCTGTTCCGCCTCGATCACCTCGCCACCCGCATGCGCCGCAACGGTGACAACCTGCTGGTGCTCGCCGGTACCGCGCTGCGTCGCGGTCATCTGCCGCCGGTGCCGCTGTCGGACATGCTGTGGAGTGCGGTCTCGCAGGTGGAGGACTACCAGCGGGTCGAGATCGGTTCGGTGCCCGACGGTATCGTCGCCGGTGAGCCCGCGGTCGACATCGAACATCTGCTGGCCGAGCTGATCGACAACTCGCTGCGCTACTCGCCGCCGAATACGCCGGTGGCGGTCTCGGTCTCACGTGCGGTGGACGGCGGCTATCTGATCGAGATCACCGACCGCGGTCTGGGTATGTCCGCGGAGGACATGCGCTCGACCAACGAGCGGCTCGCCTCCGGTGGTGAGGTCACCATCGAAACCGCACGCCGAATGGGTCTTTTCGTCGTGGGCCGGCTCGCCAGCCGGCACACCATCACCGTCGGCCTGCGCCGCACCTCGAGCATGGCACAGCAGCCGGGTATCACCGCGAGCGTGCATCTGCCGGGCGCGCTGGTCTCTCCGGCCGAGGCCGCCGCACCGCCGCCGATCACCTCGACCTTCACCGCACCGGTACCGGATTTCTCATCGCCGGTCACCGAATTCCCGGCCCCCGGCCGCACCCTCACCGCGGTGCCGAATCCACCGGAGCGGTTCGGCGACAGCTCCGCCGACGAGAACCCGGACCTACCCCGATTCACCAGTTCGGGGCTGCCGCAACGCCGCCCGGGCGCCGCCCAGTCCGAGACCTCTTCCTCGGTTTCCCGGCTGACCCCGCTGCCGGACGCCGACGCGGCCGCGCCGGCGGACGACGGCGTTCTGCGCGGTATCGACCTGTTCCGCGAGGACAGCGACAGCACCGACGAACCGGCCTCCGACGACCGGCCGGATTTCGGTACCGGCACGCTCCTCGGCGTCAGGAAGTTCGGTGCCGCCCCGGACCCCCTCGATGCCGAGGGCTACGGCGCCGACGACGACCACGATGCCGACGCCGAATTCCGCACCGAGACGAATCTGCGCGCGCAGCCGCACTTCGGCACCGATACCGAGTCCTGGGACGAGCCCGCCGAATCGGACGAGCCGGCCCGGCGCGAGGATGTCTTCGATCCGGTGTCGAGTTCGTGGGAATCGGTGTCCGACCGCGATATCGCCCCGCCGGAACCGCCCGCCCGCCGTCCCGCCCCGGCCGATCCTCGCCCGCAACCACAGCCGACGTCCATCGATATCTGGGCGGAGACCGCGATCATGGCCCCGGCGCAGCGATCGCCGGACCACGAGCCCGCACCGCTGTCTCGGCACGGCGCGACTCTCGCACCGCCGCGGCCGGATTCCGACAGCCCGGAAAAACCCGAAACGCCGACGCCGATCTATCAGCGGATGGTGTCGGAATGGCTGGTCGAACCGTCGTCCACCACGTCCGGCGGCACCTGGTCCTCACCGGCCGATGCCGGCTGGGCCGCCGCCGCCGATGCCAGCGCCCCGACCGCGACCTCCCGCACCACGGGTGGTCTGCCCATTCGGCAGCCCGGTGCGCAACTGGTCCCCGGCGGTGTGACACAGGACGATGTCACCGAGGCACGCGATCCGGAGGAGATCCGCAACAGCTTGTCCAGGCATCTGAGCGGCGTCCGCAGCGGACGAGTGAGCCTCCAGCAGAACCCTTCCCAGGAATCCGCGACCGATCCGGACACCGCCCGGTACGAGGTGCCCCGCTACGACGACGCGGCCCAGCGGAACGACGCTCAGCAGAACGACGGAGGCTTTGCATGACCGACACTGCGCAGAAATCCACCGACGAGAATTTGAACTGGCTCGTCACCCGGTTCACCAGAGAGGTGCCCGGGGTCTCGCACGCGGTGCTCGTCTCCGCCGACGGGCTGCTCCAGGCGACCAGCCCGAACCTGCCGTCGGATCGCTCCGAGCAGCTGTCCGCGGTGACCGCCGGACTGGCCAGCCTGTCCGCGGGTGCGGCGCAATTGTTCAACGGCGGCAAGGTGATGCAGTCGATCGTCGATATGCAGCGTGGCTACCTGCTGGTGATGAGTGTCGGCGACGGCGGCTCGCATCTGGCGGTGCTGGCCAACAAGCAGCACGACATCGGCCGCATCGGCTACGAGATGGCCCTGCTGGCCGACCGTGTCGGATCCGTCGTGCAAGCCACGGCCCGTTCGGCGGTTTGACGATCGAGATGACCAGCTCCTTCGGAGCCGGGTCCGGCCGGCCAACCACACGCGTCCGTCCCTACGCCCTGACCGCGGGGCGTACCGAGCCCGCGGTCGAGCTTCCGCTCGAAGCGGTCGTGGAGACATTGCCCTACGCCAATCAATTCGATTGGCCCGCAGGAGATGTCCGGACAGATATCCTGCGATTGGGCGCGGGGCGGCTCTCGGTCGCCGAAATCGCCGCGCACCTGCAACGTCCACTGGGAATGATCCGGGTCGTCATCGGCGACCTGGTGGTGGCGGGCACCCTGCGGGTGCACACCACACTCAGCGAGGACGCCACCTTCGACGAGCGCCGAAATCTGATGGAGAGGACCCTGCGTGGACTCCGTGCCCTCTGATACGACGGCACCCTCCGCTACCACCGTGCTCGAGCCCGACGAGCGCTATCCCCCCGCGTACCGATCGAATTCCCCGAGCTCGTCCCCCCAACCGCCGCCCCCGGACCAGAATTCCTCCATGCATCCTGAGAATCCGACGGCTCAGACGCCGCCACCCCCGGAGCCCGACGTCCGCACCGCCTCGACCAAGATCGTGGTCGCGGGTGGTTTCGGCGCCGGCAAGACCACCTTCGTCGGCGCGGTCTCGGAGATCGTGCCGCTGCGCACCGAAGCCATGGTGACCGGCGTTTCCGACGGTATCGACGATCTGTCGGCCACCCCGGGCAAGGAAACCACCACGGTGGCCATGGATTTCGGCCGCATCATCCTGCCCGGCAACCTCACGCTGTACCTGTTCGGTACCCCGGGGCAGCGCCGATTCTGGTTCATGTGGGACGACCTGATCCGCGGTGCGATCGGTGCCGTCGTGCTGGTCGACACGCGCCGGATCGAGGACAGCTTCGCCGCGGTCGACTTCTTCGAGGCACGCGGGCTGCCGTTCCTCGTGGCGGTCAACAGGTTTCCGAGCGCACCCCGCTTCCCGATCGAGGAACTACGCGAGGCGCTGTCGATTCGCGAGGGCGTGCCGGTGGTCGATATCGACGCCCGCAATGCCGACGAGGTGCGCCGTGCCCTGGCCGCGGTGACCGAGTACGCGATTCAACGTCTGACCGCCACCCACGCGACCGTGGGACAGGGCTGACACCACTGCCGTGGTTTCGCGAGTCGAGGGATTGCAATGAACTACTTCACCATGGGCTACTGGGTGCTCGGCCTGGCGATCGGCATCGCCGCGGTCGGCGCCCTCGTGGGCTTGGCCTGTATCCGCCAATCGACGATGTCGGTCACGGCGAAGTTCCGGATGGTGTGGCTCACCGCGGCGTCGGTATCGATCGGCGGGGTGAGTACCTGGCTGGCGGTGTACGTGACGCTGCTCGGTGTCGGAGTGTCCACCGGTGAGATCCGCTACGACCTCACCCGCATGGTCGTGAGCGCGGTGATCACCGTGGTGGCGGTGCTGGCGGGGCTGCTGATCGCGGGACAGGCGGGTTCGCTGCCCCGGATCATCGGTGGTGGTGTGGTGATGGGTCTCGGTATCGGTGTCATGCACATGCTGGCGATGGGTGCCGTCCGAGTGCAGGGATCGGCCGAGGTCAACGTCTGGCTCTCCGTCTCCGCCGGTGCCCTCGCGATCCTGACGTCCATCGGATTGCTCTGGGCCACTACACATATCCGGGCCATACTCATCCTGGCAGGCGTCGCGGTGCTCTACGCACTGGCGATCACCGGCGTGCACTATCTCGGCCAGGCCGGATTGCACGTGCGTCCGGACGCCGCCGCGGGCATGCCGGACGGCGATGATCTGTTCGCTCTGTTCGTGCCCGTATTCGTGACGGGCACGCTGTCGCTGGCCGTGCCGATCACCGCGGTGCTGGTGGCCCCGGACCGCACCGGGACCACGCGGTCGCGGCAGGCCGCGAAGGCCGCGAAGGGCACCGGCCCCAAATCCGCCCCGGCGCGTCCCTCGGGCCGGACACCGCAGCCGGTGGGCTGAGCCGCTGCCGGGCGGAATCGCGCTGTGCGGACGTGATCGGGGCGGGCCGCTGCTGCGGCCCGCCCCGATCGTCTTGCGCTACCCGCGAATCAGCCCTCGGCAGGGGCGTTGATCCGGTTGAAGTACTCGACCGCGACCAGGACGCCGGACAGCCCGCCGACGCCGACCAGACCGGCAGCGGCACCCAGCGGAGCGCCCAGCGCGGCACCGGTCAGGCAGCCACCGATCCACCCCGGGATGACCAGGAACGCGGTACCGAGCGCGGCGCCGAGGACACAGCCACCGACCAGGCCTATCGCGGTACCGATCAGGGTGCCGATGCTGGTGGCGATGCCGAGTTCGTTGATCGCGCTCTGGTTGGCCGCGTCGAGGTCCGAACGACTGGCGGTGTCGTGCAGCATCGGAGCGGGGTGCGCGGCAGCCGCATCCGTGCTCGGGACCAGGGTGGCCTCATTACCCGCGATCTGCACGGCGATCGGGTATTCCATACCGTCGCGCTGGTAGCTCATCGGGAAGCCCGCGACGACCGCACCGGCGTTGTCCCGCACCTGGAACTGGTTGTTCTCGGTGGTCAGCGAGCCGGCATCGGTCTTCACCACAACGGTCTTGCCGACGACGTCGGCCGTGTAGTGGATAGCGGGGTCGGCGGCCGGTGCCGGGGCCGCGAAGCTGGTGCCGGTTGAGATTCCCAGGGCGGCGATGACCAGAGCCGACGTGGCGGCGAACTTCCGAAGCTTCATACCCTCATCACTTTCTCATCAGTTGCGGCACCTATTACCTGGCGCCTCGGTCCGAAATCGAACCCTTAGACAGGCTGCGCCGCGACCATTACGGCTGTGTAACAAAGGCCGTTAATAAGCCGCCAAGAAAATGCCAGGAATGTTAATAACCTGAAAATTCGGACATTCAGCGGTGGAACGCGAGCGCTTCGGCAATCCCGCAGCCGCCGCGCGAAGCCCTCGAAAACAGGGGGTGAGCTGGCCGTCTTGCGCCCAGACCCGAGACCGGATGCGCCCAGCTCACCATCGTCGGGTCGCAGCGACACCGAAACCGTGATCACCGGCGCCATCCCGTACGGAAACGATCCCTATTGCTACGGCGGCCACCATCACGAATTCATTCGCTGCCCGGATGCACCATTGCCGGAACACCACATATGGCCCCGGGCAATTTCCGGTGAACACTGTTCCAGGTATCCCGCGGCAACCGCATCCCAATTGTTTCACCACGATGACACCGGATGTTCGGTGACGACGGCACCGCTCGTCTCCCACGGGCGTCGGCATGCGAATTACAGTGGTAACCATGGGTTTCGGCCCGGGGCGGATCCACGCGCGGTGATCGCGGGCGAACCACCGGCACGGCAGATGAGAGGCAGGCGGATGTGACTCCGGAGCAGGAAGCGATATTGCGTGATGTACAGGTCCAGTTGCGCGGTCCGCGACTGAGCGGCTGGCCGGAACTGAGCTCGGTCGGCGTCCCGGGCGATCGGACGGTGGTCGAGGCATTGGCCGCCGCATTGCGGCAGATCGACGAGTTGCGCACGGAAATAGGCGATCTCGAGACGACGGTGGCCGAACTGACCCGCAGAATCCAGCCACCGGATCAGCTGCCGTGGCCGTTGTCGCTGGTGGCCGCGCTGCTGCAGGATCCGGCCGCGGTGATCGGCGAGCAGATCGCACGCTGGGAGTCACTGATCGACACCCTGCTGGGCACACCGGACGACGATGCCGCGCAACCGACGACGCCGACCCTGGAGGCAGCACCGGCGCAGATGACCGAACAGAGGTGAGAGCGCCCGAAAGTGGCGATGAGCGGGTTCTCCGTTATCGGGAGAACCCGCCCTCAGCCACGAGGGTACCGGTATCGGCCCGGGAATTCAGCGTTTCCGCAGGACTTTTTCGGGCGCCAAAAATGTACCAGCAGTTGGCGATTCGACAGCCAGCTATCGGTTCGCTAGTCACTCTATCCCAACACCCCAGCCCACGAGGACTCATTCGATAACCGAATGATCGCTGCATTCCGGCAAATTGCACAGAGTCGACATCGTCACCAGTCGTCCATCGAATGAACAGTGCCGAAACCGGCTCAGCGGCAGCACACTGCAAGCTATCGTCACCGCGGAGCAAGGCGACGAGGCCGGAGTCGCGCTGTTCCAGCGCTACCGGCGAGCCGGGTCGATCAGCCCGCGCCGGACCGCGTTGACCAGGCGGCGAGGCACATGATGGACCTCGCCACCGATGTCGACGGGCACCAGATCGGGTGGCGTCGCCTTCCAGTTCGAACGCCGGCTTCGGGTGTTCGCGCGCGACATTCGCCGCTTCGGCACCGCCATGTCAGCCCTCCCCTCCGGCAGCACCGGAACGCGGCACGCGCCGGCCGTATTTGCGTTCGAACTTCTCCACCCGGCCCGCGGTGTCGAGGACGCGGTGCGCGCCGGTCCAGAACGGGTGGGAGTCGGCGGTGACATCGACGGTGATCAGCGGGTAGCTGTTGCCGTCGGTCCATTCGACGGTCCGGGTCCCGGTCGCCGTCGAGCGGGTGAGGAAGCGTTTGCCGGTGCTCACGTCCTCGAAGACCACCGGGTGGTACTCGGGATGAATCCCTGATTTCACGGTTCTACCTTTCCTTCGGCCGGGACTCCACACCGTGATCGGCGGTGGTGTCGGACTCTGTTGCCTCGCAGGGGTCTTCGTGGAATTCCCCGAAGGGGTCGTCCCAGTGCGAAACCAATTCGGGAGCGTTGCGCAGCAGGATCATCTCCGCCTCGTCGACCAGGGCCCAGTGCAGTGCGGTGCGGATCTCGTCCGGATCGGCACCACAGGTGAGGATGGTCAGCGAGATGTCGCGGTCACCGAAGTCCTCGTCCCAGCGCAGCGCGGCCAGCGCCCGCCGATCGGGATCGGCGGCCGCGAATTCGGCGGGAGTCATTGCCGCCAGCCAGGTTCCGGCGTCACCGACCCGCAATCCGCCGCCCGCCGACTCCAGCCACACCACCCGGTCGGGCTGGGTGGCCAGCCAGATCCGGCCGCGCGCGGTGATCACCCCCTCGAACAACACATCCAGCGCCTGATGCAATCGAGTGGGATGGAACGGTCGTCCGGTGGCGAATTCGACCAGACCGACACCGTTTTCGTCCAGCAGCGGCGGCCGGCCACGCAGCAGCGGCGCATGCGCGTCGAAGATCCGGCCACGGCGAGAGTCGGCGGGAATCCGATCCAGCAGCATCTCGATCCGCCCGCGAGTGACCTCGCGGCCGTGTTCGATCCAGACCGCCGGAGCACCGGGAATCAGCCGATCCAGAATCGACCGCACCACCTCGCGCTCGTCGGCACCCACCTGGTCGGCGGCGAAAATCACCGTGGCATCGGCGAATCCGACCTGCCCGACCGCGAGCTGAGCGACCGTACGCTCATCGTCGGAGGAGGCGCCGTCCCGCTCGTCGATCGTCTCGTCACTCAACGCCTCGGCGGGCCAGGTACGCGCATCGAGTCCGGTCACCACCGCGGCGATACGCACATCGCGCCCGGCCGGACCGTCCACCCGGCCCACCGTCCCGACCACGGGCACGTACTCGATGGCGTGACAGACCGCTTCCGCCTCGAACGCCGGATCCAGCGCGATCACGATGCGGTGCACCGAATCTCGGGCCGCCAGCCGGCACAGCAGCGGTAGCAGATCGGCCCGCAGCGTGCAGGAGACACAGCCGTGCGCGAGCTCGTGCACACTCGCCGTCTCGCGCCCGTCCAGCAGTACGCGGCGGCGAACCACACCCTCGCGCAATGAGCTCAGGTCGTGCCGTACGACCGCGGTACCGGGCTCGTCGCCCAGCCGCCGCGCGATGTGGTCCATACCGTCCGCGACCGGTCCCGGAAAGCCCGCCAGCAAGACGACGGGCGTGCGGCGGTCGGGATGTGACACCACCGAAACCCCTTTCGACAATGATTTTCATTTCCTAGAAGCACACGGTACAGTCTGCGACGGTCATTGTCGAAAATGATTTTCAGAAAGGCGGCCCCATGTCGGCCCACTGCCAGGTCACCGGCCGCAAGCCGGGCTTCGGTAAATCCGTTTCGCACTCCCACGTCCGGACCAACCGGCGCTGGGATCCGAACATCCAGCGCAAGACGTACTTCCTGCCCAGCGAGGGCCGCCGCATCACGCTGCGACTCTCGGCCACGGGCATCAAGACCATCGATCGCGACGGAATCGAGGCCGTGGTGGCCCGCTTGCGCGCCCGGGGCGAGAAGATCTGATGGCGCGCAGCAACGAGATCCGCCCCATCGTCAAACTGCGGTCGACCGGTGGCACCGGCTACACCTACGTCACCCGCAAGAACCGCCGTAACGACCCCGACCGCCTGGTGTTGCGCAAATACGATCCGATCCTGCGCCGCCACATCGACTTCCGCGAGGACCGGTAATGGCCAAGAAATCCAAGATCGCCCGCAACGAACAGCGCCGTGCGGTCGTGGCCCGCTACGCCGAGCGCCGGGCCGAGCTCAAGGAACTGATCCGTAATCCAGCCACCCCCGACGAGCAGCGCGGCGCCGCCCAGCTCGCCCTGCAGCGACTGCCGCGCGATGCGAGTCCGGTACGCTTGCGCAATCGGGACGCCGCCGATGGCCGCCCCCGCGGACACCTCCGCAAGTTCGGATTGTCCCGGGTACGTATGCGCGAGATGGCCCACCGGGGGGAGCTGCCCGGAGTGCACAAATCGAGTTGGTAGACCCACCGCAGATCTCGTCAGGAGGAATCCCTCATATGGCAGTCAAGCGAGCACCATCGAAAAGGATCCGTGCCGAGCAGGCTCGCCGGCCGAAGAAGAATCCACTCATCGCCGCCGGGGTCGAAATCGTCGACTACAAGGATGTGAACCTGCTGCGCACCTTCATCTCCGACCGCGGCAAGATCCGCAGCCGCCGGGTCACCGGCCTCACCCCGCAGCAGCAGCGGCAGGTGGCGATCGCGGTGAAGAACGCGCGCGAGATGGCGCTGCTGCCCTTCACCAGTCGGTGACTCGTCCGCTCATGGAGGCCGTGACGCAGCCGCGTCACGGCCTCCATTTTTCGCGGCTACCTCTCATCACCCATCAGGGGATCGTCAGCAGCTGCCCCGCATCGATGGCGTCCGGGTTCTCGATACCACTGGCGCCGGCGATCTCCAGGTAGCGGTTGCCGTCACCGTAGAAGCGCTCGGCGATGGTCCACAGGGTGTCACCGGGCTCGACGGTGTAGGTGCGCACCTGGGGAGCGGGCGGCGGGGACATCTCCGCGGCCGGTGCGGCGAGCGGCTCCTCACCGACGACCGGCTCCGCCACCACGATCGGATTGTCGGTATTGGTGCCCGATGCCCACAGCGAGGCACCGTTACGGCCGTAGAGCACGATGTTGCGGTCCGGTTGCACAACCAGGTGATCGGCCTCGCCACCGTTGGTGTCGGTGGCCCATACCGGACCGGCGGCGGAGTAGAGCACGAAGTTGCCGTCGTCCTGCAGCACGGCGCGCTCGACGCCCTGCTCGTGCGTCATGGTCGCCCACACCACAGTGCCCTCCGGCTCGGAAAGCACCAAGTTGCCATCATTTTGGAGAGTCAGCGTGTACGCGCCGCCCTCGAGAGCCTGACCCAGGCCGAGTTCCCCACCTACCTGCAACGTGTCACCCACGCGGTGAATCCTTTCGATGAGACAGTGAAAACAGTCATGCCGATTGCTGATTCGATGGCGTCGAAACGTATTCGCTCATCGTTTGCGCACATTACTTCCCGACGCCGCGATCACGCCGGAGTCACGCGCGGTGGTTCGCGGAAAGTTCACTGCGACGTCGAACACATCCCGCCCGCGGCGCCTACTAGGGTGTGGCACATGGATTCGATCCCGGCACGGCGCCGCCTCGGCGCGGCAGCCATCGCAGTACTGGCACTACCCGCTCTGCTGGTCACTGCCTGCGGGAGCTCCGACAGCGGTGGGACACAGGCGAATACCTCGACCTCGGCGATCGCCACTCCCATCGAGCAGAATCCGCCGCAGCCCGGCCGCATGTTCACCGCCGACCCCACGATCACCAGCCCGCACCCCATGTCCTTCGACAGCTGGAGCCGGGTGGCGGACGACCGGATAGCGGTGAACTTCCAGACCGGATCGCCCGAATGTTACGGCGTCGACGCCACCACCGACGAGACCGATTCATCGGTGACCGTCCACCTCCGGGCCGGAACCCTCCCCCAGGCCGTGGGGCGGATGTGCACAATGATCGCGGTCTTCGGCACGCTGGAGATCCCGCTGAAGAAGCCGCTGGGCGATCGAAAGGTATTGAGCGCGACCTGATCCGAGCCTCCCGGAGCACAACGACGAACGTCCCCTTCCGCGAAAGTCGCGGAAGGGGACGTTCGTTCGATCCGGAGACCGCGCTCAGTGCGCGAAGTGCCGTGCCCCGGTGAGATACATGGTGACCCCCGCCTCCCGGCAGGCATCGATGGTGAGCTGATCACGCACCGAACCACCGGGTTGCACAATGGCTTTCACCCCCGCGGCGATCAACTGCTGGGGGCCGTCGGGGAACGGGAAGTAGGCATCGGAGGCCGCCACCGACCCCTCGGCGCGATCGCCCGCGCGCAGCACCGCCAGATGGACGGCATCGACGCGGTTGACCTGTCCCATACCCACGCCGACCGAAGCGCCGTCGTGCGCCAGCAGGATCGCGTTGGATTTCACGGCTCGGCAAGCACGCCAGGCGAATTCGAGATCCGCCAGGGTGGCCGCATCGGCCGCCTCGCCGGTGGCGAGGGTCCAGTTGGCGGGATCGTCACCCTCGGCGTCGACGACATCGGTCTGCTGCAGCAGGGCGCCGCCGCTGATCGGCCGCAACTCGACACCACCGCGACTCGGCTGGTCGGCGATCAGAATGCGCACGTTCTTCTTGCGCTGCAACACTTCCACCGCACCGTCGGCATAGCCGGGGGCCACGATGACCTCGGTGAAGATCTCGGCCACCTGTTCGGCCATCTCCACGGTCACCTCGCGGTTGGCCGCGATGACACCACCGAAGGCGCTCACCGGATCACAGGCGTGCGCCTTGCGATGCGCCTCGGCGATATCGGCACCCACCGCGATCCCGCACGGGTTGGCATGCTTGATGATGGCCACCGCGGGCTCGACGTGGTCCCAGGCGGCGCGCCAGGCGGCATCGGCGTCGGTGTAGTTGTTGTACGACATCTCCTTGCCGTGCAACTGTTTCGCTTGGGCCAGCCCCGCCGGACCGGATTCGTTGCGGTACAGCGCCGCGGCCTGATGTGGATTCTCGCCGTAGCGCAGCACCGCTTCACGCGTCCAGGCGCCGCCCATCCAGGCCGGGAACTGTTCCGCCGCAGTCGAATCCGCGGACGGCTCGCCGGTCAGCACCGTCGTCATCCAGCTCGCCACCGCCACGTCGTAGCTTGCGGTGTGCTGGAAAGCCTTGGCCGCCAGTGCGGTTCGATCAGGCAGCGTGAAGCCGCCGCCCTGGACCGCGGTGAGCACGTCGTCGTAGTCACCGGTGTCGACCACCACGGCCACCGAGGGATGATTCTTGGCGGCCGCGCGGACCATCGACGGACCGCCGATATCGATCTGCTCGACGCATTCGTCGGGCGAGGCGCCACTGGCGACGGTCTCGGTGAACGGGTACAGATTCACCACCACCAGCTGGAAGGCCTCCACCTCGAGTTCGACCAGCTGATCGAGATGTTCCTGTTTGCGGGTGTCGGCGAGGATGCCGGCGTGCACCCGCGGGTGCAGCGTCTTCACCCGGCCGTCCAGGGTTTCGGGGAACCCGGTGAGGTCCTCCACCTTGGTCACCGGAATACCCGCGTCGGCGATACGCGCCGCGGTCGAACCGGTCGACACCAGCTCGACACCGGCGGCGTCGAGCCCGGTGGCGAGCTCGATCAGACCCGTTTTGTCGTAGACGCTCACCAGCGCCCGGCGAACCGCTCGACGCTCACTCATCAGGGATTTCTGCCTTTCGTCCGTTGCAGACAATGCCTCGGGTCGCGACGGCGGCCACGGTCTCCGCCAGCAGCCGTCGCTCCACGACTTTGATTCGTTCGTGCAGGCTCGCCTCGTCGTCTCCCGGCAGCACGGCCACCGGCTCCTGCGCGAGAATCGGCCCGGTGTCCACACCCGCGTCGACCAGATGCACGGTCGACCCGGTCACCCGCACGCCGTAGGCCAGTGCGTCGCGCACGCCGTGCGCGCCCGGGAAGGACGGCAGCAGTGCGGGGTGGGTATTGATGATGCGGCCCTCGAACCGCTCCAGAAAACGCGGGCCCAGCAGGCGCATGAAGCCCGCGGACACCACCAGATCGGGATGGTGCGCCGCGACCGCCTCGGTCAACGCGAGGTCCCACGCGGCACGGTCGGAGAAGTCGCCGGGAGCCACCCGGAAGTCGGGGATACCGGCGCGCGCCGCGTGGTCGGTGGCCGGGCAGATCCGGTCCACCCCCACGGCGGCGACCCGCGCCGGATAATCCGGCTGCTCGGTGGCCGCGATCAGCGATTGCAGCAGTGATCCCGTACCCGAGGCGAGGACGACGAGGGTCGCAGGCACGGTCGGCGGGACCGGCTGGGCGGGCGGGGTGGTCAGCGCTCTACTCCCTGTGCGTCGGGGCTGCCGGAGGGCGGCGGTCACGATGTCCGCCGGGTTAGAGCCTAACGACCGCCCCTTCCGGGCCCCTCCGGCAGGTCACCCTCTACCACTTCCGCATCCAGGATGTCGGCATTTTCGGCATCGAAGTCGTAGTCCGGATCGGGGTCGGCACGCACCGGGTCGAGATCGTCGTCGTCGAGCAGTTCGCCGTCCACCTCGACGACCGCGATGTCGTCGCCGCGGTCCCGGGACGGCTCCGGGTAGCCGTCGCCCACCGGCTCGTCATCGGCGTATTCGTCATCCGCGAACTCGTATTCGACATAGCGGGGATCGTCGTACAACTGGTCGGCATAGCGCGGCCGCGGGACATACCGATCCTCGTCCTCCGGGTCGTCGTATCGGCCCGTGTCGTACCCCTCGTCGGCATGACCGTCGTCGTAGTCGTCGTACTCGCCGGCGACGAACCGGCCGGCCGGCGCACCGAAACCGCTGTCGGTGTACCTGGGCGGGATGCCGAGAAACCTACGGCCGCAGACCAATCCGACATAACCGGCGACAGTGAGCCAGCCGAAGGTGAGGCCGGCGGTCAGCAGCACACCCGGTCCGATGTCACCGAACGAGCCGACCCGCCCACCGGCACACAGGCACAACAGCGACAACACCACCGCGGCCGCCGCCGCACCGAACAACGTCGCCCACGGCCGGCGCGGTTCGTCGTCGGTTTCGCGGGCGCAGTCCAGCCCACCGCGCACGCCGATCGCGGCGGGCACCAGCAGCAGCACCGACCACCAGGCCGCCGCGGGCCCGGTCGGCACGGCCGCCAGCACCGGCAGCGCGGGCACCGGCGCACCGGTCACCGAGAACAGGCTCAGCCCACCGTCCCCGATGTGTACATCCGCGCCCACCAGCACGCTCGTGGCCGCGATCACGACATTCGGCACATAGGCCAGCGACAGGGCACTCAGACCGAGCACACCGGCGAAATTGCCCGCGGTCGCGTAGGTGTCCCCGATGACCGACCAGTGCAGGACGAACGACACCAGCGCGAGCACCGCGCCGTTGATCAGCAGCCGCCACAGCGCCCGAGCCGCCATCCGCGCTCCGGTGAAGACCCACTCCGGCAGGTACGCGCCGATCCGGTCGCGCACGGAATTCGGCTGCGAGACGATACCGACGACCGCGGCGAGCAGATGCAGCCCGCCGACACAGGAGAAGGCGGTGAGGTTGTCGGGAGCCTGCAGCGGTACGGCCGCGGCGGCGTCCTCTGCCACGGCCAGACAGACGGCGGTGACAAGTAACGGGCCCGCGAGCGCGGCACCGACGATCCAGCCCAGATCGGCACGTGAGGAGCGCGGCGAGACCGCGTGCGCGCAGTCGTGCATGGTCAGCCAGAGCACCAGCCCGGTCGGCACCAGCGGAAGCAGGCCGAGCGAGGTCTTTCCCACCAGAACCGGGACCTGGTGGACGGCGAGCCAGCCGGACGCGATCGCCCCCGAGGCGCCGGTGAGGCCGCTGCCCGCGGTGATCAGGGTGAGCAGCACGATCGCGACGATGGCGACCACGGTGAAACTCGACGCCCGGGCAGCGATGACGAGCAGTACCTTGGCCCGTTCCGGACTCAGCGAGAGAAAGACCGGATCCTCGGGGTCGCCGGGCGGATCGGGCGGCGCCGGTCTCGTGCCTGCCCGCTGTTCGCGAAGGTCGGTCCAACGGACCAGTGCGGACTTCATAGAACTACCTCACGGATCCTGTCGGCTCGTCGACGCGGACACGACCACCCACGAAATCAGAGTGGCAGCCGGAAACGGATCGGCGAGTCAGGCGCGCCGTGTGCGACGCCTGACTCGCCGATCGAAATCCGTATCCGAATCGGGGATACGGAACTACTTCTTGTCGTCCTCGGGACGGAACGCCTTGGTCGCGTCCGCGGCCGGGTTGCCGGTCTGCTCACCGCCGAACGGCTGCGCACCCTGGCCCTGCTGTCCCTGCTGGCCGAAGTTCAGCGAACCGAACTGCTGACCGGCCTGGCCCGGCTGGCCACCGGCCTGCTGGGAAGAAGTGGCGCTACCGAAGTGCTGCGTCGCGGCCTCGTCCCCGCCCGAGGTCTGCGGCCGCTGCGCGTACGGCGACTGGGCACCCTGCGCGGGCGAGGCGCCGTAGGGCTGCTGAGCGGGCTGTCCGTAGGCCGACGGCTGCTGACCGTACTGGCCCTGGCCGTACTGCTGGCCGTACTGGCCGTAGGCGGCCTGCTGTCCCTGCGCGGCCTGCGGCTGCGCCGCCTGTCCCTGCTGCGCCTGGCCGTACTGCTGGCCGTATTGCTGCCCGTACTGTGCCTGCTGCGCCTGCTGTGCCTGGCCGTACTGCGCCTGCTGGCTCTGCTGTTGCGCCTGGCCGTAGGCGGCCTGCTGGCCGTAGCCGGAACTCGCGGCAGCGGGCTTGGCCTCGGGAGCCGACAGGATGCCGACCTCGAACAGCAGCGCGACGACGGCGACGGCGGTCTGCACCAGCGCCAGGAACAGCACCAGCCAGCCACCCCACGCCAGCGAGGTGCTGTCGCCGACGTTGAACGATTGGAACAGCAGCGCGATGAAGCCGGCCGCCGACGCGGCCGCGGCCGGACCGGTCCAGGACTGGTTGATCTTCGGCACCAGGGCCAGACCCGCCAGCAGTCCGCCCAGCAGGAGCAGGGCCAGCAGTGGGGAGACACCCTTGGCCTCGAAGAAGCTCGCGCTCTCGGATGCGACCGTCATACCCGGCCCCAGATCGCGAGCATCGCTCTTCACGTAGGCGGTGAAGCCCAGCAGGAAGTTGATCACGCCGAGCGCGGCGGTCCCAACGGTCAGGTAGAACGTCAGCCCCTTGGCACTCAACGCCGAACTCCCCGAACCGCCGCTGGCACTACCGGCCGGCTGCTGGCCGAAGCTGGGCGCGGACGAGGGTGTGGGCGAGGGCTGCGGCGTGGGCGCGTTGTACCCGGAGCCCCCGGTCGGGTAGGACATGTGGTCGTCTCCTTACGAGTCCTTCATCGGCTTTCAGGCTGAATACCCTTGACGCTACTGCACTCGCGGGCCCCGGTCACGGCCACGACACCACACGTGGCAACCACGAGCGCGCCCAGTGAACCCGATACCCGTCTCGATCGTGTTCTCGGCGCCGACGATCGGAGGTATCGCATGGACATTTCGGAAATGTTCTGCATGGTGGTCCGGGCTCTGGGGCTCTGCCATCTGTTCCCAGCACCCTAGCCATCCGTTCCGGCCCCGGCCACGCGTCCCGGCCGTCCGGCGGCAGATGTCCCTGCCCACAGCACCGCTGCTGTCTGCCCGCAGCAGCATGTCACCGGCCCCGGGATGAATGACGAAGGCCGCCTTGCCATTTCGGCAAGGCGGCCTTCGCCGGTGCGAACGATCAAGCGGTGATCGACGCCTTCTCCAGAATTTCGCGCGCCAGAGCGGCGGTCTCGGACGGGGTCTTGCCGACCTTCACGCCCGCGGCCTCGAGGGCCTCCTTCTTCGCCGCGGCGGTGCCCGAGGAGCCGGACACGATGGCGCCGGCGTGGCCCATGGTCTTGCCCTCCGGGGCGGTGAAGCCCGCGACGTAGCCGACGACCGGCTTGGTGACGTTGGCCTGGATGTACGCGGCCGCCCGCTCCTCGGCGTCGCCGCCGATCTCGCCGATCATGACGATGAGCTTGGTCTCGGGGTCCTTCTCGAACGCCTCGATGGCGTCGATGTGGGTGGTGCCGATGACCGGGTCGCCACCGATACCGATGGAGGTCGAGAAGCCGAAGTCACGCAGCTCGTACATCATCTGGTAGGTCAGGGTGCCCGACTTCGACACCAGGCCGATCGGGCCCTTGCCGGTGATGTTGGCCGGGGTGATGCCCACCAGCGACTCACCCGGGGTGATGATGCCGGGGCAGTTGGGGCCGATGATCCGGGTCTTGCTGCCCTTCTCCACGTTGTAGGCCCACGCGTAGGCGGTGTCCTGCACCGGGATGCCCTCGGTGATGACCACGAGCAGCGGGATCTCCGCGTCGATGGCCTCGATGATGGCGTCCTTGGCGAACTTCGGCGGCACGAAGGCGATCGACACGTCGGCGCCGGTCTCCTTCATGGCCTCGGCGACGCCGCCGAACACCGGCAGCTCGACGGCCGAGCCGTCCTTGGCGGTGTGCGAGACGGTGGTGCCGGCCTTGCGGGCGTTGACGCCACCGACGACCTGGGTGCCGGCCTTCAGCATCAGCGCGGTGTGCTTGGTGCCCTCACCGCCGGTGATGCCCTGGACGATGACCTTGGAGTCCTTGTTCAGGAAGATAGACATTGCTTCTTGTCCTTACTTGGCCGCAGCCAGTTCGGCGGCCTTGTCGGCGCCTTCGTCCATGGTCTGGGCGAGGGTGACCAGCGGGTGGTTGGCGTCGACGAGGATCTTGCGACCCTCCTCGACCTTGTTGCCATCGAGGCGGACCACCAGCGGCTTGTTCGCCTCCGACCCCAGGATCTCCAGGGCCTTCACGATGCCGTTGGCTACCGCGTCACACGCGGTGATGCCGCCGAACACGTTCACGAACACGCTCTTGACCTGCGCGTCGTTGAGAATGACATCGAGACCGTTGGCCATCACCTCGGCCGAGGCGCCACCACCGATGTCGAGGAAGTTGGCCGGCTTCACGCCGTTGTGGTTCTCACCGGCGTAGGCGACGACGTCCAGGGTCGACATGACCAGGCCGGCACCGTTGCCGATGATGCCGACCTCACCGTCGAGCTTGACGTAGTTGAGGTCGTTCTCCTTGGCCTTGAGCTCGAGCGGATCGGTGGCGTCGCGGTCCGCGAACTCGGCGTGATCGGGGTGCCGGAAATCGGCGTTCTCGTCCAGGGTGACCTTGCCGTCCAGCGCCAGGATCTCATTCTCCGGCGTACGGACCAGCGGGTTCACCTCGACCAGGGTCGCGTCCTCGTTGACGAAGACCTCCCACAGCTTCTGGATGGTCACCGCGGCGGCGTCCAGGACGTCGGCGGGCAGGTGGCCCTGCTCGGCGATGGAGCGCGCGAAGGCCAGATCGACACCCTTGACCGCGTCGACGGCGACCTTGGCCAGACGGTCGGGCTTGGTGGCGGCGACCTCTTCGATCTCCATACCGCCCTCGACCGAGCACATGGCCAGGTAGGTGCGGTTGGCGCGATCGAGCAGGAAGGAGATGTAGTACTCCTCCGCGATGTCCTTGGCCTCGGCGACCAGGATCTTCTTGGTGACGTGACCCTTGATGTCCAGGCCCAGGATGTTGTTCGCGTGCGTGAAGGCGTCATCCGGGGTGGCTGCGTACTTCACACCGCCGGCCTTACCACGGCCACCGACCTTGACCTGCGACTTGATCATCACAGGCTTGCCGATTTCGGTCGCGATGGCACGGGCGTCCTCGGCCGAGTCCGTGACGCGGCCCTCCGACGAAGGCACTCCGTGCTTCACGAAGAGTTCCTTCGCCTGATATTCGAAGAGATCCATGTACTCACCGTCTCGTCTGCGTTGTGGTGACAACGACTTTGACTATGTTGCCGCCCGTGGTCGGCCCGTAGCGACTGCTTGCAGGTCGCTCGAAAGGGTCAGCGGGTCGAGTCGGACTCTAATCAGTTCGATGTCGCCGAAATCAGCCGCATACAGCCTAAGTGGCGCAGGTCACGGGACCACATCCGCCCGAGCAAAACCGCTGGCCAAGGCTACTGGCGAGTAGCTTTTTCGGGCGAGGCAGGTCGGGCGGAGGATGGTCCGATTTGCCGATCTGGCTACTACATTGTGTAGTTGCAAGTTTTCGCTCGCGCGCCCGATATGTGGTGTGTTATTCCGGCAACAAACGTGATCAATCTCACAAGTGCAGCCGTTACGGGGCTAGCGCTTGCCGACCTGCAATCGTTTCGTTACCGTCGATGCGGTCGATGTCACAAGCTGATCACAGGACCAGCGGGAATACGCTGTACAAGCGCTCCCACATCGGCCGCGCAACTCGGATGAGGTCCGCGTATACGGCACCCGACCAGGAGGACGGCAGGCTTGTTGCAGCACAGTGCTCCGCAGGCGATGAGCCCTTCGACCGGCGGAGTCCACCGATGAGCCACGGCCGTCTACAACCAGGGCATCGCGCTCGATCCGCTCGCCGTTACCGCGGCGAGGAGGAATCTCTCGACCAGCATCCGTACTTCGGCAACGGGCAGTCCCTCGGCGGCTACGCCGGCGACCAGGCCGGCGGTGTCGCTCCGCAGCAGGTGCGCGATATGCCCGGCCGCGCGGACAGCTGGTCACAGGCGGCCGGCGCGAGCGCCACCGTCGCCGCGGGTTCCTGGGCCACATCGGGACCGGACTCCGGCGAATGGCAGCAGCCCTGGGCGGCGCAGCACGGTGACGACGGCAACTGGACCGCCGAACCGCAATGGCCCAGCACCGACGAATGGGCGGCCGCCGATCCCGCCGGCCTGAACCACGAACACGGCGAATACGACGCCGCCGAGGACTACGACGCTGCCGACGGCAATCAGCCGTTCGATCTCGCCCGGCTGGTTCCCGGTCGCAAGCGCGCGTCGGGCACGGCAGGCGACGAGGAGGAGCCCCGTAAGTTCGGCGGCGCCCACCGGGTACCCGCCCCACCGGCCGCGCTCAAGGGCCGTGCCGCCGTCGTCGCCGTGGCCGCGGGCGCCGTGGTCGCCGCCGGGCAGGCGGGAATGCAGTCCGGTGGACAGCACCACGCGACCACCGCCGATGTCGATGCCGCCGGGCAGGTGCACGAGATCGCCGCACAGGCGGCCGTCACCACCCAGGCGCAGGCCGGAAATCCGCAGTCGCCCCAGGTGCTCAATGTGGCGCCGGTGGCAGATGTCAGCCAGTTCCAGGACATCCTGCAGCACGGCCAGGAATTCGCCGCCACTCTCGCGGCGCAGGAATCGGCGAAGTTGCGCCCGCTGTTCTCGAAATTCGCCAATGGCACCTTCACCTCCGGATTCGGCGGTCGCTGGGGCGTACAGCATCTCGGCGTCGATGTGGCAGCACCGATCGGTACCCCGATCTACGCCGTCGAAGACGGTGAAGTGATCAGCGCGGGTCCCGCGTCCGGATTCGGTATGTGGGTGCGCCTGAAGCATGCCGACGGCACCATCACCGTCTACGGTCACGTCGACACCGTCACCGTGTCCGAGGGACAGCAGGTGATGGCCGGCGACCAGATTGCCACCGTCGGTAACCGTGGCTTCTCCACCGGACCGCACTGCCACTTCGAGGTGTGGCTGAACGGATCGAACAAGGTCGACCCGCTCCCCTGGCTCGCCTCGCGCGGTATCTCCCTCGGCCCCGAACGCGACTAGCTCGCCCATCTCTCCGAGTATTTTGCGGACGAGTGGGTGCCGCGAGATGTTCGTTGCGGGGCGGCGGTGGTGGGGTGTTGGGAGTACCCGATGAGTTACTCGTGTTCTCCTGAGATCAGTTGTCGCCCTTAAGGTCTGGTGTGGGTATCAGTTGGTCTCGGTGAGCCGGTGCCGGATCGCGAGCTCGGCGTCACCGCCGTGGATACTCGCGTGGAGCGCGTCATGGTCAGGACCATCGCCCGGCAGGACGCACCGGCGGGCGGCTGAGAGCCCGGCGACCAAGCGCGCAGCCCGGTCGCCGGGAGCGCTGTCAGAGCTTCACCAAGGTCCGGCTGTATTGCGGGATCAGGCGGATCTTGCCGGCGGTACCGAAATCGATGGTCACCGTGGCCAGGGAGCCGAAGCCTTCGGCGGCCACCACTCGGCCCAGACCGTATTTGTCATCGCTGACCCGGTCACCCACGGCCAGCACCAGACCCGAGTTGTTGAGTTTGGCGCCGGGACGGGCGGGGGCGCGATCACGCAGACCGGGGCGCTGCTGAGACCAGCCGTCGCCACGGGTCCAATCCCGTCCGCCACCGTCGTCCTCGCCCCGCCTGCGGAAACCGCGGCCGCCCGACGGCGGTGTCGGCTCCAGGCGTTGCCATTCCAGCAGATGTTGCGGGATCTCTTGCAGGAAGCGGGATTCCGGATTCGAGACCGCCTGCCCCCAGCCGGAACG
The DNA here is from genome assembly GCF_040679495.1 of Nocardia sp. NPDC052254. Taxonomy (NCBI): domain Bacteria; kingdom Bacillati; phylum Actinomycetota; class Actinomycetes; order Mycobacteriales; family Nocardiaceae; genus Nocardia; species Nocardia sp. NPDC052254. Next base: position 49,852 of record NZ_JBFAUW010000010.1, on the reverse strand, counting down.
GACCACCGCGCGCGACAGGAACAGGCGTTTGCGGGCACGAGTGATACCGACATAGGCGAGCCGACGTTCCTCGGCCAGTTCGGCGGGATCACCGAGGGCGCGCATATGCGGGAACTGGCCATCCTCCCAGCCGGTCACGAACACCACCGGGAACTCCAAGCCCTTGGCGGTGTGCAGGGTCATCAGGGTGACCACACCGGAACCCTCGTCGGGAATCTGATCGGTGTCGGCGACCAGGGACACCCGCTCCAGGAACGCCGCCAGCGATCCCGGATCCGGCTCCCCCTCGGCGGCCTCGGGCACCAGCCCCTCCTCGCGCGCCGCCTCGACGTTGTTCCGCGCCTCGGAACTGAATTCCGTTGCGACGCTCACCAATTCGTTGAGGTTGTCGAGGCGGGCACCGTCCTGGGGATCGTCGGAGGCCTCCAGCTCACCGCGGTAGCCGGTCTTGTCGAGCACGGCCTCCACGACCTTGCCCACATCCGGATACTCCGACTCCGGGGTGGCGCCGGCGGCGCGGATCTCGTCGAGCAGATCCAGGAAACCGGCGATGGCCCGCTGCGCCCGGGTGTTCAGCAGCGCCACCTTGCCGTCGGCCGCGTCCCGCAGCGCGGCGGCGAAACCGATATCGCGCTGTTCGGCATGGACGGCCACGCACGCCTCGGCGCGGTCACCGATACCGCGACGCGGGGTGTTGAGGATGCGGCGCAGGCTCACCGCGTCGTTCGGATTCTCCAGCACGCGCAGGTAGGCCACCACATCGCGGACCTCTTTGCGCTCGTAGAACCGCACCCCGCCCACCACCTTGTAGGGCAGGCCCATGCGGATGAAGATCTCCTCCAGCGCACGCGAATTGTTGTTGGTGCGGTAGAACACCGCGACGTCGGCGTAGTTGTAATCGCCCTGATCGACCAGGCGATCGATTTCCCGGGCCACGAACGACGCCTCGTCGTGTTCGTTGTCGGCGACGTACCCCACGATCAGATCGCCGTCGCCGGAATCGGTCCACAGCTTCTTGTCGCGGCGATTCTCGTTGCGCGAGATGAGCGCATTCGCGGCCGACAGAATGTGCTGGGTGGAGCGGTAGTTCTGTTCCAGCAGAATGGTTTCCGCATCGGGAAAATCGCGCTCGAATTCCTCGATATTGCGGATGGTCGCACCACGGAACGCGTAGATCGACTGATCGGCGTCGCCGACCACACACAATTCACTGGGCGGCACGGTCTCGGCCCGGCGGGCCGGCACGAACTCCGGATCGGCGGCGTTGCCGTCTGCGGCTGGCGCCGCGGGTTCTCGGCCCTGATGGCTCGAGCCGTGGCCGACCAGCTCGCGGATCAGCACGTACTGGGCATGGTTGGTGTCCTGGTACTCGTCGACCAGGACATGCCGGAACCGGCGTCGGTAGTACTCGGCGACCTGCGGATGCTGCTGCAGCAGTGCCACCGTCTCACCGATCAGATCGTCGAAATCGAAGGCATTGGCCGCGCGCAGCCGCCGCTGATATTCGGTATAGACCCGCGCGACGATGCCGGGCAGTTCGGACTCGTCGGATTCCGCGTCCGCCGTGGCGGTTTCGGGATCGATGAGCTCGTTTTTGAGATTGGAGATGGCGGTCGACAGCAGGCGCGGCGAGTACTTCTTCGGATCCAGATTCTGATCGCGGATGATCATCGCCAGCAGCCGCCGGGAATCGTCGGCGTCGTAGATGGAGAAATTGGAGTTCAGCGAACCGGGCAGCAGGTTGGCCTGCATCCGCAGAATGCGCACACAGGAGGAATGGAAGGTCGAGACCCACATGGAAGCCGCACGCGGGCCGACCAGATCGATCACCCGCTCGCGCATCTCGGCCGCGGCCTTGTTGGTGAAGGTGATGGCCAGGATCTGTCCGGGCGTGACGTCGCGCTCGGCCAGTAGATAGGCGATGCGACGGGTGAGAACCGCGGTCTTACCGGACCCGGCGCCGGCGACGATCAGCAGCGGGGACCCGGCGTGCACGACCGCCGCGCGCTGCTGGGGATTGAGCCCCGCCAACAGCCGCTGCACCCGATCGTCGGCCTCCGCGTCCGTAACCCCGCGACCCGTAGCTTGCCGCTTCGCCGCCTCGTTTTTCAGCTGGGTTGCTGCCACCGTCGTCTCCATCGTCCATCCACGCTACCGGCGGGCACCGACATCCTGTAGTCCGGCGTGATTTCCTGGGCATTCTCATCGGAGAGAACGCTGTGCACTTTGCCTCCCCTGTCACCCGTGGCAGACTGGCCACATGACCAGCGCGCTCACCACCTCTGCTGTTCGGGCGAACGATGGCATTCGTGGTCACCGATTTCGCACGTGAGCGCACACCAAGACGGGGACAATACAAAGGCCGAGCAGGTCTGTTTCACGGTGGAAGATTCCGATCGGTAACGGGGCGGAGCCGCATGCCGATCGAGTTTCTGACACGAGGAGAGAAAGTATGAGCACCTCTACCGAGCCGATCGACCAGTCCGCGGCCGGGTCCGAGCCCGCGCCGCCGAGTAGTGAGGCGGAGATCGAGAAGCTTCGTAAGGAGATCGACCGGCTCGACGCCGAGATCCTCGCCGCCATCAAGCGCCGCACCGAGGTCTCCAGAATCATCGGCCGGACCCGGATGGCCAATGGTGGGCCGCGCCTGGTGCACTCTCGCGAGATGAAAGTCCTGGAGCGCTTCAGCGAACTGGGCCAGGAAGGCCACACCCTGGCCATGCTGCTCCTGCGCCTGGGCCGTGGCCGACTCGGCCACTGACACCGCGCCGACCCACCTGAACCACGCGGCACATCGTCTCGACGAGCTCCGCGATCCCAGGCCGCCCCGGGTGTTCATTCCCCCGGGGCGGCCGCTTCTTCCCAGCCTGTCACCGAGCCGCGCTCACTGCAGGGCGATGTACTTCGTCGACAGGTACTCCTCGATGCCCTCGAAGCCGCCCTCGCGGCCGAATCCGGATGCCTTGACGCCGCCGAAGGGGGCGGCCGGATCCGAGATGACCCCGCGGTTGACTCCGACCATGCCGCTCTCCAGCCCCTCGGCGATCCGCAGGGCGCGATCCAGGTCACGGGTGTAAACGTAAGCCACCAAACCGAATTGGGTCTCGTTCGCGGCGGCCAGACCCTGTTCCTCGGTATCGAAGCCGATGATCGGGGCGACCGGGCCGAACACCTCCTCGCTCAGGATCCGGGCGCCGGCGGGGACCTCGCTGAGCAGTGTGGCCGGATAGTAGTAACCCGGTCCACCGGGTGCCTTGCCGCCGGTGCGGACCTCGGCGCCGCGGGACACGGCGTCGTCCACCAGTTCGCTGACCGTGTCGAGCTGATCCTGGTTGATCAGCGGTCCGAGGGTGGTCGACGGGTCGTCGCCGGGGCCGAGCTTCACCTCCCGCATCGCGGCCGCGAACTTGTCGGTGAATTCCGCGCGCACCGAGTTGTGCACATGGAACCGGTTGGCCGCGGTGCATGCCTCGCCGCCGTTGCGCAGCTTCGCCAGCATGGCGCCCTGCACCGCGGCATCGATGTCGGCGTCGTCGAAGACCACGAACGGCGCGTTTCCACCCAGTTCCATCGAGGTGCGCAGCAGGCCGTGGGCGGACTTCTCGACGAGGGTCCGGCCGACCTCGGTAGAGCCGGTGAACGTGAGTTTGCGCAGCCGCGGATCGTTGATCAGCGGTTCGGTCACCGCACCGGAGCGGCGCGAGGTGATCACCGACAGGACGCCGTCGGGCAGGCCCGCGTCACTGCACAACTTGGCCAGCAGCAGCATCGTGAGCGGGGTGGCCGAGGCCGGTTTCACGATCATCGTGCATCCCGCGGCCAGGGCCGGCCCGATCTTGCGGGTTCCCATGGCGAGCGGGAAGTTCCAGGGCGTGATGGCCAGGCACGGTCCGACGGGCTGTTTGTGGACGATGATGCGGCCGGCGCCGGTGGGCGCGGTCTGGTAGCGGCCGTGTATCCGGACCGCTTCCTCGCTGAACCAGCGGAAGAATTCGGCGCCGTAGCGGACCTCGTTACGGCTCTCCTGCAATGCCTTACCCATTTCCAGGGTCATCAGCAGGGCGAAGTCCTCGGTGTGCGCGACGATCCGCTCGTAGACCGCGCGCAGGATCTCACCGCGTTCGCGGGCGGGGGTCGCGGCCCAACCGGCCTGAGCCGCCGATGCGGCGTCCAGCGCCCGCATCGCGTCCTCGGGCGAGGCGTCGGCGACATGGGCGACGGGTTCACCGGTGGCCGGATTCTCGACCGGGAATGTGGCACCGCCGGTGGCATCCACCGGCCCGCCGATCCAGAGCTGAGTGGGGACGGATTCCAGTAGTTCGGTTTGCGACACCATGTGCTCAGCGTAGGCCGGACACCCCGGGGCCAGGGAGATCTTCCGATGTTGTGATCGCCCCCACGGGACAAGCCCCCGACCAGCGACATCACCCCATCGGACCGGTCCTCGCGCGTCCCCGCGGTACCTGCGAATCCCGGTACCGGCCCGCGGCCTCGGGCAACAGCCGCGACCGGCACCATCCGACCATTACCTGTGAGTCCCGGTACCAGACAAAGTCGGCGACACCGCTTCATCACGCGGGTCACCTGCGCGTTCTGGGCGCGGTCTGTAATCTCGGCCAACAGCACAGCCAGCGACACCACCGCCCGAACGACACCGCTTCATCACGCGGGTCACCTGCGCGTACTGGGCACGGTCTGTCACCTCGGCCAACAGCACAGCCAGCGACACCACCGCCCGAACGACACCGCTTCATCACGCGGGTCACCTGCGCGTTCTGGGCGCGGTCTGTAATCTCGGCCAACAGCACAGCCAGCGACACCACCGCCCGAACGACA
>NZ_JBFAUW010000010.1:0-44918 GCF_040679495.1 Nocardia sp. NPDC052254 | reverse complement strand
CACCGCTTCATCACGCGGGTCACCTGCGCGTACTGGGCGCGGTCTGTAATCTCGGCGAAGTGAGCAGCGACATCACCGCGACGGCGGCCTGGCGGAAACTGCACGATCATCACTCGGCGGTGGCTGATAGACATCTCCGCGATTTCTTCAGCGAGGATCCCGGCCGTGGACGGGAGCTGATCGTCGAGGCGGGCGAGCTGCGCATCGACTACAGCAAGCATCGCGTCACGCGCGAAACCCTCGATCTACTACTCGATTTGGCCGATGTCGCCGGTGTCGCCCGGCGTCGGGACGCGATGTTCGCGGGCGAGCACATCAACACGTCCGAGGATCGTGCGGTGGGCCATGTGGCGCTGCGACTGCCGGCGGGCGTCCGGATGCCGATCGACGGTTCCGATGCCGGTGCGGCCGTGCACGAAGTACTGCGCCGGATGGGCGATTTCACCGATGAGGTGCGGTCCGGGCGGTGGCGCGGCGCGACCGGTGAGCGCATCACGACGGTGGTGAACATCGGTATCGGCGGTTCGGATCTCGGGCCCGCCATGCTCTTTCAGGCATTGCGGCACTATGCGGACGCGGGTATCTCGGCGCGGTACGTCTCCAACATCGATCCGGCGGATCTGACCGCGAAACTGGACGGCCTCGATCCGGCACGGACCTTGTTCGTCGTTGCGTCCAAGACCTTTTCGACGCTGGAGACGCTGACCAACGCCACCGCCGCACGGCGCTGGCTGGTCGCCGCGCTCGGCGAGGAAGCGGTCGCCAAACATTTCGTGGCGGTGTCCACGCACGCGCAGCGGGTCGCGGATTTCGGGATCGACACCGCGAACATGTTCGAGTTCTGGGATTGGGTCGGCGGCCGCTATTCGGTGGATTCGGCGATCGGACTGTCGATCATGGTGGTCATCGGCCGGGAGCGGTTCGCCGAGTTCCTCGCCGGAATGCACAGTATCGACCAACATTTCGTCTCCGCCCCGCCGGAACGCAACGCGCCGATCCTGCTCGGCCTGCTGGGCGTGTGGTATTCGAACTTCTTCGGTGCCCAGTCGCGCGCGGTCCTGCCCTATGCCGACGATCTGGCTCGTTTCCCGGCCTATCTGCAGCAGTTGACCATGGAGTCCAACGGTAAGTCGGTGCGCCTCGACGGCAGCCCGGTGACGACGTCGACCGGTGAGATCTTCTGGGGCGAGCCGGGCACCAACGGTCAGCACGCGTTCTATCAGCTGCTGCATCAGGGCACTCGGCTGGTTCCCGCCGATTTCATCGGATTCGCCCGGCCCACCGACGATCTCGCGACGCGCGACGGTTCGGGCAGTATGCACGACATCCTGATGAGCAATCTGTTCGCGCAGACCAAGGTGCTCGCCTTCGGACGTACCGCGGCCGAGATCGAGGCCGAGGACGGTGCCGCTCCCGGCTTCGATCCGGCACTGGTGCCGCATCGGGTGATGCCCGGCAACCGGCCCTCGACGACCATCCTCGCCCCGCGACTCACCCCGTCGGTCGTCGGACAGCTCATCGCGCTCTACGAACACCAGGTCTTCGTGGAGGGTGTGATCTGGGGTATCGACAGCTTCGACCAGTGGGGTGTGGAGCTCGGCAAACAGCAGGCACTGGCCCTGGAGCCGCTGTTGACCGCCGCCGAGGAGCCTGCGCCACAGTCGGATTCGTCGACCGATGCGCTGATTCGGTGGTATCGCGGACACCGCTGATGGGCACCGCATCGTTGTATTGTCGGCCGCCATGACCTCCGTCGCACAACATCTGCTGTGGTTTCTTCCGATGCTGTGGCTCGGAATGGTGCTGGCGATCTCCTTTCTCGAGGCACCACTGAAATTCCGCGCACCGGGAGTGACACTGGCTCTGGGGCTCGGGATCGGGCGGATCGTGTTCCGCGCTCTCAACATCTGCGAGGGCATCCTGGCGGTCCTGCTGCTCATCTCCGCGATCGTGGTGCGGCCGAGCGGGGCCACCTGGGGCTGGTTGATCGGGGCGACGGTGGTGCTGGTACTCCAGGTCGCCGTGGTGCGGCCGCCGCTGACCCGCCGCTCGAACCGGGTGCTGGCCGGCGAGGACGGGCCGCGCTCGACCGCGCACTACTGGTACATCGGTCTGGAACTGCTCATGGTGGTGGGGTTGATCGGGCTCGCGATCGCCGCAGCGCCCTGAGAGCGGACGAGTGCCGGTACCCCGGCCCCTGGGCGAGGCACCCGCACTCGGCCATCCCGCTCATTTCACGCCGACACCCGGCACATCGGCGGCACACTCCTTTTTCCGCGACGCGTCGGCGATCATCGCGGGAGCAGATCCGCGAGTGCGTCGTCCAGTGTCGGATGACGGAATCGGAAACCGGTGCGCGCCAGCACTTCCGAGGTCGCATGGCGGCCGGTGAGGCCCAGGGCCGGGTCGGTGCGCAGGAAGACCGCGCCGATCCGCAGCAGCGGTGCGGGCGTGGGCGGTGCCGGTGGGCGGCGAAGACGACGGCGCAGGGCGGTCATCAATTCCCGATTGCGGACCGGGTTCTCCGTTGCGGCGACGACGATTCCGTTCGGCAGATCGATCTCGGGATCGAGTCCGAGCCCGGCACGCACGATGGCCAGCCAGTCCTCGATATGGATCCAGCTGAACCACTGATCACCGCGCCCGACACTGCCGCCGAGGCCCGCCTTGGTCAATGCGATCAGCCGCCGCAGTGCGCGAGCCTGCGGATCGAGCACGATGGAGGTGCGCAGGATGATCCACCGCTGCGCGGCGGCGCCCTCGAACGCCGCCTCCCACGGCTGCGCCACCCCGGTCATCTGAGGGAGGCCCACCGGGAGCGGAGTCGTTTCGGTACAACGCATTTCACCGGCATCCGACCAGATCGCGGTGGTGCCGGCCTGGATCCAGTAGTCGATCGGGCGGTCGAGGGTTGTCGAGGCGGTGACCAGTGCCGCGGTGGAGTCCACCCGGCTGCGGCGCAGCATCTCGACATTGCGTGGTGTGGGCCGGCAGTCGACGAGCCGGCCGGCCAGATTGATCACGGCGAGCCGGCCTGGTCCGCGCAGGGCGTTCACCCACTCGCCCTGCGTCCGGCCGTCCCACCGGATCTGCGGGAACGGTAGCGCGGGATCGGGGTGGCGGGTCAGGATGGTGACGCGTTGCCCGCGGCAGGCCAGGTCCGCCGCGATATGGCGGCCGAGCGCGCCGGTACCACCGGCGATCACGACGTCGATCGCATCGGGGGCCGGTGCGAGACCGGCGGCGAAGGCCAAGCGCGCGAAGCTGATTCGTATGTCGGTCTGCAGCCTCGAACCGATCACCTGCCAGAAGACCGGCGCCGAGGCACCGTCGAGTTCCAGCCGCTGGGTCAGTTCGGATCCGCCCGGCCGGGCCCGCAGCGTCCAGCTGATCCGCAGCGCGCCCGCGGGTTCGGGTTGTTCGATACGCAGTTCACGGCCGGGTTCGCAGGCGGTGATGCGAAACGGCCGCGCCAGCCGCCCGTGTACGGCCGCACTCACCCCGCCGGCGGGCAGATAGTCGCCGGTGACGCCCACCGCGGGCGAGGCGCGCAGCGCCACCGAGGCGACGGCCGGATTCCATTCCGGCCACCGCGTGAGATCCCCCAGCACCGCCCACAGCCGTTCCGGCGGCAGGGCGATGAACTGCTTGTACACCGTTGTACGAGACATACCTCGATCCAACCCACGCGACCCGGTTCAGGGAAGCGTGGGCTTGCTCACCGCACCGCGAAGGCATTCGCTGAGCACGAACAACTCGACCGGCACGGTGATACACCCCACCCGGTCGTCCACGTTCGACCACACACCGGCCGCCACGGCTCCCCCACCAGCCGAGCGTGGCGCGGGCCGTGCACCGGTTCGAAGGCGCGCGAGCGCCATCCCGGCCACACGCCCTGCCGCCGGGGGCGACGCGGTTTCGGCCGCCGAATCCGTGCGGCGATTCGGGCAGCGGGCTCACACCGGCGCACGAAACCCGCTATACGACAGCGCGTTCCAGAATGGCTTCGGTGTCCACACCCACCGGCAACGTCCCGAACGCGATACCCCAGTCTCCACCGAATCGACTGGCGCAGAACGCATCCGCGACCGCGGCGTGACCGTGCCGCACCAGCTGCGCGCCCTGCAGCACGAGCGCCATCAGCTCGACGACCCGGCGGGCGCGGTATTCGATATCGGTGAGATCGGTCAGTTCCTTGCCGATGCGGTCGATGGCGTCGTCGAGGTGATGGTTGGCGCCGCGGGCCAGCGAGACCTCGTTGAAATAGGCCTCCACGGTTTCGGGCTGGCGGCCCATGGCGCGCAGGGCGTCCAGCGCCGCCACATTGCCCGACCCCTCCCAGATGGACATGAGCGGCGCCTCCCGGTACAGGCGCGGCATCCCACTCTCCTCGACATAGCCGTTGCCGCCGAAACATTCCAGCGCCTCGGCGGCGTGGGCGGGCGCCCGCTTGCAGACCCAGTACTTGGTGACCGCCAGGGCGATCCGGCGCAGCGCGGCCTCGGCCGGATCGGTGCCGGCGCGGTCGGTGGCACCGGCCAGTCGCATCATGACGGTGGTGGCGGCATCGGATTCGATCACCAGATCCGCCAGCACATTGCGCATCGCGGGCTGGTCGATGAGCTTGGCGCCGAACACTTCCCGGTACCGGGCGTGATGGGCCGCGTACACCACACCGGTGCGCATTCCGGTGGCGGAGCCGATCACGCAGTCCAGGCGCGTCATGTTCACCATCTCGATGATGGTCTTGACCCCGGCACCCTCGGCACCGACCAGCCAGCCCACCGCGTTCTCGTACTCGATCTCCGAGGAGGCGTTGGACTTGTTGCCCAGCTTGTCCTTCAGCCGTTGCAGCCGAAGGGTGTTGCGGGTGCCGTCGGGCAGTACTCGCGGCAGCAGGAAGCAGGACAGTCCACCCGGCGCCTGGGCGAGGGTCAGGAACATGTCCGACATGGGCGCGGAGGTGAACCACTTGTGGCCGACGATCCGGTAGGTGCCGTCGGGTTGCGGTGTGGCCGTGGTGGTGTTGGCCCGCACATCCGAGCCGCCCTGCTTCTCCGTCATCGACATTCCGGCGATCAGGCCCGCTTTCGACGACGGCTCGCGCAGGCCGAAATCATAACTGCGGGAACCGAGTAGCGGTTCGTAACGCGCGGCCAGCTCGGGGTTGTGGCGCAGCGCGGGGACGGCGGCGTAGGTCATCGAGATGGGGCACATGTGCCCGGCATCGGCGATTCCCCAGGTGTAGAACTTGGCGGCGCGCGCGGCGTGCGCGGCGGGCCGCTCGTCGAGCCAAGGGCTGCCGTGCAGACCGTGCCGTACCGCGACATCCATCAGGTTGTGCCAGTAGGGGTGGAACTCCACCTCGTCGACGCGATTGCCGTAGCGGTCGTGGGTGTGCAGCACCGGCGGATACTCGTTGGCCAGCCGGCCCCACTCCTGCACCTCGAAACTACCTGCCAGCGCGCCCAATTCGCGCACCTCGGCCTCGGCCCAGCCGGCGCCTTCGCGGCGCAGGCCCTCGAGCAGCGCGGGGTTGCGGGAGAAGTCGAACGGGGTGATCGGCGGAACCTGGTTGAACACGTCATGAGTGGACATCCGATTACTCCTGTTCGTCCGCGCCGATATCGGTGCGATGGTTGTCGATGCGTTCGGGGTCGGTGACACCGAGGGCGCGCAGTGCGAAGGCGACCAGTTCCGGCACCACCGATTCACTCTGCAGGCCCTGTGCCAGCGGTCCGACCAGTACCTCCCCGATCGCCCCCACCAGCGCCGTGGCGCTGGTACGCGGATCCTGTGCCGGTAGCCGTCCGCCGGCGACACCGTCGGCGATCGCGGACTCGAAGGTCTCGGCGAAGGCGCGGCGGAAGCGCAGGCGCTCGGTGTCCACACCGGCGTCGACCGGCTCCGCCAGCAGGACATAGGCGAGTTTGGGATTCTTCAGCGCGCGCCCGGCGAAGGTCTCCACCGCGGCGCTGACACGGTCGACCACGCCACCCTCGGCACCCGCCTGCGCGACGGCGGCGACCTCGCGGGTCACCACATCACGGAAGACAGCGGTCACCAGCTCGGCCTTACCGCCGAAGCTCTTGTAGACCGTTCCGGTCGCGACGCCGGCCTCGGCGGCAACGGCGGCCATGGACAGCCCCGCGAACCCTTGTTCGGACAGCACCTTCATCGCGGCATGCACGATGGCGCGGGCCTGCGCGTCGAGGCGGGCCTGCACAGCGGGGGTTCTGCGGTACGCCACACAAGAAGTGAACCACAGATTCATTTCTTGACGCAAGGGCCGGGAACGGCCGTATGGTCGACGGGGTGAGCGTACGAATCGAACGCACCGGACCGGTGTTCACCGTCGTCCTGGATCGTCCGCAGGCCCGCAACGCGGTCGACGGCCCGACCGCGCGGGCGCTGGCCGACGCCTTCCGTACCTTCGAGGCCGAGGACGAGGCGGCCGTAGCCGTGCTCTGGGGCGCCGGCGGCACCTTCTGCGCGGGCGCGGACCTCAAATCGCTCGGCACCCCGGAATCCAATCGTGCCGAGGCCGACGGCGACGGCCCGATGGGGCCCACCCGGATGACACTGTCCAAACCCGTGATCGCCGCGATCTCCGGCTATGCCGTGGCCGGTGGCCTGGAGCTGGCGCTGTGGTGCGATCTGCGAATCGCCGAGCAGGACAGCACCTTCGGGGTGTTCTGTCGACGCTGGGGAGTCCCGCTGATCGACGGCGGGACGGTCCGGCTGCCGCGCATCGTGGGCGCGGGGCGGGCGATGGACATGATCCTCACCGGGCGCGCGGTCGCCGCCCCCGAGGCCCTGCAGATGGGCCTGGTCAGCCAGGTCGTGGGCCCCGGCGAGGCCCGGGCCACCGCAGAGCGGCTCGCCGCCGAACTGGCCGCACTGCCACAAACCTGCCTGCGCTCGGACCGGATGTCGGCGCTGGAACAGTGGGGGCTGGACGAGGCGGACGCGATGGCGGGTGAGTTCCGCCACGGCATCACCGCCCTCACCGACGGCGCACTCGAGGGCGCCCAGCGCTTCGCCGGCGGGGCCGGGCGGCACGGGACCTCGGCCTGAGGGCATGGGCCGGCTGAGCGTCGTCGACGAGATCTTCCTGCGGGGCCATCGCGGCCTCGGCACTCCCAGCGCGTTGCAGGGACTGTGGCGCACCGCGGACCCGGTCGACCGGCGGCTGCTGGAACGGATCCACACCTCGCTGCGCACCGGCCCGCTCGGACGGCGGGTGATCCGGTCGCGCGTCCCCGGCGCGCGACCGCACTGGCGGCGCAACGACGCGGCCCATCCACTACGTATCGCCGACGGCGCGATCGCGTCCGCAAACCTGCTGAGCTGGGCCGATGATCAGGGGCACGACCTCGATCCAGAATACGGACCGGGCTGGCGGCTGTCCGCGGCGGCACTGCGCGAGGGCGGGTCGGTGGTGGTGCTGACCTGTTCGCACGCACTGACCGACGGCCGCGGTCTCGCCCTGGCGGTCGACCACGCCCTGTCCGGGGCGCCGGTCACCGAATACCCTGCCCTGCGATCGGACTGGTCGGACGCGCGCGGGCAGTGGGCGACGGTGTTGTCCGGAACCGTTCGCGCGTTACGGCACGGCGCACCCGAGCGGCCCGGCCCCGTGGCGCCCCGCAGTGCCGCCGAACTACCGAGTGCCGGTGCGGTACTACAGTTTCCGGCGGCGGACTGGGACCTGGCCGCCACCGGACGCGGGGGAACATCCAACAGCCTGTTCCTGACCGTCATGAGCCGATTGCTCTGGGACAGTGGTTTTCCCGATCCACGCATCCAGGCCGCGGTCCCCGTCGACACCCGGAACGACCGGCGGGTCGACAACGACATGGCGATGACCGAGGTGGCGGTGGAGCTCACCGACACTCCGGCGACACTGCGCGAAAAGTGCCGGACCGCATACGAATCCGGCATCTCGGCCCCAGCCGGTATGCCGCCGGAACTTCTGCAGGTCCTCCCATCGCGGGTCGCCCACCAGCTGTCCCGCGGCGCCGGTGAACGCGACATCCTGTGTTCCAATATCGGCTCCCTGCCGACCGCGCTGACCCGGCTGGGCCCCCACCACTGCACCGGTGTCGCCGCCCGCGCCATCCACCCCGGACTCGCACCCACCGCACTGCCCCGGACCCGGCTCTCGGGCTACCTGTGCCGCATCGGGCACGACTACACCCTCGCCCTGGTGAGCCTGGACCCGGACCGGATCGAATCGCCCAGGGCCCTGGGCGATCTCGCGCGGGCGGCGTTCGACCGCCTGCAGATCCCGGTCACGCTCTGGTGAGCGCCCGGCCGTCGTCCAGGCGGGTCACCGCGACGACCGCCGACAGCCAGGGCGACCTGGCGAAACTGTGGGATGGGCCAAAGGTCTACACACGACAACCGCGCCGCTCGCTCACATCGCACGCGCGCGCGCTCGGATGTGGGCCGGGACGTCGCTCTCGTGCGCGAGATCGGCCGACGGAATCGGTGCGCCGAAGGTCGTGTGCACCGGAAGTATCCCCGCCCAGGCCGGGCTGTCGAGGTCGGCCGGATCGTCGGACGGGTCGCCGGTGCGGGTCTTGACCGACGCTTCGGTCAGGTCCAGAGCCAGCACGATGGTGGCCGCCGACTCCTTCTTGTCCGGCGGGCGCACGGTGTCCCATGCCCCCGGTGCGGAGTGTTCGACCACCGCCCGCAGCGCCGCCGTGCGCTCGTCGTCGTCGGTGATCTCGACGGGGCAGCCGTGGATCACGGCGGAGCGGTAGTTCATCGAGAAGTGCATGGCCGCGCGGGCGTACACGATGGCGTCGACCAGGGTGACCGCCACCGAGATCTCACCGGTCAGCGCCGCTCGAAGATTTCCGGCGCCGGTGGATCCGTGCAGATACAGGGTGTCGCCGATGCGGCCGTAGATCGTGGGAATCACCACCGGGGCACCGCGCAGGGTGACCCCGAGATGACAGATCAGACCCTGATCCAGGATGTCGTCGAGGGTCGCGCGGTCGGTCGCGGCTCGGCCGCGGAGGCGTCCGACGGTGCTGCGTGCTGTCGGGGACAGTGGGCTTCGGGTGGCCGCGGTGTCGGTCATACTGCCAGCATCTACGCTTGAGTGGCATTACTGAATATCCAATTCAGCAGGATTTTGGAAGTCCACTTCGACAGTAGGAGGCGCGGTGCAGGAACTGCCGCTGTCCATCGATCGGAGTGCGGCACGTCCGCTGGCGGTGCAGGTCGCCGACGAGCTGCGCGCCGCGGCCACGGCCGGCCGGTTACGTGGCGGCGATCGGCTGCCGTCCTCCCGGGCCCTGGCCCGGCAACTCGGCGTCAGCCGGACCGTCGTCACCGCCGCCTATGACCAACTGCATGCCGAGGGCTGGACAGCGGGACGCCACGGCTCCGGCACCTATCTGGCAGCGGCCCCCGCGACCGTTCCGGAATCGACCGAACCACAATTACTTTCGGGCCACGACTCAGGGCTGCTGGATCTGACTCCGGGCACCCCCTGCGCCGAGGTGATCGACCGGGCCGCCTGGCGCCGGGCTTGGCGCGCTGCCGGAGATCACGCACCGTCGATCCGGAAATACCGCGCCGGTGACCCGGACTACCTCGCGGCCGTCACCGAACATCTGCTGCGGCACCGCGGCCTCACACCGGGCCGGGAGTCAGCGATATCGGCAACCGCCGGAACCGGTTCCGCGGTCTGCGAGCTCGCCCGCGCCCTGCTGCGGCCCGGCGATGCGGTGGCCATCGAGGACCCCGGATATCAGCGGGCGGCCGGTGGTCTGCGCGATGCGGGCATCCAGGTGGTACCGGTTCCGGTGGATGCCGGCGGGATCCGAGTCGACCGGATTCCCACCGGGGTGCGCGCCGTGTACTGCACTCCGGCGCACCAGTTTCCGCTCGGTGCTCGCATGCCCGCGCGGCGCCGCGTCGAACTCGTCGACTTCGCCCGGCGTATCGGCTCCTGGATCATCGAAGATGATTACGACGGCGAATTGCGCTACGACAGCGCACCTCTGCCGCTGCTCGCCACCCTGGCCCCGGATCGGGTGATCCACCTCGGAACCACCTCCAAGATCCTGTCCACCACACTCGGGGCAGGCTGGCTGGTGGCACCCGTCGATGTCGCCAAAGCGATACTGGCCCATCGGGAGTCGACCGGAACCGGGCCGGCCGCCGCGGGCCAGCTGGTGGTCGCCGAACTCGCCCGGCACGGTGATCTGTCCCGCCACCTCCGCCGGCTGCGCCGCGATATGCCGTCGCGGCGAGCACTGGTGGTCGACGAACTGCGGGCCCGCGGACTCGATGTGCTCGGTGACCACGCGGGTTCCCATGTACTGGTACGACTCGGTTCGGCAGCGGCCGAACAGCAGGCCGTCGCCGGGACGCAACAACGCGGGGTCCAGCTGGACGCACTGGCGCGCCATCACATCGGACGTCCGCACATCTTCGGCACGCCGGTGGGCTACGCGGCGCTGCCCCGCGCCGAGCTTCGGCAGGCGGTGGTCATCGCTGCGGAATGCCTGGCGACCGTAGACAATTGAAAGGCCGGTCGCACCTGTCACGCAACGGACATTCCCAACCCGGGAAAGCGGCCCTTCCGCTGGGATGATTACCCCGTCGATCGAGTTGTGAACGGGTGCGCCACCGGTTGGGAGTGGCGAGGTAAGGCTGGCGATGAGTCTCGATGTGCTACGGGGGCTCCCGCCTGTCGTGGTCGAGTGCCTCATCGGCTATGTGCCGCGCGCCGACGAGAGTGCCCTGCGAGCGGTCGGCGATCACTGGGGCCACACCGCCACCGATTGCCGGGACAAGGCCGCGCAGCTGGACACACTGGCCGACCGGACCGCCGCGACGAGTAGCGGACAGACCAGCCGATCACTGGTCCAGCAGTGCCGCAACACCGCCGACAGCTTCCGCACCCAGGCCGGGTACTGCGACAGCCTCGCCAAACAAGCACACGAACAAGCCATGCAGAGCGAACTGATGAAGCTCCAGGCGTACGCATTCGGGCTGATTCTCGCGGGTTCGCTGGCCAGTACCGCGCTGACTCTCGGCGCGACCGCGGTACCCCAGCAATACTTCGTCCGCGAGGCGACCAAGCGATCCCTGTCGAACTGCTGGAAGGGACTGCTGGAAGTCATTGCCACGCACGGCCTTCGCTCTGCCGCGGAACGTTCGGCCATGCAGTTGGCGGTACGGGCGGGCGTCGTGGGGATGTTGCAGATCGGAGTCATCGACGCCGGCGTCCAGGCGTATCAGATCCACGAGGGTCACCGCGACACGTTCGACGAGAAGTCCTTCGCGGTGGCGGCGGGCGCGGGACTGGCCGGTGGTCTCGCGGGTGGGGTGGCGGGCCATTGGCTGGGAAAACGGTTGATGCCGAAGACCATCGCGCGAGCCGAACTGGCCACCACCGCACCACGACGAACACTCATCCAGCTCGGCGGCGCCGCCACCATCGG
This sequence comes from Nocardia sp. NPDC052254, assembly GCF_040679495.1. Lineage (NCBI taxonomy): Bacteria > Bacillati > Actinomycetota > Actinomycetes > Mycobacteriales > Nocardiaceae > Nocardia > Nocardia sp. NPDC052254. The sequence goes on along the minus strand of NZ_JBFAUW010000010.1, from coordinate 33,447 downwards.
CGCCGGAGCGGGTCTCGTGGGCGGCCTCGCCGGAACCGTCGTCTCGATCGCCGCATCGGGTGGCGAATTCACCTGGAAGACCGTGTCTCAAGGCCTGCTCCCGGCCGTCACCTCCGGATTCCTCGGATCGGCGGCGTATTCGGCGCGCCAGATCCGGGTCTCCACTCGCACACCAGAACTACTCGCCCCGCCGACCGACCGCGCGGCGGCGACGCGCGAGGCGGAAGCGATGCTGGACGAGCACGGGCTCAATCCGGAGGTGGCCACACTCCTGGAACAGATCAAGGCCGCGCACGTGGAGTCGGGCGCGGCGCCGCGGGCAAAGGATACGACCTCCTACGGCGGACGCCGGGAAGTCGCGGGCACGAAGGCCCCGGCTCTGGGCAAGCTCCCGGCCCGACCGTGGTGGGAGAGCAACCGCACCGGCGAGCACGAGGGTGCGAAGGTCGCGAAGGCCCACGCTCCGCTGGCGGATCGCCCGATCAATACCGTTACCCCCGAGGACATTCGGATCAGAAAGCCCGAGGTGGAGTCGCCCGCGCCCGTGGCACCGGCCGAGCATCCCGCACAAGGGCAATCCAAGTCTGCGGCGGCCACATCCGCTCTCCCCCCGAACCGTTCCGAAGCACCTGTTGTTCCGCGCACGGTCGAAGCGGAAAACTCTGCGGCCGAACCAATTTCGGCGCCGAAGCCGGGAGACGAGGTCGGTGCCGGACCGGATCCCGTCAGCACTCCGAAGCAAGCCGATGGTGAAACATCGGAATCCGCGAACACGTCCGCGGTACAACCGAAGTCGACAGACGAGCCGACCCTGGAGGCGGGCGAGGGCACTCAGTCGTCCGAGCCCGCTGCGCCGACGGACGTTTCCGCACAACCGAAACCGGTGCAGAAGACCGACGCCGGGGCCGATGGGCCCGTGGTGCCGCAGTCCGCCGACGAATCCGGCAGTCCCGCAGTGCAATCGGTCAACAGCACCGCACAATCGGAGCCGGCGGCACCGCCGGTCATCGCGGATTCCACCGGCCCGGCGGTAGCTCCGGACGGTCCAACGGCGAAAACCCCTGCCGCCGGATCGGAGTCGCGTATCGCCGCGGCGGCCCCGCTGGGCGAGGGCGAGCCGTCGAAAACGTCGAAGTCCGGTGTCGAGCTCGACGGGCCGCGCAATGTCACACCGGTCATGGCCGATGTGAGCCGCGTCGGTCTACCGCCGGTCCAGGCCCCAGCCTCGGGCGGCGACCTTGCGCCGGTCCCGGCCGACGCCAGTCCCGCCGAGGCGAAGAAGCACGTCGAAGAACAGATCGCGCGTGAGGAGCAGCGCGCCGCCAAGCTCCGCGAACGCGAAGTGGACCGCCTGAAAGCGTCCGAGGAGAACCGAGATGACGCCGAGCGGGCGGTGGCCGAGAAGAAAGCCGCGCTCGAGCAGGCCGGTGAGCAGGAGGTATCGGCCCGCCGCGCGGCCGAGCAGGCTCAGACTGCCCGGGAATCGCGTGCGACCGAAGCGCGCGCCGCGGAACGCGCGGTACAGGAAGCGCGCCGTCGTGTCGACACCGCCGAACAGGAGGCGCTGACCGCCAGCGAGCAGCGCGGCGCTGCCGATCAAGAAGCACGTGCGGCACAGCGCCGCGCCCGCGCCGCGCAGAGACGGTTGCTCGCGGCCGAGGAAGCGGTGAGCGCGGCGCAGGAACAGGTGAGGGTCGCCGAGGAAATGCTGACCCGAGCGCGCGAAAATGCCATCTCCGGTGAGGAATCCACCACCAGAGCGCATGAGGAGGCTCGAGCGGCGCACGAGCGGGCGCTGGCCGAGCGCGAGCGCGCGTTGAAGGCCCAGGAACGGGCCCGGACCGCCGACGAGCGGGCCCGCAGCGAACGCGACCGGGCCGTCGCCGCCCGCGAGGAGGCGCGTACCGCACAGGTGGAGGCCTTCGCGGCTCGGGACGAGGCCATCGCGGCTCGCGAGCGAGCCGCCGCCGAACACCGGGAGGCAGAGACCGCACTCGCCACCGCCGTCGCCGAGCACGACGCCGCGGTCGTCGCCCACGAACAGACCATCGATGCCCGCGATCGCGCATCCATCGCACTCACGCTCGGGCAGGACGCGTATCGGGCGGCGGTCGCGGCCCGTGAGGTCACGATCCGAGAAGCCGTGATCGCGTTGGTGAAACTGTCCGACGAGGCGGGTGTGGCACTGATGCGGGCGTTCGAATCCGGTGCACTCCCCGATCGCAAGGCCGTGTTCGATGCGGTGGCGAAGGAGCGGGTCCGTGCCCCGCTGGCCGCGGCGCGGGCAATCGGCTCCATCCGCGAATTGTCCAACGCGATAGGTGATCACGGACCGATCGGCCAGACTCGCGCGAAAGAACTGATCGTCACGATCACCAGCGGCAGAATCGACGAGCGCATCGCGGCGATGACCGAATGGATCGCCCGCGGTGACGATCGCCATCGAATCGCCCGCGAGACCCAGGTCGCGACCTTCCTGGCGCTGGAACACGGTCCGGTCGACATGAAGACCGGCGAAGGCAAGACGCTGGTGATGGTGATGAGCCTGGTCGCCGACGCCATCGACAACGGCACCGCCCACGCCTGGACGAGTAGCGATCTGCTGGCCGGCGAACTGGCCGGCGAACTGCACGACTTCGTGGTGCGGCCGGACTCCGATGTCGGTGTCGATATCGTCCGCATGGACCAGGACGGGCCGCTGCCCGAGCTGCCCGAGGGCCGGCGTCGAATCGTCGTCGGCACCAAAGAGGACTATGTGTTCCGGGCGCTGAAGGTCGCCAACGAGATGGTCGACCAGCTCGGCGCGGCGGGTGCCTCCAAGAACGAGATCGATGCCCTGCGGATGTGGCTGAACGAGAAACCACCGCTGGACGCCATCAAGAAGCAGCTCGACCTCGCGGCTGCCGATCACGGGTTGGAGCAGCGCTTCGATCCGTTCCCCGGCGGCAGGCTCACCATCGACGAATTCGACTCCATCTACGACGGCCAGGTCGAATGCGTTCTCTCACCCGAGGCGGCCAAAGACGCCGGCCCCGAGCGTCGCGCCCTGTTGGAGAAGATCTGGACGAACCTGGAAGTCGCCGAACGCGACCACGGCCTGACCGCAGCCGATTTCGGCCGTCCGGAGAACACTCGCGGGATGTGGGCGTCGCGCACCACGGAGACCGCGATGGCCAAGCTCGAAAAGGCCGCGCGCGCGCCCATCACACCCGAGGACGCGGAGCTGTTCGCACACGCCGCCAATGCCCGCTGGGGCGTCGAGCGAGGAACGCACTACATCGTCCGCGAGGAGACGGCCGACGGCGAGATCGGCAGCGGCGCCACAGCGGGTGCGAACGGCAAGCCCGAAACCGTTCGCAGAATCGGTCCCTTGGCCTCCGAGACCACCGACAAACCACAGTGGGACCGCACGAAGTCGACCGAGGTCCGCTGGCAGGGCGTGGGACAATTCGTCGAGCTCAAAGAGGGCGCTACGATCCGGGCCGAGCAGGAGCATTCCATGCGCATGTCGCCCTGGCAGCTGATCGGCAGCAAGCTGCTGTTCCGCCCGAAGGGAATGTCGGGCACGCTCAAATTCGTCGAGAACGCGCTCTACGACGATCTGGGCGTCGGCCCGGTCGCGGAGATGCCGCGTTTCTACGAATCACAACTGCAACTCCTCGAACCCATCTTGCGGAACAACACTCAGGCCAAACTCGAGCAGATGGCGCGCGACATACTCACCGACGCCGAGATCGTCTTCGACGAGAAGACCGGTACCTTCCGCCAGACCGGGCTACCCCAGTGGGTGGTCATGCTGGACAACGGCGAGATCCGCGGCGACCCGCAAGCCGGGCGGCGGGGATTGCTCGACTGGATCAACGTGGTCGGGAAGGAGCAGTACGGCGGGGACTTCCAGCTGAAGTACGAGGTCGTCGACGCGGACTTCTATGGCGAACACGGCGGCAGCAATGCCCGGGCGGAGGCTCTGGTCCGCCAGAAGATCAAAGAATTCGGCGATCTCGGCACCATCTACATCACCAACAAGGACGGCACCCGCGGCGCCGACCCGACACCATCGCAAGCGGCGATCGACCGGGCCAAGGTGCCCACCGCGGACGGCGAGCCACGCGCACGGGGCGGCGTCCTGGGCAAAACCTCCGGCGGACCGGCGTATTCGGAACGAGTGAACCAGCAGGTCGACGGACGTCCTGCCCGCAGCGGCTCCGGCGACGACCGCGAGAACGGTGGAACGCCCGGCAGCACAGTGCATTACATCTCACCCGAGGACTTCCGCAGCACGGTCGCCGACAACGGTGTCGTCCAGCAGATCGTGCTCTACCAGAAGGCCAGCGAAAACCACACAGCCGCCGAACGCGTACTGCAGACACACGACTCAGCGGAAAACCGCGAAAAGGTCGCCGCCGCCGCCAAGGCCAAGGCCGCCGCCGAAACCATCCTTCTCGAGCAAGCCGTACCCGCTTCGAAGGCAGCCGTCGAAGCGAATCTGCTGGCCTCGCGCCACGGCTCGACCTACCAAGCTCACGCACCACCGGCGGCGAACCAGGACACGGCCCAGACTCCACCGGCACAACCACCCCCACAACCACCACCCCAGTCGTCGCCGGCCACGGGCTCGGCCGACCGCACACCGGCCACGGATTCCGGCCAGAATGCCGATCGTGGCGCGGACTCGACCCCCGATGCCTGGCAGCAGGCCCGGGAAGGCAAATCCGGCGCATTCGTCACCCTGCTGGTTCAGCACGGGCAGGACCTGCAGGCGAAGATCGCGAACACCCTCGGCTGGGATCCGAAGGGCTCCGCCCCCGCACCGGTCCAGCAACTCACCGAACGCCTCGTTCTAGCCGGATTCGGTGCGGCACAACGGAATCAGTGGATCGTTCCCGCTGATGCCACACCCGATTCCTGGCTGCTCGAACAGGCACAGAACGCACTGCTCGACGGTTTCGGTCAGTTGGCCGACACCGTGCCCATCACCGATGCGCTGGCCGCCGTACGGGCCGGTGCCGAACTCACCGCCCAGCAGAACAGCGCGATCACACAGCTCACCGAGGCAGTCGCCGAGCAATTCGCCGATGTCGACTTCCAGGCGCTGATCGACCCGACCGAGACGAAACCCGCTCCGGAAGCGACCCCGGAGAGCGATGATCACGAATCATCCACGGCCCCAGCTTCTTCCAATCAGTTCGGCGCCTCGCAGGCGAAGACCGACCCGGATGCCGCCCCGCCCGGGATGGACAGCGACACGGTCTGGAATCTGCGCACCCTGCGCCCACGACTGGTGGCGGCCTACCGCGACGACGACCAATTCTCCGGTGCGATCGCCCCCCTGCTCACCGTCCTGCCTCTCGCCGCACTGCAGCAGCAGCTGGAACAGCTCACCCCCAATCAGCGCGAGGCCCTGGACCTGCGTTATCGCCGCGGTCAGCGTGGCCTCAGCAATGAGCAGGCCGCGCATTCCCACAATGCCCACGCCACCGCGGCGGACCAGTGGCAACCGGCCACCATCCATGCCCTGACCGTCGGTGCGCTCCATCGCCTCGCCCGATCCCTGACCACCGCAACGGAAGTCACGTCGAGCCAGCCGATTCTCACCGAGACCGAAGCCGCCGCCGTCCAGCTCTTCGCGACCGGGACGCCGAATTCCGTCATCGCTCCTCAACTGGGTGTGCCCCACGAACAGGTACCCGCTCTCGCCTCGGCCATCGGCACCACATTCGGCACCACCACCATTGCCGGCAGTGTCACCGAAGCCATCCGCTACGGCTACGTCGACCCGACCTCCATCGAGATGCCGAAACGTCCCAGCGCACTGGATATCTCACCGATCCAGCAGCAGGTCGTGACTCGTACCGCCCAGGGCCGTGGCGCGGCGGAGACCGCAGCCGAACTCGACATCTCCGAAACGAAGGTCCGCAACTACCTCACCGATCTCGGTCATCGGTTCGGCACCCGCACTCCCGCGGCCTCCACGGCCACCGCCATCCGCTCCGGACTCATCGACATCTACGCACCGGACTGGCCACAGCACCAGCGGGTTGTCACCGCACCGGCACCGGCACCCGCACCGGTCGCAGCGCAACCGCAGGATCGCGACACATCCAACCCGGACGTACCACCCCGCGGCGCAGGTGACGACCGAACCTTCCAGCGCGCACTCGCCGCCGCGCACGCCACCCTCGACGACTCCCCCGAAGGGGTAGCAGCCCGTAGCGCTCTCATCAACATCCCCCAGGAGATGCTGCAGCGACACCTCGATCAGCTCCATCCCAGCCAGCGCCACACCCTGCTGCTGCGCTACCAGCGCGGAATGACCGAACAACAGATCGCCGCGGCACACAACGCCGACGCCACCACCGCAGACCACTGGCAGCCGAATACGGTGCGTGCCATCGCCAACGGCGCCCTGCACCGCCTGCTGCGCTCCATCACGACGGCATTGTCGACCACCGCCACGGGACCGACCCTCACCGACGAACACACGACTCTGGCCGGGCTACTGGCTCTCGGCACCCCCAATGCCGTCATCGCCCGAACGCTTCGCGTGCCGGCGCACCTCGTGCCGGACCTCATCCGGAAGCTCGAACCCATCCTCGGCACCACCACCATCGCCGGCACCGTGACCGCGGCCATCCGTCGCGGCGATATCGATCTCACCACCATCGCACCGCCGAAAAGCTCTCGCGCGCTGAATCTCTCGCCGAACCAGACCGCCGTGCTCACCGGCACCGCGCGCGGGCTGTCGGCGACCGAACTCGCCGGCGAGCTCGACATCCCCGAGGCAAAGGTCCGCGGCTACCTCACCGATCTGCGACACCGCCTGGGCACCAGCACACCCGGGGCCACCGTCGCCACCGCCATCCGTGCGGGGCTGCTCGACGTCCACGCCCTCGACGGGGTGCGGCACCAACCCGCTGCCACCGTCCTCGACGCACCGTCGGTGGCCGAAATCGAGGTCGGCGGATCACCGGACAGGACAACGAATTCCGAGCGTTTCGCGGTCGCCGCTTCCGAATCCACCGCCCTGCCGAGCCGCCGTCATACCGGCGCCAACCGGCCCGGCTATCCGGAGCCCGGCACACCGGCGCACGCCACGTCCCTCATCACACAGGCCATCGCCGCGCAGATATTCCGCACCTTCGATATCGAAGTCGTCGGCATGGACAAGGCGGGCATGACCGTGCACACCGCGTGGTCGATCCGAAACGCGATCACCGACGCGATCGCCGAAGACCCGACCCTTCGGATCGACGCCATCGTCGTCGGGCCAGTGAATCTCGCGGCCATTGCCGAGTTCGGACAATTTCGCTGGCTGGCGAAGGCCGATGATCCCGCTACCGTGGAAGTCAAGAGCGTCGTATTTCTTAACGAGGCCTACTTCTGCAATTCGACGTTCCTGCACGATTCTTCCCGCCAGGGCATCATCCAGGGATCCAAGCAGGAAAGCACCGGGAATGCCGCGTACGACGCACTTCGCCACGAATTGGCCCACGCGCAGGCACGAACCTCGCGACCGACGGAATCCGGGCCGCCATCGAAGTCGGTCCTGGACGAACTCCGGAAACGCCGGTCCGCCGACGGGCGGGACATCGAAGAACTCCCGCCGGATTTTCGATTCGACAACAAGCGCGTCTACCGAGATTGGCTGGAGCCACGAGCATTCCCGTACCTCTACGAATACTATCGAGGCCTGCTCGAGCGCGACGATATCGCTCGTGAAATCTCCTTCGAAAATTGGCTCGAAGGGCTGGTCGACTACAGCACGCACCGCTGGCGCAGGTCCGAGGGCGACTACCTGCTGGCAGCTTTCGACTCCTGGCTCCTGGAATTCGATCGCAAGATCCTGCCGGGGCTGAACTCGCTGCTGCGGGCAGCCGGCATCGCCGCGACCACCGACGATGAAGTCGGCCGCGACGCGCTCCACAACGCATGGTTCGAACAACTCGACGGCAGGACCCGCGAGCGAATCGGCGACGATGCGACGACACGAAAAGCCTTCGACGCATGGATGAACCGTCTGAAGACGACCCCCGACGAACCACTCCCGGCGAAGGCCGACGAAGAGCTCTACAACACCCCCGGACACCTCCAATTCCAGCAATGGGTTCACCCATATGCCCGCGAAGCACTCGATGCCTGGCTCCGCGACCACGGCATCGAGCCAATCGGCGCCGAGGGCACACGAATCGGCAGAGGCGAGATCTACGCAGCCTGGCTGAACCAGCTGGACCCGGAAACGAAGAAAGACCTGGAAAGCGCGGACGCGAACCTGGAGCGGTACCTTCCAGAGCAGACACTCGCCCTGGGCGACCAACGGGTATTCAACCCGACCGAAGCCGTGGCCGAGGCACACGAACACGGAAGCCTCGACGATCCGAAACAACCCTCCTACGCGCTGTATGCACTGCGCACCGGCCACACCGTGGCGGAGGCACTGGCGCGCGAACCGGAACGCAGGTGGACGGCCGCCCTGGCCTGGAAGCCGGAGCGCACCCGGCGAGACTTCACCGACGCATCCGGCGAAATACCGGCCGCCACCGAGTTCCGACCGAGTGTGGCCGAACGCGGATTCCTCGCGAGCTTCGCGAATGCGGTACGGGCCGGGAAGTACACCCAAGAATGGACCGAGGGTGTCGACGGCAAGAAGCGCGGCGATATCGCTGACATCTCCGGTTCGGTCGACCGGCAGCTGATCGCCGTGCACGGCGAGTTGCCCGTAATACCGACAGGATTCGCCGAGTGGGATGTAGCACCCGACATCGCGGCGGCTCGGGCCCTGCATGCCGTCGCCGAACTCGCGCGCCGGCGCGCCGCACTGCTTCGATCGGTGCGAGATGTGCTCAGCGACGACAACGGGCTGGCGGCGGCGCTCGGGCTCGGATCATGGGTGGCCACCGGCGCATCCACTGCCGCACTGGATCTCGCCGACCTGGAGCAACGGATCGGGGCGGTGGCTCTCCCCGATCAGCCGGCGGCCGTTCGTGATGCGCTGACCGCACTGACGAACGAGATCGAGGAGGCACGCGACCGGTGGACCGATCTCGATGCTCGCTCGGTCGTCGCGCGGGCCGCAGCGGCAGCGCTGGTCGTGGGCGATGTCGCCGCGGCCCTGCAGGGCGAATCACTCGGCAAGAACGCACGATTCGTCAACGGCACTCGAATCGAGGTGTTCCATCCTCCGGGCCACCCGAGCGAGCTTCCCCGGCTGCTCGCCGATCTGCCCACGCAGCCCGCGGTCACGGTCCTGGCCCGGCAGGTACAGGTGGACGCCGTCGGCCGAGTGCTGGTGCAGGACCGTCCGCCATCGGTTCGGGAATCCATGAAGCGACAGCAGGAACTGCTGTGGGCCGGCCGCGATCGGATCGGCAAGACGTCGTGGACAGCGATCCGGGCCGACGACGTACGCGGCCGGGCAATGCCGCTCCGGACGCTGTGGCCGAAGCTGGTGGGCACCGAAGCCGTGGGCAGCCTGCCGATCTGGGGCCAGCTGATCGACACGGCTTCGGGTCATCTCGCCGCGACCTGCCGCGAGGTGGACGAGCAGTTCCCGCTCACGCCGGACCCGGACCTGCTGACCGGGCCTCGGCAGTCGCGGCAGGCCGGGCTCCGGACAGCTCTGGAGATACGTTCGAACGCATTGCGGACCACCCGGATACAGGCCGCGGCCGATGCGGGCCGGCAGCTGCTGGATCGATTGCCAGGCGAGCGAATCGGTAACTGGGCCATCCTCGACGGCGACCGGCTCACGGTGGTCTCACCGTACAGCGATTTCAGCACCTTCCTGCCCGAGCAGATGTTGAATACCTTGACGCAGGCCGGAATTCAGATCGATTTCCAATTCGTCTCCGTCGACAAGCGGGGCGAGGCCACCGCACACATCCTCCGATCGCCGACGCCGCCGGATCCCGCCGTCAGCGCCCGCCGCGGAGAGTTTTCCGACGCGGTACGCGAACATGCCGCCGGTGTCTCGCAGCAGCTCGATGAGCTGCTGCGGCCACATGGGTTCGGCCTCGACGCCGAAGCACCGTCGACATACGCCGAAATCGAAAGCCTGCTCGACGCGCGGGTGGCCGAACGCGAACGCACCCGATCGGCGCGGGACCGGTGGCGCGCGGAGTCGGATCGGCTGGCGGCACTGCTGAATTCCGGTGCGGAGCAGAATCACTCGGAGGCCCGGACAGCGCAGGCAGCGGCGGAGGACCGGGCTGAACAGTTCGGTCGCGAACTCGACCGGCTCGATTCCGCTGTGGCCGCGTTGATGCTGCGGATCACCCGGATCGCCGAAGCCGAGCGGACCGACGGGGAGTCGGCCCGCGGCGAACTGCCGGCCGTGTTCGGAAAGCCGGGACTCTCCGGCATCGACGTATGGAAAGACCTGCAGGCCAAGCACATCGAGCGCATGTTGGATGCCGCCAGGGCGACCCTCGAGCAATCGAGGCGAACGGGAACGCAGGAGATTCTGAGCGCGCTCGAGGAGATCGATGAGCAGCTCGCTCCCACCCCGCCGCAATCATCGGACGAGAAATCGAGGAAGGGGACCGATTCCGCCGGCACATCGGGGCGGCGGTTTGACTCCCTACCGCTGACAGTCGCCTCCTTCGCCACCGGCGGAACAGCCATCATGCCCGCGGACGCCGACCTGGTGTTCGAAGGCCCGCTGGTGGCGGGACGATCCGACCCGCAGCCACAAACCCGCTCCTTGCCGCACAGCCCCGTCGCGCTGCCGAAACAGGTGCTCGATTGTGTGCCATGGGTTTCCCGCATACTCCACGCTCTCGGCAACGACGCCGCCCGGCCGTTCGCCGAACTCGGTCGACGACTACCGGCGGACCTCGAAAACAACATCGAGGCCGGACTGAGCAAGGTCCGCAACCTCGCACCCGGCGCGAAGGACCCGGTGCGAGCCGCCTGGGAAGCCGTCGCCCACGACCCCCGTGTCGACACCGCGGTTGTCGTCGTCGGACAGGGCGACCGAGCACACGCCTACGTGCTGACCGATATCGAAGGCGCCGTCTACGTCTACGACAACCTCATCGAGGGTGGTCGGCACCGGATGCGCCCGTACGAGGATTGGACGCCGCAGTACACCCATCCGGACTACGCCTACCAAGCCACCTTCGAGAATGTCGGCGGCAGCCTCGTCGCACGAAACGAACCGCACACCAGCGAAGTCGAACCCCGGCACGCGCAACAAGAAGTCACCGGCCCGGCCGACGAGCCCGAACAACCTCAGCCGCAACAGAACCCACCCACTGTCAGCCCCAGAAACCTGACGCGCTTCCTGGGGCTGAGGGCCCTCGGAACATTCGGCCGCACTGCGGCCAACGCCACACCTGACGAACGGCCCGATACCGCCGAGGTCCCCACCACGGAGGCCGACCCCGGCTGGAAGTCGCTGCGCAAGGATGCGCTCTACCGACTGGTGACCGCGAACAAACTGTTCAGTGCCATCGGCGAAAACATCACCGATGTCGGTGTGGGGATCGTCCTCATGGACACGGCCGGACCGGAAGCGGTCGGCGCGCTCGGTGTCGCCAGGCTCTCGATGATCGGCTGGCGGCTGGTTGCCGGTGTGATGGGAGCGCAGTACGGCCCGGTGACGATGATGCGTATCGGATCGGGCCTCAATGTGGTGGCAGGCGGTGTCGCCGCCGGGGCGATCGTGGGCGACATGCCGCATCTGACCGAAGTGCTGATCGGGACCTCCATTCTGAAAACCGGAGGCTTCGAGCTGTACAGCAGCGTCGCACAGAGACTGCAACTCACTATCGCCGGCGATGATCGGAAGAGCGCACACACCTCGATCAACCAGCGCCTCGACTTGGTGCCGAATGTGGTGGGCAAGACGGTCACACCGGCGCTCGTGTCCCTCGCGGCTCCGACGATATTCGTCCTCGACGCATTGGTGGCCGCGTGGGATGTGGGGACCAACCACAAATTCCGGCACGTTGTCGACCCCAAGGCGCCGACTTCGGGTCGGACCGGCCCGCTCGACGGATTCGCCGAGGCGCTACACGGCGTGCGCAATGATCGGGTTCTCGTCCGGCACATCCCCTCCCACATGGGATGGATGCTCCTTTTCGGCGTCCAGGGGGTTACCGTCCCCCTGACAGTCGTCCAGCAGAACGACTGGCTGAACGCGGCGCTGCTCGCCACGGTGCCGGTCGGCGCTTGGGTGGGAACGAAAATCGGTGAGCGACGCCTGAACAATTCCCGGACCAAGCCAATTCGGCTCGGCCCGCTCCGTGAGCCCAGCACCGTGGATGAATGGACCGTCGCCCGAACCATCGGGACTGCGGCCGCGGCCACAGCGCCACTTGTCGTCCCAGGCACCGGCGGTCTGGCCCTCAGTGTCGGAGCATTGTGGGTTACCGGGGGCGCCGCCGGGGCGGCCTATCTGCATTACGCCAACGCGGGCATGGACCCCGCGCTGCGCGTTCGCGCCTCATCGATCATAGCGGCGCCCGGAAATACCGTCACTGCCACCGGATTCGGGCTGGGCGGCCTCGCGGTCGCGTCGCTGGGCGTCCAGGCAACCAATTCGCTGACCGCGGGTGTCCTCATCGGCGCCGCCGCCATCACTGTCGCCGCGCACCGCAAACGCACCCGTCGACGTTCGCGCGAGGAACTGCTCGACGACGGCCTCGAGCGCACCGCACGAACCCTGTCGGCCACGGGCCGAGGCGTCGCGACCACACGCCGCGACAGGAAACGAAGCCGCAAGACCCTCGCCGCGCAGATCAAAGCCAACCTCGTCGAATACGACCTGTCCACACCGACCACCGACGAGCGATTCTTCGAGACCCCGGGCCTTTTCGGCCCCCTCATCGACGAGGTCAAGAATGCGGAAGCCACCGGCGTCGACACCCTTGTCGCCGTCGTCGACGGCAACAACGCCACGCACATCTTCACCATCGTCAACACCGGCCCCGGCAAAGCCCTCATTTTCGCCACCGACAGCGAGCACAGCGAAACCAGCACCGGCAAGACCGAACACCTCCGCGTCCGCCCGGGCATCGACGCCGACGAGTTCATCCACCCCTTCGGCGCCGTCCCTCACGTCCGTGTCGCCCGACTGCCTCGGACTACAAGGGCCGCACTCGATGACACCACGCAGGCACCGGCCGGAACCGTTGCACCCCAACAACAATCGGCCATTGCCACTCGGCACGAACTCCCCACCGAAGTGCTCGAGTGCATGCCCTGGATCACGCACATGCTCCGCGCCATCGGCATCGACAACACCGACCCGGGCAACGCCACCCGACACAACCGAATCAAAGACACCGAAGCCAACCTCGGCACCCACCTCAAACCCGTCACACTCACCGACTTCGACAACCCCGCCCGCCACGCCATCGAGAAACTCGAGAAAGACTCCACCCTCGACACCGTCGTCACAATCGTCGGCCACGACAAGAACAGGAAGACCGGACGAAAAGCCAACGCCCACATCTACTTCGCCACCCGAATCGGCGACCGGATCTTCGTCGCCGACAACCTCGTCCCTGGCGGCAACCACCGGATCCGCCCGGCATCCACCGACACCCCACACCCCTGGAGGCCCACCTACACCAACGACGACATCGAATACGCCTACACCATCGAATACCAGGGGCCCGAGACCGGATACACCCCCCACGAAGCACCCACCGAATCCCAGATCCCTCGCAAACACGAAAAACAAAAGGTCACCGGCCCACCCGGCGACAACCAACTCGAGGATCGCCGAGAATTGGTGGTTGCGCCGAAACAGGGCGATGCCGGCCCGGGCGCCGATGATCCGCTCGAAGCCTGGAAGCAGGAGCTGCGCGACCAGGGAATGAACCCCGGTAAAATCCTGGAGGCAGCCGAAAAGGTCTACGAACACCTGCGTTTCGACCCCGAATGGACTCTGACGCCTGCGCGCATCGCCGAACTGCTTCCAGAACTGGAACAGGACGGCAAGATCATCGTGCTGGCCTACGGCAGCCCGGAGGACGGGACGGCGGTCTACCTCGATCAGGTCGTCCGCATGCTCGGGCCGGAAAAGGTCGTCGTGGTGACCTCCGGATGGGACCGGATCCGCGGCGCGGCGACTGCCACAGCCATCAAGGCCGGCCAGAGCGCCGAGGACACACCGCAACGGCCGCACATGACCGAGGCCGCGCGCTACCGGCTGATGGCCGAGCAAACCGGGGCGCGCCCTGTGGCCTTCTTCCTGGAGCCACAGGCATCGAATACCCAGGGCAACATCGAGGAATCGATGAAGCTGCTCGAGACGAAGCTGGGACGCTCCGCAATCAAGGCCGCGGTGATTGTCAGCTGGCCAGGTCATCTACGGCGAGCCGTCAACACGAGCAAGTTCTTCTACCGGAAACTCCGGACGCTACGTGCCATCGCTCCGGAGATTCCCTTCGAGACTTTCATCCGTTTCGGAGCTCGCTCGGCAGTGGAGCCCGATCGGTCTCCGGCGGCGCTCACCGCCGCCATCCTGAGCGAGCTGAAGGGCCTACTGGAAGCCCCGTTGGACGGCAAGATGTTCGCCGAGGACATTCCGCTCGAGATCCTCGAGGCCTATCGCTACGCGGCCACAGCTCTGAATCTCCCACTCGCGAAGAATCTGGACGAGGAGATAGCGAAGCAGGTTCGCCGGCAGCGCATCGCCGAGGCGGTCACCCGGTTCGGTGACCACGCACCACATCAGGGCCCGACAGACGCCGACGACTACCGAGATTTCGTCCGGACCGTGGGCTCACCCCGGCACGAAGGCCTTCACGCCCTGGCCCAGGCCATCCGCAACGGCGAAGTACCGGCGCATCCGAATCCGATATCCGATCTCACCGCGGTTCTGAACGACCGGGAGCGACGAGTCCTCCAACTGGCCGTGGCGCGCAGGTCTCGGCAGGAAATCGCCGAATCGCTCGGAATCGGCCGCAGTACCGTGAACGGGGTAATCCACTCCGCTGTGCGAAAACTCGGTGCGCGCAGCGATGCCGAGGCCGTCGCCATGACCCTCGGCGCGCTCGATCGTGACGGCGTACTGAGCCTGCTGGTCCGCGACATGAACAGCAAAGCTGTTGCACGGGAACTGAATCTGGCCCCAGCACAGGTGACCGGCATCCTGCGCCGCCTCGCGGATGAATTCGGTCTGGAGTTCCGGATGCCACTCATCGTGGCCGAGGCGGTCCGTCGTGGGCTGGTCACCGTCCCGGAGGTGCCCGGCCTCGACGGTCTCCTGAGCTCCGCCGAGGTGAAGCTTTTCGTGCACCTGCTGCATGGCCGCGGCAGGGCCGAAACCGGGGCCATCCTCGGCATGTCCCGGAAGGAGGTCGCGAGCCGGATCATCGCGACCGCGCGCAAGCTCGGGGTCCGCACCGAAGCCGCGGCGGTCGCACGGCTCGTCTCGATCGTCGACGCCGAGGAACCGGAAGGGTCCGCCCTACGGACCGCCCCGGCCCTTCGGGCGCTTCCCCAGGACGTACTCGATTGTGTCCCTTGGATTTCGCGCATCATGTGGGCCATCGGCAATGACGACGCGCTCGCGAACCCCAACCCGGACGAGAAACTGGCTGCACACCTCGAGAACAACATCAAGGCTGGACTGCAACGCGACCACCACCTGCTCGACGGAGATCCCGTCCGGCGAGCGGCTCGAGCCCTCGCCGAAGATCCCACAGCGGACACCGCCGTGGTCGTCGTCGGCAAAGGCGACAAAGCACACGCCTACGTACTCACCAGGATCGGCGACACCACCTACATCTACGACACCCTCATCGCCGGCGGCCGCCACCGCATGCGTGAATTCGACCCCGGCACGTGGATCCCCAGCTACCCCGAACCCGACTACGCCTACCACGCCACCTTCCGAAACGTCGTCGGCCGTCTCATCGCCGACACCACGCCCAGCGAGACCCAAGTCGCGCCCGAACACGAAAACCAGAAGATCACCGGACCACTCACCCGTCGGCACAAGAGGTCCCGGCGACAAACCCAGCACCGCAACACCCGACCCGGCCGCGAACGACCCGAGAACCCCAGCACCCCACAGCAACCGGCCGGCCAGACGCCCGGCACGAGTACCGCCCAGGCCCCCCATGGCTCAACCGACCAGCGGCTACCACAGCCCGACTCACCGGCAACGGATCCCCCCGGGAAACAGTGGATTCTGGAGCGGATCCGCGAACGCCGCGCACGCGCGCGCGCCGCCCGTTCACCCGAGGCCAAGCACCTCGCCACACTGTTGGTCTCGTCCGGAGTCGCCGGTATCGGTAGCGCCGGTGTGGCGTCCTACGTTCCGATAGCCGTGCAGCAGATGAGCGGCTCGGTCGAAACGACCGCCTTCGCGAGCGCACTGACACAGGCAGCGGTATTGGGGGTGACGCTGCCCGCGGGGTCGTGGGCCGACAAGAACCCACGTGCGGCCATCCAATCCTCCACACTGACAGCGCTGGTGACGAGTGCGGCCGCAGGTGGCTGGATGCTCTCCGGGCAGCCCGGTGCGCTGGAGGCGCTGATCGGTGCCGGCGCTGTCGCGGCCGCCGCCCGCATGGTGAGTAGCGCGGGCCTGAATGTCTACGCTGCCGAGATCGCCCAGGCCGAAGAGCTGAAACGACTGGCGAACACCGGACTTCAGATCGATGCGCATGTATCCGGCACGGTCGGCAATTTCGCCGCGCCCCTGATGGCGAACATCTCTGCCGCCCTTCCGATTGTGGCCAACGCGATCGGTAGTGCGGGCTTCTTCGCGGCGATGCGCAAACTGCCGACGGTGAAGCCGCCGAAGCGGGCCGGAGCGCTGCGCGCTGCCACTCGAACAATTCTGAATGACACCTATTTCCGTGGCAATTTCGGGATTGCGGTTCCCTGGGGTGTCGGCCTCGGTGCTTCCGGTGTCCAGCTGGCTCATCTGATCGACGCCGCGAACTATTCACCGACGACCATGGCGCTCCTGTTCGCCAGTCCCGGCATCGGAGCCGGGCTGGCCGCCCCTGTCGCGCAACGGCTCGGCCCCCGGCTCGACATTCGGTGGACGGCCCCTGCCACCTTGGCCACCTGGGTGGCGCTGATGGGCGAATACGCGCTCACCACCGATCCGTGGGTCATCATCCCGACGACCGGCATGGTGGCCGCGGCCGTGATGATCAACAACGTCAAGTTCTTCGAACGTCTCCGTCAACTCATGCCGGATACGTACGGCAGCGGCTTTTCCGTGACCCAGATGACCAATGCCCTCAGTGGCATGGCCGGGGCGGCACTGGCCGGTCCGGCGATGGCGGCGCTCGGCCCCGTCACGACCGGGCTGGCCAATACGAGCATGTTCGCGGCGGCGACGGCCTATGCGGCCGGACTGGGTTGGGCCACCAGAACGCGCACGTGGAAGGACACGCGTACTCGGGAGGAACTGCTCGACGACTGCCTGGACCGAACCTGCCGGATCATGTTCGCCCTCGGCAAGGACGATGCCACCGCACCACGCGGTAAGAAGCGGACCTACAAAACCCTCGTCAAACACATCAAATCCACACTCATCGAATACGACCTGTTCAACCAACCCTCCGATCGGCAGGACCCCCGGACGGCCGAGGGACAGCCCGCCGAAACACCCGGGGTGTTCGGCCCCCTCATCGATGAGGTCAAGCACAAGAAGAACAAGGTCGACAGCATCAACGTCGTCGCCGACGACGGCGAAACCATGCACGTGTTCACCATCGTCAACACCGGCCCCGGCCAAGCCCTCATCTTCGACACCAATATCGAGCGCACCGAATCCGACACCGGCGGCGAAGACCCGATCCGCATCCCCCGGGTCATCGAGGCCGACGACTTCACCCACGCCTTCACCACGATCCCCCGGATCCACATCGCCCGAAACCGCCGAAGCGAAAAGGACGGGAGCCTCGAAGACGCCCACAAGGAAACCCCTCGCAGGCAACTCGGCACACGCCCCCGCAAGGGAAAGATCACCGGAAAACCCACGCCACCCGACAACAACAACGACCCGGCATTCGTCTCCACACTTCGCAGCTGGCTGCGCTGGAGCCACGGGCGCAGCGCGGGTATCGGCCACCGGCTCCGCCGACGGGGCAGCGGACGCACAACCGAAGCGCGCGACAACAATTCGAGTGCGGCAAGGATCGATCCCGGTCTCACCGAGCGCCCGGGCACGGGTGCGGCGGGGGAGCCGGACGCGCGGGTCTCGAAATTCCGCACCTGGCGAACATGGTTGCGCGGCCGCAAGACCGCCACTGCGCGGCCGGAAGGCACTGATCAGCAGAAGGATTCCGCCTGGCACCTGCTGCGCACGATTGCGGATCTCCGCTGGCGCTTCCTAGGCGCCAATATCAGTATGCTCGGCGACACGATCATGAGTTCCGCCCTCGCCATCTGGTCCATCGGATTGTTCGGAGCGGGCCCGGCCGGCGCGATCATGGCGGCGTCTCAAGTCCCGCACATCCTCTTCGCCCTTTTCGGCGGATACCTCTCCGATTCCGCCAGCACGACCCAAGTGGCCAAGTACAGCCAGTTGATCGGAGCCGCCGGGTCGGCCGCAACCACTGCGGCCATCCTCGTCGGGGCCCCTTTCTTGCCCTACATCGTCGCGGCCGCTCTGTTCGCGGATGCGGTCGCCTATCAACTGCGTCTCGCCACCTCCGCGAAAATCACCCAGCTGCTGATCGGCAAGGATCACGCGCTGTCGTACAACGCGTTCAACAACATGGTCGGCCCGATCATCTCGGCTCTCGGAGCCGCGCTGGGGCCGCTCCTGCTGTCCTGGTCGCCGGCGGCGGTATTCGCGGTGAACGCGGCCACGTTCGCGTTCAATTGGTGGACATATCACCGGCTCCCCGAGATGACGACCGCGCCCCAGCGCAATCGCACGGACAAGGCGCGAGAGTCGTTCCGCCAGATATTCGACCGGTTTCGGGGCAGCTTCGCCGAGGCCCGCCGATTCGCCAAGCGGAATCCGCTCCTGGGGCGGTTGGCACGTGGCGGAAATGCCGTAAATCTATATCTGGGATTCCAGTCGCTGTATTTCGCATCGCTGCTCCACGAAATGGAATTGACCGGCGCGCAGCAGAGTATCGCCAGTCTGGGACCGGCGGTCGGCAACTTCCTGGGTGCCGCGGTCAGCAAGCCGATCATCAACTGGGGGATGCGCCGCAGAACCGGAAATACGGTCACGCCCAATCAACCTCTGCGGATCAGCGCCACCGCGGTCGAGACTGCGAACACGGCCATGCTCGCCGCGGCCGCCGCGGTCGCCGCGGTGGAGGCCGCGGTGCCCAACCCATTCGCCGCGGCATTGGGCATGGCCGGCTACACGGCAACCTCGAGCGCCACCATGACGATCAGGGGCGCCTATTACCAGCAGGGGGTACTTCCCACGTACCTGGGACGTTGGGGCGGGCGGACCGGAGCCGCAAGTCGTACCACCTTCATGCTCGGTGGAGCGATGGCCGGGTTGTTGATCCCGGTGGATCCGGCCGCGGCCGGTTGGACGGCCGCCGCGGTCGCGGGGGCGTTCGCCGGGGCCGCGATGGCCGGGCAGGGGTGGCGCAGCGCCGTCACTTCCGCTGTGACGGAACGGATTCGCGGGTGGGCGCGCCGGATCATCGGAAGAACCGACCGCGCCGGCGTCACCACGGCGACGCCGGGAATTCTCGCCAACGCATATCGCGCACTGGAAGGCGTCGGGGCCGATGATCCGATCGCGGTCAAGCTCGGCACAGTCCCGGTCGCCAGGGTCCGAGCCCACCTGCCGCAATTGTCTCCATTGCAGCAGACAGCGGTCGCGGCGCTGACGGCCCACGAGGGCGATCTGGACGCAACGGTCGCGGGCTGGTCGCACCCCGATCCCGCACAAGTACTCGGCGACACCACGATTCGTACTGTCGTCGCCGGTGCGCTGCACCGACTGGCCCACCTGGTGGCCCGCGTCGACAACCTGCCGGACGCCGACGAGTACCTCACCGAAATCGAATGGGAACTGCTGAACGGCACGGTCGCGGGCCTGCCTCTCGAAAAGCTGGCCGAAAATCTGCACATCACAACGGATTCCGCCGAGGATGTCTTCACGGCGCTGATCGGGAAACTGGGTGCCGCCGATGCCGTCACGCTGGTCGTCGAGGCCACTCGCCGTGGGTATCTCGACATCACCGATCTGCAACCGGTAGATCGGCCCGGCGCGGTCACGGTGTCCGCCGAGGACACAGCGGTGCTGCGCCTGATGGCAAAAGGCCTGTCCGACATGGAGATCGGCACCGTTCTCGGCATCTCCGAAACGGAGGTCATCGGCCACCACACCACTGTCGCCACGCAACTCGGCACACACTCCCGCGCCGCTACGGTGGCACGAGGCATCGGCGCGGGCCTACTCGACATAACCGGCGAGCGCGCGGGCAAACGCCGGCAACCGGCCGAGGACATCGAGCCGACAGAGCGCCCGGCCGGACAGGTCCCCGAAGAGCTCCGCGTGTGCCTGCCGTGGGTCGTCGACATCCTTCGACACAACGGCCTGCGCACGACCACCCTCACCGGGCTGCTGGCCCGAAACTTCGAAGAAGCCACCTCCTCCGGACTGCGGCACCAGCCGAGCACCACCCGCGACCTCTCCGACGACCCCATGAAAAAAGCCGTCGACACCCTCCGCGGCAAACCCACCGGCACCTACGCCGTCGCCATCGTCGGCACAGGCACACGCGCACACGCCTACCTCATCACCCGCAAAACCGACCCTGCCACCGGACTCACCAACACCCACATCCACGACCAACTCACCGGCAACCAACCCCGCCCCTACCTCGACTGGAAAGCCACCTACACCAACCCCGAACACACCTACATCGCCTACTTCGAACCCACCGAAAACGACACCCTCACCCCCACCACCACACCCGACCAAACCCAAATCGACCCCACCTTCACCGATATCACAATCACCGGACCACCCGGCAACAACAACGAGCCGGCACGCCGATTCACCAAGAGGTTCCGCGATTTCCAGCCGACCACCCGCAATGACGCGGCCCCCACCGAACACCCGCTCGCCGCCGAAACGCGAGCCATTCTCCGACAGTATTTCGGACCGAGTGCCGACGCAGGCTCGCTGGTACAGACCGCCGATCCCGATAATGTGGTCGCCGCGTCCCGGGCACACACCCACAAGGTCGCGCAGGTGTGGGAGTCCTTGGGCACCGATCTCCCCAAGCGTTCCGGACTTCCCCCCTTGCAGGCCGAGCTCGGGCTCTCCGATCGGCAATACCGGCTGCTCCGCGACCGTCCATTCGAGATCGGCAATGCCGACGGCATCCCATTCACGGTGCGCGACAAAGCGAATCGGCTCGCGATCGACCGCAGGATCAAGGAATTTCTGCGACTCCTGCCCGACGACGCCGCGCACACCCTCACTCCGGGCAGCAGCAGGTACGAGCGCGCGCGACTGCTGCTGCGCCGCGCATCCGCCGAGGCGAAAGCGCGGGTTCCGAATCTCACCCCCACCCTCTCCAGAGCCGAACTCGCCGAACTGAACAACCTCCTGGAGGCCAAGAAACAGCTGGCGAAGATCGAGAGAGATGCCCAGAAACTGACCGGCCGGCCCGTTGTCCAGTTGCTGGCCTTCGACGCCGCGGCCCACGACGGCAACGGGCGGGTCATCGTCTCCATCGGCGACGCGGATTCCGCCGCCATCATGAACCGAATGACGTGCGGGTTCCTGTCCCGGGTCGAGGTGCTGCACAGACGCTCGAAGGCCGCGCAGGCGGTGCACGAGATGACCACGGTGCGCGCCAAGGGCGCCAGCGTCGCCACGATCATCGACATCGGGTATCACTGCCCGACCGACCTGGCGGTCGCCACTCCCCGATTGGCCGAGGAGGGCGGTGACGTCGTGGCTTGCGACCTCACCGCCGTCAACGCGACCCGCGAGTTCTATGCCGAACGCGGCGCAGCACCGGTACCTATGCTGCGCAATGCCATCGGCCACAGCTACGGTTCGACCACCCTGTGCAACGCGATCGTGGACAGCGCGGGGAACGCACGCCTCGCCGACGAAGTCGACCAGGTGATTCTCACCGGTTCCCCCGGCGCCGGTCGGCGGGTGAACCACGCCAAGGACATCGGAGTGCCGGTGTTTGCACTGAGCGAGGCGTCGGACCCGGTCGCAAACCTCGGCTCACACATCGCCGGTAAGAAGGGGCGGTACGCCGGTTCGGGTCTCGGTACCAGTCCCGCGGCGGCCATTTTCGACGCGGTACTTCTGACCACCGAGGTCCCCGCCGACGTCGCCGCCGTCGCGCGCCGGTCGCCGCTCATCGACCGCTACTTTCTCCTCCCCCACGGTTCCTATTTCGATTGGGAGGACGAGAACAACCGTATTCCGGGCCGCGGCCTGGACAACATCAGCTTGGTCCTCGTGGGGCGCGGTGCGGAGGCAGAACGGGCCGATTACACGGTAGTGCCACAACCTCAGGGCAGGCGCCGGCAGTTGTGGCTGCGCCGGGCCTTCCGGGCGGAGACTCGGCGCGGGATCAGCGCGGAGACTGCCACCGGACAGGCATTCACCCCGACCGTCGAGCGCGGATCGACATCGGCTGAATCCGCTGTTGCCCAGGCAGATATCGACGCAACCGTCGATGCCGAGGTGCGTGCGGCACTCGCGCTCGCTGCCGCCGGGGACGGCACGGCGATACCGGCGCCGTGCGGGCTCGCCGAACTCGGCTTCATCAGAAGGTATTTCGCACGGCCGCATTTCGAAGACCGATACCCAGGTGCGGACTTCGCCGACGTCACCGAAGAATTCCTCGACCGGCACACCGTCCTCACGATGCCCGACGCCGACGCCGCGGCCATCCTGGAATACAGCGCGTTCCATCCTCGCGAACTCGCCCAGCACGCACACGGGCGATGGCAGGAGGGATCCCTCGACGAATTCGTCTCGTACGTAGCCGATCCCGAACAACCCACCGCCCTGGCACTGATCGCCGTCCGATATCGAGGCGCCGATCCGGACAAGATCGACGGCCACGTCTTCACCATCAGCACCGACAACGGCGAAGTCCGGATCCACGAACTCAGGACCGAGAAGGGCGAATTCACCGAACACCACCTGTCCCCCGAGGAAACGCGGTCACGCCTTCGTGCTCTGCGGATGCTGCCTGCCGGCACCACTTTCTTCGCCGTCACCTACGACGCCGACGGCCGAGCCGAGGACCCCCTCGGGCCCGGCGACGACTGGACCGACGCGGACTGGGAGCAGGCACGCACAACCCGCCTCGGCCGCGACCGGTCCGCCGACGATCACGGGCTGAAGCCGGCCGTTCCGGCGCAACGATCACCAACTCAGGAATCGGCGGAAATCGAACAGGGCGCAACGCCACCGGAAGGCTCCGTCGGCATTCCGCGTCAACCGGTCGATTCACCACCCGTCATCGCGCCCCGGATGCCGGCACAGCGGGGGCGGCAAAACCTCACCACGACAGCCGATTCCCGCAGCGACGGCGAGTTGCTGGCCGCGGTACGCAACGGAGACGAGGACGCCTTCGGGGTGCTGTACGAGCGCCATGTGGGTGCCGTCCGGCGGCACGCGTGGGCTCGAACCCGGCACGCCGACGCCGACGATGCGGTGTCGGAGGCGTTCGTGCGCACCCTCGCGGCCCTGTTGAACGGCACGGGACCCGATACGGCGTTCCGGGCGTATGTCATGACCGCACTGCGGCGCATCGTCGCGGAGCACGTGCGTACCCACGACAACCGGATCACTCTGGGCGAGGACATGACCGAATACGACGTGGGTGAACCCTTCGTCGATCCGGTGGTCGGGAACCTCGAGATCGAGCTCGTGCGGCGGGCGCTGGCGACATTGTCCGAACGCCATCGACTGGTCCTGCTCGAGCCCGATATGCCGTCGGCCGAACTGGCATCTCTCGTCGATGTCGACAACGCCAATGCCGTACGGGTCTTGCGGAATCGGGCACTGGAGAAGCTGCGGGCGGCCTACCTGCAAGCCCATCTCGACCAGCACCCGAATGAATCGTGCCGGGCCACCGTGGAACAGCTCGGAACGTGGGCACGAAACAAGCTCGAAGTGCGTGCCGAGACCAAAGTGCAAGCCCACCTGCAGGATTGCCCATCCTGCCGCGCCGCGGCACAGCAACTGCTCGAGATCAGCGATGGCCTCGCTCTGCGCACCCAGGTTCCGGCCGCGCGACCCCGTGGCACCACCCGACGAACTTCTCGCACCGTCCCGCCGGGTGCGGTGGAAGACTTCGATTCCACCGGGGCCGTCGCCGACGACGGCCCGGCCGTACTGCCCGGACAGCTGAACCCCTGGGTGGTCTTCGCCGACGATCCGCGTGGCGGCCGGAACATCAGTGCCGTTCGCGGACGTGAAACGACCACCACCCGCGATACCCGACGGACGATAGCCGCGCAGATCCACGACACCTATGGAATCGAGGTCCTCGGCCTGGACAAGCCAGGTATCTCGGTCGGTACGGCGGTGGCGATCCGAGACGCGATCGTCGACGAATACGACGACATCCTGCAGCTCTACACATTCGGCATCACCACCGATTCGTCACTGGCCGAACGGAAGGCGATCATCGACACGATGGCGGACCGGCCGGATATCGGGCCGGACGTCATCGCCGTCGTGCCCCTGCGGAAATCGGTGACGGCGTCCAGCACGAGGGTCTTCGGCGACGATGCGCCGTACTGCCTGTTCCTCGATGAGGCCCGCCTCACGGATCCGAGCACCGACGGTGACGTCTACCGGGCCATCCGTCACCAGATCGTGCACTCACACGATCGGAAGGCCGGCTCGCGAGATTACGCGGGCAAGCTCGATTCGCTGGAGGCCAGGGCATTCGGTGCGCTCGTCGAGTTCTTCGAGATGCTGAAGGATCCGGACGGAACACGGGCGAATTCCGGGTTCGGCGACTGGGGTGACTCCGATACCGAGCTCCTGGGCGAATTTCCCGGGTTGCCGGCCGACACCTCCTTCGCGGACTGGCTGCTGCAGCTTCCGGCATACGCCGCTGCCACGAAGAAGGAGCTGCCCATCGAGTCCACCTACGTCGCCTTCCAGCACTGGCTGACCCAGCCGAAGGACAAGCCGGGCTTCGCCGTCGATCTGACCGAACTCGAACAGCGGTACGGCGAGGAGAAATACAGTCTCCAAGCACTGTTCGAAGCGTGGAAGAGCAACGTCGACGGCAATCAGTTGTATGCGATTCTGCTGGATCGCGAGCGCGAGAACCTGTCCGGCGAAGGACCGGAAGGTCATGTTCCGACACTCGGTGCAATACCGGTGATCCTGCCCGCGGAGGCATTGGCCGAGGCGAATCTCGCGCTCGGCGCCGCCGCACCGGAACACCTGAGTCACCCTGCCTATGCCCTGCAGGCATTGCGACGCGGTATGACACCGGTGCAGGTGTGGCGCGACGCGGCTCGCCGCAATACCGTTGCGCGGCATCGTGCTACCGGCCGGTCCGCAATTCCCGCACCACATGGGTCACGCACCGCGATCCGGGCCGGCGGGCGGGCCGCGGAGTTGGCCCGGCGATGGCGCGGACTGTCGCCGTCCGAACAGGAGCAATACCGCACCCGGCGGGCCGAGCCGTCGATACGGGTCCCGGACGACGACGCGATCTTCGCGCTGGACGAGTTCGCTCGCCTGGTGGATCGCCAGCAGGGCGTCCTTCTCGGGGGCGATCCGGATATCGCCGATGGTGGCGAATCGCAATCCCGGCCCGAGTTCGCGGAGTTCGAGCATGTGCCGACCGGTGAACTGGCACAGCGAATTCAGCTCCTCGGCGATCTGGCCCGCGAGCGAGCGGCGGAGCTGGATCGCATTCGGGATCGGTTGCTGGCTGATCCCAACCTGCTCGACCGGCTCGGACTCACGGCATGGGCCGAGACAGGCGCGGCGAGTGCGGAGCTGGATCCGGCGCTGCTGCGCCGGCGCCTCGACGCCGGTGTCTTGCGCCGCGGTTTCCGCGCCCGGTCGGCGGAGGTCGGCGATGCGCTCCACGCCCTCGCTCGGATCGATGCCGAAATCGCGCGCGTCCGGGCCGAAGCCGAGAATATGGCGATCGGCGTCGTCGCCGGCGCACCCGGCGGGCAGCGATTCGACAAGCGGATCCGCGTCTCCAATCAGCACGGAATCGAACTGTTCACGAGGACGGGACAACCCGCGGAACTGCCCGAAGACGTCCGCTATCGCATCGAGCGGCTGGGACTACCGGTAATCGCCCGGCAGGTGCGTATCGATCGGTACGGCCGGATCCTGGTAGAAGCCCGACCGGCCCGCGACCACAACGCCGGTGCCGCAACAGCGACGGCACCCGTGCCCGCCGAGCCGGTCGTCGGTGACGACGCACAATCGGGCGAACGGGTGACCCGACGCGGTGGGATATCCGACCTCGACAAGATGGTCCTGCGGGAACTCGCCCAGGGCAAGACCGACGGCGCGATAGGCGCAGCGCTCGGCCTGACCTACTCCGCGGTACGGCCCCTGGTGCAGAACATCATCGAGCTTCTGCATGCCGGTACCCGCACCCGAGCCGTCGTCGAGGCCATCCGGCGCGGCATCCTGGACGCGTCCACCCTGCCGGCGCCGGATGTCGAAGACACACCGGATATTTCGCCCTACGAACTCCAGATCCTGCGACAGGTCGCCACCGGAACACCCCTGCCACGGATCGCACGCGGAATCGGCAAGACCACTGCATTCGTCGACAGGCGCTTGACCGAACTGCGCAACAGGCTCGGCGTCGACACCCCCATGGAGGCGCTGGTCGTCGCCATCCGATCCGGCCAACTCGATCTCCGGACGATTCCCGGCACCCGGATCGACAATTGTGCGGTCCAGCTGGCGCGCATACTTCGACCGCTCGTCACATCCGACGAGGAATCCGCCGACGGGAAGTCCGCGCCCGAGGTCGACGACACCGACCCAGCCTGGTACAAGGAAGGCAACTGGAGCATCCTCGAGGGTGTCCTCGGTACCCGGCTGGACGAGGTCGGCGCCCGGCCACTCGACGATCCCGATGATCCGATGGCCTCCGATGATCCGATGGCCGGTGTCGCCAAAGAACTCTTGAAGCGCGGTGACGGCGCCGCGGTCGCGATCGTCGTGGACGACGGCAACGAGGCTCACGGCTACGTCATCCGCAATGTCATGCAACACCTGATCGTCTTCGATACCGCAATCGAGTCCGCCCCCGGCGTTCCACGGGTGCGCCCCTACCCCACCAACGCCGCCGAGCGCGCCGATCCGGATACGTGGAAGCCCACGATTCGGAATATCACCGAAGACTTCCAAGGTCTCATCGCCTGGTTCCACACCGATTCCGACGACGGCGTGCTGCGACCGGACAACGGGCCGCGCACCAGTGGTGAACTCCAGCTCAACATCATTCGCCGATCCTCGGATCGAGGGGACGAGGGGACGCCGGGGACTCAGGCGCCGGGCGCCGAAGCCGCCGCCCGCACCGAAGAGCAGGCACGCGAATCGCTGCCTTTCGCCAGACTGCGGCAGGGATTGCTGGCCGCCGTGCCACCGGAGCAGACGGACCGGGCCGAGGCACTGTACCGGGCCGGCGCGGAACAGGTCGAAGACTGCCTGAGTGCCCTGGCCCCGGTGACGCGACAACTGCTGGAACTGCAATTCCGTGACGGCGCGACAGCGAAGGCAGCGGCCGAACAGCTGGGCCTGCCCCTCGAGCAAGCCCAGTCGATGACTCGCGACGGGATGAACACCCTTGTCCGAGCGCTGCCGGATCCACCGGTGGCAACGGGCTCGGCGGGCACTGCCGTTACCTTCGTCGATCCCGGTGACACGATTCCCGGGCTACCCGCAGCTTCCGAGTGCGAGTATCTCGGAGGACCGGAGGGGGTGAAGATGTCCGCGCCGGTTGCTCGCGCACTCGCCGAGCTCGCCGTGCGCAACCGCGCGAATGGATTGTCGGCCAACAACAATGACAACGTTGTCATCAGCGATGGCCAGGGCGGCTATTACATGGCCAGGCTTCCCAAGGCTGATGGCGACGGTCTGGACACCAAAGACATGGACGAGCCCCGGCTGCTCGAGGAGATCGCGCGCTCGGGCGTCGAATCAGCATCACGGGTATTCGCTGTGGTGCGTGGAGTGGTACTGCCGGACGGCAGCGAGATCGACATTCAGATCCACGATTTCGTCATGGATGCCGCCCCCGCGGATGCGGCGCCCTCGCCGTTCGATTCCGCATTCGCGGAAACCATCACCCGTCTGCACAAACGCACTGTGAGTTCACACAGTCAGCCGCGTACCGATTTTATCGAGCAGATGGTCGCCGAGGAGCTGAACAAATTTTCGGCGATGGTCACGGAGTACGCACGGGAATTCCGGGAAATCAATATCCCGGTCGACATGTTCATACAGATACTGAAAAAAATCAAATCTGCCGGTATCGCTCAGGGAATCCGTTACAGCATTCTTCACGGCGACGCCCACGATGGGAATCTGCTGATACTCGACGACGGGTCACTGGTCATGCGGGATTTCGAATTGGCCAGATTCGGAGACAGGGTCTACGACTACGCCTGGCGAGCATTCCTGACATCGGACCCGGTCAGACGAGCGGCCCTGCGCGACGATCTTTTTAATTCGCCAGATTCGAAGAAAGACAAAAAAGCATTCGATACATACCTGCTCTTCATGAATGCCCAGCGCGTATTTCACGATTGCGTCAGATTGTCCCGTCGAGCGGCGAGTGGACAACTCACCCCTGCCGACATGAAATTCATTCGCACGGAATTCCTCGACGCATTGCACACCGTGCATCGAACTCTCGGAGTCGGTGGTGCCGGCAACCCGATGACAGCCGACGATGTTTTTCGCGGACTGGGAATCTGGCGGTCCCCGCGGCGGCGGATACCTCATGCCGAGCGCGAATACATCGCCAACGCCATCAGGATCTCGAACCGCACTGCGCCGACCTCACCAGCGAGTGTCGCGGTGACCGTGCCGGAGATGTCGACCGCCACCGAAGCGGAGCTCGACACCTGGACCCGGACCCTTTCGACCGACGAGGTCTTGCGCGCGATGATCGACCTGCGTTCACGCGGTGTCGAATACCTCGGCGCGATCCGCCGTGGCGAACAGCCCGCGATGACGCACGTGATGGGGTCCGCCCGCGCGCTCAGTGCGACCATCGCGGCGCTGAGCGAGCGATTTCCGGACGCCAGATACCTCACCGACACCCGCTATGTGCACCTGCTCAGCGCGGAATCGCTGAAACGGACAGCGGCCATGATCGCCTCCTGGGCGGAGATCGCCCAGGGTATGCACGCCGCGGCGAAGGTGGTGGTCGACATTGCCGGATCGGCTTCACCCGACGGCTGGAACTCCAATATCCTGCATCCACTTGTCCCGGATCACGCGTCCATATCCGCGAAACTGAATCGGCTGGCCGCCTACCTGCGCGAGGCCGAGACATCCGCCACCGCCGAATCCCTGGACCGCATCCGCGAACAACTCCGGGTCGTCGCGCACGAACGGGTGGAATTCAACGCCGAACGTGAGTTCTGGAAAGGCATCGCCGACCGGACGCTGCACATCAGGTCACGGCGCAAACTCGATCCGCGCCTGGTCGCGGTCCGCCGGCGCCTGCCCGGTCGTACGGCTGCCCACGCGCACGCGCGCACCTCGGCCACGAGAGCCGATGCCATCACCACCGGAGTCGCCCTGGCCGGTGACCTGCTGGCCCTCGCTACGCACGAGCTCACCCAGACCACCGACCACGAATCGGGTATCGCACATCTCCACGAGATCGGCGAGATTCTCGATGACGTGTACAGCCGCGGGAACTTCCCGGCATCGTCGCGGGCGACCGTAGCGTTCATCCGAGACCTGAGCACACGGCTGACACTGGCGCAGGGTCTGGCGGATCATCGCCATGTCGAGGGCCCACGCATCAGCGAAATCGCCACTGCGGAGCTGTTGCACAACGACGAGGTCCGGGCCGCCATCGATCAATTCGCACCCGGCACTCTCGGTGCGGACCCCCTGGCGCAGGTCTACGACGCGGTCGTCGAACGGGTCCGAGTCATCGTGGGCGACGCCGCCACCGCGAACGAGATCACCGTGCGAGCGCGCGGCCGGGTGGGGGTGGCGGCAGATTTCGACACCCTTGCGGCGGCCGCGCACGAACTGGCGGTCGACCAGCTCCGGTTCGCCCGCTTCCGCCAGCGGGTGTCGTTCCGATTCCAGCGCACCGACGGTCACGGCACGGATGATCCGCTGTTGCGGGCGATGCACGCGGCGAGCCGGGAGCAGTGGGAAGCCTGCATCGGCGCGCTCGACGCCGAGGACCGCGAATACCTGCTGAACAGCGACTGGTACGGCGGGGACGGCGACCCCGATGTGGGGCCGCGAGTACGCCGCCGGCTCGCGGAGCGGCTGGCCGCCGAAGTGGCCGGGGATTCCGGCGCCGCCGCGGATCCGGTCGAGCCGACCTCGATCTACGACCGCATACAGGGGCTACTGCCACCTCGCAGTTATAAGTATCTCGGTGGCGAAACCGGCGTGGAGATGCCGGACCGGATCGCGGACGGTCTGATCGACGAGGCGCTCCGCAACACGGATAACGCGATGTCGGGAAATTATCACCTCAATGTTCCGCTGGGAAATCAAGAAGCGGGAATGTTCCTGATCCGTATCGATATCGATAACGGCGACGGACTGGATGCACGAGCCCGTGAGGAAAGCTCGATTCTCGAGCTCCTCGCGGAGCACGGTGTCGAAACCCACCGAGTCTTCAAGAAGCGACGCATCCGACTGCCCAACAACCGCTGGGCCACAGCGCAAATTCTCGGTCATATCCCCGCTGTCGCGGTCCGCGATGCTCCGGATACCTCGGTGGAGGTTGTGGCCGAGGCCGTCCGGACACTGCTCGAGCAAATGCGCGGAATTCCGGTCGAAAGTGTCGATCCGGGCGATTTCGTACGCGAGCGAATAGACGATCTCAAGTCGATTGTCGACGAACACAGGGAAGAATTCGCCGCGCTGTTCGAGCAATTCGGAATTTCCGACGAGATGTTCGAGCCGCTGCTGGCCATGTCCTGGCGAATGGACCCGGAAGCTTCCCAGCTCATCCACGGCGATCTGAACACCGGCAACCTGCTGATCAAGACCGACGACGGCAATATCGTCGCGATCGACTTCGAGTTGGCCCGGCCCGGGCCGGCCAGCTTCGACGTGGTGCGCTTCGAGTTGCTCGCGGGGCAGTTGGGGAGCGGCCCCGTGGTCTATTCGCTGTTGTTCCACACCCAGCGACTGATCTTCGACACCATCCGCCTCGGACGTGCGGCGGCCGTCGGCCTGCTCACGCCGGGTCAGATCGATTTCATGAACAACGAACTCCGGATCGCCATGCTGACGTTGAACGTGAGCCTCGGGAGCAATCCGCCACGGCCTTTTCCACACAATCCCTCCAGACCATTCGGTGTGTGGAGCCCGGCACCCGCCGAGACCACTGAACCGGCTCTCGCTCCGGCGGGATCCGGCATCCGGCACGAGCGCCGCGTTGTCCGCCACTACTCGGCCATGCCCGCCGCGCCGTCCGAATCAGTAGCCGAACCGGCTGCGGACCTGCACGGCTCAACCGTGGTGGCCGCTGATCTGCCGATCGCCGAACTTTCCGGGGCATCGTTCGAGACATTGCTCGATCGGATCCGGCGGTTGAGCGATTCCGACGCGCATGCGTGGCTGACGCGATCGAGCGACGAACTCAGCGGTCATCTGCGAACGATCCGGGACGGCCGCAACCCCGACGCCGACACCATGATCACGACCGCACGGATCCTCAACGCGCTGCTGCACGACCTCTGGACGCGGGTGGGGGCGGACCTGTCCGCGGGACGGCCCAGCGACTACACCACACTCTTTGCCGCCGCACACACAGTCGCGGCGCGGCAGCCCCTGCTTCGATCGATGTACACGGCGGCGGCACGTCTTTACGACCTCACCGGCGCGGTCCTCGATCAGGAGCGCGTGCTCCACCTCGCCGCCGACACGGCCAGATATCAGGGCAAGAAGGTCCACAACATCGCCGGGGCGCTCGCTCGTGTGCCCTGGAGCTTCGAAGACGAGCCGGGCCCCGGCACCGAACCGCCGATCGCCCATACATCACCGGTCGAACAGATGGTCGACATCTTGACCGCACACGGTGGCAATCGATACAACTCGGAGCTCGATCAGGCGTTGGTATTGCGCCGGGAACGCGGCGCGGATCCGGCGGTCGTCGACCTGTTCCGTGTTGCGAACGAACATGCCTCGGCGTTCGCACGTGTCCGGGCCGCTGCCGATTCGGTCACCGACGAGGAGTTCGCCGGTGCCGCCGCCGCCCACCTGTCCGGTGTCCTCGATGTCGCGGCGTACTACCTCACCCGGGCCGAGGATGTCGATACCGGCCTGGATTTCCTGCGCGAGGCGAACGAGATCGTCACCGCGATCGCGACCAGGTTGCCCGGCACGCCCGGGGTCGACCTCGCTGCCACCCAGATATCGACGCTGCGCGGCGAACTCGCTCGAAAGCTCCGGTCGGCACCCGAGTACGACCGCAGAGCGATCCGGCAAACGGTCGTCGCCATATCGCCGAATCAAGCGTTCCTACAGCGGATCGGCCAACTCCTGGCCCATCTCGACAACATCGTGGCCGGCTCCCCTGTCGACACGTACCACGCGCAGCGGGCCATCCCGCCGCTGTGGCGCCGATTCCGGATTCGGCGGGGTATCGAACAAGATCCTGCCGAATTCGTGGCGCCGGTCGCCGACGAGGGCGAGGGAACCGGCAACGCCGACCAAGAGATCACCGGCCGAGAGCCCACTGCCGCTTCGGCCGCACACGTCACCGAAGCCGTCGCCCGCCTGCCCTATCGCGCGAAGATGTTCGCCCACACCGGCCGGAACGGGTCCGTCCCCGACTTCGCCGATGCCACCGCCGGCTATCTGACCGACTTGATGACCGTGGCCGTCCACTCGCTCACCGACGGTGATCTCGATACCGGTACCGGCCATATGCGGGCCATGATCGATGTACTCACCGCGGTCCGTGGCCGACTCGCGGGCGCCGTGCACGGCGACGCCCTACGCAAACTCGAGCGGCTGCACTCGACCCTGATCTCGACAACCGACCCTGGCCTCGCCCGGAGACTGACCAGGGAGTTCACCGGTCGCACACATCTGCACAAACACCTCGCCGACCACATCGCCACCCTGCGGTCGATCGGGTGCATCACCCACGCCGCCCGAACCCTGTGGGCCCTCGGCAACAACCACGGCTACATACCCCACCACAACCCCGACGATCAACACTCACTCGAAGACGCGACCGCCGGCAAACTACGCCACGTACCCACCCGCACCGACCCCGAGACCGGCAAAACCATCACCCCACTGAAAACCATCACCGACACCCTGACCAC